>NZ_VISS01000001.1 GCF_007827555.1 Aeribacillus composti
AAATACCTTATACAACCGTTGAAAGAATATTTTATTCCGTTGCTAAAGAAAAAGAGAAGGAGCATTTAGAAACTCTTGAAAGTGTTTTAGAAAACAATGAATTAATCCTTAACCTTGATGAGATCGCTGTCCGAAAGGGTCACCGATATGAAACAGTTCTTATGGATACCCAATCCGGGAGTGTGCTTGGTATGGAACATCAACGGAGTTATCATTCAACTCAGATCTTACTTGCCAAGAAGATTCTGTCTAATAAATGGGTTCATACCGTTGTTATGGATATGTGGGATCCCTTCCATAAAGCTGTTAAATCTATATTCCCAGAGGCCTGTATCGTCATTGATAAATATCATGTGGTGCAAAAGGTGACACATGCACTTGACCAAGTTAGAAAGAAAACTCCTGGACTAAAAAAGGGACGGTTTAAACTCTTGAAAGGTTCTGAAAAGTTAACGGCTAATGAAAAACAACAATTAGACGAGATGCTCAAAGAGCATTCAGAATTGTCATATGCCTATTTTCTAAAAGAACTATTTAGAAAAATATACCAAGTGAATGACTATGATACAGCTGATTCACTCTTAGAAGAATAGATTCAACTCGCATGGAGCAGCCCATTTCCTTCATTTCATCAAGTAGCCAAGACGATAGAAAATTGGAAGGCACAAATTTTACAATATTTTCTTACCCCTTTTACGAATGGCCGGATTGAAGGTACAAACCATAAGAGTAAGAACATCAAAAGACGTGCTTTTGGCTTCAGAAACCTTGAAAGATTTCGGCTACGTGTATTTTTGGAATGTACAGGTAAAACTTATAAAAATCAGGTTGCTTAACCATGCCCTTCATCAGCTTTCCGCATTGTAGTTGGTAGAATGGAATCCGTCAAGGAAAGCACTTGACCGCCTTCATCTACCAACTTAGTGGTCTGCAAGCTGACGAAGGAGCTACTCTAGATTGAGTATCAATCTTGCTAACTTATTTCCGGAATTGTGTGAACATCACAGAATATGGTGATGAGACAAAAAATTTTTAAAGCGAAAAATTCTGCAAGTACGCCCAAAAAAGGACAAACAGAATATTTGTAAACCAAAGATACAAAATACCCCAATTTATTTGGGTTTCTTTTAAAACTCTTTTTAATAAAAATCTAATTTTACAAAATGCTCATAGTAATAATAGACTAACAAATGAGGTGTCTACATGACAAAAAAACAAAGGCTGCTATCATTGATTTTGTAAACTTTGAAAAGCAAAAATATATAAAATCTTCCTCAACGTTTAAATCGTTCACTGGAATTTAGGCCATTCTTTTTGGTGGGACAACAGCCACGGAATATTCGCCTGCTATTCGTTTATTTAATTTTAAATATTTTTTAAAAAAGTTTTTCCAATTGTTTATTCCTTCAATCTGTATGATCATCTATGCTTTTCTTTCTCAAATAATATAGATAAGAAATCGGAACGATTCCACATATAAAAATTATTCCTGCAATTAAAACACCATTAATTGCAGTAAATCCTTCACTTAATGATGTGAGGATTCCTATTATAGTTGAAATAAGTGTTAATACAACAAGTGATATTAGGAATCCTTTTTTGGGTGACCTTTTTTGACTTTCATATTCCACACTAATGTTCATTGATAAGAAAGCTGATACGACCGTTGTAAGGATAAACACAAACCATAATGGATTTTCTCTCATTCCATCTATTCCTTTTGTTATTAGGTCATAGCCTAATATTCCGATGATTCCAAGTGTCTGTAAAATGTAGGCAATTCGTAAATTTTGCAGATTTTTCAATAATAATCGTTCGTCTTTTATTTTTTGCAATTTAATCACTCTCCCTTGTCTACCCAAAAAATTTCATCTAACGTTTTATTAACCGCATAACAAATTTCGAGGCACAATTTTAAAGTAGGATTGTATTTTCCTTTTTCGATTAAACTGATAGTTTGGCGAGTTACACCAACCTTTTTTGCCAGTTGTTGTTGGGTCAGATTTACTTGGATACGAGCAACTTTAAGATTGTTTTTCACAATTTCAAAACCCTCTCTGAATGTAATTTATATATTACATTTTATACAATATATATTACATAATTCAATATATATATTACATTTTGGATCACTAGCGTTGCATTAATTTAATTCGAAAATTCCGAATTGAAAAAAGTCCATAAAAAAATCCTTTATAATGGATGGTACAGGTGGTCCCTGTCCAAATCCAATATAAAGGATGAAGCCTATGGACAAGGATACACTATTTTCTTCATTTGGTAAATGGGTCACTCCTCTCAATTCTGTTAAATTTACACAAAGAATTGAAGAGATGAAACAAGATAAATATACGAAAAAATTAACCACAAAAGCGTATTTACTTTTGTTTTTGCATGCTCAACTTCAACAACGAGAAGGACTGCGCGCCATCGCCGATGATGCGTTACTGGATGATTTTCAGCGAGAATTAGGATTGACATCTATTAGTGCTTCACAACTTTCTCGAAAACATCGCCAAGTAAAACCCGAATTGCTCGCAGAAATCTTTCTGGATTTAGTGAATCAAATCCGCCAGATGTCCACGAATTCCTCCAGTCAGGTGAGTGGCTTAAAAATCGTGGATTCTACGACCATTTCACTGAATCTGAAAAAATATCAATGGGCTACGTTTCGCAAAACGAAGTCGGGAATTAAGGTTCATTTACGACTGGTGTTTGTCAATGAAGATACGGTTTATCCGGAAAAAATGGTCATGACCCCAGCAGGGAACAATGATCGAACACAAATGGAACAACTGATCGACGAAACAGATGCCATGTACGTGTTTGATCGTGGTTATGTAGACTACGAAAAGTTCGATTATTACTGTGATAAAGGCCTCTTTTTCGCCTCCCGTCTGAAAAAGAATGCCTATGTTCGATTTCTTGAATCGTTCTCTGTCCCATCCAATTCCTCTATTTTATCTGATTCGATGGTGGTCATTGGGACACCACAAAAACGAACGGAAAATGTCTTTCGATTAATCGAAACATTCGATTCGGACGGGAATCGAATTCGAATCATTACGAACCGATTCGACCTAGATCCAGAAGAACTTGGTGATATCTATCGTTCTCGATGGGCCATTGAACTATTTTTTAAGTGGATTAAGCAACGTTTAACACTCAAACATCTTTATGGAACGAGTCCAGAAGCTGTAGAAAATCAGGTTTACTTAGCTCTGATTTCTTACTGTTTACTCATTCTTATTCAACTTGAAATGAAATCGAAACATTCTCTCACCCAGATTTATCGTTGGCTTCGCGTTTTTCTTTGGAAACCAAGTACCGTGTGGGTGGAACGAATTCAACGGGAATGAGTTGAAAAAAGTCGGCGAAGCGCAGTAGCCATGTAACAATAAAACAAATACATTTATTACCAAATGGATAGTGATCACCTTTAGTTGGTTACTGCCTTGTTTTTCGTTTATTATAAAATATTTTATTCAGAAAATTCTGCATAAAATGTTTTTATTTTTTATGCAACGCTACTGATTTTGGATAAAAAATTTTACATTATTTATATTTTTGATTTGCCAAAGAGGAGAAAAAAGCAGGGTAATTTGATATGACAATTACCCTGCTTTTTAATGTACTTTCAAAAGTTATTTAATTTTGCACTTTAAAAGGGAATCCGTTAGTTAATAAGTGATCTCTCCATTCGTTCAATAATTCTTTACACAACCTATTAATTTTTTAAAGTACAAACTGAAATGAAATCCATTTTGTATAAACCAATTAATGATATTTCTGTTAAATATTTTGATATCATGTATAACAATTGTATCAAATTTGGTCTTTCTTAAATTGTTTAAGGTAATCCATTTCAGAGATGCCCTATCTATCTTACATTACAAAAAATTCTTGCCGGCACCATCTTCCTCAACTTTTTTTGTAGCTTTATTTCTTTCATTCACCAGAAACAGAAATAATATTGGCACGATGATGAAAGCTCCAATAGTACTCCACAATATATCTGTTCCGCTTATGACTTGTTCTTTCAGCAATCGATAGTAGGTATATGAAGAATAGGGCAACACTAGAATGATGGAAGTGATTACACCAGGAGTGTATTTTCTTAGGTAGAGTGCTTGCCCTAAATGTGTGAACACATGGGCAAAAAAGATAAACAGTAACATTAAAAAAATATAGTAAAAAGAGAAAATGACGGCTAAACATGTTGCTGTTGTAATGGTAAGGAAAATCCAAAATACATCGTTCGCAAATTGAACAGTTGTCATCTGAAAGCTGCTATAAAAATATTTTCGTATTGATTTAGGTAAAACCGCAAGAACTTGTTCTTTGTTCTGTTTGGTCCACTTCTCCACCGTAAGAATCTCTTCGAAATCATGAAACATAAACAAAATGGGAAATAACCAAAGCACGCTAATCAAATGAAGTTGAGAATCCATCCATTCTAATACCATTTCAATCACCGCTTTTCGAACGATTTTGAATTCCGCCCAAAAACATCTGTCCTACTTTACTTTTTCTCCTGTTAATAAATATCGATGTAATAGTAACAATGGACTCTGCTGCCACCCATGTGTCAATTTTTTCTTTTACAATTCCGAATCGCTTGTTATTGAACATATCAATCTTTTTCAAATCTGATCACTGTCTCCTTGTCTGATTTGTTTTTTTCCTAAAAAAGTAAACATTTTGATAAACATGTTGGTTACAAAACTTTGACATCCGATAGCGATAGTTCAACAGATTTTTCCAACATCCCTTAGTTTTATTAACTGTTGATCAAAATTTTGAAATATTTGTTGAAAGATATCTTCCTTACTCTTGAAATTAAAGTAAAATAAAGCTTGCGTTAAGCCTGTTTTTGCAACAAATTCGCTCCTTTTGATACTTTGAAAACCTTATTTCCGTAAAAAGCTCTTCTGGCATTTGAAATAACTTTCTCTTACTCACTTCGCCTTTTTTTACAGCCAACAAGAACCTCTTTTTTATAACTAACTAATTAGTTAGTTATAATTATAGGAAAAATTTGCTTTGTTGTAAATAGATTTTCAAAACAGGGAAGAATGGAAAGTACCGAAAGTAAAAAGCCTGAGGCGCTTAAAGCTAATGTCAATCTTTGCTTTCGCTGATAGAAAAAATTATTGCATTTATAATAAAAATTAATCAATAAGGTGAAAGCATAACGAGGCTGCCGCAATGGTCGTTAAACCGATGAGACAGCCGCTGTTTTTTGAATGGGGATTTATCCTTTGTTGCGTCTTTTTTCTCACACTGTAGACAGCACAAGCCAGATCCTATTCCGGGGATTATGTGTTAAAACGGGGATAGTATTAATTGGATAATAATAGGAACGAATAAAGCTAAATAGAAAACAGCGAAGAAGTTTGACATTATTTTGAAGAAAACAGGGAGGCGAAAAGCTAATTTCAGACATCATTTTGTTTTTATCTAACGGTTTTGTCCAAAAAGAAACGCTTAATAGATCAATGCGGTTAATATATGTTTAAAATATTTTTGACTCGCTTGATTTCTTTCTTATTTTCAAACAACTCTTCCACAAGAATTTTTTGACCGTTTGCTACATCAGTGAGCTGTTTGCCCATCTCCTCGATCTTTTGTTCAACTTGGTCGAGCCGCTCATTGATTTCGACCAATTGCTGCTTCGTTTGTTCAAACTGCTGATCGGTTTGTTCAAATCGTTGGTCAATTTGTTCAAACCGTCGATCAATCTGCTCAAACCGTTGATCAATTTGTTCAAACCGTCGATCAATTTGCTCAAACCGTTGGTCAATTTGTTCAAACCGGTTATTCGTTTCTTCTGAATGGTTTTTTAGCTGCTCAGCCAGTTCTTTAATCGCTTGCAAAATCATTTCATTTGTAATTTCAGCCATCGGTATGCTCCTTTCTTCATTATAAATATAACTATTATTATACCATATTGCGGTCATTTCGATATCAATCGCATCAACTTTCATGTATTCACATGGTAATTGGAGTATGATGTTTAAAAACACTTTAAGCAATGTTTCGCTTAAATGGAGAAAGTTCGACACTCTCTACATTCGCAAGAGCGGTTATAGATACTTTTTGTTGATCTATTAAGAATCTATCACATAATTCAGAATAATTTTCGCTGATTTTTCCATTCTCGGATGATTGTCTTTTGTTGCGTTTCATAATTTAACAACGATGTTTCGTTTACTGATCATTTAATACAATCAAATGATTATTTGTAATCTTTAACCATACTTTTTTTGCGCAAGTTCAGAAGATGTTGAGTAGAGATTTTTCTCATAACGTACTTTGCGTTTCTATCCTTTTTTGCTCTTACTAATCGGTAGAGATCAAACGATGTCCTCGATAACAGTTCGAATGTCTTTTCGTCTTCCTCAATAAAAATAGAAATTTTGGAAAAACCCTCTTTCGTTTTTGAAAGGCATCGCTTAAATAGATCCAACCTACTTTCTCATTTTTTCTTTCATTTCGAAGGAGCAATTGAGAGATTGAATTGATTTCTGAACTGTTTTCGATCCTCAATTTCCTTATATTATTAGAAAATATTCATTCCTCTTTCATATATCTCTTTTGAACAAAAAAATTCTTCTCTCGTAATCGTAAACGACAGCTTCTCTCATTGACACTATAGTTATATGCGGGGATTTTTTTCAGACGATACGGGGGTACCGGTTCTGACGTCCTTTTGATGAAAAATCGGGATTATTGAATTAAGATGAGAAGCTAAAAACTTTACACACTAATATTCTCCATAAAACTCCTCCCTATCATCAAGATTACGTAAAAACCCTTTTATCATCAGCTTTAACAATACGTCCTTTTTCACCAAAAGGGCTCCTCATGATCGACAAACGAATATAAAAATGGCAGCAATATCATACCCAAAACTGACAACAACAAAAATATCAACATAGTAAACTTGAATGGAAGCCCAAATACCTGTAATGCAAAAGATATGACCAATGGTACAAAAGTTGCTATACCCATTTTTTGTCTTGATTTCATTGTTGGATACATTTTTGTTCCACACTTAGGGCACTTTATTTCTTGGCTAAATTTGAACGAAGCACGAAATATGTTTCTCCAACTAAATGGATAGTTACATTTACAACATTTTGGCAATCCCATTGAAACTACCCCTTTTTACTTTATTTTACCATATGATATATATTTCTCTATGATTGATAACAACGATCTTTTAGAGAATAGCTTTTATTTTACACTGATGTAACCTGTTACAAATCCGTGGAGTGTATCATGTTTTCATGAGTGAAATGTTTGGATATTATGTGTGAAAATAAAGGCAGAAATTTCACTTATTGTCGGCATATAATAAATTATAAGTGTATGTATTATGATGAAAAAGAGGAATATTGCAAATAATCAAGAATGATCAATGCCGATCTTTAGGTGAAAAGAGTAATAATAGCATGAAAAAGATATTTTTTATGAGTCAAAAGGATTTGTTAAGACAGAAGACTTAACCAAAGAAGGATTAAGCAAATATTATCGAAAGTTCGAACATAATAATTAGGATCAAACGTGGATTTTACTGTTAAGCTGAATTTAAAAATAATGGGATCGATATGTTTCTCGTTTCAATGAATAAGTTCGGAACATAAAAAATATGATAAAGTAGAGTAAATATTTATGGATAAAATCAATTAACCTCCTTCTTTTTGGACGTTTTAAAGAAGGAGGTCTAAAAGCAATCGTACGATAGGCTTGTACAAAACAGATCTTATTTAGAAAAAATTTTTTCATCCTGTTGTTGTTAAGGCTGTTTTCGTAAGATTTGCTGCTTTGCGACTATCTAGGACAATCAAAAAGAAATAGTAAAACAACAATCTTTTAGGCAGAACCTAAACGATTTTTAGAAAGCGATTTTAATTTGTGTCATTTTGAATTTGAACACCTTAAAATGTTTCAGAAATGGCACGATCCATTTTCTCAGGAAGATCAAAATTATCCTCATGTTCTTTTTGAAAATGATGAGGTTCGATTAACAAGGAAACCAACACTCCTCCAACTAATGCCCAAAACGGTGAACTAATATTAAAAAAACTAATATCCGACATACCAATGATTAATGCGAAAAACGCTCCAACTTGAAATTTAGTTTCAGAAAAAGCACTTTGTAAAGAGTTCACCAGTACGCTAATCATTGCTAGACCAGCAATAGTACCAACGAGTACAGATGGTAGAGCCGTTACAAACGGTACGACGATGCCGGCAAGTAATCCAAATAAACTGAATAAAATACCGTTTACCACAACAGATGCATAACGTCCTTCCTTATTTTTCCCCGCTTCCTCTGAAGCACAAATGGCCGTCATAGGACCGGCAATATTTGCATTATGTCCTCCAAAGAAAGAAGTGACCATCCCACCAATTCCGCTTATTATTGTCATAACATTGACAGGCGGCTTGTATCCTTGAGCCATTAATACACCGGTTGCTTGAGCATTTTCTGCTCCGATAACTAAGAAAGCAAGCGGAATTGAAACAGATACTATTGCCTCAAGACTAAATGAAGGTATTAAAATTTGTGGAAGAATAAAACTACTTTGCTGATCTTGAATTTGAAATTCGTTCATGATTACTACTAAAAAAACAGAAACAATGAAAGATGTTAAAATTGGCGGTATGACTTTAATAAATCGTACTGATAGCAAGTATACGAGAACTGCTACCCCTGCGATCAACGGGGCTTTTTCAATAGATGTAATCATTCCGGTTCCAAACCGGATCATGGCCCCAACAATCATCCCCATTACGATCGGAACGGGTATCCAGTTCATTATCTTTCCGATTGTACGAGTAATTCCTAGTAGTAAGACAATGACACCAGCCACAAAATAAGCACCCGCTATTTCATTTAAAGAAAACTGTGATAATGCACCTGCAACAAGTACTGCACCTGGAATAGAGTAAGCTCCTGCAATCGGCTGGCGATATTTTAAAGCCAAATAAATCCCCAACAATCCACCAAAGAAATAAACAGCAAAGAGCCACGAGATCGTCTGCTCATGTGTTAAACCACCGTCTGCTGCTCCACCAATAATAATTAAAGCTGGACCAGTACATCCAAAAATAGCGGCAAGTGTACCAGCGCTCACTGTGTTAATATTTAAATGTTTCGTAAATCCTTTTCGTTCGGTATTCATCGTATACCCCCTTTTATTATGAATTTTCTGAAAATAACTATTTTTTATATGCTCCCTCAACTATAGTTGGGGAGCACGAATAATTCGTATTTCAATATTATTTTCCTGTGAAATTCGGCTTTCTTTTTTCGACGAATGCTTCGACACCTTCTTTGAAATCTTCTGTAGTGCGAAGCAATCCATAGGCTTTTCCTTCTATTTCAATTCCTGCACTAAGCGGTGTTTCATCGGCTGCATTGAGTACTTGTTTACATACTTTTAATGCAAGCGGAGAGAAGTTTACAAGCTCTTCAACGAGTGAATCGACAGCGCTTTCTAGTTCTTCCTTTGGAACAACCTTTGTAATAAGGCCCCATTGATACGCTTCCTCAGCAGGAATTCTTCTTGCACGCATAATCATGTCTTTTGCGCGAGTTAATCCTACTGCTTTAGCCACCCTTTGTGTTCCGCCGCTTCCCGGAATCATACCAAGATTCATCTCAGGCAGTGCTAATAATGTGTCGTCTGCTGCAATTCGAAAATCACATGCCATAGCAATTTCAAAACCGACTCCAAACGTATAGCCTTGAAGCTGAGCAATGACAGGCTTTGGAGAACGTTCTGGTGCTGCAACGTTTACAGCAAGATGTGATAATTCTTCTTGATGCACTTCCAAAAATTCAGGGATATTCCCTCCTGCACTAAATGCCTTATCTCCTTCACCTTTAATAATAATGACGCGAACATCATCGTCTTTATTTAACTCATCAAAAATTTCTGGAAATTGCGAGCGAGCTAGCATGCTAATATAATTCATTTTTTCTGGACGGTCGAAAACAATTGTTGCCGTCTTTTTTTCCGGATTTTTTTCAACTCGAATGTGATCATATTGTTTTACTGCTTCCATGTTTTGGTTCCCCTTTCTTTTTTGAAAAAATTAAACGATTTTTTCACTTTCATTTATATATAGTTCAAATTCTCCCGTTTTGAGTTTACGACGGAGAATTTTCCCAACAGCGCTTTTCGGTACTTCTTGAATAAATACATATTTTCTTGGACGTTTAAAGTTTGAAAGTTTTGTATTATTTTTACAATAATCGTCAAGTTCCTGTATGGTAAGTGACGGATCTTTTGGTACGACATAGGCAGAAACAACTTGGCCCCAGCGCTCATCTTCTTCACCAATTACAGCAACTTCATGCACTTTCGGATGCTTGGCTAAAACATCTTCTACTTCAAGAGGATGTATATTTTCTCCGCCGGAAATAATCATATCATCGACACGTCCGACGACATACAAATCTCCATCCTCATCTAATTTGCCAAGGTCTCCAGTAAAATACCATCCATCCCGAATGGCTTTTTTTGTAGCATCTGGTCTATTCCAGTAGCCTTTAAAGCTTTCTGGTGATTCAATATTGACAATGATTTCTCCCAGTTCTCCTTTTTCCACTACATCCTCTGGAGTTGCATTGCCATCAGGATCTGCCTTAACAATGCGGATACTCTGATGAAAGCCTGGCTTACCGGCACATCCTGGTTTTTCCTTCACATTATGGTTTATTGTAAATGTGTAAATTTCAGTGCTGCCAAAATGGTTCACAAACACTTCAGGCTTTAACATCTCAATACATTTTTCTGTTAAAGCTGTTGTCATGGAAGCGCCTGCATAACCAATTTTTTTCAACTTAGACAAATCGAAATGATGAAATTCAGCGTGATTTAATATATCGTGATATAACGTAGGTACTAAGTAAAGGCATGTAATTTCTTCACGTTCTATTAATTCCAACGCTTCCTTTGCATCAAAATCAGGCAGAATAACATATTTTCCATTTAAAAACATAATAGATAGAAGGGAGCGCATTCCCATTGTGTGATAAAGCGGCATTGTCCCTAATGTACTTTCCCCGTCTTGATATTGGTTTTGGATAATATGGGCTAGCGCTGCACTATATTCATTTTTGTGCGTTCGTGGAACTCCTTTCGGTTTTCCTGTTGTTCCGGACGTATAAAGCATAAGAGCGATATCGTTATCATCTATCGTTGGCTTTTCCAAGCTGCCAGGACTTCTTTCAACAAGTTCATCATAGTAGATATCAGCTCCTTCTACTTCGCCGAACCCAATAAGTATCGGTTTTTGATGAAGATTTGCTTTCAGCACGGATTCTTGGCTTACGCTCTCGTATACGACAGCAGCAGCCTCAGCATCATTTACACAATACTCAACTTCTTTCACCGAAAGCCGAAAATTAATTGGAGTGTAAATGGCTCCAATTTTTTGCAGCGCCCAATAAATCACCGTATTTTCAAGACGATTTTTTAAAAGGATCATAACGCGATCATGCTGTTTAATGCCGATTTTTTGAAGTGAAGCAGCGACTTTCTCCACTTCGTTATGATATTGCCTGTACGTATACCTTCTGTCTCCTTCTACAACAGCAAGTCGATTTGGATGACGCTCAACAGCAAATTCAAAAAGAGTTAAAAGGTTCATATCATCATCACCTTTCCACCCGAACATGATTACTATTTTCTTCAACTGTTTTTTGAATTGCTTCTATAATTCCAACATAACCCGTGCATCGGCATAAATGTCCTGATAGCATTTCTTTTATTTCTTGAACGGAAGGATTCGGGTTTTTTTGTAAATAGTCAGTTGCTGACATTAAGATTCCAGGTGTACAGAACCCGCACTGAAGGCCGTGACATTCAATGAAATTTTTTTGTAATGGAGTTAATTGACCGTCTTCTCCCAAACCTTCTACTGTTGTGATCTCCTGCCCATCCGCTTGAACCGCAAATATGAGGCAGCTTCTAACAGCTGAACCATTTAAATGGATCGTGCAAGCACCGCACACACCATGTTCACAGCCGACATGCGTGCCAGTGAGACCGCACGTTTCTCGTAAAAAATCACTTAACAGCAATCTCGACTCAACTTGTTCTTTATATTTTTTTCCGTTGATCGTCACTTCAATTTCATGAACGCTCATTGGCTTCACCCCTCGCTCGTTCGTAGGCTGATTTCACCGTACGCACTGCCAATTTTTTCGAAAGATGTCTTCTATATTCAGCAGTTGCGTGTATATCTGACTCTGGATCTACCATTTCATCCACTATATCCTCGACTTTTTGGAGAAGGGAGTCAGATAAAACCTCTCCATTCATCCATTCGTTTGCCCCTTCTATTAACAATGGCGTTGCTTCAACACCGCCTAATACAAGTCTTACATTTGTAATGCGATCTAAATGATCAATCGTTAATTGACAAGCAGAGGCAACGAGTGCAAAATCACCGTGACGACGAGAAATTTCATAAAATGAATATCCATTTCTTTCTTGTTCTATAGGAATGTGAATTTCCGTCAGCATCTCATTTGGCATTATGTCAGTTGTTAAATAAGTAATAAAGAAATCCTCGACGTTTACTTCTCGCACCTCTTCTTTAGAAGCAATATGAAGGGTCCCTCCGAGCGCCATCAATGAAAGAGGAATTTCAGCTGTTGGGTCAGCATGAACAAGACTTCCCCCAAATGTTCCCCGATTTCTCGTTTGAACGTGCCCAATAAAGGGAACCGCTTCACTTAGAAGCCCTAAATGCTTCTGAACTACATCTGATCTTTCAACTTCCGCCTGCCTCGTTAACGCACCAATTTTAACTTTGTCACTATCAAACTCAATAAATTGCAAATCATGAAGCTGATTAATGTCAATTAAACATTCTGGCGATGATAGTCTCATGTTCATTATTGGTACAAGACTTTGACCACCGGCAATGATTTTCCCGTCAAATCCTGCTTCTTCTAAAAGTGTTAAAGCTTCATCAACTGTTTTCGGGGAATAATAATCAAATTTTACGGGTTTCATATACTCCCCTCCTCGTTTAGTATTTTTAGAATCCTCTTTAGAGAGAGGCATTTTCCAGTTAGAATCTTTGATAACTTTTTCAGATAGTGTTGTTAACTGGCACTATCTGAAAAAGTTCCATTTTAGGGGTAGACTTTTCGTAATGCCCCTAGATAGTGGTATTAAGGATCATTGGGAGAAATCCATCAGCTATGACTACTTATAAAGTCTGTTTCTCCAGCTCTTGTTCGAACTTCTAACCCGCAATCTTGTTCCCTCTGGCCACCAATGCTGAATGTGACAGCTTCCAGCAGCATGGATTAGAGCAAGTTCTCGTGATTGATCAACAAGTGGGCTGGGGACATCCCGAATAGTCCTTTCCACAGATCCTTACATGAAAGGGGGTATTTTCAGGAAAAGGGCAAAAATCGCTTTAAGGATGCTAAATGTAGCAAACTCCATTCAAAAGGCAGCCAGATTTTCTTATCGGTGCAGAAGACTCAATCGACCTTTTCATTGCGTCCACTCACAGTATGATCTAGCAGCTCAAAGAATTGGATAAAGCCATTCAAAAAATTTGGAATTTCCAATTCCTTTGATTTTTGTGCTTGACTAGTATTTTCTCTATTTAAATAGATTGTTCGCTTTTCGCTAGTTCTTTATTAAACTTTTTAAAGAAGTCCTGAATGATTAATTTAGCTACACCATTTAGCATCCTTTGCCCAACCATTGCCACTTTTCCGCCAACTTCCGCTTCATACGTATAGTTCAATTCCGTCTTGTTATCGTCAATTGGAACAAGATCAACAACTCCTGCTGCTTCAACACTTCCTGGTCCGCCTTCCCCTTTTACAATGAGCTTATAATGGTTCGGTTTTTGAACATCAGCAATTTCAATGGTTGATTCATATTTTCCTTTCACAGCTGCAATTCCAATAGATACTTCCGCTTCATATTTGTTTTCATTGACAGGCTCTAATTTTTTACAGCCCATAATGCAATTTTTTAATGCCTCTGGGTCCAGCAGCACTTCCCATGCTTTTTCAATTCCTGCATTTAATGTTACGCTTCCTTTTCCGTTCATGATGAAACCTCCTGTTTTTTAGACTGATTCAAAATGTTCCATACTTTATTTGGTGTTACTGGTAATGAATCAATCGTCACACCATATGGCTTCAACGCATCATTTACTGCATTTGCAATGACAACAGGTGCACTCATTGTATTTCCTTCTCCAAGACCTTTAGCGCCTAATGGTGTAAGTGGTGACGAGGTCTCGATATGTTTGATCGTTACATTTGGTACTTCAGGCGCTGTTGGACATAAATAATCCATAAACGATCCAGTTAAAAACTGACCTTTTTCATCGTAGACAAGTTCTTCATACATGGCGCCGCCAAGCCCATGGACTAGGCCTCCCAATATTTGTCCATCGACAATAAGCGGATTTAATAGTTTTCCTGCATCGTGAACCGTGAAATAATCAAGAATGTGAATGTCACCCGTCTCTGGATCAATTTCAACTGTCACTAAATCTGCAACAAATCCATACGTAACCGATGAATTAATTAAATCCTGATCATCCGGCGGTTCAGCCTGGGCTGTATAATAGGCTGTTTCATAAATTCCAGGCTCCATCCCTTCTGGTAAAGAAAGCGGATTCCAATGGGCTGATCCAACAACCCTTTTTACAGAAATAGATTTAGATGGATCGGTTTTGGAAACAATATTGCCTTTTTCAATTGTTAAATCTTCTTCCTTAGCTTTTAAAAAATGTGCGGCAATTTTGATAAGCTTATTTTTTACCTTATGTGCTGCGTAGTACACTGCACTTGATCCGAGTGACGCAAACCGGCTGGAATAGCTTCCAGAAGCAATGGACCATGCACTTGTTGCTGTATCAAGTTCAGCTACAACATTAATTTTGTCATGCGGAATTCCGAGAATTTCCGATACGATTTGGCTAGCGACCGTTTCATGCCCTTGTCCGGATGGTGTTGTACTAATGCGCACATTCACATTTCCCATAGGATCCATCGAAATCGTCGCCGCTTCTGAACAACCAGATTTCGGCAATCCTGCTTTTCTTTCCTCTGGGGTTAAGGCGATCGTAATGTATCCCATATTCGAACCGGATGGTTCAACGATAACAGCAAGGCCAACACCAAGAAGCTTTCCCCTCTTGCGTGCTTCAGCTTGTTTTTTTCTGAATTCATCATATTTACCGATTTTTAATAACAGGTCAAATGCTTTTTCATAGTCGCCGCTGTCATACACTCCACCAGATGCCGTTCTGTATGGAAATTGTTCTTTTTTAATTAAATTCCGTCTGATCACTTCAGCTGGCTCTAATTTTAATTCATCTGAAATGATTTGCATGATCCGTTCAAGAGGGAAATACGTTTCTTGTCCCCCATATCCGCGTATAAGCCCCGTTGGCAATTTATTCGTCATAACGGCATACGCATCAATCATTAAGTTAGGAATATCATAGGCGCCGGTTGTGTTAGCATGGTTCCGGTACAGACATGCCGGCTCTGGTGCCCGAATATATGCACCAACGTTGTCAATCATTTTCATTTTTAATCCGAGTATTTTTCCGTCATTTTTTACTGCTGCTTCAATATATGTGACTCGATCCGTACAGCTTGAACTAGCTGCTAAATGCTCCTGCCTGTCCTCGATCCATTTCACTGGACAGCCTACGAGACGGCTTACAACGGAACAAAGAACGATATACGGGAATATTCCTGCCTTAATTCCATAGCTGCCGCCAATATCTTTTGGTATAATAATCCGCAACCGATTGCTTGGAATTTTTAATGCACCTGCCATAATCGAATGAAGTACAAACGGTCCATGAAAGTTTGCGTGAACTGTATAACTATCAGAGCTATGATCGTATTGGGCGACAATACCATATGTTTCAACTGGTGTTGCAGAATATTTCGGAAAATGAAAACGATGCTTGATGATTTTGTCAGCCTGCTCAAAAGCCTTCTCTACATCTCCATAATGAAAAGTTCGATGATTAGCGATATTTGAACCAACATTTTCATGTAAAATAGGTGCTCCTTTTTCGAGTGCACGTTCAATATCTACAATTGGTTCAAGATTTTCATATTTCACCTTAATTTTTTCTAACGCATCCTCCGCAATATATCGGTTTTTTGCCACGACAACTGCTACTGGCTCACCTACAAAACGAACTTTATCAATGGCAATTGGATAATAGTGTACTGGAGCACTGACGCCAACACTAAAAGGATTTAATAGAGGATGTACATCCTTACCTGTTACAACACCCTTTACTCCAGGAATTTCTAAGGCTTCCGAATAATCGATAGACACAATTTTGGCATGCGGATAAGGGCTCCTTAAAATGGCCACATGACCAGTATTCGGCGGGGTACCGATGTCATCAATATATTTTCCCTGACCAGTCAATAATCTAGCATCTTCAACACGCGTCACTCTTTTCCCAATCACTTTGCTCATTTAACTTACCTCCTTCCGAAGAAATCTCTCATAATTTTGTGGTGACTCACTAACTTGAGGATATTGCGATCGCAGCAAAACAAATATCATTACGAATTTTTGCCCTTTTGGCTCATCCCTTTAAAGAACTGGATGACCTTTTTAATTCGATATTTTGCTTGAACAATAAACAGGTTCCCATTTCTTTCATAGCATTGAATCACAGTACAATAACGCAACAATGGTGTCAGTCTTGTCAGATACATTTTTTAATCTTATTTTTAGCAACGTAATCAACCTTGATTGGCAATATCACCCAAAACCTATCGGTTTACTTATTTCACAGAAACTTCAGTTCCGAGTTAAGACAGCAACACTACCGCTTAACTGAGATTTTTTACTTACATCCACGGTATTTTGGTTAATACCTTTCCAATAGATGGTATTAATAGATTGTGTTTGACCATCCACTTTAAAAAAACTGCAGCTGACAACACAACAAAATATGTTTTTTCACCTTTATGACTGATGTATCTTTTTTAGGAATAAGCCATTGCCGCCAGCTCTGATAATTTCTTTCCTGTTCCTCCTCTGTACACCGTCATAATTTCAGCCAAAATACTAAAGGCAATTTCTTCCGGTGTTTTCGCTCCAATATCAAGACCAATAGGACTATGAATTTGCTGAATAGAAGGATGAGCCTTTAGAGTTTGGCTGCTTTCAATTAATTGGGCAGTTCTTTTTTTCGGACCTAAAAGGCCAATGTAAGCCGCATTTGAATGAATGATGGATTCTAATATTTCTTGATCGTGCAAAAAATTGTGTGTCATTATAATGACATATGTGTTTTCATTAAACGAAACGTCAGGAACAGACCCTTTAGGATAAACTTGGATAAAATCAGCATCAGGAAAATTATTTTCATTGCAATGAGTAGGACGATGGTCAAGAACAGTCACAATCCATTTCAAGCTTTTCGCCATTTTGACAAGCGGAATGGCATCAGGACCTGCGCCAAAAATCTTTAAGTGTGGTGGTGGACTTAATGATTCATAATATACGTACAATTCTTTTTCACCACCTAAATAAACCATTTCATTTTTTAAATTGTTTTTCCGATCTTGATAATCATGAGCAATTTCAGAAACGGTAATAAGTGAGTCGTCATTACTTTGCAAAGGGTCTAGGATCCACATTTTTCCTTGAAGATTTTCATCTTTCGCATTCACGATCGTGACAGCGTGTAATTGTTTTTGGAGGGATTGTGAAAAATATTGATCAATCACTTCTGTCCTTTCAGGCTGCTTTTTTGGCAGATATGGTTGTAAAAAAATGTTCATTTTTCCATTACAGCCGACACCAAGTCCCCAAACAATATCCTCTTCTCCGTAAAAATCATAGTGGAGAACTGCCGGTTTTCCCGTTTCGAGCACTTTTACAGCATGTTCCACAATATCTGCTTCGACGCAGCCTCCGCTTAAAAGACCTGTTAGCTTTCGATCTTCTGATACGAAGCATTTTGCCCCTGTCTTTTGGTAGGTAGATCCTTTTGTAGAAATAATGGTTCCAATAACACCTGATAACCCTTCCTTTTTGCAGCGTTCCAATTCCTTTTTAATCGTAATCACGACTTCACCTCCTATTCTTTAAAATGAAACTGCTCCCGATACTCTCTTGGCGTCTTCCCAACCAATTTTTTAAAAGCGGTTGCAAAATAGCTTGCATTTGAAAAACCGGTATTGTTAGCGATAATTTCAATCGGAAGACTCGAAACTCTAAGCAGCGTTTTAGCTTTTTGAACTCTAACAAACGATAAATATTCCACAAATGTCATACCAACTTCTTCTTTAAACAATCGGCTGAAATAAGATGGACTTAAATATACTTGATTTGCCACTTCTTTTAGAGTAAGAGCATAACCATAATTCATTTGAATAAACTGAATGGCACTTTCGATCGGATTTTTTAAGTCAGAGGAAAAATGACTTTTACCATTGATGGTTTGATTAATTTCTTTATTTAATCCTTGGGGCAAAATCCGCTCAAATGTATCAAGCAGTTCATTTTTGGAAAGCGGTTTCAACAAATAAGCTGAAAAACCTGAGTTGATCGCTTCCTGAACAAACTCGAACATTTTTAACTGAGTCACAACAATCACGGGCAAATCTGGATACAGTTGCAACGCTGATCTCCCTAATTTGATACCGTCTATATCTGGCAAGGAGATATCCACAATGAGTATAGTCGGTCGATTTTGCTTTAAAAGGATCATACCTCGTTGAGATGTACTTGCTTCATAAATGGAAAGAAAGCTGAATTTACTATCTTCAATAATTGACTTTAAATCCTTCCGAGCAGATTTATCATTATCAACAATTAATACATCAGCCAATTGCTCCCCTCCTTGTTTCTATATATTAGATAAAAATGTATTTTAATGGTTTAAAAATTTTGCGATTTCAATTTTAATTTTTTCTCTTTCGAATTTTCTAAAAAATAAAAAACAATCAGCATTTCATCACCAAACACCGATTGTTTATCCTCCTATATATGACATCTCAATTTTATTTTTGTTCAACATACCTTTGTTTTCTGTACGTTCAACAGAATATTGATCTTTACGATTTTGCCAAACACGTTCAATAGCCATTTTGATTTCTTCTGGACTTTTTCCTGAACGAATGAAATCCCGTAAATCAAATCCTTCGTGGGCATATAAACAAGTGTACAGCTTTCCGTCTGATGAAATACGCGCCCTCGTACAGCTTGAACAAAATGGTTCTGATACTGATGTAATAAATCCGATTTCTGAACCTGTGTCTTGATGACGATATCTCTTGGCTACCTCTCCAAAGTAGTTTTCATCAATTGGTTCAATGGAATAAACAGAACTAATCATCTTTACAATATCTTTTTTTATCAAGACATCTTTCATATTCCAGCCGTTTGTATTGCCTACATCCATAAATTCAATAAATCTTAATGGAATCCCCTTGTTTTTAAAATATTCCGTCATCGGCAAAATTTGGTGATCATTTACTCCTTTTTGTACAACCATATTTACTTTAACCGAAAAACCGATCGATACAGCATAATCAATATTTGCCAAGACCGTTTTTGCTGATACATCTCGGCCATTTAAACGGCGAAACGTATCGTCATCAATCGCATCAAGGCTGATGTTCAATCGGCGAAGACCTGCTTCATACAATTTTGAGCCATACTTTTTTAAATACACGCCGTTTGTTGTCAAACCAATATCATGAATTCCTTCAATTTTTGAAAGCATGGCAATTAGTTTATATACATCCTTTCGAAGAAGCGGTTCGCCTCCCGTCAGCTTAATTTTCTTCACACCAAGCTCAACAAAAATTTTCGTGAGCCGGGCAATTTCTTCAAACGTCAACAAGTGATCCTTCGGAAGGAATTGATAATCGTCTCCGAATATCTCTTTCGGCATACAATACGTGCACCGGAAATTGCATCGGTCGGTTACAGAAATACGCAAATCGCGCAAAGGGCGGTGCCTCTGATCCAAGACTTGGTCTTTTTTCATTTTTTATCACATTCCTTTATAAGGATTTTCAAAAATGATCGATATTATAAATGTTATCCTATCAAATTATTAAAACGATTTCAAAAATATTGCATAAATGGCAAAAGGACACTCCTGTTTTTCGTTTTTCTTTCCTATCATTTTGTATAACAAAGAGGACTCCTTACAGATTATTTAGATAAAACGAAAAAATAAATACTGTTACACTTTGTCGTCAATCAGAAACAAAAACCACCCGGTAATCCGGTTGGTCGTTTCGTATAATTTATAAAAAGCACTTCCTTTTATCAATTTAGATTCTAAGACCAGAAAGAGCTTATCAATGATTAAAAAACTACAGCAAGTAAAAAAACTTGCATATTGAGGCTTGACATATTTTTATAACAACATTACAATAGATATTGTCAAAAAAACGCATTAGAAATTCATCTGTTTTGTTAATATGATTCCGTAGCTCAGCAGGGAGAGCGCCACCTTGACAGGGTGGAGGTCGCTGGTTCGAGCCCAGTCGGAATCATCATTAAAAACCTTAGTATGACGTGGTTCTTGTGAAATACAAGAATCGCGTTTTCTTTTTCTCTTCTTTTTTACTGACTTTTTAACGGCGAAACATTAAAATATCAGGTTTATTCAACAGACTATTTAACTTGTAATTTTTTTTAAATGTAAATTTTGTTTACGCCTTTTATATCGTTCAAATTTTCCATTTTCTCGCGGCCATATTGTATTTTTTAATAATTTTAGTTATATTCACCTTTTTTGACTGTGCAATATGTTTTTACGCTAAATAAAGTTAGGTACAGCGAGCTAATTGGCGACAACAATAATTAGCAACACAAAGTTTTATTTAATCTTCTTATCAATTGTTTTTAACAAATTACGTTTCTCCTTGTTTTAAAATATGCAAACTAGTTTTTTTACTTAAACTTTTTGATTCCTCCATTCACCAACAGTTGCGTTTGAAAAATTAAATTTTGGGATGACCAGATTTCAACAAAATTAAAAATGTACAGACCTTTGTCTGTTTAGGCCGATCCAAGCCTTTTGGGTCGGCTTCTTTTTTCGGCATGAAAAAATCGGATGAGACTTTAGTTCAATTAGACTAGAAAATTTAATTTTCTGTAAAAAAAAATAAAATTTTCTAAATTAAATCTTGTAAATTTTTCCTACCACGCTGTATAATCAATTTGATCTATTCAGTACTCGGAGGGATTTTGATGAAATTACGTAAACTATTGTTTTCGATAGTGTTTGCATTTTCTTTTTTGCTGATCCCGTTTCACGAAACAACAAGCGCTCAGGCAAAAAATATGTATGTTCATTTTATTAATGTCGGACAAGGAGACGCAATTTACATAAAAGCTCCGAATGGAGAAGATATTCTCATTGATGGCGGAAATAACAGTTATGGAGATGACGTTGTTAATTATTTGAAAAAGCAAAAAGTGGATGATATCGAAATAATGATTGCAACTCATCCGGACGCAGATCATATTGGCGGTCTGGACACTGTGCTATCTGCTTTTCGAGTAGAGCAAGTGTATGCGCCAAAAGTCAGCCATACGACGGAAAGCTACAAAGACTTTTTAAATGCTGTTAAGCGTGAAGGCAAAAAAATAAAGACCGCTCAAGCAAATGTTGCTTTGCCGATCAAAGGAGTTACCGCAAAATTCGTTGGGCCTGTCAAAGCATATCCAAAAAGCGACTTAAATAACTGGAGTGCTGTTTTAAAGCTTACTTACGGTAAAAAATCATTTCTTTTCACTGGCGATGCGGAACTTAAAGCAGAATCGGATATGATTAAAGCTAAACAAAATTTGCGAGCTGACGTCCTAAAAGTAGGACACCATGGTGCCAAAACATCTACAAGCACAGCGCTGTTAAACTCAGTAAAACCGACATATGCCGTCATTTCCGTCGGCAAGAACTCATACGGCCATCCTACTCAAGATGTGATCAATCGGCTGAAAACATACAAAATAAACACTTTTAGAACGGATAAACAAGGCCATATTGTGGCAACAACGAACGGCTCCAATCTTTCCTTTAATGTAAAAGCGGCATCGTCCGGTGCAGCAAGCAAACCAACTAGCTACAAATTAACAGCAAGTGTCGATAACAAAACTCCAAAGCAAAACTCAACAATAATACTGAATGTAAAAGGGCTGCCAAACGGAACAAAATATAAAGCTGTTTTTAAATACAAAAGCAAAAACACCACTTATACCGGTACTATTGGCAAGCCATTGTCGGTAAAAATCGGCCGTGCTGCAAAAGGTTATACTGTTAAAATCGATGTATCAGCCACTTATAAAAACAAAACTTATAAAGCACAAACATCTTTCACTCCTAGATAAGGTGGGACATTATGAAATTTATTATTGATCGATTTGAAAATGACATCGCAGTCTGCGAAGATGAAAACGGCAAAATAATCGAAATTTTAAAAAGCCAGTTGCCTAAAAATGCAGAAACGGGAGATGTAATTATTCAGAAAAATAACCGTTATTATGTCGATAAACAAGAAACAAGCAAACGAAGACAAGAAATTGAAGAGTTAATGGACGAATTGTTTGAAGATTAATCGTTTTTTCAATTAAGATTCCAAGCAAATATGATTGAAGTGGAAGTGTCAAATGATGCTTCCACTTCATTATTTTTTGCCGTTTTAGAATCGTGCCTATAGAGCTGATCATTCATTTTTTCCTCTATGCTTGGCTTTTTATAGATTTAAATTTTCGTTTTCTATCGGATTTCATTTTGCCGTCTAGGTTGAAATGCCGCTCCATTTCCCATCTATTCGTGACATAAAGCGGTTTTTCTTAAACAACATTTTAATTTTGCAGCACAAAAATAAATCGGACTCACAATGTTCGTACCGAAAAGGGACGATCTTACTGGATTGATAGAAAGTTTGTATACTCAACAATTGGAAAAAATCATGCTATAAAACAATCGTTATGAACCAACAAAACTCGCATTACAAATCATGCAGTCTAAAACGGAAAAATAAGTTTTCTGCAGGCTCTTTTTTTATTTATGATATAAAACTTTCCCGCTATCAACCGCTTACACACGAGCAGCCGATCCCCAAAAGATTTTTTAGAAGCTTGCTGTATTTTCAATTTTGTTTGCACCTTTTTCATTTTTACAAGCAATTCAGCCTGTCAAAAAACCAGTTTTATTTTTCACATAACAAAACAAGCTGAGTCATATCATCCTTTTGGAGAACGTCTTCTGCAAATTTATGGATTGATTCCAACACATCCTTTCTGTCTCTCCGACATTTTATCCTGATTTTGTTCGTTCCAATGTGAATTGCTCTCCGCGTTTATTCTGCGTCTCAATGATTCCGCCTGTAAGAAGACTGAATCATGTTCTAATCAATGGATCGATTCTTCCATGACAACCTGTCTTCTTTAAATGCTTTCACCCTTCACTTTTTGATCAGCTTTGTATTTCCATATATATTGAAACGCATATAATGCGATGAAAATGATGAGACCTGAAATGTCTGAAAAACGTTCTGGATAAATCAGCAACAGCCCGGCCACGACCGCGGCAATTCGTTCAATCAAATGCATTTTTCTCATCCAATATCCGATCATCCCGGCTCCAATTGCGATCATTCCGCAAAACGCCGTAAAGACTACCCATAAAATTCCAAGCCATGTCGTATCAATCATTAACATTTGCGGAGACAAAACGAAAATATACGGAATGATAAAGGCGGCGATTGCCAATTTTGAAGAGTGAATTCCCGTTCGGATCGGTTCCCCCCCTGATACACCGGCTGCGGCAAAGGCTGCAAGAGCAACTGGCGGTGTAATGTCGGCAATAATCCCGAAGTAAAACACAAATAAATGTGCAGACAGATCAGGTACCCCCAACAAAATAATCGCTGGTGCAGCAATCGTTGAGGTAATAACATAGTTCGCTGTAGTCGGCGAACCCATTCCAAGTATCAACGAAGCTATCATCGTCAGCATTAATGTCGGAATGAGATTGCCCCCGGCGATATCAAGGAGCCCGTTGGCAAGCTTCAAACCAAGCCCGGTTTTCGTCACAACGCCGACAATAATTCCGGCAGCGGCTGTTGCTGCCGCAACCCCTAACGCTGTACGGGCGCCGCCGACGAGCGCTAATACAATATCCTTAAATGTCATCCGATTCTCACGATTTAAAAATCCAGCGACAATCGAAATGACTATCGAATAAATGGCAGCATGTGTAACGGTCACTCCTGACATTAGCAAAATAATAATAACAACGATCGGGGCTAACAAATGCAGTTTTTTCAAAATTTCTTTCCGATTCGGCATTTCTTCTTTTGACAAGCCTCTTAAACCGATTCGCTTTGCTTCAAAATGAGTCATGATCCAAATCCCTGCAAAATATAGAATAGCCGGAATAGCTGCCGCTTTGGCAATGTCCCAATACGTAATGCCGTTCCCGATAAATTCAACCATTAAAAACGCAGCTGCTCCCATAACCGGCGGCATTAACTGACCGCCTGTAGATGAAGAAGCCTCCACCGCTCCTGCAAAATCTTTGTTATAACCAAGCTTTTTCATCATCGGGATGGTAAACGCGCCGGATGTGACGACATTGGCAACTGAACTTCCGCTGATCGTTCCTTGAAGGGCACTGGAAAAAATAGCTACTTTTGCAGGACCGCCAATTCTGCGCCCTGCAACGGCAACGGCCAAATCATTAAAATATTGACCGATCCCTGTTCTGATTAAAAAGGAGCCGAAAAGGAGAAACAAAAAGATGAAGGTTGATGACACGCCGAGCGGAGTTCCTAAAATCCCTTCGGTTGTAAAGAACATAGTTTGAACAATTCGTTCAGCGCTAAGTCCGCTATGCTGGAGAAAATTAGGCATGCTAGGACCAAAATAGGCATACGCCAAGAAAAGCAGCGCGATGATCGTAATCGGCAGCCCAACAGCCCTCCTTGTCGCCTCTAAAACTAGTAAAATAGCTAAAATTCCGATATAAAAATCCATATCTGTTAATACTCCGACGCGCATTACAATGTCATCAATGAACAGCGGCCAATATGCTCCAACGCCAATACTTAAAAGCGCAAGGATGATATCATACCAGGCCACTTGAAATTTATATTCTTTCCTCTTTTTTCGATTAGCCGGAAACAAAAGAAAAATCAAAGCAAGCGCAAAACCGAGATGGACAGAGCGCTGGATTTGCGCTGTAAAAACACCGAAAATTGATGTATACAACTGAAACAGCGAAAATGTCAATAATCCGGCAAATGCGATGCCTCCCAACACGCCTTTTAGCTTCCTCGTTCCTGCTTCAGGATCATATTTTTCAAGCAGCATTTGCTGCTCTTCTTCTGACAGTACGTCAAATTTCTCTTTACTCACGAATATTCACTCCTTTCACCTGCTGCCAAATACTGATTTTTGCCGGTTTTATTCTTACCCATGAGCCGGGTCCAAAAAAATCCGCCAATTTGTAGCTGTTACCTTGATAAACAATTCGGTGATCGGCCTGTACTTGTCCAATTCTCAAATCAATATAGGAAAATTCTCGCTCCATGTTTTTTATAAAAAATTTTCCATCCTTTTCTAAAAATTTCCCCTCTCCTTCCACATTAGAAGGCATTCCAACAGCAAAATTTTCATACTCAAGTTCTGTCTGAATGATTTTGTTATTGCGTAATGTATATGTCTCCTTCACACCCGTAAGATGGATGGAATGAGTGTACTGAATTTGAAACAAGTCATCATCACGGACAGGCAGATAACCTAATAAGTCATTCTGATCTTCATGATAAAAAGCGATGGCATTTACAATAGGAAGGAAAAATAAAAAAACGTTGATTGTCATAAAAAGGGGAAGACAGATGAACAAAGCTTTCATCCTAGCTCTCATGAAAATCCCCGCCTAAAATGGAGTTACATAAATGAAATCGATAGACCGTTTAAAACGGCCTATCTTTGATACGTTATGGCTGGATTCCTTTTTCTGAAAAATACGTTTCAGCCCCTGGATGAAGCGGCAAATTGCCTATTCCATCAAGGGCTGCCTCCGCTTTGATTAATTTGCCTTTTGCGTGAGTAATTTTATTTGTATTTTCAAAAATCGCTTTTGTAATATTGTATACGGCATCTTCATCCAATTCGCCGCGGACGACCAGCATCGCTTTTACAGCGACTGTTTTTACGTCCTCAGGAATTTTATATGTCCCCTTTGGTACTGTATCTTCAGCATAGTAAGGATATTTTTCGATCAATTGTTTGATTTTGTCATCCGCAATCGGAATTACTCTAATTTCTTTTTGTGCTGAGAGCGATTCAACTGCAGCCGTCGGTGTCCCCGCAGTAATGAATGCAGCGTCTATGCTTCCGGATTGAATGCCGTCCGTTGATTCGTCAAAAGATAAGCTTTGCGCTTTAATATCATCAAAGCTTAATCCATGAATTTCTAAAATTTGCTGTGCGTTTGCATTCACTCCAGACCCAGGGGCACCAACGGAAACCGACTTGCCTTTCAAATCTTCAACAGAAAGGATGCCGCTATCTTTTGTTGTAATAATTTGCACCGTCTCCGGATATAAAGTCCCAATTGCTTTAACATTGTCGACTTTATTGTCTTTGAACATCAATTCACCGTTTAATGCATAAGCAGCAATATCAGTTTGCGAGAACGCAATATCAGCTTCACCATTTTTTAGCGCTTGCATATTTTCTGCTGATGCTCCTGAAGATTGTGCATTTGCATTAAAGTCCGTTTCTTCCGAAATAATTTGCGCCATCGATCCGCCGAGCGGGTAATAAGTTCCTCCTGTGCCTCCGGTTAAAATGCTTAACGTCTTGCTTCCTGCCTTTTCCCCGCTTTGATTGGAGCCATCACTTTTGCTGCTTCCTCCTTCGCTGTTATTTCCACACGCAGAAATGATCATTATGAAAAGAAGAGCTGTTAAGAATATAAGTCCGCTTCGCCATTTGATCATTGATACTCCCCCTTTTTAAATTCGTTTGACTTTGGGTGCATTACTATCATATTAAAGAACAAATGAAAAAATGTGGGATAATATGTCAGCTAGATTATCAACATAAAAAAAAGACAGGAATTGTCGGTATTCGACATCTCCCTGTCTTCTATTAAGGTAAGAAAAAATTTATTGATAGGCCAAAACAGTAGAAAGACCAGACTCCAAATCATTTTTTAAGTCTTCAAAATTTTCTAGCCCTACGCTTAATCGAAGAAGACCATCGGTTATCCCTCTTTTGATCCGTTCTTCTTTCGGCATCGCGGCATGGGACATTTTAGCTGGATACGACAAGATCGATTCAACTGCACCAAGGCTGACTGCGAAAACAGGCAGCTGAACATGATCAGCAAGAATCTTGACCGCTTTTTCATCTTCTAGTTCAAACGATAAAACCGCTCCACCGTTGACACTTTGCCGCAAATGAATATCTGACCCTGGGTGATCGTGAAGACCTGGATAGTACACTTTTTTAATGGCAGGGTGCTTTTTCAAAAATTCTGCTAATTGAGAAGCTGTTTTGACGGATTGATCCAGCCGCACATGAAGTGTTTTTAACCCTCTTAATACAAGCCAGCAATCATGCGGGCCGAGAACAGCGCCGAAGGCATTTTGAAGTTTGTAAAGCTCTTCGCCAAGCTTTTCATCTTTCACAACTGCCAGTCCTGCCAAACAGTCGCTATGACCTGCCAAAAATTTTGTTGCACTATGTAAAACAATATCGGCCCCTAAATCGAGAGGCCTTTGCAAAGCCGGAGTCATAAATGTATTATCAACAAATGTTAAACAGCCGTTTTCTTTTGCAAGCTGCACAATTGCTCGAATGTCCGTCACTTTTAACAGCGGATTCGAGGGCGTTTCAATGTAAATCACTTTTGTGTTCGGACGTATATTTGCTTTTACGGCATCAAGGTCCGTCATATCGACAAACGTATATTCAATGCCAAAGCGCGATAAAACATCGGCAACGATCCGGTATGTTCCGCCGTACACATCTTCAGTGACCAAAACATGATCACCGGAAGAAAGTAAAAGAAAAGCTGTTGATATAGCGGCCATCCCAGAAGCAAACGCAAAGCCTCTCACTCCGCCTTCCAGTTCGGCAATCGCCTCTTCCAACGCTTTTCGTGTTGGATTTCCTGAACGGCTGTAGTCAAATTCAGGAGATTCATCCAATGTTTGCTGATGAAACGTTGACGCTTGCTGAATCGCCACGCTGACAGCACCGGTTGTCGGGTCAACCTTATGTTTATTATGAATCAATTTTGTTTGAAAGCTCCATTGGTCATGCATTTAGTAAATCCCCTTTCGCAGCTGCTTGCAATGCCTGCTTGAGATCTTCCTTCAAATCCTCCACGCTTTCAATCCCTACAGAAAAACGGAGAAGCCGGTTACATACACCGTTTTGAATTCGGATTTCTTCCGGAATGTCCGCATGTGTTTGGGTAGCTGGATACGTTATAAAGCTTTCTACCCCTCCAAGGCTTTCCGCAAAACAGATTAATTTCAGATTCTGCAAAAACGGATTGACCCATTCTTCTTTTTTCACACGGAAGGAAAGCATTCCGCCTCTGCCAGGATATAATACATCATCAATTTCAGGAAGCTCTTTTAAATATGCCGCCAGCTCCCTTGCATTTTCCTGATGTTTGGCCATTCTCAATGATAAAGTTTTCATTCCTCTAAGCAGCAGCCACGAATCAAAAGGAGATAATACCGCACCAATTGCATTTTGATGCATGGCTAATTTTTCGCAAATTTCTTTCCCTTTTGCACAGACCAGGCCGGCAAGGACATCGTTGTGACCGCCTAAATATTTCGTTGCGCTGTGAATCACGATATGCGCTCCTTCTTCAATCGGACGCTGCAAAACAGGTGTGTAGAACGTATTGTCAACGATCAGCAGCAAATTGTGCTTCCGGGCCAATTCCGCCAACGAGGAAATCGATGTTTCCTGCATAAGCGGATTAGTGGGCGTTTCTAGAAAAATCGCTTTAGTATTTTCGTTTATTAATGATTCCGTATATTCGCGAGACGTAAAATCGTCATAGTGGAAGGAAAGACCGTATTTGCGCCACTCTTCTTCAAACAAGCGGTATGTCCCGCCATATAAATCTTTTGAAACGATCAGTTCATCTCCACTTTTAAATAAAGCCATAATCGTCTGAATCGCTGCCATTCCGGAAGAAAATGCAAATCCTTGATCGGCTCCCTCCAATTTGGCTATGGCGTCCTCGACAAGCTCTCTCGTTGGATTTTTTGTCCGAGTGTAATCATAGCCTGTTGATTCACCTATTCCTTTATGCCGGTAGGCTGTGGACAAATAAATGGGGGCGCTTACTGTTCCTGTAAGAGCTTCACTTCGATTTCCTAATTGGGCCAAAACTGTTTCAATATTCATCTTTGACTTTCCTCCTTTTTTAGTTAGTAAAAATGTGCTGCTTTCATTGCCTGTAGAGGAGGCTTTAAAAATAAAACGCCCTCTTCATAAGAAGAAGGCGTTTATTGTTTGGCTCCTTCTTATCTTCCAAGCATATCTTACGGCAAAATGCTTGCTGGATTTAGCACCTTGGTACAAAGGTTATCATGCCGCCGTCCTTGTACCGGTTGCTGAGACTTCTTCGGGCCAGTTCCCTCCGCCTCTCTCGATAAGAATTCCGATATGAACTTTTGATAGGTATAACTTTACCTCAGTTTTAAAAAAAATTCAAGACGTTTCCTGCCAACAATTCCGATAACTTTGATTTATTTTCAGTAAAACTAAAGAAAAATAAGAACATTCTTTAAATAATCCGTCGATTCTTGAAATGTTTTTTTGCGAAAGCCAAAAGGGAAATTTTTTTGTATGGATCACCTTTGATCCTCCATCATTTCAATGAAAGTGGTTTTATTTTCCCCTGAGGCTTCCCAAATTTTAATAGATTTTAAAATATAAATATCCAATTCGGAAGCTGTCGTATTTGGAGAAAAATTGTGAACGAGGTGATCTTCTTTAGAGGAATTGGAAAATTTTAAGAGAATTTAATAAACAGTAAATGAAACGATTGAATTGGCAAACTAATCGTTTGATAAATTTTTCGCCAACTTCTGTCAAACGAACCCGTACTCCATAAAGCAGCTGAACAGAAAACGAAGATGCGATATTTGTTTTGCAGGTGAAGCTGGGAAGCAAAAAAGATGAACATAAACGTGCCGTTGGAAAATTTGCTGAACATTCTTTACTGATGCGCCTTCTCTTTATTATGGAAAGGAAAAACTGTTTATGAAGCTGTATATAATCGACAGCATACGAACCAATAATTTTCATGGCGAGCAAATGATGGGGCAAATCAAAACTATGAAGGAAAACGCTTTCTGCAAACTGGAACATCATCAAAACAATTGTACGGAGTTTATTATGATTATGAAAGCGACTACAGAGGAGATTATTTATTAAGCATTGCAATTGAAGAAAATAATGGGGAAGCTTTTAATTGAAATCTCGAGGAACATGAAAATAAAGTTTTTCAAGTAGATAAAACGGACGAACAAGGCATTTTTAAAACTTGGAGTAAGATTTGGAAGCAAGAAGAAACTGGTTTAATAGAGCGTGCTTACACATATGATTTTGAAAAATACGGCCCAAATGGAGAAATTGAAATTCATATAGGCGCTGTCTAATAAGTCGATTTTCCGGCTTATAGACGCCCCTTTAATGTTTTAGAAATGTTGATATATCAATGTTTATAATCTTTCGTTTTCAATGGATTTTGACTTTCTGGACAGCTCCAAACAATGTGAAAAAACGGGAGCTTATTCGAGCGATTTGAATAAAAAGCTCTCACAACAACAGAATCCCAATATACAGGCATAGTCATAAACAACTTTTGGGATAAGCCTTTTTTAACAACTGCTCCATCTTGAATTTACATCAACAAAATAACCCCCCCTATCCAGAAGCCGCATAATATCAAAAAGCTTCTGTATAGGGGGTTTATTGCTTAATTCAAAAAGCTTGTATCTACAAGACCTTTAAGATCCGGTTTTTCTTTTAAAAATTTCAAGTCATAAGAAGAGTTAGAAAAGTCTTGAAGAACTTTTTCATCCACTTCGGTTGTATAGCGGACACGTTCCCAAGCGCTGTCGATAATTTCTGGGTCAAGCTCTTGATTTGTTATTTCTTTAATCGATTGAATGGCAATATCGCGTGCTTCCTCTTTGTTTTTATTGATGAAGTCGACTGCTTTTTTGTGGGCTTTGACAATATTTTGAACTAAATCTTTATTTTCTTTAATAAATTTGTTGCTCGTCACTAAAACAGTGTTCGGAAGCGTTGTGCCATAGGCGATATCTTTCGTATCGACAATCACTTTCGCCCCGTCTTTTATTAATAATGAAGCCCAAGGCTCAGGCACAGCGGCTAAATCCACTTTTCCCGATTCAAAGAAAGCTTGATATTGTGCCGGGTTTCCAGTTGTATGCTTTAATGTGCCGCCGATTCTTGATGAAGCAATGTCGTAATCTTGCAAGTACGTTTCAAATTGGACATCGTGAGTGCAGCCGACACCAGGAGTAATGAATGTTTTATTATGAATATCATCTAAGCTTTCGATTCCGCTTTTTTTGCTTGCTACGACGACAGTACCCCCAGATGACGCACCGGCAATAATTTTCACGTCTGCACCATTAGAATAGTTATTCATGACAGGAGCTGGACCGACAAGCCCGGCGTCAATTTCGCCGGTTTTCAACGCTGTCATAAAAGCACCGCCATCCGGAAAAGTTTTATATTCAATCTCTACCTGATCCCCTAGCGCTTCTTCATAGTAGCCCTTTTCCTTCGCAATCATCGCCGGAACATGGTCAATATTTGGGAAATAGCCGATGACTACTTTATTTTTTCCGCTTTTCTCTTTTCCTGATGCCTCATTCCCTCCGCCGGCTCCGCAGGCAGATAAAATCCCAATTAACAACAAGGTGATAAATGATAGCAGCAAACCTTTTCTCTTCATAATCTCAACTTCCTCCTTTATTGTTCAAGCAATCCCCATTTTTTCATCACTTTCTTTTCAATTCTGCTGAAAAAAACTAAATCTACTAAAATTCCAATTAAGGCAATGATAAATATAATGCCCATCACTAACGCCATATCGCCAAAATCTGATGCGAATTTTAACGTATAGCCTAAACCCGGGCCGGTGCTTAACAGCTCGCTACCCATCAGGCCTCTCCACCCAAACGCCCAAGCAAGCCTTGCACCAGTTACTGCATGCGGGATGGCTGCTGGAAAAATCACGTGTGTAAACAGAGAAAATCCGCTGTAATCCATTGTCCTTGCCGCATTTGTATATATTGGAGGAACGCTTTTAATCCCTGTCCGCATATTCAATGTCATCACAAGCGTTCCACCGAGCACGACAATAAAAATGATCGCTTTTTCATTTAAACCGAACCAGATGATGGCTAGAGGCAGCCAAACGATGCTCGGCACGCTTTGCAACGGCAAAATTAAAGAGCCAATGGTATCATCAATTACTTTCGATTTTGCAAAAACGACGCCTAACACTGTTCCAAGAATAAGAGCAATCACAAGCCCGATTGCCAGCCGCTGAAAACTTGCCAGCAAATCATAGACAAGAGTTAGATCAGCAAAACCGTTCCACAATGCCTGAAAAATATCGCTCGGAGCCGGAAAGACGACAGCCTTAATATTTAACAGCTTGACGATTGCTTCCCATATACCCAGTGCGGCTGCATAAAAAATGATTCGTTTAACGACCTGCTGCATAACTTTCTTCCTCTTTCACTACTTTATCAATTTCTGACTTCAACAGCTTTTGAATGCGCTCTTCATATTCAGCAAGCTGCTTTCTAAATTCATCACGTGGTCTCGGAAAAGACACTTCTATTTCATCAATAATTCTCCCAGGCCTTGTACCCATGACGATAATACGGTCCGATAATTTTAATGCCTCTTGGATGCTGTGCGTAACAAAAAGAATTGTTTTTTTCGTATCGATCCAAATTTTTTCCAACACTTCGTGCAGCCGTGATCTCGTCTGCTCATCCAACGCTCCGAACGGCTCATCCATTAAGAGCACCTCAGGATCCATCGCCAAAGCTCTTGCGATCGATACGCGCTGCTGCATGCCGCCGGAAAGCTCGTGCGGAGAATGCTTGGCATATTGGCTTAATTGAACCATGGCCAAATATTCGTGCGCCTTTTTTTTCGCTTCTTCCTTCGGCATTTTTTTCTTCAGCGGAAACATGACATTTTCCTCAACTGTCAGCCATGGAAAAAGGGCTGCCTGTTGAAACACTACTCCCCGGTCGCTTCCAGGTCCCTTTATTTCCTTCCCGTTTACCAGCACTTTTCCCGATGTGGGGGCTGTTAACCCGGCAACGATCGTTAATAACGTCGACTTTCCACAGCCGGAAGGGCCAAGAATGGAAACAAATTCTCCTTTCTGCACAGTCAAATCAATTTGGTCAAGAACCGTTTGGGAGACGCCATGATGTTGAAATGTTTTTGAAATATGCGCAATTTGGACAGACAAAGTGATTCCCCCAGTATATGATCATTCTTACCTATCTTATCGGATTAGTCGTTATCATTATAATATAAGCATTTTTTATTTTGTCAACCTTTTTATTTGTTGGAGACTTTTCAAAAGAGTGATAAAATAATGAGAAGTCCAGCCTAACTGGTAATTAGTCAATTTTGGAGGAATTGGTATGGCCCAAAAAGTCGCACCTATAAAAGAAGAAACGTTTTTTAGCGAAGAGCTAGGGGAAGAAGTTTCTTTGCTCATGTATTTGCCGACTTCCTTTTCTCCATTATCTCATCATCATCTTCTCATTGCTCAAGATGGCGGAGACTATTTTAAACTGGGAAGGATCGCGCGTTTTGTTGAGGAGTTAACGGAGGAGCAAACGATTGAAGATTTGATTGTCGTTGGCATTCCTTATAAAGACATTCAAGATCGAAGAAGAAAATATCATCCCGATGGAAGCCAGTTCAACAGTTATATCCGTTTTTTAGCTCATGAATTAATTCCATTTTTAGAAGAACGTTTTCCGCTTTTGCCAATAGGAAGAGGCCGCGCGCTTATCGGCGATTCTCTGGCTGCAACCGTTTCGCTTATGGCAGCGCTTCATTATCCGCATACATTTGGAAAAGTGATCATGCAATCACCATATGTGGATGGAAAGGTGTTAGAAGCGATCGATGCTTTTTCACAGCCCTCTTTACTATCTATTTATCATCAAATCGGGAAACAGGAAACGGCTGTAAAAACGACTGATGGGAAAATAAAAGATTTTTATACAATCAATCAAAAACTTCATGAACAAATGGTACATAAAGGATTCGAATGCATTTATGAAGAATTTGACGGCGATCACCGCTGGACATATTGGCAGCCGCTGCTAAAAGACATATTAAAAAAAATGTTTGCTATATCATGAAAATTGATTCTTTAAGTTGTTATAATAAAGAATACGAGTAAATATCAAGGAGGCAAAAAAAATGAAGTACGGAATTGTGTTATTTCCTTCAAAAAAGCTGCAAGACATCGCCAACTCATATAGGAAACGTTACGATCCGAATTATGCGCTTGTCCCTCCTCATTTAACATTGAAGGCACCGTTTGAAGCTGACGAAAAAGAAATTGGCGACACTGTGAAAGAACTTAGGAAAATTGCGAAACAGGTTAAGCCTTTTAAACTCTCCGTCTACAAATTCAGTTCATTTGCTCCTGTCAATAACGTTATTTATTTAAAAGTTGAACCAAATCCAGAATTAACAAAATTGCATGAGCTTCTTCATCAAGGAAAATTTAAAGAGGAGCCGGAGTACGCTTTCGTCCCTCACATTACAATCGGACAAAATTTATCGGATGATGAACATTCTGACGTTCTCGGCCGCTTAAAAATGTTAAAAATTCAACACGTGGAAACGATTGACCGATTCCACATTTTATATCAATTAGAAAACGGCTCATGGACTGTTTATGAAACATTCCTGCTTGGGGAAGGACGAGACTGATGAAGGCAGTCAAAGCTATTAATGAAAAACAACGAAATGATGCTTTATATGTAAGAAAAAAAGTATTCGTAGAAGAGCAGAACGTTCCGATAGAAATAGAGACCGACGAATATGAAGCCTTTGCCGAGCATGTCGTGCTTTATGACGATCATCAGCCTGTTGGAGCTGGCAGATTTCGTGTCATTGGCAACACCGGAAAGCTCGAGAGGATCTGTGTTCTGCCACAATACCGCGGAAAAGGAGCGGGAAATATCATTTTGGAAACACTTGAAAAACTCGCGGCCGAAAAAGGATTAAAGAAAATAAAATTGAACGCCCAAGTACAAGTAGAAAATTTTTATAAAAAGCATGGATATCAAACCGTTTCCGATATTTTTATGGATGCGGGCATTCCCCATGTCACGATGGAAAAAACGTTACATCCACATTCATAAATAAAGACAACCAAACGAGGCCGCGGATTGCGGTCTTTCATTTGGAATGGTCAGTAAGCGTGTTAAAGAGGTTAAAAATCTCCCTGTATTACATTCAGATCAATTCGAATGTTTCTCCATTTTCTCCACCGCACGACTTCCCATAGTTTTTTAAAAGAATGTACATGAATTTCGGTAGTTGGGACAACCTAACCATTACCGATCTTAGCAAAGGTGATGGAAATGGAATTTGTAGCAATTGCCACTGAACTGGTCTTCGGTTTCTTTGCCCTTTTTCTATTGACAAAAATACTAGGTAAAACACAAATTACGCAAATCACGACGTTCGATTTTATCTCTGCGCTCGTTTTAGGTGAGCTAGTTGGCAATGCTGTATATGATGTAAAAATGGGCGTTGAAAAAATATTATTTACGGTCGTGATATGGGGAATGCTAATCTATTTATTGGAATTTATCACACAAAAATGGAGAAGAACCCGCGGAATACTGGAAGGAGCTCCGTCAATGGTCATCCACAAAGGAAAAATTATTCGTGATCAGCTGAAAAAAAACAAGCTTGATATGAACCAGCTTCAACATTTACTAAGAGCAAAAGGAGCTTTTTCGATCCGCGAAGTGGAATACGCAGTTCTTGAAACGGACGGCACGATCAGCGTATTGAAAAAATCGGAATTTGATAAGCCGACCCGAAACGATTTAAATATTCTATCTTCGCCAGCTACCATCCCCTACACGATTATTGTTGACGGCGAAGTGGTTAGTGAAAATTTAAAAGAAGCAGGTTTTGATGAAAAATGGCTTCAGCAGCAGCTTCTCGCTTACAGTGTGGAAGACGCGAAAGATGTTTTTTACGCGGAATGGGATCAAAACAACGGATTATTTGTCCAAAAATATTAGCTTGTTTCTAAACATATTCATGAAATCTTTTTTTGCTATATTTGCGCTTATTTGCGAATAAATCTTGCTTTCGCTGGAAATGCAAATATTCTTCATTCATCATAACATTGTTTCGCTGTTTGACTTTCGCATAATCTTCCTTTGGCTGAACAGCTCTGTTGGCATATTCATAAAAGGCAGGAGTCTGAACGGAAAAAATATATCCCATGTTTCTCTCTCCTTTCTTGATTTGCAAAAAATTATTTTCTAAATCGATCTGTCATTCATTTTTACCCGTTTTTCTAAAAATTGAAACATCATGTAAAAAAACATCAGCGGGAGCACACCCGCTGACGCGCTATTTTTTCTTATTGTCCAACATATTGGCGATGGTGTTAAAATCCATATTTTCTTTTCCGTTTACAATCGCATTGACAATTTTATTTTCTAATTCTCTTGGAACCGGCCGATTCGCCAATTGCGCAACCCGCTTGATCACTTTTCTGACAGTTGCTTCATCATTAAAATTGGAATTTTGCAAAGAATTGGCCAGTTCGAGTACATCTTTCATATTGACGCCGGTTTTTTTCTCAATATTTTTAAAAATATGATCCATTCTGAAATTCGTCCCCTCCTAAGTTGTCGAAATGACCTGTATAACAGGCCTTAATATTTTATGAAAATGAAATGAAAACGTGATGAAGAAAAAGTACAGTCCGCCTTGTAAAAGGCGGACATCCATCCGTGACCAGCACTCACCATTAGTATTGTAAAAGACTTACAGATTAGTATTTAAAACACGAACAACCAACAATAATCAACAAGATGAATAAAACGACGATTAGCACAAAGCTGTTATTATGAAAACCGCCGCTATAAGGATAGCTGTATCCACCATATCCGCAACCAAAGCTCATTTTTCTGCACCTCCTCCTTTATTCATCACTATACTGTATGAAGCAATTCCTCATTTGGAGTGGACACACAAGATGGGCAAGTGCGGATTTTTTAGGTGGGGTTTCAACCTGTTTTGATTCCCTTTTCATTTTCCTATCAAATTTGTTTTTCAATCTTTTCGATCTCTTTTTCAAATTTTGCCGCCGTTTTTTCAAGGTCTAAAAGCTCCCTGTCTTTTTTCATCATCCAGCTTGAACATTTTTGCTGCACTTTGTCATGTTCTTTGTACATACCTTCGATCCATTTGACGAATTCCTTTTCGAGCTTGTTCATATTTCCCTTTTTAAAACCCTTTTTTCCCACAGCCGCAGCCACCGGAAGTCGTTGAATTGTAAATTTTTATTCCGAATGGATGTATTTTCTTTTTCATCATCTTCTTTTTGATCACATTTTCTTTCGTCGATGAACTGGAAAAAACTTTTATGTTTTCTTTCAATAGGTTTCTCCCCTTTCCCTCAAAATAAGAACCTTATTCATCGTATGAAGAATAAGGTTGATCTGTGTTCTTTCTAATCGTTTTTGACCACATCGTCCATCATCCAAAAATGAAATTCCTTTTGGTTGTTCTGTTCGTTTTTTTCCTTCACAAAATATTCCTTCCGTTCCTGAGGTTCAACTGTTCCTTGAATGGCTTGCGTTTCCTTTAAAATTCGGAAAAACCAATCTTCCTGTTTTTGTTCGTCCTCCTTTTTTTCATTTTCATCCAGATGATGATTTTTTTCAGCTAATTTTCTTTTTAACACTTCGATTTTTTCTAAAAGCTTTTTTCGTTCCTCCCACTTTAAATTTCGATCATTGCTCTGGCGGTGCTTTTCGATCGTTTCTTTTAGCTTTTCGTTTTCTTTGATTGCTTTTTCAAGCTCCCGCTCTTTTTCCTGCAATAATATTTCCAATTCTATCGATTCTTTTGCCTTTTCTTTATAAAACGCAAGCTCCGCTCTCATCCGTTGCAAAAATTCTTTATTGATTTGCGCCATCTATCTCACCTCTCACTGTAAATGTATGAGCTCAAATAAAAAATGTTGACAGAAGCCTACTAAAAAGATACAAATAGCTTTTTAAATGAATTTTTAAAACGGGGCAAAACCATTCTTTTAATGGAAAGAGAATTTTTTAAAAAATTAAATTTTCCGCTCCTGTCACTGCACATTTAACCAGTTTGCTCATAATATACAGTAGTCCGACACCTAAGAAGGTTTTGGAAATCAGAATGATTAGGAGGTAACAGCATGAGCCATTTGGGACATGATACAGAGAGATTATGTATTCGCGTTCCGAAAGTTTATGACTGGGTGAACCGTCAAATTGATCTTCCTCAGTTAAGCTTTAGAAAATTATCATCCATCGGTTTTAATTTCGATGGAATAGCAGGGACATCGGAAGATCCGTTTTCACTGTTTGAAGATGGGCTTTTAAATGTCAATTGCTACTTATCAGACAGCTTGGGAAATCCTGTTGATCCAAATTCACCAAATTCTATAACGGTGACAGAAATCGTTCAGTCGCAAGGTCGTCAATCGGTAGTCGTTCATTTACCAAAAGGAGGAAAAATTACCCTTCAAAAAGTAAAAGTTCTCATCAGAGGGTATATTGTCGTTGCGATCTCCGATTTGCAAGGTACTGTCACTAGTGTGTCAGATGCTATTCCATTTGCAACGGTTCAAACTTTCTTCCTATGCGCGCCGCCCGGCACAACATTAAACAGCCACGTTTCCTATTTTGAAACTGACGCTAACTTGATTTGGGATAATAAATCATTCAGCCAATTAGACATTTCAATCACGATCTGTCTAGATGTGCAAATGGAAGCCCAAGTGAAGCTTGAGGTAGAAGGAAAATTTTGCAGACCTCGTCGGGAACTTCCTTCATCTCTTACATGCGCAAACCCGCAAATTCCGCCGCAATGTCCGGAAATTTTTCCAAACGACGACTACGCCTTGGAGGAATAAATTAATTGCAAAAGGGGACACTCTCCCCTTTTTATTTTTCCTCTCATTTTTCCGGGAAAGTGTTAAATGAAGGAAACATACATATGTATAGTAAAACTGCTCTTTCAAAGCTGGCGGTAGCGGCGCTTTGTGAGTTTCCATCCTTTTATAGCAAATTGGGCTGTTTTGAAACGCTTATCAGCCAAATTCCGTACATCACGCTTATTAATGATCTGAGGTTTTATCATTTATACTATTTTCCTATTAAATCGTTAAATAAAAATTCTTCTGTTTGGAGGAAATGGCAACAAACTGTTTTCCACTTATATTTTTTTATTTGTCCGAGGAGGAGATTCAATGAACAAAATAAAACGGAACAAACAGGATTATTTACAGCTTCAGCAGCAGCTTATCCACTATAAATCCGAAATTTCGAAATACAAAAATGAATTGGCAAGCATGCAAAATAAGCTGCTGCAGGAACAGGAAAAAACGGAATATTACAAAGCAGTCATCCGAACCAGCGAGCAATATCGCATCGCAAAAGAACAATTTGAACATGAAATCCTTTCCGTTCAATCCCAATTAAAAGAAGCTGAGAAACATGTTGAAAAGATCAGCAATCAGCTTTCCATTGTTGAAGAGGAGCGAAACGACCTATTAAAACTGCTGAAAGCATCTGTCACTGGTTTATTAAAGGAAAAGCAAGCAGCTGACAAAAAGATTCAAGACCTTTTGTTTGAAATAAAGGAAAAAGAACGATTGATCACCGAATCGAAAAAAGAGCAGCTTCGGATCGATTTATTAACTGCTGAACGAAATGAACTTTTAGATGTCTCTCAATTTTTATTCCAATCACTTTACGAAAAAAATGTCCAACGACAAGAGAATGAATCTGTCCAAAATGAAAAAAACGCCTCCATAAACGATCCGATTCGCGCTCAATTTTCGTATTCGATTGTTCTTCCTCGTGAAAGCGATGATCCGGTAACGATTCTTGGCAATGCCTTGATGGAAAACATCACAGAACAACCTTTGCATTATCCTGTATTATGCATTCACATTCATCCCCATCAGCACGTTCAATTCAGCGGAAAAATCATTACAACCAAAAATCAAAACGAAAATGATTTCAACTATAATACTCATTCTTCCTTGGAATGGGAGTATTTGCATCCGGAATGGCGAAAGCAAATTCAAGAAAAAGGGGAATACTGGCTGAAACCTAGTGAAAAATTATCGATCGAACCAAATGAAAAAATCTCTTTTGAAGGCTTTCACATTACTTTCCCATTCGATGTCTTCGATGAAGCGCTGGTGATTGAAGGGTTTGTATATTGCCAGGAGAAGAAAGAAGGCATTCCGTTTGAAAACAAAATTATTATCAATTAACAGACGGTCAAGTTTATGAAAGTTCTTTATATTCCTTTCGGTTATAAAAGAACTTTCATTTTTTGACCGTTTCTTTTTTCACGACTTTAACAATCTGTCCTTTCCACACAATCATTCGAAATTGGCTGCTTACCTTTCAGCGATAGGCGGCAAAATTCATTACAGGGTGCTAGTCAGAATAAGAACTTTGCCGCCAGAAAAACTTTTTGACGCCGAAACTTCTCGTAAAGAAATGCAGCCGCCATGTCAGTCTCATAAATCAATGAAATTGAGATGAACGGATCGAATTCGTAAAAAATTCAGGTTTTCTTACACTTTTTCCGTTTTTTTGAATCGTCTATTGCTAAAGCTTCGACTTAAGGGACATGCTCCACAGTGGTGTTTGAAATCAGCAAGAAATTATTAAAGCTTCCGGCTTTAAATGTTTATTCATTGCGTTCATAAATGGGGTCAAATTTCTCCTTTTCGTTCCTGACAAAACGGCAACTTTCATCCCCTTTCCCTTTCTTAACACCCAATTCCGAGAGTGAGCCGATTCCGCTTGAGCGGCATTTTAAGCTGTAAATTGTTCATGGTTCAATATTCGTTCCTGACGAAATGAACGCTTTTCATGTCTTTAACAAACCATTCCCTTAGTTTATTCAATTCGTGCTTGAGGGACATTGTAAATGGCGACAATCAATCAAGTAAATGTTCAATAATTCCTGCCAAGCCTGAGATCGCTAAAATAACTGTAATCGGATAGAAAATGACGTTTATATATTCATTTCCAAAAAATAAAATGGCGGCACACCATATTCCTGTGCACCAATAGCAGCTTAAAAGCTCACCGATCCACAATCGAAGCCCTTTTCCTTTCGGTCTGAAAAAAGAAACGGTTTCACCTGTCTCCGCTTTTTCCTCCACAATTGTTATAAATGGAGCGCGCAAAAAAGAAGCGATTTTATCAAACACTATAATTCTCGTTAATCGAAAAGTTGCCAATGCAATGAGAGCAAATGAAAACCAATGCCATTCCATCGGAATCAATACTCCTTTCGTTCCCCAACATAGTGAGAAGACTTGTATCGTTCAAATAAAAAACCCGGCATAACCGAGTTCTCCATTTTAATTCCCTAACACTTTTATGTCTAAAATACTTTTCGATTTTATTTTCAAAGGTTCATTTTGATCAAATGTACGGATTTGAACGACATCGTTTTCCTTTGACAAAATAATTCCTTTGTATGTTTTCTCTACTGTTTTAATTTCACATACGTTTTTATACACATGCTCCGGAAGACTTGAAAAGAAATCAATCTTTTCATGAACCGTCATATTTGCCAATTCTCTTCTTCTTTTATAAATCTCTTCTTTCGTCCATGTACTCATTTCCGCTTGCTTAGAATTATTTGCAATTTTTTTTAATAGCGTCGACTGCATGGTCACTTCAGGCTTTTTTATATTCGGCTGGACAATATACATCAAAGGTTCTAATTTTTCTTTTTTAATCAAGTTTGATCGCCACCCTCAAATATGATTTCTCTCATTATTTTATGACACGATAGAATGAAATCATGACGGAAATCTAACTTTTTCTTATGACAAAAGAGCATTTGAAAATCGCTGCACATTGAGACAAAAAGTCGTAACAGAACATCAACAATAGATCCAAGCTTCACGGCTTGAAATAGTGGCACCTTGAAGCTGACAGCAAAATTTCATTTTATCCTGCCATAAAAAAAGATTAATCTTGTGCGAGTAACGCACACAGATTAATCTTTTTCAGCTAACTTAATAACCTAAAATATGAAAACCTGAATCAACATGAATCGTTTCCCCTGTAATGCCGCGGGAAAGATCGCTGAACAGGAACAACGCCGTGTCTCCAACTTCTTCTTGTGTTGTGGTTCGGCGCAGCGGAGCACGTTCTTCTATTTCCTTCAGAATTGAATTAAAATCACTGATACCTTTTGCCGAAAGCGTACGAATCGGACCAGCGGAAATGGCATTGACGCGAATATTTTCTTTACCTAGATCGTTCGCCAAATATTTCACGCTAGCATCCAATGACGCTTTCGCAACTCCCATTACGTTGTAGTTTTGAACGACTCGCTCACCGCCCAAGTAAGTTAATGTAACAATGCTTCCGCCTTCTGTCATCAAAGGACGGGCTGTTTTCGCAACCGCCGTTAAAGAATAAGAACTGATGTTGTGGGCCAACAGGAAGCCGTCTCTTGTTGTGTTCAAATATTCACCGCTCAGCTCTTCCTTATTCGCAAAGGCGATACAATGAGCGATACCGTGAATCACACCAACCTCGCTTTTAATTTTTTCAAAACACTGCTCGATTTCTTCATCCTTTGTTACATCACAAGGCAGCACGAGATAATCTTCCCGTCCTAACGAATCTACAAGCTCTCGAACCGATTTCTCCATTCTTTCGCCCACATATGTAAAGATCAATCTTGCTCCTGCTTCATGCAAAGAGCGGGCAATTCCCCAAGCAATGCTTCGCTTGTTTGCAACACCCATGACCACAATGTTTCGGCCTTCCAAATTCAATTTCATGGAAAATCCTCCTAAACATTATTACAAGTTATTAATACCTGATCATAATTATAAAGGACAAAAGAGAAAAAAGCCAGAACATATATGTCCGGCTTATGTTATTTCGAAGCAGCTAAATTTCTTTTATATGCCCAATGATTGGTAGGACCGTGGCCGCCTCCAATGCCTAGCGCATTTTCTACAGCAAGATGGATGAACTCTTTTGCGGTTTTTACGGCTTCGATAACGTCTTTACCTTTGGCGAGCTCAGCTGTCAGCGCAGCAGAAAAAGTGCAGCCTGTTCCGTGCGTATGCTTTGTGTTTACATAGTTGCCTTTAAATTCATAAAAATCATGCCCGTCAAACAACAAATCAATGATTTCGCTGCCCGACGGCTGATGTCCTCCCTTTATGATCACATGCTTTGCTCCCATTTGGCAAATTTTTTTCGCAGCTTCTTTCCGATCATCAAACGATTTTATCTCGATGCCCGTGATCGCTTCCGCTTCCGGGATGTTCGGCGTCACAATAAACGAAAGCGGAATTAAGTCGTTGATGAGCGCGTTGATGGCAGACTCTTCAAGTAATGGATGTCCGCCTTTTGCAATCATTACTGGATCAACGACAATTTTTTCCCATCCATGCTTTTGAACTTTATTTGAGACGATTTGGATGATTTCTTGATTAAAAAGCATTCCTGTTTTGACCGCATCTGGCGATAAATCTTCAGCAATTGCATCAAGCTGACTGATCACCCCTTCAATCGGAACAGGGTAGACGCCATGAACACCTAATGTGTTTTGAGACGTAACGGCCGTGATCACGCTCATTCCGTATACATCCAACTCCTGAAAAGTTTTCAAATCTGCCTGAATTCCCGCGCCTCCTCCTGAATCGGACCCGGCAATCGTCAACGCTTTTCCAATGGTCATAAACACACCTCCATTTAAGCTCCGAAGTAACGTTGATAAATAGCTTTTGCTTTCTCTTCTTCCTTAGTGCCGTGAATTAATGCTCTTCCGTCTTGAAAAAGCACAACGCGGAAATCATCCGCCTGAAAGGAAATTAAATAAGCATTTCCTTTTAAGTCTTTCACGATCGGGCGCAAACGATTGGTAATTTCCGATAGCGAAATCTTCTGTTTTTGCTGCGGACGTATTTGTACGGTATTCCTTCCGCACAAAACCGCTGTTTTTAATCCATTTTCAACCGACAAATATGGATATGTCGGGTGATGTCCGCACGATGGGCAGTCGGCCTTTTTTAATTTTGTCATGTCCACTGCAGAATGCTCCCTTGTCCAAACATCAAATGAAACTAACTTCTTGGACACCTCTCCGCTGACTAAATATTTCAGTGCCTCTGCTGTTTGATAAGAGGAGACGATTTGCACCGCCGGGCTGATCACGCCAACTGTATCGCACGTCATTCCGTCAGACGGAATCGCTTGGAGCATACAATGGAGGCATGGTGTTTGTTTCGGAACGATGGAAACGGTCATTCCATAACTTCTCACTACTGCCCCATAGATCCAAGGTATTTCGTGCTTCATCGCTAAATCATTGATGAAAAATCTCGTTTCAAAATTGTCAGTCCCATCGATGATAAGGTCGACATCCTTTACATGTTCAATAAAATCAATTGAGAAATCGCCCACAATCGCTTCAATCGAAATGTTCGAATTGATTTCCTGCAAATGTTTTTTGGCAGCAACCGCTTTTGGCAGCTTTTGTTTCGCATCCTCTTCCGTATACAGCTGTTGACGCCCGAGATTGCTCCAATCGACATAATCACGGTCAATGATGGTTATTTTACCGATTCCAGCACGGGCTAACATTTCAGCGCTTGCGCAGCCGAGTGCTCCAGCTCCAACAATGAGCACATGGCTTTTCAGCAATTTTTTTTGTCCCTCTTCTCCAATAGGAGAAAACAAGATTTGGCGAGAATATCGTTCCATTATGTTGTTAACATTCCTTCCGTTGGACTGCTTGCTTGTGCATACCGTTTTTTCGGGATGCGTCCTGCTTCATATCCAAGTCTGCCTGCTTCAATCGCCAGTTTCATTGCCTTCGCCATTTTCACAGGATCCTTTGCACCGGAAACAGCTGTATTTAATAAGATTCCATCTGCTCCCATCTCCATGGCGAGTGCGCAATCTGCCGGCGAACCGATTCCGGCATCAACAATGACTGGAATATTTGCTTGCTCAATAATAAATGATAAATTGAGAGGATTGACAATTCCTTGGCCTGATCCGATCGGAGATGCTCCCGGCATGATGGCATGAACCCCTAATTCTTCAAGCTTCTTCGCCAGAACAACATCGTCTGAAGTGTATGGAAGAACAATAAACCCTTCTTCCAATAACATCTCTGATGCCTTCAATGTTTCAATCGGATCAGGGAGAAGCGTTTTATCATCTCCAATTACTTCCACCTTAATCATATCACATAATCCTGATGCCTTCGCAAGCTTGGCGATTCTGACTGCTTCCTCAGCAGTTTTTGCCCCGGCCGTGTTCGGCAGAAGCGTATATTTCGATAAATCCAACATCTCCAAAAAATTTGGCTGTGAAGGCTCGTAAATATTCATTCTTCTGACGGCAAATGTCAAAATTTCAGCACCTGAGGCTTCCACCGCTTCTTTTTGTATCTCAAAAGATGGATATTTTCCAGTTCCTAACATTAATCTCGACTGAAATGTTTTATCACCTATTTTTAACATGAATCATCATCCCCCTCCAACAAAATGGACAATTTCAATTTGATCACCATCATTTAATGTCTGGATACTGTATTGTTCTTTTGAAACAATTTCACCATTTCGTTCAACGACAACAATTCTTTCCTGCAATTGAAAAAAGTTCAGCAAATCTTCTATGTTCCGAACACTATTCTCCACTTCCATCTGCTGGCCGTTAATGCGAAGTTTCACTGTTTAATCACCTCCCTTTCGCATCAGAAAGCAATCGGTTTAAAGAAAAGCTATGAACATAACGCTCATATTGATTCGTTTTCAAAATCATGTCTTTTACGATCAAGCTTGTAATCGGCGCTAGAAGAATGCCGTTTCGATAATGGCCGGTCGCAAAAAAGATTCCCTCATGCTCCGGGTGCTCGGCAAAATACGGCCAGCCGTCAGCTGTTTGCGGCCTGAGCGACGACCAAGCACTAACGACCGGTTCAGACCCGATTTCTGGCATAATTTTCTGAACCTTTATCATTAATTCGGATACTCCTTTGACTGTCGGATGCGTATCCCAGTCGTTTTCATAAGAAGTTGCTCCAATAATAACGGTGCCGTCTTTTTTCGGTACGATATAACAGTGCTCGTAAAACACTGTTTTGTTGATCACCAGTTTTTTCGGTTTTATGGCTAAGCATTCTCCTTTAACGGGCTTCATTGGATTTCTCAGCCCCAGCTTTTCAAAGAAAAAGCCACTCCAAACTCCGCTTGAAACGACGACTTTTCCACATATAAAAACTCCTTGGGAAGTGACAAGCTTGTATGCTTTTCCCTCTTTAATCACGTCGAAAACAGGACATTGTTCAAAAATAGATGCACCATATTTTCTAGCGCCTTTCGCATATGCGTGGCAAACAGATGAACCTTTCACTTGGCCGTCATGCTTAAGCCAAAGAGCTCCCGCAATGTCTTCAGAAACATGTGGCTCATTTGCCAGTACGTTTTCCCTTGAATGCCATTCTAGTTCATCCTCATCTGCAAGCGATTGCAGGGAGCGGCCTTCTTCCTCAGTAAATGCAAGCCGATACATGCCTTCCTGCACAAGCTCAATATCCACACCAGATTGCTCCAATAATTCTTTTGCAAGGCTCGGATATAAATTTCGGCTCTCTAAGCATAGCTCAAAAAATATGTCTCTTTTTTCATTTTCAGAATGGGCACCCAGCATTCCTGCTGCAGCGGATGTCGCTTTACCTCCGATTTCGCCGCTTTCAAACACGGCGGTCTTCAGCCCAGCTTTTGATAGCTCATAGGCGATCCCTTGGCCGATGACCCCTCCCCCGATGATTCCAACATCAAAAACGTTCATTTGAAAAAGCTTCCCCTTTCCTGAAAAGTTTGGCAGCGCTCTCTGGATCTTTCGAAGAAAAGATATAGGACATAACGGCAATACCGCTTGCTTTTTTTTCTAAAACCTTTTGCATATTATCAGGCGTGATCCCACCGATGGCGATAATAGGAATATTGACGTGTCCAACGATTTTCCCAAGCAAATCTGTTCCCTTTGCCGGAAGTCCTTTTTTACTGTTCGTTTCAAAAACGTTTCCGAAAAAACAATAGTCTGCTCCGTCTTTTTCTGCTTTTACCGCTTCATCTAATGAATGGACGCTGACACCGGCTTTTATTTGCGGAAAAGCGCTTTTCACTTTTTTTACCGGCAGGCCGGTTCCCGGAAGATGAACATTTTGAACGCCTGTTAGGAGCGCAACATCGAGCCGATCGTTGATAACAAGCTGTTCTCTCCTTATCCCGTTTGCCAAAAGCTGTTCTACAAGATGAATGATCTCACATGGTCTTTTATTTTTTTCTCGTATATGAACGTAATCAACATGATCTGATATGGACAAAATTATGCGTATTAGCTCGTTGACTGGTTTTGTTCCGTCTGTTACGGCATGAAGCTCCAACATGTACATTCCTTTCATGAGAAAGACGCCCACACTCGTCTTTCAAGGTTCAAAACTGGAAAGCAGCTGTCCAAGGGTGAGACTGGAAACAATAAAAAACCACCTTCCTTGCTGGAAAGTGGTAATGGAATATCAGACACATGTTTCAAATTCCCACTTCCCTACGCTGGCATCATCCAGATCAGGTTCAAAGGGTCTTAAAGTCAACACTTTAATCTCAGCCTTTCCAAAGGCTCCCCTAGTGGATGCTTATTAAATTTTCATACTAATTTCATGCTATCACAATTTGTTTTGTTTGCAAATATTATTTGCTAAATTCCAGCTCATCTTTTAACTCATTTACATATTTGCGGGAACCCGTTACAATCAAGCGGTCCCCTTTTTTCAATTCGGTATCGCCGTGAGGTACAATGGAATCTTCACCGCGAAAAATCCGGACAAAGATACAATCTCCCGTAAACGGAAAGTATCGAAGCTTCATTCCATCATATTTTCGGTTATTCATATTAATTTGATAAAGAGAGTTGTCTTGGTTTGTTAAGATCCGCATAACGCCAGGCGATTCGATCAAAGCCCTGAGCAGCGTTTTTGTTGACAGCATGACGGAAAATACGCTGATCCCCTTTTCTTTTAATATTTGATCCAACTCCGGGGAAGAAATAGAGGCGATGACCTGTTCTACGCCGCATTCTTTTGCATATGTCGCAATTTCCGCATTTCTTTCTTCATCCCCAGTAGCCACTACCACTATATCAGCTTCCATTATGTGGTGTTCATTCAATGATTCTATCGAATAGTCTTTCAATTCTTCAATTTTAAACACCGATTGAGCAGTCCCGTTTTCGATTTTGTCTTGCTGTGTATGATATACGGTTGCTTCATACAAATTTTTGTCCAATTCTCTTGTGACTGGAAGGGTCATTTGATTTGCACCAATAAAAGCAATTTTCTTTTTAGGCTGCGCCGCCATTTTTTTGGGGAATAATTTTTTAAATCCTATCGGCGTGATAATGCTTGTTAACACGGCAACTACTATTAATGCGTCAGCCATTTGCTTATCAATCAGTTCGATTCGCTGTCCAATTTCAGCTGCCGCAATAACTAATGATAAAGTAGCAGTCAACAAGAACGCCGCCGCAATCGTTGTATTCGTATCATACCATTTTCTCAGCACAAAAACGGGAATAAACTTTGAGATCAAGAGGGCGAGAAATAACAAAGGAATTAACAAAAGAAGGTTCGGATCTTTGATCAATTCCCATAAATCCAATTCCACCCCTACCATGACAAAAAAGATCGGGATTAAAAAACCGTAACCAAACGAATCTAGCTTTTGCACCAAGTCTGAATTAGGCGATAAAAGCGAGACTAAAACTCCCGCAAGGAAGGCGCCTAAAATATTTTCTGCCCCAAGCGTTTCCGATAAACCTACAAGTGCGAGAATTAACGTAAAAACCGCCCTTGTTCCAATTTGAACCGTTCCTTTTGACATCGTTTTAATAAAGGATCGACTTTTAAACCTTTTGCCAATGAAGTAAAGCAGTACGCCTGCTGCAAACAAAAGAAGCAGAAGCCACGTATTGCTTTCTCCTTCGCTGTTTAAGGAGACAAAAACCGCCAGCAAAATCATGGTGACAAGGTCGGCTATGACAGCCACCAGCAAAATAATTTGGCCGATGTTTGTTTTCATAATCTGCTCGTCTTTCAGCGTCGGCACTACTACTCCTAAAGAAATCGTTGAAATCACTAACGTCATGAAAAAGGCATTGCGGATAAATCCCATCCACATTAACAAATACGATAAAAGTAATGAAACAACGAAAATGCCAAGAAAAACAATTGACGCAACCAAAAAAGTATGAGGAGCTTTTTTTCCGTTGGGCAGCTTTTCTTCTTTTTTCTTCTCTTTGGAGAAAATGGTGAAATCAATCTCAAGCCCGCTTAAAAACATGAGAAATATAAATCCCAGCGTTGAGAGAGTTGCCAGCCATACATCTTCCTGCACTAAATTAAATCCCGTTTTCCCGATGATTAATCCGACAATAATTTCCGCAACGACGACAGGAATGAATGTCAGTTTGAACCGATGCAGCAAAATCGGGGTTAAAAAAGCGCCGACCAGCACGATGACAAGAGAGGTTACTGCATGTGATTCCATATTGCGCCTCCTTTAGCTAATTTTGTTAGAGCAAATAGTTCATAAATAGTGTCGCCATGCCAAAATAAATCAAAATGCTGATCATATCATTAATCGTTGTAATAAATGGACCGGAGGCCACAGCCGGGTCAATGCGAAGCCTGTGCATGACAAGAGGAACAAACGCCCCGGCAATTGTCGCAACAGTCAGCGTTGACAATATGGAAAGACCCACTAGCAGTCCTAAGAAAAATTTCTGCTTCCAAATAAAAATTGTCAGTGCAACAACAATTCCGCATACTGTTCCGGTAATCAAGCCGGTTCCAGCTTCTTTGAGAATAATTTTCCACACGCGTTCGGAAGTGCCTTCGCCTGTTGCAATTCTTCTTACGGCAACAGCGAGAGCTTGTGTTCCTGTATTTCCAGCCATCCCTGCAATTAATGGTATAAAGAGCGCTAAAGTTGCCACTTTGTTCAACGTTTCTTCAAACTGGCCGATTAGGCCGGCGGTGAACATTCCTAAAAATAGGAGAATAATAAGCCATGGCAATCTTTTTTTGGCAGCAGAAACAGCATTCGGATCATATGAATCTACATCCGAGACAGCGGCCAGTTTCGAATAATCGTCAGAAGCCTCTTCGTCCAGCACATCAATAATATCATCAACAGTTATAATTCCAACAAGACGATGTTGAAAATCAACAACCGGAAGAGCCAAAAAATTGTAGTCCTTCATCTTTCTTGCTACTTCTTCCTGATCATCCGCCACAGATACCGAGTAGACTTTCTTTTTCATAATGTCAGCAATCAAAGTATCGTCTTCATGAACAATTAAATCTCTTAACGACAGGACGCCAACAAGATGTTTCTCTTCGTCAATCACATATAAATAATATATTGTTTCCGCATCAGGAGCTTCTTTCCGCAGCAAGTCCATCGTTGACCGCACCGTATAATTGGCATTAATGGCAACGAACTCGGTTGTCATAATACTTCCTGCGGTAAATTGTTCATAATCAAGAAGCTCGCTTATGCTTTTTGCAGCTTGAGCGTCCATGATGGTTAAATAGCTGGAAATTTTCTCTTTTGTCAGCTCACTTAATACATCTGCCGCATCATCAGCGTACATGTATTCCATCATTTTGGCGGCAAATGCCGGATGCATTTCCTCAAGCAGCGATTTGTAGCGGTTTTTATCATCCCTTATATTTTCAAAAACATTCGCCATTTCTTCCGGAGATAGAATTTGATATAAAAGCATTCTATCCGGCTGGTCAAGTTTTAGAAAAAATTTTGCCTGATCATATGGATGTAGCTCAAAAAACAGCGAACGGAATTCCTCTACATTGTTCTCTCTCAGCTTGTCAATCATCAACTGTCTGTATTCCGGTGCATCTGTTTTAGGCTGCATAAAATCTCCTCCTTTCCGGAAAAATATCGAAAAGTTTTGTGTTTTACTATATTAACAAATCTATCTGATTTTGTCGTATATTTTTTCATAACAAAAGCATGCACTTACAGGCGCGCATGCTTAATTATTTTTTCCATATCAGGAGGAAGCTTGCAAGTATACGTCAAATTTTTATGCAAAACGGGATGATAGAAGGACAGCGACTGACTGTGGAGGGCATGACGGTCAATTTCTTCTTTTTGTCCACCATAAAGCGAATCTCCTAAAAGCGGATGACCTATATAGGACATATGTAGACGAATTTGATGAGTTCTACCAGTTACAGGCTTTACCTCAACAACCGTTTTGTCAGAAAAGCGGCTTATGACCCGAAAATGCGTAATAGCTTTTTTTCCATCCTCCCTGACAGTTCTCTCGATGATGCTATCGTCCTTTCTTGCAATTGGTGCATCGATGATGCCTTCGTCTTCGCTGATCCTTCCATGGACAATTGCGATGTATGTCCGTTTTACCGCTCCTTTTTGCTGTTCCTTTGAAAAAAGAAAATGGCTGTAGCGATGTTTGGCTACAAGAAGCAGCCCGGATGTATCCCGGTCAAGCCGATTGACGATATGCACCGTAAGATTTTGCCGCTGTTGATCATAATAGTGTAAAAGCCCGTTCGCAAGACTTCCTGACGGATGCTCTCTAGACGGAATGGTGGACAAAAACGCCGGTTTATTTACAATAAGGCAATAATCGTCTTCATAAACAATGTCCAATGGTATGTTCTCTGGAATGAGCGACTGGCTTCTCTTTTCTTCCGGAAAATGGACGGTTACTTGATCGCCTTCTTGTAAGACGTATCGGACATTTTTTTCGTTCCCGTTAACGACAATTTTTCCACCGTTAAATTTAATATCCGTTAAAGCGGATTTAGAAATATGATGCTCCCGCAAAAATTCTCTAAGCAGCCGGCCATGATGTTCTTTTTTGATGTCCCAATGAAGCTGAAATGTCCCCATGTTTTTCTCTTTCCTTTATCTGTCGCCAATAAACGAGTCCCGGACCCGCTTCCAAAATGGGAAAGGCCGAAATCTCGCAAACCTTACCTTTTCCTGTGCGACCCGGCATTGGATGGACCTGACGTTTTTGTGAAGAAGTGTTAAATGATCGATTGTAATTTGAAAATCAACATCATTGACAGGCTTTAGCATACACGTATGGTGGTCAGGCAAAATTAACGGCGAGCCGATTGTCCGGAACACCCTGTTGTTTATGGAAGCCATTTCTGTTAATTGAATAGCCCGCAGTGAAGGATGAATGAGAGCACCGCCAAGCGCTTTATTGTAGGCGGTGCTTCCTGTCGGTGTTGAAATACACAACCCATCTCCTCGAAATGTTTCAAAGAGAAGCCCTTTAATTTCTATATTCATGACGAGAGTCCCTTCAATGCTTTTCACTGTGCATTCATTTAGCGCAAGGTAGGAGGCTTCACTCCCGCCATTATGCCGGACCACCACTTCAAGCAATGGATATTCAACGATCTGAAACGGTGTTTTAGCAATTGCAATCACCATTTTTTCAATTTCATTCGGGAGCCAGTCGGCATAAAATCCTAAATGCCCCGTATGAACTCCTATAAACGCTGTTTTATCCAATCGTTTATTATATCGATGAAATGCATAAAGCAATGTTCCGTCTCCCCCGACGGAAATCACGATATCCGGCTGATCTTCATCATATTGAAACTCGAAATCGAGCAAATAGGTTCTGATTTTTTGCGCCAAAGCATTAGATGTTTCATCACCTTTTGATGTGATCGAAAACTTCATTTAAGTATCATTCTCCTTTTTTATGTTGTTTCTGTTTTGCGTGAAAATATCGCGTGCGCTTCTTGAATTTCTCCCCGTATTTGCGACATTTCCTCGTCCAGCCGGTAAGCTGCTTCAGCTGCGCGCTGCAAGCGGATTTTAATCTGTTCAGGTATGTTCCCGCTATATTTGTAATTTAAAGAATGCTCAATCGTCGCCCAAAAATTCATGGCAAGCGTACGAATTTGAATTTCAACCAAAACCTTTTTCAATCCTTCGAACGATTGAACCGGGTAGCGGGCCACAACATGGTAAGAGCGGTAGCCGCTTTCTTTATTTCGGGTTATGTAGTCTCTTTCCTCCACGATTTCCAAATCATGCCGATCTCTTAGCATTTGAACAACCAATTGAATGTCGCCGACAAATTGGCACATCATTCGGAGACCGGCAATGTCCTGCATTTCTTCTTCTATTTTATCAAGTGGAATTTGTTTTCGCTTCGCTTTATCTAAAATGCTCGGCACAGGTTTTACCCTGCCTGTCACGAACTCAATTGGAGAATGCTCTCCTCTTAGTTCAAATTGGGAACGAATCCCTTTTAATTTGACCTTTAATTCTTCCACTGCCTGCTTATAAGGCGCTAAAAATTGCTCCCATTCCTTGTAGTTCATAAAGCCCCCCTCCTAATAAAACACGCTTTCGACCATTTTTTCCATCTCCTCGCCGTAATTTGCGTTTCCCTTTATATTTTCAAGCAAAAACTCGAGCTCCTCGTGAAATTGGGTAAGCAAAATTTCTTTTTCTCCCACTTTAGCATAAACAGGAAGCTCTTCATTTTTGGCTTCTTTTAAATGAGGCCAAATATCCGATGATAAATCTATGTAAAGAAAGTCTTCGCCATTATCCAATATGTATATAAAAGAAAATTGGTCTGAATCTACCAGCATCTGTCCTTTTGCTGCGAGATTCCCTGCATCATGGACATGCTCCGTTTCGAGCAGCAATTTGCCTTCCGTTTTGCTAACCGCCAGCACTTTAATTCTTTTTTTCATGCTGTTCACCCTTCCAATCAAACATTTCAAGTTCATCTCGAATATATTTTATTGTATCATATTAATAACTACATTACCTTATTTTGATATTAATCATAGAGAGGAATGCCCGATGGTTCAAGAGCTTGAGATAGAATTTAAAAACCTGCTTACAAAAGAAGAATTCCACCGCTTAGCTGATTTTTTTCAATTGACCGAAAAAGATTTTGCCGAACAGGAAAACTATTATTTTGACACAAAATGTTTTGCGTTGAAAAATCATGGCGCCGCTTTAAGAATTCGCAAAAAGAAGGATCAATATGTTTTGACATTAAAGGAGCCTTATCATGTCGGATTGCTGGAAACACACCAGTTTTTAACCGATCAAGAAGCAGTTTCAGCCATTCATGAGTCGGTCTTTCCGAAGGAGGGATCAGTGGTCGAAAAAATCAAACAGCTTGAAATCAAGCCCGAAAGCCTTCTTTGTTTCGGTTCGCTCATTACAAGCCGGGCAACAAAAAAATATAAAAATGGTGAAATTGTTCTCGATCATAGCCGATATGAAAATAGAGAGGATTTTGAAATCGAATTTGAGGCAGAGGATGAAAAGGAAGGAAAGCAGCAATTTTTGGAGATTTTAAACAAACACAACATCCCGATCCGTCAAACAGAAAATAAAATAAAGCGGTTTTATTCCGCAAAATTTTCAAAGGAGAATTTGTGATGAATACAAACTATAATTTCAATGTTCTGTTTGAGCTTGAAGTCCTTCGTCTTTTGTCAGGCCAATCCGATGGGCCGCAAACAAAAGATGCAGCAATTTCGCTGAACTTTCAGGATGTTTTAAATGCCTTCATCGAACAAGATGTACAATCTGAAACGGCCAAAGAGAATATTTCACTGTCTTCCTCCCAATCTGCCAAAAAAACAAATGAACAGAAACAGGTTTCCGCTGATCTAAATGAAATCATTCAGAAGATGGCTCAAAAATACGGCGTCGATGCCAAATTAATCAGAGCTGTGATTCAACAGGAGTCAAGCTTCAAGGCAAATGCCGTCAGTCCTAAAGGAGCTGCCGGCTATATGCAGCTCATGCCTTCTACAGCAAAAGCGCTCGGTGTAAAAAATCCGTTTGATCCTGTGCAAAATATCGAGGGCGGCACAAAATATTTAAAACAGCTTTTAAACCGATATAACGGTAATGTAAAATTGGCGCTGGCTGCATACAACGCCGGTCCGGGAAATGTCGACAAATATGGAGGCATCCCGCCATTTAAAGAAACGCAAAACTATGTAAATAAAATTACTCAAAAATATTTTGCGTAAAAAGGTGCAAACAAACAGCACCTTTTTCTTTTTCATTAAAAGTAGTTGGAAATATTTGTTATCCAATCGATTTCGGCTAATCTTCGATAGCTGCGCTTCAAGCCGCAAGTCCTTCTATGTTCATTTCACAGCAAGCACAACATATTTGCGGAAATAGCTCCCGCTTTCGCTATTTATCCTTTTGTTTGCATTGCCTCAGCCAACTCCTTCAAAGCGATTCGTTTGAGATAAATAAGTTATGTTGATAAAATAAATGTAACATCATTATTAACGAATGATTCCAAAGGAGCTATCACCATGACAAAACCACCCTTAACTCCATATGACGCGATTGGAGAAAAGAAACTTCACGCTCTAATCGATGCTTTTTATAAAAATGTTAAAAAACATCCTCTTTTAAAACCTATTTTCCCGGAGGATTTAACGGAAACTGCCAGAAAGCAGAAACAATTTATGACACAGTTTTTAGGTGGTCCGCCACTTTACACAAAAGAACACGGACATCCGATGCTCAGAGCCCGCCATCTTCCATTCCCGATTACGCCGAGGAGAGCAGAAGCATGGCTCTCATGTATGCGAAAAGCAATGGACGAGGTCGGACTTGACGGGGAAATACGAGAGTTTTTCTACGATCGGCTTGTGGTGACCGCCCATCACATGATTAATTCGAAAGACGAAGATCAGGAGGAGTATTCAGTTGAAACCTGACAAAAAAGACGAAGTGAATGCTGCTCACTTCTTTTCTCATTGTCACAGTCATCCTAAAAAGCCGATCGAGATTTATATGTTTATTGATCCGCTATGCCCTGAATGCTGGGCGCTTGAACCGTTTATCAAAAAACTGCAAATCGAATACGGCAGGCTTTTCTCATTGCGCCATATTGTTTGCGGAAAGCTTGCTAATTTAAACTTAACAAAACGGCGGAAACCGAAAACAATTGCCCAATCATGGGAGAAGATAGCGAGCAGAACCGGCATGTCATGTGACGGCAACCTTTGGCTTGAAAACCCTATATCATCACCCTACAGAGCTTCCCTTGCTTTAAAAGCAGCGGAGCTTCAAGGGAGAAAAGCGGGCATCCGTTTCTTGCGGCACTTACAGGAAGTTGTTTTTTTAGAAAAGCAAAATGTCTCTGATCAAAACGTTCTCATACAAATTGCTAAAAATGTCGGCCTTGATGTCAATGAATTTGAAAGGGACTTATATTCCGAAAGTGCAAGAAAAGCACTTCAATGCGATTATAAAATTACAGAAGAAATGGACGTGCATGAAATTCCTTCCCTTGTCTTTTTTCATTGCCGTGAAGAGAAGGAAGGATTAAAAATTACCGGATTATATCCTTATGAAACATATGTTGATATTCTTTGCGAGCTTGTCGGAGATAAACCGAAGCCGTCTCAAGTGCCGCCAATAGAGATTTTTTTAAAGCATTATAAATTTGTCGCAACAAAAGAGATTTCTGTTGTGTATAACATGACTGATGAAGAAACGGAACGTGAAATGAAAAGACTGCTTTTAAAGCAACAAGTTGAGCGGGTGCCCGTGAAATATGGAACATTTTGGCGCTATATCGGGCAGTGAGATTGAGGGGTTTAATTCAACGAAACGTTCCCCATCGGCTTCTATGCTGATGGGGAACGTTTTTAATCAAAAATGTAAGCGCTTTATCTTTATTAAACAATTAAAAAAAGAAACCACAAACAAACGTTTGTGGTTTCTTTTTTGTCTTATGACAACAAAGGGGATGGGAGAAATTTTTCACGGTCAAACAAAGGGGTAAATGTTTGTTTGTGATCAATTTCACGTTTTTAATATAACAAATTCCTTTTTCAGTTTGCAAGAGGGGAAAACAACAATTCACAAATTTGTCACAAAACATGAAGAACGGGCAAGCTGCATACAATATACAAAATCTTTTTCCTCGTTTTAGAACATGTGTAGGAGGGAAAAATCGTGAAAACATTTTGGCTCATAATCAGCCTGCTGCTCGTCATCTTCGCTTTTTTTTATAATCTGTTAGGAATGATGAATCTCGCACCGATTTTCGTTTCTGCCCCCCTGCTTTTTATTTCTCTTTTCATATCGTTTCTTCTGTTTAACCATCGAAAAACGTTCCGCGGATTTTAAGATAAAAAAGAGGACGGGATGATGAACTGCATCTCAATTAGTAGATACAACTGACAATTGGAGGTGCAGTTTTTATATGACCGGAAACAAAAAAGGCATGAGTCCAGTTCCAGATCGAACTCATGCCACTAATTTTTTGGATTCAGATGATGCTCCTGTTTTCTTTCACTTTACTTTAACAGCAGCTCCTCCATCTCCGTCAGCTTTTCTTCAAATACTTTGCATGCATCTTCAATCGGCTTGGTTGATGTCATATCGACCCCTGCTTTTTTCAGCACATTAATCGGATAATCAGAGCTTCCCGCTTTCAAGAAATTAATGTACCTTTCAACGGCAGTTTCTCCTTCCGATAAAATCTGCTTGCTCAAGGCGCTTGCAGCACTAAAGCCTGTTGCGTATTGATAAACGTAAAAATTGTAATAAAAATGCGGAATTCTTGCCCATTCTAAGCCTATTTCTTCATCGACCACAATGTTGTCACCAAAATATTTTTTGTTTAACTCATAATACGTTTGCGTCAAAAATTCCGGTGTGAGCGGCTCTCCGTTTTGCGCCTTCAAATGGATATAATGTTCAAACTCAGCAAACATCGTTTGGCGGAATACCGTTCCTCTAAACCCTTCAAGGAAATGATTCAGCAAGTATAAACGTTTCTTTTCATCATCGATCGTGTTGAGCAAATATTCATTTAACAAGTTTTCATTGCATGTAGAAGCCACTTCCGCGACAAAAATAGAATAATCTCCGTACGGATACGGCTGTGTTTTTCTTGTATAGTAGCTGTGCACCGAATGGCCAAGCTCGTGAACAAGTGTGAATAAATTGTTCACATTATCTTGCCAATTCAGCAAAATATATGGATTTGTTCCATAGGCGCCAGAGGAGTAAGCTCCGCTTCGTTTCCCTTTATTCTCCTTAACGTCAATCCATCTGTTTTCAAAGCCTTCTTGTAAAATGCCGACATATTCTTCACCTAATGGAGCAAGCCCCTTCAATACGATGTCTTTCGCTTCTTCATACGTGATTTTCAAATCGACGTTTTGTACAAGCGGCGTATAAAGATCATACATATGAAGTTCATCAAGCTTCAGCGCTTTTTTCCGCAAATCGACATAACGATGGAGCAGCGGCAAATGTTCATTGATCGTTTTTACTAAATTGTCGTAGACTTCCTCGGGAATGTTGTTGGCGCTTAGTGCAGCCTGGCGGGCATTCTCATATTTCCGCACCTTCGCATAAAAATTATTTTTCTTAACAGCTCCGCTTAATGTGCTGGCAAACGTATTTTTAAATTTTCCATATGTTGCGTATAATGCCTGGAACGCATCGCGACGGACTCGTCTATTTTCACTCTCCAAAAACTGGATATAACGGCCGTGAGTGATTTCCACTTCTTCTCCATTTTCATCCTTAATTGCTGGAAATTCCAAGTCCGCATTATTTAATTTTCCAAACGTATTGGAGGCAGTGCTCAGGGCTTCCGCAGCTTGAGCTAAAATAGCCTCTTGCTCCGCATCGAGCACGTGCGGTCTTTGCCGGTTGATTTCGTCCAAGGCATGTGCATAAAGCTTCAATTGATCATTTTCTTTCAAAAATTGCTGAAGCTTTTCTTCTTCAATGGATAGTATTTCCGGAACGATATAGGATGAGAGGCTGGAAGCTTGTGTATAAAGATTTGCTGCCCGGTCATTCAATCCTTGATAAAAAGAATTAGTTGTATCTTGATCGTAGCGCATATGGGCATATGTATAAAGCTTTCCAAGCCTCTCCATCACGGAATCTTGATAAGAGAGCGCCTCATATAACAGATCGGAGGATTGACCTAATTTTCCTCTATATTCACCGATTTTTGGAATTAGCTGCTTTACTTCTTCAAATTCTTTTTCCCATTCATCATCAGAAGCAAAAATATCTTCTAGCCGCCAAGTATACTCAACAGGGATTTCTTCCCGTTTTGGCAGCCTTTTGACAGCTGTTTCATTGCCCATTCTCGATTTCCCCCTTTAAAAAAATCAGTCTGTTTCCATCATATTGAAATTTTTTTCAAAACGCAATAAATCACTATGCTTATATTATTCTACAGCAGAAAAAAACATACCTTCCTTGTCCAAATAATGTCCAAGACGTTGTTCACGCTTTTCCATCGACTCCAAATGAAAAGGAGATGATGTTTTTCGAAACGAATATGGACCGATTGGCTGCAAAAATTTTAAATGGGAAAGAGTCGTTAAATATTCAATAATCGGCTTTTTTAAATCCGTTTTTACGCTACAGCTTCTTTCTTTCATCCCTATTTTCTTAAGGTGCCAAACTAGCTTTTCTGCGTGAAATACTTCATCTGCGCGCAATGTTTCAATAAATAATAAAACTGAGCATTGCCAAATATAGACCGCCTCATCAACCATATAACCGCTTTTTAAAGGGATAAAAGCTTCAACTGGCAGCTGCGATAAAGATAAGCCAACTGTTTCGTAAACCTTTTTTTGCAGCTTTCGCTCTTCGTTCGTCTTTTGAAACAGCGGCTTTAAGCGATATTGACTTATTTTCTTCAGCCAATGCTTCCATAAACCGTTTGCCGCCAGACTCTTTCCTTGCAAACAATCTCGAAAGAAAAACGACTCTGGGGAGATCATAGCAGATGCGGCAAAAATATTCTGTTTAGAAAACGGAATCAGATGGGAAAAAAAGATGAAGGTTTTCTTATCTGAGCAATAATTGATGATAAAAGGATGATCGTTTTGCGGGGAATGAAGAAACTGACAATGAAAAGAAGTCAGTCGATATTGATGTTCACCGACTTGCTTCATTTGTTTCCAGCCTAATATCCAAATCGGTTTAATTCGTTCTTTTTTGTAGCCATTTGTCCGTTTTATCACCTGATCAGGGGGAATTTTAGAGCATTGGTATTCAATCGCATACCGTTTATGCTGAAAAGATAAAAACAGATCCGCTCGTTGTGCAATAGAAGGTATAAATTTTTCCACTTCCGCAGCTAACCGCTGCCTTTTCAACCAAACATACAATTGCTTTTTTCCGTTCAAATGGTACGTGCTTTCCGCTTCCGAATCAGCCTGACAAGAGGCCGTTAAGTGGGCAAAATGAGGAATTTTGATTTTGCCTATTTTTAATTTTACCGGCTCCTTGCAAGCCGGACAAAAAAAGGCATGCTCTTCTTTCAGTTTTAGAAGCCTTTCTGTCGACCAGTAGGGGGCGGCGACATTTACTTTTTCGCCGTTTCGCAAAAGGGCAACAAGCATATAAATCATCACTTCCTTTCACAAATAGAAACATTCGACAAAAGGGAAAAAAATCCTTTCAAAAGCAGCGTTTTTCATAAGTTTTAAAAGATGCCAGAAACAATTCATGGAAAAATATACTTTTTTCAAAAACGCATGCTTGCCGCTAAAGAGGCGGAAGTTAGATGTTGCTTCATTCGTTTCAATAAAGGTTCGCCATTTTACATCGTGACGGTCGGCAATTCACCCGTGGTGTTGTGAAATCCGCTCAAATAGAGCTTTATCCTAAAAAAAACACCGCTGTATCAAAAACGGTGTTTTATAATAAAGGAGACAAAAGCCGCGACGTTGATTCAAACAGCTTTATATATAGCGGGCGTTTTTTGAATTGTTCAAGGTCGATGACACTTGAATTTTCAATGTCTCGAATATAATCCTCTACAAGCGTTTCAATGCTGTCCGTTCGGTATAAAAAAGCATTTACTTCAAAATTCAAATGAAAACTTCTCATATCCATATTCGCCGTACCGATCGATGCCAGTTCGCCATCAACAATAATGATTTTGCTGTGCATAAACCCTTTTTCATATTCGTACACTTTAACCCCGGCTTCTAAAAGCTCCGGAAAATAAGATCGCGACGCATAAAATACAATCCGTTTGTCAGGCCTTTTCGGAACGAGGAGACGAACGTCAATGCCGCTCAGCGCAGCAATCTTTAAAGCGGATTTTATATCCTCGTCAGGAATAAAATACGGTGAGGCGATCCATATCGAATTTTTTGCGGAAACGATCATCGAAAAGAACAAGCTTTTAATGACCTCCCACTTATTATCAGGACCGCCGGCGATTAGCTGAACGCCTCCTTCTTTATCGTCCATTTGAAAATGAGGCAGCAAATATCGATCGGTAAGCAGCTTCTGCCCAGTCATATAATACCAATCCTGTAAAAAAATAAGATTGAGCGTCCGTACTCCTTCCCCTTCGAGCATCATATGCGTATCCCGCCAAAAGCCGAAATACGGATTTCTTCCCAAATATTCATCTCCTATATTTAAACCTCCGACAAAGCCGACTTTTCCGTCAATCACAATAATTTTACGATGATTGCGAAAGTTAATATTGTTAGACAAAAACGGAAGCTTTACAGGTAAAAATGGAACCATTTCCACCCCGGCATCAAGAAGCTCCTTCCTGTATTTTTTGGACAGCTTCCAGCTGCCGACTGCATCGTATAAAAATCGAACCTCTACACCGTTTTTCGCTTTTTCGATCAACAGCTTTTTTAATTTTTGCCCAATTACATCATGCCGAACAATATAGTATTCAAGATGAATATGATCTTCCGCCTTTTGAAGCTCTCGAAAAATATGGTCAAATGTTTCAATGCCGTTCGTCAGCACCTTTGTATTTGTCCGAAAAGAAATCGGACTGCGGCCAAGCTTATGGGCGAGCTTAAATAAAAGGCGCTGGTGATTTCTCATGAATTTAATTTTATCTTCATAAGTATGAAAGCTGGTTTCAAATTTGGCATAAGCTTGCTCATCTATTAAAGCTTTTTTCTTAAATAGACGATGCTTCCGGACATTTCTTCCAAAAAATATATAAAAGAAGAAGCCTATTAATGGAAATCCTCCTAAAACAACAAGCCAAGTAAGCGTTTGAGTTGGGTGGCGGTTTTCCAAGAAAATAACAAAACCGATAAAAATGATGGATAACGTGAACAAAATGGAAACGGCTCCTAAAAACCATTCCTCCCAGATGTTCTTTGTTAAATATAAGATGACGGCTAGACCAATGGCAAAAACGATTACTTGCAGAAATTTTCTCATAAGCTTCCTCCAGGCAATCGATATTTCTTATCTCTCGATTTGGACATATCTCATTTGATCTGAGATATTAAGCGTTCCTTAAGTAAAAAAGACCGATTTCGAACATGAAATCGGCAATTTAAGAAAAGTGCGTTTCGATTTGTTCCAAGGCATTGTCCTTCATAATCAGCTTTCCGTATTCTTCAAGACGGTGAATTGTCATCCTTGATTCCTGGCCGTATTCAAGCATAATGCTGAGCAAATTTTCAATTTGTTCATCGTCTTTATCCGAAAATTCAACGAATAAATAATATTTTTGTTCAAATACATATAAGCTATTCAAAAATCCGTCCAAACGATGGGATGCTAACGAAATAACGTCTTCAAAGTCCTGAAACTTTATGACAAATTGCAATTGCGCCGTTTCATCTTTCTCATCTGAGGCAGATCGTTCAGACATATTAAAATGTTTGTCCAACAAAGATTCTATATTTTCATCAACCGGGATTTCCCTAAATTTTTCATCGACTACCGGAAGCTCCAGCTTTTGTCCGTCTTTTGACAGCTGAGCTTTTGTAACAATGACTTCAAGCCCTTTGTCATTAGCATGAACTTGAATCCATAACGGTCCTTCAAGCGGAAAGTCTTCTTCATCATTAATTTCATCCATCATTTCCCAAAACAGCTCTTCGCTTCTTTCTCTGTTATACCAGATTTCTTCCCGGTCAAATCCTCGTTCCTCTATGTCAACATATGAAATATAAAATTTTACTGTGTTTTCATTAATGCGTTCGATTTCCATTTGAACAACCTTCCCTTCTTTTTAAAATTTTTGGAAGGGACAATAAACCCCCGAATTCGTTGCACTTTTCCTTCCTAATTTAAAATTTCCAAATTTTCATCGCGAGCACCAAGTTGTTCAATTCTAATTCTATTGTATGATAAATCACTTCATAAAGAAATAAAAAAAGCCTTGATTTTGAAAAAAACCGTTATTTACCTATTAACGCATAAAATACTTCGTTTTTCATATATATTGTACGAGCCATAATTTGAAAAGAGGTTGACTGATGGATGAACAATTTTTCACATCTTTATTCCTTATCATTGGCATTGACCTCATATTAGGAGGAGATAATGCCATTGTCATTGCGCTGGCATGCCGCAATTTGCCGGAAAATCAACGAAGGAAAGGTATTTTATTTGGAACAATGCTCGCGATACTCAGCCGAATTTTGTTAACGGTACTGGCTGTCCATTTATTGAACATTCCTTTTTTACAGTTTTTTGGCGGATTATTTTTAATGTATATTGCCTTTTTATTATTGACAGGAAATGAAGGTGAGCATACTTCCGTGAAAAGCCACCGCTCATTGTGGAAAGCCATCCAAACGATTGTTTTGGCTGACCTTTTTATGGGATTTGACAATGTCATTGCGGTTGCTGGAGCAGCTGGAGGAAATATCTTTCTTGTCATAACAGGTCTTCTTATATCCATTCCGATCATTATTTGGGGAAGCAGATTTATCATGTCTGGCATGTCCCGATTTCCTTTGCTCATTTACGGGGGCGGAGGAATATTAGCTTATACAGCAGGTAAAATGATGGCAACGGATGAAAAAATGACCCCTCTGTTGAAAACTGAAGCTGTTGCACAAACTCTCCCTTATTTCACAGCTTGTCTCATCCTTTTCTTTGCCCTTTTTTACAACATAACAAAAAAATAACAGCCTTCCGCAATCTATTTTGCTTTGCGTACGGAAGGCGTCGATCCCTTTTAATTTGCCATTCTCTGAGCTTCTCTCAGCTGGTAGGTGCGAATTTTTCTTGGCAGAAAGCGTCGTATTTCATCCTCGTTATAACCGACTTGAAGACGTTTTTCATCTATCAAAATCGGGCGGCGCAAAATTCCAGGGTTTTTCCGGATAATATCATACAGCTCCTGAAGAGGAAGCGATTCGACATCAACCTTCAATTTTTGAAAAACCTTTGAACGAGTGGAAATAATTTCATCTGTTCCGTCTTCTGTCATACGAAGAATTTCTTTAATTTCTTCGATCGTTAACGGCTCGGAAAAAATGTTCCGCTCTCTATATTCAATTTGATGCTTTTCTAACCAAGATTTTGCTTTTCTACAAGATGTGCAGCTCGGAGATGTATACAATATTACCATGCCAATCACTCTCCTTTTCGTGAAAAATATAGGTGTATATATAAAAACTATGCCAATCTCACATTAAAATAAATTTAAAAAAGTAATTTGTATTGATTATTATACTATAAAAAAGCAACTTCGCCTATATGTTTTTATTTCTCAAATTATAACAAAAGTGTTACAACCGGTGAATGATGATCATTTTCAAGGTCATATTCTCAATTAACACCACTTTCCTTTCTTTACTTTTCCCCTTTTTCGGCTCGATCAAACTTCAAAAAGGAAATTTTTTCAGAAAGACGCAGAGAAGTTGCAAAGAATAAACTATTTTTTTATAATCATCTGTAAGTGAATACATAGGCGATGAGAAAGAGAAGTACATGCCGAAAACAGTTTTCAGAGAGTTTGTGGCTGGTGGAAACAAACACTGTCCGGTATGGAAATGGACTTTTGAGCTCTCAGCTGAAATCAGTAAGCTGCGGCGTTTTTGTCTTGCGTTAAAAGACGAAAAGTGATTTCACATGAATGTTTGTGAAATAATTAGGGTGGCACCGCGGTCCATTCGTCCCTATACGGACGGATGGGCTTTTTTATATAAAAAATCAGGAGGAGTTTGCACATGAAAACGATCTTTTCAGGAATTCAGCCTAGCGGCACGTTAACACTCGGAAACTATATCGGAGCAATGAGACAATTTGTAGAGCTCCAGCATGAATATAAATGCTATTTTTGCATTGTCGATCAGCATGCCATAACTGTTCCGCAAGACAGACTTCAATTAAGAAAAAACATTAAGAGCCTTGCTGCATTATATTTAGCAGTCGGCATCGATCCGGAAAAATCTACGCTTTTCATTCAATCGGAGGTGCCCGCCCACGCGCAGGCAGGATGGATGCTTCAATGCGTTTCCTATATTGGCGAGCTTGAAAGAATGACACAATTTAAAGATAAATCCAAAGGAAAAGAAGCTGTTTCAGCAGGACTGTTAACTTACCCGCCTTTAATGGCCGCTGATATTCTTTTGTACAACACGGATCTTGTTCCAGTCGGCGAGGATCAAAAACAACATTTGGAATTGACAAGGGATTTAGCCGAAAGATTCAACAAAAAATATGCCGACATTTTTAAAATTCCGGAAGTCCGCATTCCAAAAGTCGGCGCCCGGATCATGTCGCTTCAAGATCCGACGAAAAAAATGAGCAAATCCGATGCGAATGAAAAATCGTTTATTTCCCTTCTCGATGATCCAAAAAAAATTGAAAAGAAAATTAAAAGCGCTGTGACTGATTCAGACGGAGTGGTTCGTTATGATAAAGAGAACAAACCAGGCATCTCCAACCTTTTATCTATTTATTCAATTTTAGCTGGCGTGTCAATTGCCGACCTGGAAACAAAATACGAAGGAAAAGGCTATGGTGAATTTAAAGCGGATTTGGCAGAAGTCGTCATTAACACTTTAAAGCCGATTCAGGAAAAATATTATGAGCTCATTGATTCTGATGAACTTGATGACATTTTAGACAGAGGCCGGGAGGAAGCAAACAAAGTAGCATCCAAAATGTTGAAAAAAATGGAGAATGCAATGGGATTGGGAAGAAAAAAACGAAAATAAAAGCGCTAGCGAACGAATGACGATTGATGATGGAGCTGATTAAACAAAACAAATATACTAGCTTAAAAAAATATGTTCGATAAAAAGAGGGCGGCTGATATAGTGCCCTCTTCCTTAATTTACTTTCGGTTCTTGCTCCATTTCCCAAAGCTTTTCAAAGAAAGGCTGCCCTTTTATTAATCGTTCGCATAATTGTTCATGCTTTTGGGACCATCCGACAATCGCTTCTTCATAAAGCATAGTCCAAATTTCCTCAAAACCGAGTGATTGAATTTGACCATACATGTACGGATTCCATTCCGTATACCAATATTTCATTTCCGCCGTATTTTTTGTTGATTGCAATTGATCAAGAGCCATAAACAAAAGCTGTTTCAGCTGTCTTTCTTTGCGGGTTAATCCGTGCATATATTCAGGTGCAAGGGATAAAAGATGATAATCTTTTTTGTCTTTGTCATTTGTTTGTGAGAACTCGTATGATTCCGGCTCTAAATCCTTCACCATGTCATATACAAGCTGCTCTTGTCTTGGGATAAGCCGGCTTTTGCGAATTGGCGTCGTATATCCGATCGTATCTACTGCTAAAATGCCGTTGCCGTCCGTAACAACAAAGCAATAATCTAGCTGAATTCTCTCATGGTTTTTCCGGGCGTACGCCTTCTGGTAAACATCCTTTAAAAGTTTTTCAGGCAGTTCTTTTAAGTCATTTTCAATATAATCATAAAGTTCTTTACTCACTTTAATCAGCGGTACTTGGTCTAACAGTTCAACCTTATCATCCTTTCTCCATTCATGAAAATGACAAACATTATAACCATTTTCTTCTCCTTCAAACCAGTTTACCCAAACATCGTACAAATTCAGCATAATTAGCCCCCTTACTACAAGACTGTTTGTCATCATTATGGTCAGTGGAGAAGGTTTTTATTCCAAATTTTTCATTGCCCAAAAAACTTTTCATCATTACGTATTCCACTTTTGATCAATGCGGATTTCAGGCCTGTCAGCTTTCAGAAAAGGACCATTCATGCACTTTATAAAAGTAATTTTTCGGATGAAAAATATAGCCGTTTAACCGTTCAGGCAACGCCCGAAATTCCTTCGGATAGTATAAAACTGTATATGGCTGTTCATCCTCGATAATTTGAAATATCTCCTTGTAAATTTGTTTTCGTTCGCTTTCGTCCATTATTTTTCTAGATTTAGACAACAGCAGGTCGGCCTGTTCGTTTTCCCACCAAACAAAGTTCAATCCATATTCTCTCTGACTGGAATGGAAAATATCAAAATGATTCGGAAATTTAGATAACGACCATTCTAAAATCAACGCATCGTAATCCCAATTCGGCGGTGAAATTTGCTTAATTAAATCTTCCCATTCCCAAAACTCCGTTTTCACGTCAATTCCGATCTCTTTCAATTGTTTTTGCACGAGCAACGCAACTTTTTCGCGAACAACATTTCCTTTGTTCGTTTTTAACGTAAACGAGAAATCTTTTCCTTCTCGATCCAGTATGCCGTCCCTGTCCGTATCTTCCCATCCCGCTTCTTTCAGCAGCTTTTTTGCTTCTCTCCGGTTATACTTTAATGTTTGAATTTCGTCGGTAAAAATAGAAGCAATAGGCGTTTCTGGAATATGTGCTTCCTTTCCTTGTCTGTGCAAAATCTTGCGAACGATAGCTTTGCGGTTGATCGCCATCGTCAAGGCTTGCCTTACTTTTTTATCTTGAAAAAGTTCGTTTTTTTCATTCCAGCCGATAAACACATAAGAATGGGAAATGTTCGATTGAACGTCCAATCCTCTTAACCTTTTTATTTTTTTTACATTGGTTAGTTCTATTTCAGGGGCGTAATGAACCTCGCCGTTTTTCAGCTGTTCGTAAAGAGCTTCCTGGTTATGAACAATTTTATACTTGATTGATTTGATTCGAGGCTTCCCTAAAAAATAATGTTCATTTGCGGCCAGCTCTACGAATCCATTCTTTTCCCATTTTACGAACCGAAAAGGCCCAGTGCCCACAGGCTGTGATGTATTAAACTTATGCTCCTTTAATTTTGCAACCTGTACATTTTTCAACAAATGCTTCGGCAATATGCCGTATGATAATGTGACTGGAAGAAAGGAGGCGTCTTTTTCTCTTAAACGGAATTTCACTGTATACTTATCAAGCTTTTCAATGCTTTCAATCATTTCAAAGTCTGAACTTCTTTCGCCATTATAATCAGGGCTTAAAGGAATGCTGTAAGTAAAAACAACATCATCCGCCGTTAATTCTTTTCCGTCATGAAATTTGACCCCGCGCCGAATAGTGACCGTATATTCAAGTCCATTCTCAGATTGCTGAATCTTTTCAGCCAGATGCGGTTTCGGTCGCAGCTGCTCATCAACTGTCACCAGTCCATCAAAAAGCATCCCTTCTAACTGCGAGCTTGATTCATCTAGAGAATACAAAGGATTAAAAAGCTGCGGCGATTCAGTTGAACCGATTATAAATGTTTCCGGAACAATCAGCGGATCGAGCTCTTCCTCCTTTATCTCCTTAACCGTTGGTTGCGGCTTTCTATTATAATCCAGACTTGAGCAGCCATGTATAAGCAATAAAAACAAGAGAATCGATATATACAGCCATGGTCGTTTTAATCGTGCCAAATCCATTCCCCCATCATTGGAAGTTTCGTTCTATTTTTTATTCATATTCACAGTCTGTCCAAATTATTAATAAATATAGAAACAAAGGAGCCTATTCCTTTGTTTCATAGCTTTCTACGAATTGTTCGGCAGGCAAATAAAAGCTTTCTTTTGTTGAAAACGGTTTTTGTTTATAAAACGTTTGTACGATATCATATCCAATTGCGTATCCAAGCATGGTCGGATAAAAGCCTTTTCCGAACAAAAGCTGATCGAATAACGGATGGTCCCATTTTATGTCTTGATTCGGAACAATTAAATTTTTCCACCAGCTGTATAGTTGTCTCTTCGAATATTTTTTCACCCAATTTGTTACATGCTGCTCACCTATCGTTCTGTAAACCGTATGCTCCGCCAAACCTTCCAAAATAATCGCATCAAGAAGCGTATAGTCTTTTTCGTGCTTCGGATTTTTCCTAAGCCTGCAAATATGATGATATTCGTGAATCAATAGCGCAATGAGCTCATCATTTTTTACATCCGGCGATAAAAATAAAAACATTTTATCCTGAAAAGACAACCCCGAACGACCTTTAAAATCTCTCCCAAAAAAACTTTTTCGCTCTTCAACAGGAAAAATAAAAATAGGGACATCTGGACCGTTCCATCTTTTCTTTAACTTCAAAAAAATGTTATTTGCTTTTGTCCAAATATTCGAATCATCAGCCTTAACAAGCCAATGTTCATAGCCAGTTCGAAGCATGCCGTATTGTGACAGGTAGTGATGGATTTCCTCCGCTTGTAAATGGTGAAAATATTTCTCTAGCTTTTCACAAAGCTCGATTGGATTCCGGCTTTCCTTCAACCAGTTTTTTGTGTCAATAACTCCCAAATCTTCGCACCTCCTTTTCTACACTATTCATTAGAAAAGAAAGATGTTTGAATTTTTTTTTAAAAAGAAAAACCGCTACTGCCTGTTTAGGCAATAACGGTTTCATATAATCCTTAATTTCCTATAGGTTGACATCAGGCTTCTTCAAATTTCTTGAAAACGAGCGTGGCGTTATGTCCTCCGAAACCAAGGGAATTGCTGAGCGCCGCCCGAACTGTTTTTTGTTTAGCCTGATTAACAGCATAATCCAAGTCACAGTCAGGATCAGGTGTTTCATAATTAATTGTCGGAGGAATTATATTTTCTTTCACTGCTAAAATGGTGAAAATAGCTTCAACTCCTCCTGCTGCTCCAAGGAGATGACCTGTCATCGATTTTGTCGAGCTGACGGTTAATTGATAAGCATGGCTGCCAAAAACTTCTTTAATCGCCGATGTTTCAAATTTATCATTATATTCGGTGCTTGTTCCATGGGCATTAATATAATCGATATCTTCCGGTTTTAAGCCGGCATCTTGAATTGCCATTTTCATTGCACGTGCTCCGCCTTCTCCGCCAGGAGCCGGTTGTGTAATGTGATAGGCATCACCTGTTGATCCATAGCCGACGATTTCTGCATAAATGTTTGCTCCTCGTTTTAAAGCATGTTCCAGCTCTTCAAGAACAAGTATTCCTGCACCTTCTCCCATGACAAAGCCATCGCGGTTTTTGTCAAAAGGACGGCTAGCAGTTTTCGGATCAGGATTTGTCGACAACGCTTTTGCTGCACTGAAACCTGCAAAAGCCATCTTGGTCAGCGGCGCTTCTGTTCCGCCCGTAATCATCACATCGGCATCGCCACGTTGAATTACTTTAAAGGCATCGCCGATTGAATTTGATCCTGTTGCACAGGCAGTGACTGTACATGAATTTGGACCTTTCGCACCGATCGCTATGGACACCTGTCCGGCTGCCATATCAGGAATCATCATCGGAACAAAGAAAGGACTTACACGTCTCGGACCTTTTTCCAGAAAAGTTTCGAATTGCTGTTCATACGTCTCCATTCCGCCTATGCCTGAACCGATCCAAACGCCTACCCGTTCACGGTTTTCATTATTTATTTTTAAACCTGAATCTTCAAGCGCCATCAACGAGGCGGCTAATGCAAATTGTGTGAAGCGGTCCATTTTCCTCGCTTCTTTCCGATCCATAAAATCTTCAGGTTTAAAATCGTTTATTTCGGCGGAAACTTTGACAGGAAATATGTCTTTATCGACTCTCGTCAATTCTCCAATGCCTGATACACCTTTCAAAGCATTTTCCCAGCTTGTTTTCGCATCCAATCCAATCGGTGTCACGGCACCGATGCCTGTTACAACTACTCTACGTTTTTCCATATCATTACACCTCGCCTTTTTCGGTTTGTATGACGGAAAAAAAGCATTTTTATTTTTGATTGAATGATTTTACTGTCCCCATCTTAATGCAATGGCTCCCCATGTTAAACCTCCGCCGAAGCCGACCATCACAATAAGATCACCATCTTTTATTTTACCAGCTTTTACTTCTTCGTATAAAGAAATTGGTATTGATGCTGCGGAAGTATTCCCGTACTTGTGAATCGTCTTGGACATTTTCTCCTCCGGCAATTCAAGCCGTTGTCTGGCGGCTTCCATAATGCGGATATTTGCTTGATGCGGAATGAGAAAGTCAACATCTTCTTTCGTTAATCCCGCTTTTTCCAGTACATTAATGCTTGATTCTCCCATCTGCCGCACAGCAAATTTAAATACTTCACGCCCGTTCATCACAATATGGCCTTTTTCATATAAATGCTTGCCGCCGCTTCCGTCCGCTCCTAGCTCAAATGAGAGAATCCCTCTGTCATTACTTACCTCTCCTAAAACAACCGCCCCGGCACCATCCCCAAATAAAACACCTGTTGAACGGTCATTCCAATCCGTAATTTTCGAAAGCTTTTCGGCTCCAACGACAAGAATTTTTTTATAAGCTCCTGTTTGTATAAACTGCTCTGCCGTTGCCATCGCATAAATAAAACCTGAACATGCGGCGCTTATGTCCAAAGCAGCAGCCCGTTTTGCACCAAGTCTTTCCTGCAGAACACAGGCAACTGACGGAAAGGATTGATCAGGTGTTGCGGTCGCAACTATTATCATATCGATTTCTTCCGGGGAAATTTTTGCATCTTCAATGGCCTCTAATGCCGCTCTTGCGCCCAAATCCGATGTTTTCATATCATCTGAAGCAATTCTCCGCTCTTCAATGCCGGTTCTTGTTCGAATCCATTCATCAGACGTATCCATGATTTTTTCTAAATCATAGTTAGTCACAACTTTTTCCGGTATATAACGGCCTATCCCGATGATCCCAGCTCTCATCAAGAACATCTCCTTCACAAAAAATTATTATCAAATGTTATGACTTGGTACTAATTTTATATTATTTTTCTACTTATAGCAATATGCTTCATAACAGTTAACTACAGGTTTTCTTGTTTTTGACTGATAGATTGAGCTAATCGTCTATTACTTACTCAGTTTTGTTTCATAAAATAGGATGAAAAGGAAAAAAGAACGGAAGGTGAAACGGGAATGAGTGATGAAAACGTAAACGAGCGGCAGGAAGATGAAAAAGAGAAAGCAGAAGCACCAGAACCCGATTTTTTTACCCAATTTATGTTCGGCCGGCAGCTTCCGGTTCATTCTGAAAAAACTTCCGAAAAAAACGAGCAAAACGAGCAATCAGACTATCAAAAAATTTTTGAGCAAGTCGATGATATTGTGACAAAATTATCTGAGCTGAAGCCAATCATTAAAGAAATAAAGCCGTTCGTCAATCAAATTAAAAAACTATTTAAAAATTAAGGGGATGAATTCAACCATCCCCCAAAATTTTTATTTCACCATAGCATTATTCGTTAGGCAATTTCCCTGTTTTCTTATATTCTTCCACATATTTTAAAACTTTATTTTTAAATTCTTTATCTACTAGAGGGCTGAACTTCCCTAAATCAATCACACCATCTTGAAAATCAAAATATAAATTCCCGCTTTCCAGTTCGCCTTTTATAAATTTTTTTGCGACTAATAAATACAACTCATCCACATGCTGTACTGTGCTTGTTAAAACCATTTGTTCGCCCAAATCACTTTGATCTGAAACAAAGCCAATTGAATATATTCCTTTTTCCTTCACTTTTTCGATCACTGGCACGTTGTATCTGTCGCCTGCCGGATAAACAACATCTACATTTTCTGCGACAAGCTTATCGAGCTTCTCAAGCGCCAAGTCAACATGATCAAACCCTTGGACATATTCAATGTGAATGGTTACGTTTGGATTTTCAAATTGCGCCCCTTGATAAAACCCCTCCACTTCAGGCTGCCACTCAAAAGCGGCAATAATTCCGATTTCGTTTGTTTTTGTCATATGTGCTGCCACCATTCCTGCGAAAAAGCCCATGGCATGCGCCTCAAAATTTAAACTTGTGGCATTCGGGCCTTTTGCATCACCATTAAAAAAAACGAAATGAATATCTGGATATTGATCCAGCAAATCTCTAAAAAAACCCTCATATTCGTGACCGTGCCCGATAATTAAATTAACTCCCTTTCCGTGAAATTCTTCGACCGCCTCCCTCACCGCCGCTTCGGAATTCATTCCTTCTTTATAAAAAACATCTACATTCAGCTCAGACTGAATTTTTAACAGCCCTTTATACCCTTTTGTCCCCCAAACTTGATCATTAATCGTTTCAGGAACGAGCAAACCCACCTTTTTCAGTTTTCCTTTTTCTGATGCTTGTCCGCAGCCAACGAGAAATAATAAAATAAAAATGATCACAAACATTTTTTTATACATACCAAGCAACTCCTTTAAACCAGTGAACTGCATCATCATTGAAATGGTGAGGTTTCTCAATAATCGAAATGATTACATATCGATCTCAGCTAAGTTCAAAACGATCTTTTGAATTTACGGTCAATTTGATTGTCACGAAATATAGCTTATGAGGCGTTTCTCTAGGAAGCTTCCTCTTTAACACGATGTATATTTAGTACTAAAATTTTCACGTTTCACTTCATTCCTCTTTTATTTTGCTATACGCCGTCAATGAAGTAAAGAAATTTTATATTTAGGTATAAAGTCTGCGTGTATTTTGCAGGAAAAAATCTTTTAATTCTTGCAAACTCTTTTCAATGTTTTCGACCGTCTTTGGAACAACTAAATGATGTTCGCTTTTCGATATAGGCATGTAAATGTAATGAAAAATGTCAAAAAAGCTCATCACCTTCTTGATGCGCTCTTTGTCATCGGAAATCAAGTAAATTGTTTTTTTCGCAAACAAATCTTCGTCAAATTCTGTTAACACCGGAACTATTTCATCAATATGAAGAATGTCGCGAATGACAATTTTTTCATTCGCATTCGTCTTGGAACGGCTGATGCCTGTACATTCCAACAAACTGTTCGAAATCCAATGGCCTAGCGGCTGCCAAGGTCCGAAAACGGTTGGAAGATAAACAAATAAATAAGGGAAAGTCCATTTTTGTCCTATTTGCTGCATCCAGCTGTCAATTTCTTCATCCCTATCTTCCTGCGGATTCTCTCCTTCAAGAGAAAATATAAAAATAATCGGAGTCTGCTTGAGGGATGCGATTTCGACCGTTTTTTCCAATCGGTGTTTTTCAGCTTCATCGTCTATCGGTTGATGATCTGTTTGACAATAATAAATCAAATCATATTGCTTTTTGGAAGCATCCTCTATCCAGCTGTCTTCTTCCAATAAATGAAAATGTGCGTTCCGCCCGAGCCACATCATTTCTTCTTCGCATATTTTTTTTTGCAACGGATTTTTAGGAACGATTACCACTCCATCGACTAGTAATCCTTCCTCTACCAGTTTTGAACATATATGAAAGCCTTCAAATTGATGAACCCCAACAATTAAAATATGTTTACACTGCTTTAAGGCAGTTGACATTTTGAAAACCTCCTTTATGAAAAAACTATTATTGTATCGTATGCGAAAAAAGAAAAGATTAGTCCAATGCCCTTTTCAAACAAAAAGGGGGCAGCCTGCTCACTTATTGAGCATTTTCGCCCAGTCCTCAATTCCATTTCTATAAGATTCTTTCATGCTCTTTGTAAAAACTTCTTATCATATCATGGATCCGATTTATATTTTCCTGGAAATAAAATGTGAATTGAATTGGAGCTTTCAGCTGCTTTCTCCATTCCTCATATTTTTTTCCATGAATTTTATAGGAATAGCTTCCCCCGTTCATTTTCTGCCAGATGCCTACAGGTATTTTTGATACAAAGTCTTGTATACGGACAAAGGGATAATGGGTGACAGCTTTTTCTTCTAATTGGTAAGCTTTTGATAGTTCTTTTATCATTTGTTTGTAAAAAAATTTATTCTTTTTCTCTTCCGCTATTTGGGCTTTTATGTCCAAACAAGGATTGATCATCACCGATGAACGGATGGAATTTGGCATCTCTTCCATCAACTGCAGCGCAACGAGTGCTCCTATACCTTCAGACAGTATATGGATTTTTTTATTTAAAATTTCTTGTTTCATGACAAGATGATAAAGCTGTTTTGCCAACAAAACGGCGTGAGAGCTGCCCCAATGGCGTCCGTAAAGATTGGAATGAAACAATGTATATCCGCAGCTTTTTAACGTATTGATCAGCTGACGCCGCCCGTAATGCTCCAACCAGTAGCTTGAACCATTTTCAACAAAATGGGTTCGATCGCCAATGATCAAGATGCCGAATCCGTTCGGCTTTTCCGGAAGATGAATGACATTCCACTCGTTTTCAATTTGAAAAAATCTTTCCGAAACACCTTCCATTTGCCCACCACCTTTCCATCGATGACCTTTTATAATGTATGTACGAAATGTCAAAAAGGCTCGCAAAAAAATCGCGAAACAACCGTTTTCATGAAAAATGTTGTATGATAATATAAGTAAAGACAGGAATAAACGAGGTGAAGATAATGAGATATTTCGCAACATTTTTTTGGACGTTTTTGCTTGTCAACATGGCCAGCTATGTTGTTTCTTCCATGACAGGCTCTGCATTCCATTTTTCAACAGCAATTATAATCTCTGTTGTTTTTACCGTACTTCTCTTTATAATTGGGGAGTTAATTCCGGCTGAACCTTCAGAAGAGCATTAAGAATTTGTCGAAATTGGCGAATTGCCAATTTCTTTTTATTTAAAACGAAAATCAGCGATTAGATGCCTGCTGCTATCGGCGAAGCCTCACTTGTTACGCCATAATATAGACAAATTCAAAAAAAGGGGATAGTCTAATAAGTCATTTTTGGGCTTAAGACATCCCCTGTGATTTTTTGTTTTCAATGGAGATTTGTCTTTGGACAGACCCTTACCAGTTAACATATACGTCAGTATAATTAAGATTTCAGCCTAGCAAATTTACATGAAGCTGTTACGTATACGTCAGCACAACTAAGATTGGCGGAAAAACTTATAAATCACTACACTTTTCCAATTATAGTTTTCTAGTCTTTTAGGCAGAATCAGGCTTGCTTAGCTGTGCAATCTCCCCATGAAACTAGCCTGATAGGAATCTCGCCCTGTTTTTAGTCTCCGAATCAGATTCCCCGCCACCAGGACACAGTTTCCTATGTCTACATGGTCCGCACAAAAAAAAGAACCCTCCTCGATTGAGAAGGGTTTTAATATCCATTTATAGCTATTCTAATTTTGCTGCTCCGCTCTTCTCATGAGCATGCAAATCCGTTTTTATAACAATTTCTTCATTTTCTACCCCTAACAGAACTTGGTCACGATCATGAACGGTTCCAGCAATAACCGCTTTCGCAAGTTTTGTCTCTACATGCTTTTGAATAAACCGTTTCAGCGGCCGTGCGCCAAATACAGGATCAAATCCTCTTTTTGCAATGAATTCCTTCGCTTCATCTGTAATCTTTAGTGTAAGTTGTTTATGGGATAGGCGCGCTTGAAGCTCTTTTAAAAGTTTTTCTACTATTCCTTTTACTTCGTTCATTGTTAAAGGCTTGAACAGGATCGTGTCATCAATCCGGTTTAAAAATTCCGGCCGGAAATGCATGGAGAGCTCATCAAGAACTTTCTTTTTCGCTTCGTCTGTTATTTCCCCCTCATCATTTAAACCGGAGAGCAAATGCTGAGAACCGATGTTGGATGTCATAATGATCACTGTATTTTTAAAATCAACTGTTCTTCCTTTCGAATCGGTCACCCTGCCGTCATCAAGCATTTGCAGCAATATGTTAAACACTTCTGGGTGAGCCTTTTCGATTTCGTCCAGTAATATAACCGAGTACGGATGTCTCCGAACTTTTTCCGTCAGCTGTCCTCCTTCTTCATATCCGACATAACCCGGAGGTGCGCCGATCAGCCTTGAGACAGAATGTTTTTCCATATACTCCGACATATCAATGCGGACTATTTCGTCCTCGCTGTCAAAAAGCGCTTCTGCCAATGCTTTCGCCAGCTCCGTTTTCCCGACCCCTGTCGGACCTAAAAAGAGGAAGGAGCCGATCGGCCTGTTCGGATCTTTTATGCCTGCCCGCGCACGCAAAACTGCATCCGATACTAATTCAACTGCATCGTCTTGCCCGATGACCCTTTCTTTTAATATTTGTTCAAGCTTCAGAAGCTTTTCTCTTTCCCCTTGTACAAGCTTTGCTACCGGAATGCCAGTCCATCTTGACACAATACCGGCAATTTCCTCTTCTGTTACTTCCTCGCGAAGCATCTTGTTTTCCTCTTTCTGCTTCATTTCTTCTTCCAGCTGTTTGATTTGTTTTTCCAGCGCCGGAATTTTTCCATGGCGCAGCTCAGCCGCTTTGTTTAAATCGTATTCATTTTCAGCATCAGCTAAATCTCTGCGTGCTTTTTCCAGCTCTTCCCTCAAGCTTCTAAGCTGTTGAATACCTTCGACTTCAAGCTGCCATTTCGCCTTCATTTCATTTGCTTTCTCTTTTAAATTTGCAAGTTCCTTTTGCAACTCTTCCAATCTGATTCGGCTGATGTCATCCGTTTCTTTTTTCAATGCAGCCTCTTCAATTTCAAGCTGCATAATCCTTCTCGTCACTTCATCAAGTTCTGTCGGCATTGAATCTATTTCCGTGCGGATCATCGCGCATGCTTCATCGATTAAATCAATCGCTTTATCAGGCAGGAAGCGTTCTGTAATATAGCGGTGCGAGAGCTCACTCGCAGCTACAATCGCCGAATCATGAATTTTGACTCCATGATGGATTTCAAACCGTTCTTTTAGTCCTCGTAAAATAGAAATCGTGTCTTCCACAGACGGTTCGCTCACAAGCACCTGTTGAAAACGCCGCTCAAGCGCCGGATCTTTTTCAATATACTTGCGATGTTCATCAAGTGTCGTTGCTCCTATGCAGTGCAGCTCACCTCTCGCAAGCATCGGCTTTAACATGTTGCCGGCATCCATCGCTCCTTCTGTTTTGCCGGCCCCGACTATTGTGTGCAATTCATCAATAAATAAAATAATCCGTCCATCGCTCTTTTTAATTTCTTGCAAAACAGCTTTTAATCTTTCTTCAAATTCTCCGCGAAACTTGGCTCCCGCAATGAGCGAGCTCATATCTAAAGCAAATATTGTTTTATCTTTTAATCCCTCCGGTACATCTTTTCGTACAATCCGATGGGCTAATCCTTCCACGATCGCTGTTTTTCCAACCCCTGGTTCACCGATTAACACCGGGTTGTTTTTCGTTTTTCTTGATAAAATTCGGATCACGCGCCGAATTTCTTGATCACGGCCAATGACAGGGTCAATTTTTCCTTCTTTCACCTCTTTAACTAAATCACGGCCGTATTTCTCCAATACTTCATAAGTGCTTTCTGGATTAGGTGATGTCACCCGAGCATTCCCCCTTATTTCCTTTAACACTTTCAATATGGCAGCTTTTGTTAAGTGATATTGCTGAAAAAGCTCTCTCACTTCTTTTGAGCTCGATTCGGAAAATGCCAATATAATATGTTCAACTGATAAATAATCATCTTGAAAATCTTTCCTTATTTCGTCCGCTTTTGCAAAAGCTTCTGAAAGAGTACGGGAAATATAAATACTTACCTCACCGTTTCCGTGAACAGATATTTTCGGCTTTTTTTGTAAATACTCGTTGATCGCTGACTCAATTTGTTGTACAGGACATTTAAGTTTTTCTAAAATTCTTGGAAAAATCCCGTCAGACTGCCGCAGAAAAGCAAGTAAAATATGAAATTCATCCACTTCTTGATGTTCATGTTCTTTTGCGATTTTTTGAGCTTCTACCAGACCTTTTTGCAGCTTCTCCGTGAATTGATTTACATCCATACCGAAACGCCCCTATTTTGACTTTTTTTGACCTTTAATTTTATTATAACTTCTTTATAAATCAAGTAAAGCCATTCGTTTTCCGAATGGCTTAGCGTTGTTCGAAATATTACGGCTTGCGCTTATAGGTCCAAACCCGATTATGGTTGGATGTTTCGGGGAATCGATCTCCTGCTTTGAGTTCAACCTTTTTGGGATCGACCACCATCGATCCGGTCTCGCCGACTTCGATGTAGATTCCGTTGTTAGGTGCTTTTTGACCAGGCCTGAATTGACGATTTTGACCCATGAATCATCCCTCCTTGGACATTATTGTTGGCTATCAGAAGATTTTTCATGTATAGACAGAAACACCTTTGATAATTTTCATTATGTGATGTACTTCGAAACTTTACTCAACGCCCAAAATCGAACTCACTGCATATGGCATCCTTTTGAAAAAATTGTTTAAGCGTTCAAGCACCGAATGCTGGATCAAAAGCTCTTTTTACTGTTTCTGCGAGAATCATTATTTACAATCATTCCCAAAATCGTCTCACCTGTCGTTCTTTTTTGTCTGGATATATATGCAGTAGAGTAAAACCTTTCGCCCCGGTTTCAAAAGAAAAAAGCAGGAGATCATCCTGCTTTATCAACGAAAGATCTTGTTAAGCCATAATTTCTTTTAAAATTGCTTTTTGCGCATGAAGGCGGTTTTCGGCCTGCAAAAATACCGCTGATTGGCTTCCGTCCATCACTTCATCTGTCACTTCCAAACCGCGCGCAGCCGGCAGGCAGTGAAGGAAGCTTGCATCTCGTTTTGCTTTTGCCAGCAAGGATTGATTTACTTGAAACGGTTTAAATGCTTTCATTCTTGCTTCTGTTTCTTCTTCCTGTCCCATGCTGACCCAAACGTCCGTATAAATAATATCAGCATCCTGAACCGCTTCGTCTGGATTATGAATTAATTCGACTTTCCCGCCCGTTTCGCCAGCAATTTCTTTCGCCTGTTTCAAAATGCTTTCATTTGGCTCATAGCCTTCTGGGGCTGCGATCGTAAAATGAGCGCCAACTTTTGCGCAGCCAACCATAAGGGAGTGGGCGACATTGTTGCCGTCGCCAACATAAACGACTTTTACGTCTGAAAATTTGCCTTTCAGCTCATAAATTGTCAATAAATCAGCTAACGCTTGGCAAGGATGGTACAAGTCGCACAAACCATTGATGACAGGGACAGTTGCATATTCGGCAAGCTCTTTGACCCGATTGTGGTCAGTTGTGCGGAGAAGAATGGCATCCACATATCGCGACAATACTCTCGCTGTATCAGCGATTGTCTCACCGCGCCCGAGCTGAAGCTCTTTTGAAGAAAGGGCAAGCGCATGTCCCCCTAATTGCAGCATTCCTACTTCAAAGGAGACACGAGTTCGAGTGGATGATTTTTCGAAAATCATCGCCAGCGTTTTCCCATGAAGGACGTTTGATAGCGGATTTTGCTTTAATTTCAATGCTTCCTCGAGCAAATATTGAATTTCTTCTGATGTAAAATCAAGTAGCTTTAAAACGTTACGACCTTTAAGTGTGCTCATAAACTCATTTCGACTCCTTTATCTGACAGTTCATGTAAAGAAATAGGCGTGTATTTGCTAACTGTTAGTGCACTTAAAAATGCCTGAAATGATGCTTCTTCCGTCAATACCATAATTCCTCGTTCAAGCGCTTTTTGTCGTCTTGCCTTTGCCTGATCGTTTTCTTCCGGATTATAATAAAGCACCGCTTCTTTTTTCTCAAGCCAACTTTCAAAATTATCCGTTACCGGTTTTATATAATCGAGTACATCATCTTTCTTATCTCCATCCACAAAAATACCGTCCGAATGAATTGGAAATAAATGATCGAATACCTTCCGCATCGCTTCCTCCACAGATTTGCCGACACACATTCCTTCGCCCGTCGATTTCATTTCCGGACCTAGTTTCATATCGACATCTGAATGGGCGTGCGTTGAAAATACCGGATATTTAATAGCCACATATTCATGGGCTGCTATTTGAGGATGTAAGTCAGTTAACATTTTTCCGGTTAAAATGGTTGTCGCAAGATCTACTAACGGCACTCCGGCAACTTTGCTGACGATCGGCACAGTCCGGCTCGCACGCGGATTCACTTCCAGCACATAAACGTCCTGACCATCAATTAAAAATTGAATGTTCATAATGCCTTTATATTGCAAATGTTGAACCATTCTTTCCGCATAGTCGGTCATTTTTTCTTTTATTTCTTTTGACAACGACACAGCTGGAAAAATCGCATAACTATCGCCAGAATGAACACCAGCGGGCTCGATATGCTCCATAAATCCCGGAATAAACACATTTTTCCCGTCAGCTATTAAATCAACCTCCGCTTCCTGACCAAAAAGGAATTCATCTAAAAGAAGAGGAAAATGATTTTCGTCCGTCTGCTCCACTAACGAAAGCAGCTCTTCTTGATTTTTTACCTTCACCATGCCTTTTCCGCCAATAACATATGAAGGTCTTAACAGGATCGGATACCGCAGCTTTTTCGCTTCCGATATCGCCTCCTCTTTTGTATGTGCCATTGCTCCTTGAATGTGCGGGATATTCGTTTCGTCTAATAGCTGATAAAATCTTTCTCGATCCTCCAATATGTCCAGAAGCTCAGAAGTTGTACCAAGCAGCTTCACGCCTGCTTTTTCAAGCTTCTCCGCTAAGTTGATCGCCGTCTGGCCGCCAAATTGGACGAGCGTTACGTCAATGTTTTCATTTTCAACAACATTTAATATATGCTCGACTGTTAACGGCTCAAAATATAATCGATCCGCTGTTTCATAATCAGTGCTGACCGTCTCAGGATTATTGTTGATCATGATCGCGTCATATCCAAGCTTTTGCAATGTTTGAATGCAGTGAACAGCACTGTAGTCAAACTCAACTCCCTGTCCGATGCGAATCGGGCCGGAACCAATGACAAGCGCCTTCTTCTTTCCTCTTGTGGAGACAGCTTCGTTTTCACCGAAAACGTACGTAGAATAGAAATAATTTGTTCTCGCTTCAAATTCTGCTGCACATGTATCAACCATTTTGAATATGGCTTTAATCCCCCACTCTTTACGGAGCTTTCGGATTTCTTTTTCTTCTGTCTTTTGCCAATATGAAATCGAACGGTCGGAAAAACCGAAAAATTTCAGTTCTTTTAAAAGGCTTGGAGACAGCTTTTCTTTTTTCGCTTTTCCTTCAAGTTCAATTAGATGGTTGAAAACATGCAAGAAATAATAGTCAATTTTTGTCTGGCTGTGAAGCTCATCTATAGAAACTCCTCTTCTTAACAGCTCCATTAAGATGAAAAAGCGTTCATCATCTGCATGCTGGAGGCGGTTAATAAGAGCTGACGTATCTTCTTTCACAAGCTTAGGCAAATAAATGCCGATATTATTTAATTCCAACGATTCCGCAGCTTTTTGCAGAGCGGCTTCCATCGTCCGTTCGATCGCCATCACTTCGCCGGTTGCTTTCATCTTTGTTCCAAGCTTCCGATCTGCTTTTGTAAATTTATCAAACGGCCAGCGCGGAAATTTGACAACTACATAGTCAAGTGCAGGTTCAAAGCTGGCATATGTCGACATCGTTAACGGGTTCTTCAGCTCCGCTAATGAGTAGCCAACAGCTAGCTTTGCAGCCATTCTGGCAATTGGGTAACCGGTCGCTTTCGAAGCAAGTGCGGAAGAGCGACTTACCCTAGGGTTGACCTCAATCACGTAATATTGCTTGCTTTCAGGGTCAAGTGCAAACTGAATGTTGCAGCCCCCGACCACCTTTAATGCATCGATGATTTTCAAAGCCGCCTGCCGGAGCATTTGATATTCTTCATCTGTTAATGTTTGAGATGGGGCAACAACGATCGAATCCCCGGTATGAATTCCGACTGGATCAATGTTTTCCATATTGCAGACGGTAATACAAGTACCTTTTGCATCGCGCATCACTTCATATTCGATTTCCTTAAATCCGGCAATGCTTCTTTCCACAAGCACTTGATTGATTGGGCTCATTTTAAGTCCATTTGTGACAATGGAAATAAACTCTTCTCGGTTGTAGGCGATGCCTCCGCCTTTGCCGCCAAGCGTATAAGCCGGACGAATGATAATCGGAAAGCCAATTTCATCAGCAAATTGAAGGGCGGACGGAACATCCTCCACAATTTTGCTTTCCGGGATCGGCTCGTTCAAATCAATCATCAGCTTTCGAAATAGCTCCCGGTCCTCCCCTTTTTGAATCGATTCGATCGAGGTTCCGAGCAGTTTCAAGCCGTATTTTTGCAAAATCCCTGCCTGATCAAGCTCCACAGCTAGATTTAAAGCCGTCTGGCCCCCCAATGTTGCCAAAAGGCCGTCTGGACGTTCTTTTGCAATTATTTTTTCAATGCTTTCCACCGTAAGCGGCTCTGAATAGACCGCATCGGCAATTTTCGTATCGGTCATAATCGTTGCAGGATTGTTGTTAACAAGTACAACTTCAAATCCTTCTTCTTTTAACGCCAAGCATCCCTGTGTCCCAGAATAGTCAAATTCCGCCGCTTGGCCGATAATGATCGGACCTGAACCGATCACTAGTATTTTGTTTAATGATGTATCTTTAGGCATAGACTTTTTCTCTCCCTGCTGCTACATATGTGTCTAAAAATTCATCAAAAATAAAACTAGCATCTTCCGGTCCTGGATGGGCTTCCGGATGAAATTGAACAGACATGACTTTCAATTTTTCATGCTCAAGCCCTTCAACTGAGCCGTCATTGACATTTGTATATCGCAATTTAAGAGGTGTTTTTTCCAAGCTTTTTTTATCCACCACATAGCTGTGGTTTTGTGATGTAATAAATACGTTTCCTGTTTTTTGATCAATTACCGGATGGTTTGCTCCGCGGTGCCCGAATCTGAGCTTTGTTGTATTCCCGCCAAACGACAGGGCAATCAGCTGATTCCCTAAACAAATCCCGAGCGTTGGATATTGCTTCATCAATTGGTTTAATGTAGAAAAATAATTTTTCATTTGCTTTGGATCGCCCGGTCCGTTCGACAGCACGATGCCATGCGGCTTGATTTCAAACACTTTTTCCATTTGATGAAACGGAACGACTGAAACTTTACAGCCTCTTTTCAGCAAAGAATTCAAAATCGATTTTTTAAATCCAAAATCAATTAGCGCAATGTGTGTCGCACCATTGCCAAACGTTTCGATTTCGCTTGCAGAAACGTCGCGAATCGGAAAATCGGAGAGCTTATCCTGAGAGTCGTATTGTTTGTCTTTTGAAATGACCGCATGCAATGTCCCTTTTGATCGGATTTGTTTGACAACAGCTCTCGTGTCAACATTTGTTAAATAAGGAATATTCCATTTTTGTAAATAGTCTTTTAATGAACGGTTCGCTTTATAATGGGAATAGTGTTCAGTCAGCTGAAAAAGGATGACCCCTTTCACCTGCGGCTTTTTGCTTTCAAAATCTTGATCATTGATACCGTAATTGCCAATAAGCGGATACGTAAAAACGACGATTTGATCTTTGTAGGAAGGATCTGTCAACACCTCTTGATATCCTGTCATTCCTGTATAAAAAACGAGTTCTCCTTTAACAGGAGACACGATTTCATCCATCTTGCCTTCAAAAACTGTTCCATCTTCTAATACAAGATAACCTTGCATATTGAACACCTCTTTGATGTATATTTATACAACAATTTGCAAGAAAATTCTTCTCTTTTAGGAAGAGAAGATCTTTTCTTTTTTCAAAACAGAAGCAATAATGCCCAGTCCTAAATCAATTTCTTCATTCGAAACAGTGAGCGGAGGAAGAAGCCGTAACACATTGGATCCAGCTGAAAGTGCTAGAAGTCCTTCTTCTCTTAAAGAAGCAAGCACTTTATTGACCTCAATATCCAGCTCAATTCCAAGCAGCAATCCTTTACCCCGCACTTTTTTTACAGTAGGCACATCTCTCAAGAGTTCTGATAGACCTTCGAACAGCCGCTGACCTTTTTCCTGAACGCTTTGCAAAAAGCTTGGCTGAAAAACAGTTTCCAAAGTTGCTTTCGCAGCTGCCATAGCCAAATAATTCCCGCCGAACGTTGAACCGTGTGTTCCCGGTGAAAAACTTTCGATCAATTCTTGTTTTCCGATCATGGCTCCGACAGGAAATCCGCTTCCCAATCCTTTGGCGACAGTGATAATATCCGGAGAAATGCCGTAATGCTGGTAGCCGAATGCTTTTCCGGTGCGTCCGATTCCAGTTTGCACCTCATCGACGATGAATAATGCGCCGATCTCCCTGCACTTTTCTTCTACCGCCTGTAAAAATTCCTTCGTTGCAGGAATAACTCCTCCCTCGCCCTGAACCACTTCCAGCATAAAAGCAGCTATATCCTCATCATGAATGTTTTTCACCGCAGCTGCATCATTGTAAGGAAGATATTCGAACGTAGGAATGAGAGGACCGAACCCTTTATGTACTTTTTCTTGAGCAGTAGCCGTCATAGTCGCAAATGTTCTGCCGTGAAAAGACTGGTAAAATGTAATGATTTTATGTTTGCCGGTATGTTTTCTAGCCAGTTTAATGGCGGCTTCATTCGCTTCGGCGCCGCTGTTCGCAAAAAATACGGCATCTCCGCTTGAATGCTCCACCAATTGCTTGGCAACCTCTTCTTGAAGGGGGATATGAAAAAGATTAGAAGTATGCCATACCTTTTGCAGCTGTTCAGTGATGGCATCCGCCACTTGCTTCGGACAATGACCCAGGTTGCATACAGCAATTCCGGAAATAAAATCTAAATATTTTTTTCCGTTTGCATCATATGCATAGCTTCCTTCTGCTTTTTCAATCGCCACATCCCACTTCGCATAGGTTGGAAATAAATAACTCATTTGACCACGACCTCTCGTTTTTTCGTAATTTTCGTCCCGATCATTTTCCCTTCCTTAAAAATACGGTCGTTGCCGCTCACAATCATCACATGCTCAAGCTGATCAGAAAGCGCATCTAAAGCCGCCTGTACTTTCGGAATCATCCCGCCGTAAATAACCTTCTGTTCAATGAGTTTTTCGATCATCGTTTCCGTCGCTTCTTCAATAAGCTTGCCGTCATGTAAAATTCCCGGAACATTCGTCACAAACAGCAGCTGTTCCGCATTTATTTTTTCAGCAATTGCACTAGCAGCCAGATCTGCGTTGATATTTAATTTTTGCCCATCCGCCGTTATGCCGATCGGGGCAATGACTGGAACATAGTCAAGAATTAGCAGCGAACGCAATAGTTCATCATTAATCTGCTCGACTTTGCCGACAAAGCCAAGATTTTCTTCATCTAAAAATGACGAGACAATTAGCTGACCATCAGTACCTGAAAGACCGATCGCTTTCACACTTTTTTGTGTCAACAGAGCCGTGAGCTGTTTGTTAATTTTTCCTGAAAGAACCATTTCTGCAATTTCAAGCACTTCTTTTGTCGTTTTACGCATGCCGTTGTAAAACTCGCTTTTTACATTTAATTTTGTCAACATATTGTTAATGTCCGGTCCTCCACCGTGGACGATAATGACCCGTTTCGTAGTTAACAGTTCTTTTATGCTGTCTAAAAAGCTTTCTGACAGCTGTTCCAGCATGCTGCCGCCAAGCTTAATGACAACAATCGGTTTATCATGTCCGGTAACTTGCATTGATTTTGACATACTCATATGTTAAATCACATCCCCATGCTTTTCCTTGTGCTTCACCATTATTTAACATTACCTTGATTTCTACGATTTCCTGATCCAAATATTGGATCGCTTCTTGTTCCGAAAATGAAACTGGCAATCCGTTTTTAAATAATAAGATATGGCCGAGATACACTTCCATTTGATTCGGATCGAATTCCGCTCCGCTGTAGCCGGCGGCGCACAAGATTCTTCCCCAGTTCGCATCTTTTCCATATATTGCAGTTTTGACGAGGGAGGATCCGACAATCGTCTTGGCAATGATGTTCGCTTCCTGCTTTGATTTAGCCCCATTAACAGAAACTTCAATCAATTTTGTCGCACCTTCACCGTCTCTGGCAATTTGCTTTGCTAAATCTTCGCTTACTTTTCTCAACGCCTCTTTAAAAACAGGCCAATCTGGATGCTCTTCCGTCAGCATTGAGTGTTCAGCTTTTCCGTTTGCTAAAACAAGCACCATATCATTTGTTGATGTATCGCCGTCAACGGTTATTTGATTAAACGTTTCATCGATAACTTCTCGAAAAGCTTGCTGCAGCGATTTTTCATCGATATTCGCATCTGTCGTCAAAAACCCGAGCATTGTCGCCATGTTGGGATGAATCATCCCCGATCCTTTTGCTGCTCCGCCGATGGTCACCTGTTTTCCCTCGATTTCAAATTGATAGCAGGCAGTCTTTTCACACGTATCTGTTGTCAAAATAGCCTCGGCAAAGCTTTTGGCTCCTGCTGATGAACGTTCATATTCAATATTGTTGATCCCCTCTTGGACTTTTTCCATGTTTAAATATTCGCCAATTACTCCTGTTGAAGCGACAGCCACAAGATGATCTGCAATTCCAAGCTTTTCAGCTGTCCATTTCCGCATTGCGTATGCATCGCTTAAACCTTTTTCGCCTGTACAGGCATTGGCGTTGCCGCTGTTGACAATCACCGCTTGAATTTTGTTTTCCTTTGCAATGCTCTCTTTTGTCACAAAAATTGGGGCAGCTTGCACAACGTTTTGTGTGTAAACAGCTGCAGCTGTTGCTGAAACGTCACTATAAATGATGCCGATGTCTTTTTTATGAGTGTAGCGGATGTGCGCTTCATAGCCGCCTGCATAAAAGCCTTTCGGTGTTGTAATTGAACCGTTGTCTATTTTTCTTATTTTGGTTGTCACTAGAAGTCCTCCTTGATGTTATGGATATACTGGCAAAAAGTTTAGTCCTTCATTTTCTTGGAATCCTGACATAATGTTGAAATTTTGCACTGCCTGCCCTGCAGCGCCTTTCATCAAATTGTCAATGACAGATACGACTGTCAACCGACTTGTTCTTTGATCAAATGCAAGACCGATATCGCAATAATTCGAGCCGAACACTTCCTTTGTGCTTGGGAACGTTCCGTTTGTACGCACTCTCACAAATGGTGAATGTTTATAAAACGATTCATATAAATCTACTAATTTTGAAGTATTCCATTCTTCTAATAATTCAATATACATTGTCGCCATAATCCCTCTTGTCATCGGCACTAAGTGGGTGCTGAACGAAATGAAGCCGACTTTCTCGTCCCACTTATGAAGCTCCTGTTCAATTTCCGGTATATGCTGATGCTGATGTACTTTATAAATTTTGAAATTATCTTGTATTTCAACAAAGCTTGTAGCAAGCGACGCGTTCCGACCTGCACCTGAAACACCCGATTTTGCATCAACAATGATCGAGTTCTCTTTGACGATTTTTTCCCGCACAAGCGGTGCTAGGCCAAGCAAGGTTGCAGTTGGATAACATCCAGGGTTCGCCAAAATTTTAGCGTTCTTAATATCCTCACGATACAGCTCTGTCAAGCCGTATACCGCTTTCTGCAAAAGCATTTCAGGCGCTGGTGCTTTTTTATACCATTTTTCATAATCATTACTGTTTTTTAACCTTAAATCGCCTGATAAGTCGATGATTTTCAATTGATCGTCAAGCAATTCCGGCGTCAGTGAAGCCGATATCCCCGACGGCGTCGCAAGAAAAACAACATCATTTTCTTCTTTTATTTGATCCGGCTCTAGCGGTTTTAGTTCATTTTCTTTTATATGGGATAAATGCGGATATTCGTCAATATAGCTCTTTTTTTCTGCTGAAGATGTATATAAATGAATGTTTTCGACATACCGATGATTGGCTAAAATTCGATAAAGTTCCACACCGCCATATCCTGTTGCCCCGATAATTCCTATATTCAACCTCAATCACCTTCAATTCATTCCGTTAAATTAGTTACCATTATAATACTGTATAAAAATAAAATCAATTGTATATTTATAATTTTTCTGTTCAAAAACAAGGATTCTTAATATAGTAGAGAGCAGGAAATCCCTTGCAAATTATCCGGATATGCCATGCTGAAGAAAAAATGCAAGTTATGTTTCGGGATAAAAGCTCCATTATGGTGATGAGATAAACAAAAGAAGCGATAAAAACGAAAAAAAAACATAATGACACTTGCAGTCAAATTGATAAAACATTTGCATAATAAAAAAGACTGGCCTTTTCCGCCAGTCTGCACAAGTTTTTATTGAATACCCAAGGCAATTTTTGCGTATCTGGACATGCGGTCCTTCGTCCAAGGTGGATTCCAAACGATGTTGACATCGACATCTTTGATTTCTGGAATTCCGTCAAGCGCAGCTTTTACTTGTTGAACAATTGTTCCAGCAAGGGGGCATCCCATTGCCGTCAATGTCATAGTTACTTTGAGGACTCCTTCATCGTTCAGTTCCAAATCATATATTAATCCTAAATTGACAATGTCAATGCCGAGTTCTGGGTCAATAACTTGTTCAAGAGCACCCATTATATTTTCCTTCAGCGCTTCATCCATTTCGATCCACTCCTCTTATATTCGTTAATATCATTATATCGAAGTTAATGCCACATTAAAAATTTTCTACCTCAAATGCCGTACAAACCATTCAACCGTTTCTAGCACCCCTTTTCGAGACACCTTATGCCCTGCATCCTTTTCCGCAATAAATGCCAAATGTTCCGGATTGTCAGCATACAACGGCTTTATCTCTTCATAAAATTGATAAGTAGGAGCGAACGGTACAACTTGGTCCTTCATCCCGTGCCAAAACAAAAGGGGGCGGTTGCATAACGCTTCTTTATGTACGGATAAATCATACTCATACAACGCATCGAATTGCTGCTGAATTTCTTCTTCAGACAACGGAAAGGTATAGCCTGCTTTTTGATAGGAGTCCACAAGATATTTGAAAAATTCCTGATAATTTGGGCTGCCCATTAAACTGACAGCAGCTTTGATCCACGGATATTGGGTGAGCGCTCCAAGTGTAGCAACACCGCCCATGGAAGTTCCCGCTACCCCTATATTTTTCCCGTCAATCAATTCTTTTTCAAAAAAATAATTTTTTATTTTTTCGAGCTCTTTAACAGAACTGATAACAATATTCCAAAAATTTAAATTTAAGTCAGCCTCTGAAAGATTCTCATCCCTCTCTCCGTGAAATTTCGCATCAGGCAATACTACTCGCAAACCTTTTTCCGCCAAAAGATAGGCAATGTGCAAATTATGCTCTTTTGCGCTCGTAAATCCATGGATAAACACAACAAGCGGCAGCTCATCTTTTATAAAATCTTCTTTGCATACATGCAGTACAGGGATATTGTCCGCCATCGTATGCTCAACAATGACCTTCAATTAGGATGCTCCTTTCATTATTTTTTTGCTAAAATTAGTTTAACATGTGGACAAAAAAGATGGAAAAAAGATACACTAAATAAAAACAAAAAATGAGGAGAGATTATGGCCAAAAAACATTTAATCGCATTGGATTTAGACGGCACATTGCTGAAAGATGACAAAACGATTTCTCCTTTTACAAAAAATGTTTTGCAAAAAGCACAAGAAGAAGGGCATATCATATGCATTTCAACAGGAAGGCCGTTCCGCTCGAGCAAAATGTATTACGAAGAATTAAATTTAAAAACCCCGATTGTCAATTTTAACGGAGCCTTTGTCCATCATCCGCTGGATGAATCCTGGGGATTTCATCATACAACCCTTGATGTATCTGTTGTAAAAGAGATTGTAGAAATCGCCGAACAGCATCAAGTCCATAACATTTTAGCAGAAGTGCTTGATCATGTTTATTTTCATTACCATAATGAACAATGGTTGGATATTTTCAGTATAGGAAATCCGAAAATTGAAATCGGCAACTTAAAAGCTGTTTTAAATCGCGATGTCACAAGCATGTTAATCCATTCAGACGAAGAAAATGTCAAGCGGATTCGCCATTATTTAAATGAAGTTCATGCGGAAGTTGTAGACCACAGAAGCTGGGCTCACCCGTGGCATGTTATTGAAATTATCCGAGCAGGCATTAATAAAGCAGTCGGATTGCAAAAAATCGCCGAATTTTACAATATCCCTCGAGAGCAAATTATCGCTTTTGGCGACGAAGACAATGATTTGGAAATGATCGAATATGCGGGATTAGGCGTTGCAATGGGAAACGGAATTGAGCCGCTCAAAGAGATTGCTGATGAAATTACGCTGACAAATGAAGAAGACGGAGTTGCAAAATTTTTAAAGGAATTGCTGTCCCTTTAATCTTTGCAAAAGTCCAAAAGTTCGATTATCTTTTTACACCTCACAACAATTGACAAGGATTTAGATGTTTAAAAAGGGATACCCTATAATTGACGAACTCATTTCGTCAATGATCAAAAGGGGGATTCCAACTTGGGCAAACGGAATAAATCGAAACGATTCATTGAGCAAGGAAAAGGTGCTGTCAAAAAACATGATGAAAAGTTTCCATACCGTATGACGTTTGCCGAATCAGAAGCAAGAGTCAATAACGAAGCAAGCTTCGAAGGATAATGCCCTTCCGTTCATTTTCGAATCCTTTTAAGGGCTGTTTTTATAATGAACAGATCGAATTTGAACAGACCAATCTTTGTACAGCATCTGCATCGAGAAAAAATCGAGCAGGCATAACACCATCCAGAATGCCGATTGTACGGCACATTTTGAACAAGGAATAAATATGAAATGGACGAAACGAGCTCCTCTTGTTTCGTCCATTTTTTCTTTTTTTTTGTCCTTCTTTTTTAAATTTTCAGTTTGCAAATTGTATTGTTTTCTATTTGTGATCAAGATAGACTATATGTAAATGAAAAAAAGTAGGTGTGATTAATGAATATTCACATTATCGCTGATAGTGCTTGTGATCTGCCTGTCTCTTTTTTAAACGATCAAGGCGTTTCTTTCATCCCTCTTCGTGTCCACCTTGGCGAGAAGGACTATGAGGATCAATTGACAATCAAACCAAAAGAAGTTTACGACTATATGAGAGCTGGAAACGTTGCTAAAACATCACAAGCATCACCGGAAACAATCACCAATCAATTTGAAAAGCTGGCAAAAGACAATCAGCCGGCGCTGTATATTGCCTTTTCTTCCGAATTGTCCGGTACATATCAAACTGCCGTTATGGTTCAGCAGCAATTGCTTGAAAAATATCCGAATTGGAAACTGCAAATTATCGATTCGAAATGTGCTTCACTTGGGTATGGACTTGCTGTCCGCTACACCATTCAATTAGCAAAACAAGGACTTGATTTAGAACAAATGGCAAATGCAGTAAAAGAGTATTGCAGTCATATGGAGCACATTTTTACTGTTGATCGCCTGGAATATTTGGCTCGCGGCGGGAGAATCAGCAAAACATCTGCGTTTGTTGGCGGACTGCTAAATATCAAGCCGCTTTTGCATGTCGAAGAAGGAAAGCTGATCCCGCTGGAAAAAATCCGCGGGAAAAAGAAGCTTTACCGGAGAATTCTTGAGCTGATGGAAGAGCGTGGAGACGGATTGAGTGAACAGACAATCGCCATCAGCCATGGTGATGATGAAGAAGCAGCTCTCGAATTAAAACAATTAATTGAAGAAACGTTTCATCCAAAAGAAATTATCATCCATACGATCGGTGCTGTCATTGGTGCACACTCTGGCCCCGGCACCCTTGCTGTATTTTTTCTAAATAAACATATTCAAGAAGCTTCATGGAAATCATAAGTATATAACAGTATTGAAAGGAGCTTCCTGAATGTCCAAAACAAGCGATAATGATAAAAAAGCTGTAGACAACAATGCAAAACGACACGAAAAAAATCTATTGAAGGAAAAAAATCGAGAGCTTGGAAAACGGCAATACTCAAAGAAAACGGATCATTTATAATGCCCGCCTGTCGGGCTTTTTCTTTTTTTGAAATATCTCTAAAGGCGAGTCTTCCACCTCTTCTATCCGGACGTTCTGAAAGAAAAAGACGCTTTCTTATCTTACAGTATGCATCTTTTCTCTAGCTTTTGTTTTCATTTTTGTCTAATAAAACATGGGCGGGGCAATAACTTTCAATTTGATTAGGCCATTCATTTCATTAAAAAACAGAGAAATCCAAAACGTTTCCATATTCGAAAGCGGAGGTCATTTTTTTATATGTAAGAGGAAATGACAAACATGTGGGAATCTATCCTTTATTAATGTAAGATATTGTAAAATAAGTATACAAGAGGTGGCACAATGAAGAAACATGAAATTTCCGTGTATCTTACAAAAGAGATGGAGCCGGAATATGTCATTTCCCTTGTCCATGAAGCGATTAAATTTAACAGCTACATTTTATTCCAAACAAAAAAGCTCCAATTAAATGCGAAAAGCGTTTTAAGCATGCTCGGTTTTTCCGCCTTTTTAGAAGGTCATGTAGTCATCAGCGCTGAAGGAGAAGATTCGCTCGAAGCAGTAAAAAACTTACAAGACTTTCTTTCCCCTAAATGTTCTAAAGCGACATCTTTAGCTTAATTGCATTTAAGCAGATATTAATTTCCTTGCCGTTGCTTTAAGTAACGGTTTTTTCATTTAATTTGCGAGGAACCCCTAAAAGAGTTGTTCAACTGAACGACATTCACTATAATGAATGTAAATAACGTTATTGGAGGTAAAAAGTTGGCTAAGGAGAATTCATTTGACATCGTCTCAAAAGTGGATATTGCCGAAGTGAACAATTCCATTCAAATGGCGAAAAAAGAAATTGTAAACAGATATGATTTCAAAGGATCTAAAAGCGATATATCCCTAGAAAAAGATGAGCTTGTGCTAATCTCTGACGATGAATATAAGCTGAATCAACTAAAAGATGTATTAGTAAGCAAAATGATTAAACGCGGTGTCGCAACCAAGAATATTCAGTACGGGAAAATCGAAAAGGCTTCAGGAGGCACTGTCAGACAAAGAGCCAAACTTGTCAACGGAATTGACAAAGAAAACGGGAAAAAGATCAATGCGCTGATCAAAAATACCGGGCTAAAAGTAAAAAGCCAAATTCAAGACGACCAAGTCCGGGTAAGCGGCAAAAGCAAGGACGATTTGCAAAAAGTGATTGCAGCTGTGAAAAGCGCCGACTTGCCGATCGACGTACAATTTATTAATTTTCGCTAGCTTTGCCCTGTTCACAAAATTGAAATTTTATATTGATTATTTTGATAAAATTCGTTAAATTAGGATTAATCCGTTGTTTTAAAATTTCATACGGTAAAGCGTTCTTATCAAGAGAAGCGGAGGGACTGGCCCGATGAACCTTCAGCAACCGGATTACCCAAAAACTTTGGGTACCAAGGTGCTAAATCCAGCGATGCGTAAATTTGCGCTCGGAAGATAAGAAGAAGGGGAAAATGTTCAAGAAAAAGTCTTCTTCTTAGAAGGCTTTTCTTTTTTATATAGGTGTTCGCCTCCTTGCAGGCGCCTATTTCATTTGATTGGAGGACTTTTTATGGGGCTTTTACAAGATTTACAGAATCATATATTAATTGCCGACGGAGCAATGGGGACTCTACTATACTCATTCGGAATAGACAGATGCTTTGATGAGCTAAACGTTTCAAAACCGGAAGAAATAGAACGGATTCATTCAGCCTATTTAGACGCAGGCGCAACTGTTATTCAAACAAATACATACGGCGCCAATCGCATAAAGCTTGCCAGATATGGGCTGGAAGATGATATAAAGATCATCAACCAAAAAGGGGTTGAACTTGCAAAGAGGGCGTTACAAAAAGCGGAAAACAAAGGGTATGTCATCGGAACAATCGGCGGCATCCGTTCGTTTCAAAAAAGCGCCTTCACGCTATCTGACATTGCCGAAAATTTTCGTGAGCAGCTTCATGTCCTTTTATCCGAAAACGTAGATGGCATTATTTTAGAAACCTATTACGACTTGGAAGAACTGAAAACCGTTTTGCAAATAGCTAGAAAAGAAACGGATTTGCCCATTATCACAAATGTTTCTTTGCACGAACAAGGCGTCTTTCAAAATGGAACAAGATTGGCAGACGGTTTGAAAATGCTTGAAGAACTTGGTGCAGATATTGTCGGCCTCAATTGCCGTTTAGGCCCTTATCATATGCTGCAATCTCTGGAAGAAGTGCCGCTGTTTGAACATGCCTTTTTATCCGCTTTTCCAAACGGCAGCCTGCCAAGGTATGAAAACGGAAGATTAGTTTATGAATCAGATGAACACTATTTTTATGAAGCGGCTCTTCAATTCCGAAAACAAGGTGTCCGGCTTCTCGGCGGATGCTGCGGAACCGCGCCGAAACATATTCGGGCAATGGCTGAAGCTGTATCAAACCTCCCTCCTGTCACAGAGAAAGAAGTAAAAGAACGAAATGTTCCAATTCATGTTTTACCTATGAAAGAAAGTCAAGAAACTCCTCTCCCAGATATTGCAAAAAACAGACGCTCAGTGATTGTAGAATTGGACCCGCCGAAAACGCTCGGCTTGGAAAAATTTTTAACAGGAGCAAAAGCGTTGAAAAAAGCGGGGATTGATGCAATTACGCTTGCGGATAATTCCCTTGCTACACCAAGAATCAGCAATGTTGCTTGCGCAAATATTGTGAAAAGCCGTTTCCAGCTTCGCCCGCTCGTTCATTTAACATGTCGTGACAGAAATTTAATCGGCATTCAATCCCATTTAATGGGGCTGCATACGCTTGGCCTGCACGATATTTTAGCGGTCACCGGCGACCCGTCCAAAATCGGTGATTTTCCGGGTGCAACCTCTGTCTATGATTTATCATCGTTTGATTTAATCAGCTTAATTAAGCAATTTAATGAAGGTTTGTCATACTCCGGAAAATCACTTGGTCAAAAAACAAACTTTACTGTAGCCGCCGCCTTCAATCCGAACGTAAGACATCTTGATCGCGCAGTTCAGAGACTTGAGAAAAAAATCAGCTGCGGAGCCGATTATTTTATTACGCAGCCGCTCTACTCGGAGAAGCTGATCGAAGAAGTATATGAAGCAACAAAACATCTGAATGTTCCGATATATCTCGGGATTATGCCGTTAATAAGCAGCCGCAATGCTGAATTTATTCATAACGAAGTGCCAGGCATTAAATTGTCCGATTCGATTCGCGAACAGATGCAAAAAGCAGGCAATGATAAAGAAAAGGGGAAACGAGAAGGACTTGCCATTGCAAAATCGCTTATTGACGCAGCATTTGACCTGTTTAACGGCATTTACTTAATCACTCCGTTTTTGCATTATGAGATGACAGTCGAGCTGACGGAATACATTCATGAAAAAGAAAAGGCAAAACGAGAAAGGAAGATTTCCCATGTATAACATAAAGGAACAGCTGGAGAAAAAAATTTTAATACTAGACGGAGCCATGGGAACAATGATTCAAGCTGCAGAATTATCTGCGAAAGATTTTGGCGGTGAAGAATATGAAGGATGCAACGAATATTTAAACATCACTTCCCCTGAAACGATTGTCCGTATTCATGAAGCGTACCTTGAAGCAGGCGCTGATATTATCGAGACAAATACGTTTGGCGGTACAAGCATCGTCCTCGAGGAATATAACTTGGGGCACCTTGCTTTTGAAATAAATAAAAAAGCAGCGGAGATTGCAAAGCGCGCTGCAGAAAAATATTCAACACCGGATTGGCCTCGTTTTGTGGCAGGATCAATGGGGCCAACGACTAAAACGCTCTCCGTTACAGGCGGCGTCACATTCCAACAATTGGCAGAAGCTTATCAAGTTCAAGCGGAAGGACTGTTAGAGGGGGGCGTTGATGTACTTCTCCTTGAGACAAGCCAAGATATGCTCAATGTAAAAGCAGGTTACTTAGGAATTCAACGAGCTTTTCAAAAGCTCAAGAAAGAAGTGCCGATCATTCTGTCCGGAACGATAGAACCGATGGGAACAACTCTTGCCGGTCAAGATATTGAAGCGTTTTACATTTCAGCTGAACATATGAATCCAATTGCCGTCGGCTTAAACTGTGCGACAGGTCCTGAATTCATGACCGATCACATCCGCACATTGTCTGAAATCGCCAATACCGCTGTCAGCTGTTATCCGAATGCCGGACTGCCTGATGAAGAAGGTCGCTACCATGAATCACCGGAATCTTTAGCAAAAAAAATCAGAGGGTTTGCAGAAAGAGGCTGGCTTAATATGGTCGGCGGCTGCTGCGGAACAACTCCCGAACATATTCGCGCAATAAGGGAGGCAATGGAAGGCTTAAAACCGCGAAAAATCGTCAAAAAGCAAAATCAACATACGGTATCAGGCATCGAGCCCCTTCGCTATGATGAATCAATGCGCCCGCTGTTTGTCGGTGAACGCACAAACGTCATCGGTTCGCGTAAATTCAAGCGTCTCATTGCGGAAGGAAAATTTGAAGAAGCAGCGGAGATCGCCCGCGCTCAAGTGAAAAACGGCGCCCACGTCATCGATGTCTGTCTCGCAGATCCGGACCGAAACGAGCTTGAAGATATGGAAAACTTCATCCGCGAGGTTGTAAAAAAAGTAAAAGCGCCGCTTGTCATTGACTCAACCGACGCCAATGTCATCAGAAAAGCGCTCGAATACTCACAAGGGAAAGCGATCATCAACTCGATCAATTTAGAGGACGGCTTAGAACGGTTTGAAGAAGTTCTCCCGCTTGTGAAACAATTCGGTGCAGCTGTTGTCGTCGGAACAATCGATGAAGACGGAATGGCTCTGACTGCGGAGCGAAAGCTGGAGATTGCCAAGCGGTCTTATGACATTTTAGTCAATCAACACGGTATAAGTCCAAGCGACATTATTTTTGACCCACTCGTCTTCCCTGTCGGCACAGGTGATGAGCAATATATCGGATCTGCCCAAGAAACGATCGAAGGGATCCGTTTAATTAAAGAACATCTTCCCGGCTGTTTAACTATTCTCGGGATCAGCAATGTTTCTTTCGGGCTTCCGCCGGTCGGCAGAGAAATATTAAACGCCGTTTTTTTATACCATTGCACACAGGCAGGGCTCGATTATGCGATCGTCAATACGGAAAAATTAGAGCGGTACGCTTCGATCCCTGAGGAAGAGCGGAAGTTGGCAGAAAACTTATTATTTGAAACAAATGATCAGACGCTCGCACAATTTACGAACTTTTACCGCGACAAAAAGAAAGAGGAAAAAAAGCCGAAAACGGAATTAACCTTGGAGGAACGGCTCGCACAATACGTTGTGGAAGGAACAAAGCAAGGATTAATCGAAGACTTACAACTGGCACTAGAAAAATATGATGATCCTCTCGATATCATCAACGGACCGTTAATGAAAGGAATGGAAATTGTCGGCGAACTGTTTAACGACAATCAGCTGATTGTTGCTGAAGTGCTTCAAAGTGCGGAAGTGATGAAAGCATCTGTCGCCTTTTTAGAACCGTATATGGAAAAAAAAGATGACAGCGGCAAAGGAAAAGTCATTTTAGCTACAGTCAAGGGCGACGTCCATGACATCGGCAAAAATTTAGTTGACATTATTCTTTCCAACAACGGCTACCGCGTCGTTGATTTAGGCATTAAAGTTGCGCCGCAGCAGCTGATTGAAGCGGTCAATAATGAAAAGCCTGATATTATCGGTCTTTCCGGACTGCTCGTCAAATCAGCCCAGCAAATGGTGTTAACAGCACAAGACTTAAAAACAGCCAACATTTCGATTCCGATTTTAGTCGGCGGTGCTGCATTATCACGCAAATTTACCGATCAAAAAATTTCACCGGAATATGACGGTCCTGTGTTATATGCGAAAGATGCAATGGACGGGCTGTCGCTTGCCAATAAGCTGAGAGAAAACCCGGATGCTTTCCTTGAGAAAAGAACGGTCGCAGTTGAGGAAAAACAGAATAGACAGAAAAGCAGCAAACCTGTTATGATCATTGAAAAAAAATCATCTGTGTCCAAACCGACCGTATATCATCCAGCTGACTGCAATCCACACATTATTCAAAACATTGATATTGCCCAAGTCGTCCCGTATGTGAACATGCAAATGCTTTTAGGACACCATCTCGGATTAAAAGGCAATGTCAAACAGATGCTTCTGGAAAAACAGGAAAAAGCGGTAGAACTAAAAAATGAAATAGATGAATTGCTGCGTTTAGGGAAAGAATATGGCTGGTTCCGTCCATCTGCTATTTATCAATTTTTCCCGGCCTATCGCGAAGGAAACTCCATTCACATTTTAGATCCGGCTGCAAAAGATAAAATCATTGAGACGTTTACATTCCCTCGGCAGGAAAAGCCGCCGTTTTTATGCATTGCCGACTATGTAAGCGAACGGTCAGATGAAACACCGCATGATTATATCGCCCTGTTTGCCGTAACTGCTGGAAAAGACATTCGCAGCATCGCCATGCAGTTTAAAGAAAGCGGTGAATTTTTCCGGAGCCATGCGATTCAAGCATTGGCGCTGGAGCTGGCAGAAGGTCTTGCAGAGCGGACGCACCAGCTGATCCGCGACCGATGGGGCTTCCCGGATCCGCTTGACTTCACAATGCAGGAACGGTTTGCAGCAAAATACCAAGGTCAGCGCTATTCATTTGGCTATCCGGCTTGTCCAGACTTAGAAGATCAAGCGAAGCTGTTTAAGCTGTTAAAGCCTGAAAAAATCGGCATCCAGCTGACGGAAGGCTTTATGATGGAACCGGAAGCATCCGTCTCTGCCTTCGTCGTCTCACACCCTGAAGCTCGATATTTTAATGTCCTTTAATATTTCGTCTCGCCGTTAAGGGCAAGCTATTTTCGGATGCATATGGATAACGAAGTGCTCGTTTAGCAATTCGTTATCCATTTTTTATTAAATCGCCTCAAAGCTTTTCCTAACCATAAGCTTGAATAAATTGTATTAAAATAGCCTATTGCGGTTTCCTATCCGCCCGCTGAATGAAAACAACTGTTATAAACATTAGCACGATAACGGTTATCGACAAAAATAACCATTTTCTCAATAAAAATGGATCCCAAACAGGCGGATCGAATAGAAAGATGTGCGGCCATGGATAAATTCTCCTAACGTAAGCACTTCTAAAACCGTGTAAATCATGATAATCGTTAGAGAAATCTCAATGTTTATAATCAGCACGATAAGTGATGTGCCAAAAAGCATATAGAATAATACTAAAATCATAAAATGAATCACGTTAAGACCAGATAACGAAGTCATCCCGTATTTCATCACAAAAACGGTACATAAATGAAAAACCCCGATAATATTGACAATCAAGTACTGGAAGAAATCCATCCCAAACCGTTTTTAGTAATATGGAACTAACGTTTCATACGCCCCTTCTTCATACATTTCACTCAGCCGATACATAAGGCACCAGCAAGTAAACGGTATAAAAAAACCTTGAATAATAATGATATTACTGTGAATATCATCTTCCTCTCTTGGAACAAACAGAATAAGCAACATAGATAAGCTAAACATCACAGCAGGGACAAAAAAAGTGAGCCCCATCGTCTTTCGGTCAAATACAAAGGTGCATAATTGCTTTCTAAATAATCTCTCATTTTAGTTCAACCCCTAACAACGGCTAAATACCGATCAATTAGTCTTGGTGCGACTTGTTTCGCCCCTTCTTCCTCTTTTTTCGCAAACACCCGTACATTCACGTCGTCTCCCTCTTCGAGAAGCTGAATCACTTCATTTTCCGCCATGATGGTATCCAATTCATTCGGCGAGACACGATATTCCCATACATATCTTTCCGCATGGGCTTTCAGCTCGGCTGGCGTTCCTTCGAATAGGACGTTCCGCTTTTTAAAACACCGATCTTTGTCCATAAAAACTCAATATCTTCGACAATATGCGACGAAATGATGACGGTATGCTCCAAACCAAGGTTTTTTAGCAAATTGCGGAAGCGAATCCGCTCTTCAATGTCCAATCCCGCTGTCGGTTCATCAAAAATTAAGATCGACGGCTTTCTCATTAACAGCTGTGCGATTCCCACCCATTTTCTCATTCCGCCGGATCATTCCATCATTTTCTTGTTTTCATGCCCTGTCAGATTGACCTTTTTAATAGCCTCCCATATAGTTGGAAAAATTCAAAAATATGTAAAATTTTTCTGTAAATTAATGGAGTTCATCATTTATAATTTTTGGTAGAGAGGCCTCTTCACTTTCTCCCCCTAAGATGGTTGCAACAGGGTTAACGTTAAAATAGAAAGGAGGATGACAATGGCAACCTTATTCTGTCAGGTGAAATGCATCGCAACATGCGGTGCTGCATGTGCAGCTGACACAGTCTCACCGATCGCAGACGTATTAGGGTTTGCAGCAGGGGAAGCACGCTTCTTTAAAGCTTAATATCTTAATAGGCCAAGAGCCATGACGCATTTTGTGGCTCTTGGTACTTTATAAGTGAGGAGGAAGTGAAATGATTAAATTTTTAACTGAACCATTATTATTTGATACCGAGAAAGGTAATTATTGCTATGACAACAGTACGAGAATAGTTATTCCAGTAAATAAATCAGAAAAAAACTTTTTGTCGGAAATTAAGATAGGTGACACCATTCATGAAGAAGACTTCAAAAAAAATAATCTAAATGAATTGCTTCATAAAATTGTAAAATATAACCTCTTTCAATCAGATTTTCAATTGCCAAAAATCACTGAACAATTTATTAAAGAAAAACTACTGACAGAGGGAATATCGCATCTATGCTTAATTGTTACCGATGCTTGCAATTTCAGATGCAAATATTGTATTTACTCTGATCATTATTTTTATTCAAAGAATTTTTCAAATAAACGTATGGATTTTCAAACCGCAAAATCCGCTATTGATTACTATATGAATGTAAATATAAAAAGTATCCAATACAACCCCAATTTAAGTATATCCATTGGATTTTATGGGGGAGAGCCTTTAATAAACTGGAAACTTATAAAACAGGTTGTTGAGTACACCAACGATAATTACAAAAAGGTATTTGACAATATTTTCTTTTCAATAACAACCAATGCATATTTATTAACTGAAGACAAAATCAATTATATGTTTGATAAAAATTTTTCTATTTCTGTAAGTTTAGACGGTGATAAGGAAAACCATGATAGAAACCGTGTTACAATCAATGAAAAGGGAACGTTTGACAGAGTTTTTAAAAATCTGGCTTTAATGGATGATATATATCGGGAAAAAGTGAGACTAAATAAACCGGTACTACCTTATGGAATATTAATAACTTATGATAATTTAACAGATTTTAGTAAATTAGATAAATACTTTATGGAGCATCCTGAACTGGATAAGCGGATTCAGCGAGTAAACAGGGTAAGTAATATAAATACTGAGTACTATAAAGGTGTCCAGTTGGAGCAATCCTATTTAGAAAGAAGAAAAGATTTTATCAAAGGACTCATTGAAAGAGCGAAAGATAAACAGTTTGAAAAGAAAGCAACTAACTTTTCCAAAACAATTCTTAAAAGCATCATCTTCGATCCTATGATGAATACTGCTTATAGCAATAATGAGTTAAGAGGTACTTGCCTGCCTGGAATCCATAAATTGGCTGTAGATAGTGATGGAAATTTTCATATGTGCGAAAAAATTAATCCTCATTATCCTGTTGGAAATATAGAAACCGGCTTGGATCCAACTAAGCAAGCTAATTACATGAATAATTTTTTCTCTGCTTTAGCAGGATGCAAAAATTGTAATTTAAATAATATTTGCAACCTTTGCTATGTAATAACTGAAACTGACGGACAAGGATTTCAATTAAAAGACACTTTTTGCAAAAACTTTAGAGAAGGAATTATAAATTCTTTCTCTACATACTACTCTATTTTAGAAAATAATCCGGGAATATTTCAAGAGATTAGAGAATAAGGAGAGGAAACGTATGAACTTTAAACTTCATCCGGAAGTCATATTTTTGAAGGGAAATGAAGGGGCGGTACTTTATCACTTAATAAGCGGAAAGAAATTTCAATTTAATAAAACTGATGCCGAAGCTATAGAATCATTAAATAATAACGAACAGGATAAAGAAAACATTCCTGATAAATTAATAGATTATTTATTGGAACATGATTTAGGTGCTTATTATCGTGATGGTGTATACTTGGAAAAAATAAAAACAAGTAGAATTGCTACATTAAAATACGATAAATTAATCCCTTTTAGACTAAATCGATTGGTAATTGAGTTAACCGGGACGTGTAATTTAAAGTGTTTATTTTGTACCGAAGAAAATGTAATCTACAGATCATGCGGATGTAAAAAATGGCCGGCCAAAGAAGAGATGAATTTCAATGAGTGGAAGGATATAATTGATCAAAGCATAAAACTAGGGATACAGGAATGCTTTATAACAGGAGGAGAACCATTTTTAAAATGGCATTTATTAAAAGAACTGCTAAATTATCTTTTTAAACACAAAATCAACGTTACCATTTTTACAAATGGCACTTTAATAAATAACGATATTGGCCTGTTCTTAAAAGATCAAAATGTTTCATTAGCTTTGCAAATTTTCAGTTCCAAAAATAAACAATATGAAAAAATCACCCAAGTTGACGGCTCTTTTGAACGTATTCAGGAAACTTTTAGAATAATTGATACACACAAAATACCTCATACTGTTTCAATAATAGTCTCTTCTTTAGATGATTCTTCTTTTGAAGAGATTCAATCAAAATTTGGAAAGAGAAATTACCAAAATATCTATATATATCCTACAAATAAATATTACTCTATTAGCAGAATAGCTGAAATGATGAACCCTGAAAATAGAGAAATTCCTATCAATTTGAATTCAGTTCCCTATTTAAAAAAATATAACAACTGTTTATACGGCCAAATCTTTATTTCCTCTGACGGCAAAATTTATCCTTGCATGATGATAAGGGATTATGAGTTGGGAGATTTAAAAAAAGAGAAACTTTGGGAAGCTTTCCACAGAAAAGAATACAAAATTTTTTGGGAGATGTCTAAAACGAAAATTCAACATTGTTCAAATTGTGAGAGAAATTTATTTTGCTTTGATTGCCGTGCGCTAGATTATTTTAAATCCAAAAGGATTGATGGAATGGTCTATTGCAATAAAATAGAAAAATCAACGGTTACCTCTACTAACTAAACCGGGGCGATATATATGAACAACAGCGTAAAATTATTGTTTAGCTATTTAAAAGAATTTAAAAAGAGCTTGTCTATAGCTTTTCTTTTATTAGTTGTTCTTTCTGCAATCACTGTACTTCCAGGATTAATCATTAAGAATATTTTTGATTTTGGAATAGCAAAAAAAGATTATCACTATGTTCTTTTATTCAGTGCAATACTTGCATTAATATATGTAATTAAGAGTATGCTCAACTATTTTTCCAATGTAGTTTTTACAAAAGTAAGCCAGAATATAGTGTTGAAGCTTCGGCAAAATATATCAACAAGACTGCTGAAACTGCCTATGGAGTTTTTCAATTTTTACCCCAGCGGATATATTACATCAAGATTAAATGAGGTAAATAATATAGGGGGATTGTTTTCTGCCAACACATTTAAAATTTTGCTAAGTTTTTTTGAACTGTTTGCTACCCTTATTATTCTGGCAGCAATCAATTTCAAATTAACATTAATTTTATGTCTGCTAATGCCGGCATATTACATCATTTCAAACAAATTCTTGTCTTCAATATTTCATATATCTACTGAAACAGCTGAAAAAAGTGCCGTTTTAAACAACAAAATACAGCAGTCAGTACAGGGTATCGAAGAAGTCAAAAATCTCTCGGTAGAGGATAAGGAAACAGAAAAAATCAATTCAGCAGCTAAAGATCTAGTGGATGCCAATATTAAACAATCAATCTTTTATTCAATTGGTATGGAATTAATTGTTTTGGTTGGTTCACTGTCCTCTGTTTTATTAATCGTTATGGGTGGAAAAGATGTCATAATAAATAGTATGACAATAGGCGGGTATATGGTATTTATGAACTACCTTCCCAGACTGTATTCGCCAATTCAAAATATATCGGCTACTGTTCTAACGATCCAGCCGGCATTAGTAAGTTTAAAAAGGCTCCATATATTTATTGAACAAATAGGAGAAGACGAGGAACAGAATAAAGTCAAAATAAATGATATTAAGAGCATTGAGTTTAAAGGTGTATCTTTTAGGTATAAAGAAGACCAGCCATATATCTTGAATAATGTAAGTTTTTCGCTAGCCCCTGCTGATAAGCTTTTAATAAAGGGGAAAAATGGAACCGGCAAAACAACAATACTTAGAATATTAATGGGATTATATAATGTGCAAAAAGGAAAAGGACAAGTTCTTATAAATGGAATACCGATTGATGACATAGATAAAAAATCACTTCGGAAAAACATTGGCATCGTATCGCAAAAAATATATTTATTTAACGATACAATTGAAAACAATATTAAATATGGTGTAGAAAACGTTGATTCGAATACTTATATGGAAGTGCTGAGAACGACTGGTTTAGATGATATTATAGAAAAATTGCCTGATAAAGAAAATACATTAGTTGGGGAAAACGGAAAAAATTTATCAGGAGGCCAAATTCAAAGAATTGCTATTGCCAGAGCCCTTTTAAAAGGGGCAAACATCATTATGTTTGATGAAGCAATTTCTCATATGGATTTTAGCGGTAAAGAAAAGATAAAGAAATTAATTGAAAGCGGCTCATCAAAATCCATTTTTATCATTATAGACCATAGCAATGATTTTGACACAGTATGCAACAAAATCATTCACTTACATGATCATCCACAAGGCGAAGCAACAATCGCTGCCAATTAGCAAAACTCATGACTTCAACCTAAAATCCGTAAATACCGTTCGCATTTTGCAAATTGCCCGGATTTTGTGCACTTTGGGCAATTTGACTCCTCCCCGATCCATGCCCCAGCCTGCGGGAAAAATCCATCACTCCTTCTGGGTGTAAGGGGAAGTATTTGAGGCTCGAATGAAAAAACCGAGGCAGGCGCCCCGGTTTCTACCATTCTTTTGCTTTGAGCTTAAAGAGTTTTGAAGAAAAATCGCCCGATTCATTGACCCCGAAGCGGGCATCAAAGATATTGTTCGTCAGCTGAATGCCGACGTTCATCAGTTCATCGCCAAAAAATGTGTTTTCGACTCCTTTTATTTCATATTCAAAAATCGCCATTTAACCCTTTTAACAGAATGCGTGAATATCCGTGATTTGGTTTTGCCAGCACTTGGTAGTAACCTACAAGCGCTTCTTTTTGATCTTTTGAAACAACCATACATGCCGTCACATTTCCGTCCCCGTCAAATGGGCTTATTAAGCGGTAAAATGTTCCTTTTTGAATCCATTTGCGATGATCTTTATTCGATATAATCTCGCGATATTAGTTGAAAAAGAATATTTAAAATGATGAGATTCATCGAAAAAATAAGTTTATCTTTTAAGATACTCAATCAAAATAATGTCTTTCCTTCTAAATATTTATCAGGAATCAGTTTTATATTCTCCGATTTTATTTCTCCATCTTATCATTAATTTCCATTTAAGCCACTTTATTATTAACATTTCATCACCCAAAAGCCATTCTGTTATTAACGGTTCGCTTTTTCCAAATGTCATATCAAATATTCTCCATTTTATTTTATAACCAAATACTGTTACTTCACCTAAATATAACCATAAAACAGATTATAGTATCAATAGTTTTTTGAAAAATCATTCTTTTCTAAAATATACTGTTAATCAATTTTTGTTTATTATTCCCGTCCACTTCCCATACTAACTGTATACTTACTTGTTTTAGGAGGAGGTTTTTATGGTTCAGCAGCAAAATCAGCCAAATACACTTCCGCCTCAACAGCAAAATGTGCAGCCGGGGATTGAATCGTTTATGAATCCAAGACCAATCTTTGATGATCCTTCTTATCAAGGCAGCGGAAAGCTTGCAGGAAAGACAGCGGTCATTACCGGCGGCGACAGCGGCATCGGGAGGGCGGTTGCGGTGCTGTTTGCCAAAGAAGGTGCCGATGTGGCCATCATTTACTTAAATGAGCATGAAGATGCAAAGGAAACAAAAGGATATGTTGAACAGCTCGGGCGCAAATGTCATTTAATAGCCGGCGATCTCGGCGACGAAGCATTTTGCCAGCAAGCGGTGAAGGGAGCAAAAGATCAATTTGGAAAAGTGGATATTTTAGTAAACAACGCAGCCGAGCAGCATCCGCAGCAAGGAATTGAATTTATTACAGCAGAACAGCTTGAACGAACGTTTCGGACCAATATTTTTTCGTTCTTTTTCATGACAAAGGCTGTTCTTCCCCATATGAAGACAGGCAGCACGATCATAAATACGACATCTGTTACAGCCTATCATGGAAATGAACAGCTCATTGATTATTCGGCAACAAAAGGCGCCATTGCGTCATTTACCCGTTCTCTTGCTTTATCATTGGCCCCTAAAGGCATTCGAGTCAACGGTGTAGCGCCAGGACCCATTTGGACACCGCTCATACCTTCTACTTTTGATCGTACAAAAGTAGCTTCTTTTGGCTCCAACACAGCGATGAAGCGGCCCGGACAGCCGATGGAAGTTGCGCCTGCTTATGTATATTTAGCAAGTGACGATTCTACTTATATGACAGGGCAAATTCTCCACGTAAACGGCGGCACGATCGTAAATGGTTAATCTGCAAAAAGGCCCCAAAATCCAATACTTTGGGGCTTTTCTATTTGTAAATAGCTCTTGGCATATCTGAGAGCAATATCCACATGGCCAGATCAATACGCTAAACAAAAGTCATCGATACATGTTCGCTCCTGTCAGATGCTGATAAATGAATTCCACTGGATTATTAATTTCTGGAAAATTCTACAGACTGCATCAATCGCTTTCAAATCCAAAGTAAAGAAGAAAATTTCGTGGCATTCAATATTTTGCTTGACGGTATGTCGTGAAAAATAAGCAAAATTTTTTACAAGCCCCTCTCTTCAGCGGCTCCTTCAATGAATTAACGGGATCTGTTTCTTGTAAAGAAATGAACCAAGTAATAAAAAGCCGTGCCTGCTACAAGTGAAAGAATTAAGCCTAACCAGGTCGCTTCCGCTACAAATTTACTTCCCTCTATTTTGATGACATATAAGGGAAGGTTCAGAATCTTCGGACTTGATTCAATGTGGGTGATGCCGGATAACCGAATAATAAAAGGAGTTATTAGAACTATTAAAGCGTACAGAAAAACTAAACTGATTCCGCCCATAAGCGCTCTAAAGAAAGTTGTCATAACATCTTCCTCATTTCTTCTATTGCTTTTACAATTTTTTTCATCAGGCCATTTGAGGACAAAAAGAGCAAATTACATAACGATGTTAAAAATAACATCTTCACAAAAAAGCTGTCAGTCATATTTATTCACACTATCGACACTGCCATTGGAGCAAATGCACAAATTTATTTCAGAATTGAAATATATTACATAAAAATACTTCAAATTGATTATTTGCCGAAGTCCAATATTTTTCATCCCCTCTTTATAATTCATTGCGATATATCCCGTCTCATGAAAAATTGGAGGCCAGACTGCTAATAGCACTTTTATCATTTGAAAACAGGCCTTCTTAAAAAAATATTTTGAGAAATCAAGTATAGAAAAATCCCGCCTGCAACATATATAAAATCAATATAATAACTTTGCGAAATGAAATAATGTAAAAAAGAATCAATGATTGCCACAATGACAAGGATTATAATTAACGCTACAGCCTTATTCCCGTCATGAATTCTCGCTATAAATCCGGCAAAGGTTGAGAGCATTGTGACGAAAAAAATAGAAAAAATTCCGGTTAATTGCGGAAGAAAATCTTGATTTAATATAAAACAATTTAAAACTACAAATAAAAAATAAATCATAAAATTTACTGCTATTGCCATGAATATTCTCGGAAAAAAATAGACGGAAGCCGGTGCATTGATCATAAATATGGAAAGATTATATTGCCTAAAATGCATCCCAATACATAAAGGCAAAACAATCATAAGTTCTTTTAAACCTAAATTCATAATAAATGAATATACAATGGCAAAGGTCATTGCATCCGAGAAAATATAAACCCCTATGGTGAGAGCATAGAGAATCGAGAACATAAGAGCCATTTCCGCAAAAAGTCGATTTCGAAAATAATAGATTGCTTCCAATACAAAATGAATAACGTAATGATTAAGCTTAAATTCCTTGCTTTTTATTTTTTTAGGATAATTACCTGTATGGCTTTGCTGAAATAAACCAAATAAATACCTTCCCGATAAATTTTTTATCCCTATCCATAATATTAAAAGAGCGGCCAAACAACCGATCCAAAACAGAAAGCCGAAATTTCCTATACGCTCCGCCATATGTTTAGAAACAAAATGCAGCCCCCATATGATGGACATAAATAATAATGATTTGAAATAAAGTCCATCTTTATGTCTGCCCAGCCATTTTCCGACAATCAAAGAGGATAAAATCCAAATAAACAGGATGAACCAAAAAATAATAAACAACAAAAGAAGAACTAGAAAAATATGAAAGATATGTATTTGAATATGTTTTATATAAAAAGAAATGAGCAAAGGCAAAAATGCGAAAAAAATGAAGATGTTAAAAAAGACATATAACAAAAAATAGCTTCCCGCAACAAATTGACCCGCATTAATAGAAGTGTTTAAAAAGAAAAAGGCATACTCCTTTCTTTTTAGCTTTTCTCTGGAAAATATCATAAGGAAACATGCCAATAAGATGCTGAACACCAAAATTGAATCAAACGCGTCTGTCTTATTCAATGGAATGAAATCCAAATATTGAAATAAAATTAAGGCATATACGACATAAAGGAGAATCGCTCCTAAAACAACTGCCAATAAATGAGTCGGGTAGTTCAAAAAGATATTTTTTGCTTTTTTAACCTGCTTCGGAATCTCGATCCTCGCTATTATCTCGAACATCGGGGGCATTTAAAATCTCCTCTGCTTTCAAGTAATAATCCTTGTTTGCCTCTTCATATATTTCTTCCAAAGACATTCTGCCAAACTGCTCAAATACTTGATCCCGCGTACAATTTAATTTTACTTTTCCGTTTCGAAGCAAAATAACCTTGTCGTACAATTCTTCCCCAAAACTAAGGTGATGGGTGGACAATAGAATCCCGATGCCTTTTGTTTTTAAAAAATGAAGAGTTTTTCGCAAGATAATGACCATATCGGGATCCAGCCCGTTCGTCGGCTCGTCAAAGATGACAAATTCACTTCCTTTAAAAAGCTGTGAAACAATTTGTGTTTTTTTCTTATTGCCATGAGATAAATTGCTTATCGGTATATGCAGATACCTTTCAAGTTCAAAAATTTTTATAAGCTTTTCTAATAACTGATGGTCTACCTGATGTTTAAATGAGTTTTCGATTAAAGAGAAGTATTCTTTCGGCGTCAAATAATCGAAAAGAGCAATCTCATCTGAAATATAGGAAACATTTTTCTTCAAATAATCCACATCTTCAGAAACATTCAAATCAATCTTTTTGTTATTTACGGATAAAGTACCGACATAATCCATTAATCCAAAGAGTGATTTAATAATGGTTGTTTTCCCCGCCCCATTATGACCTAATAATAATGTGATTTGAGAAGGCATGATGGTCACTTCTATATTTTTCAGCTCAAATTCATCACCGTGTCTCTTGTGTTGAATATATAATGACAGCATTCTATATTCCCCGCTTTGCAGTTGATTGGAAACATTCAATTATGATAGATCGAAAGAGAGAAAACGGGATCATGTTTTCTATCCTTTTTTCTTCACGTAAATGCACTGTCCAGCGATCAACAATAACTGAAAATAGTTCTTTTATTTTGTATAAAGATACTTGTGCTAAAACCACTGCTTATCCCGATGAATAATGGAAAAATCTATTTTCTTTGTAAACTCTAAACTTCACTTTCATTTTTTGAATATTATATGAAATTTTCCAATTCATTGGTAATTTTATCAATACTTTTTTCTTTTTGTCAATTTTAATTTCCGATCATTTACAAACTTTATAGAAATTGTTTTTTCATAATAGATATAGAAGAAGTTTTCAAATGGTCATTTTTTAATAGAAAAAATCATAGGACGGCTGACTATTCAGGCAAGAGACCCAAAGTTTGCCGCCCGCTTCCATCAGAATCCGTGTCACCACGGACACCCCTTGCGTTATGCTAACTGCTGCTTCTGCCTTCAGAGCTCGGGACTTTCACCCTAGAGATTACACCCATGTCGGGCGCACCAAGAAACCCCCAAAGCACATGTGCTTTGGGGGTTGCCTATTTTATTTGTAAATAGCTTTGCGGTGACGAATCTTCAGCATCATTCCCATTGCTATCAGCAGCATGCCTATCAGCAGCCAGCGATACACATACGTTGCTGTATCCGGAAGTGATGCCGAAGCTTGATTCTCACTCACCTGTTCAAATTTCGTTCCATCCGTAGTTCCATCCGTACCAGAAGGATTATTTGTGCCGCCTGATCCGCTACCGTTGTTTCCATTATGATTTTCGTTTTCAGGATGAACTTCGTTACCCGAATGATCTTGATCTTTTTCTTGGCCGCCGCTTTCGGAAGGTGTTTTATGTTCTTTGCTGCCACCTTCGGAAGGTGTTTTATCGTCTTGACCACCTTTATCCCTGTTGTCTTTTTCCGGATCATTTCCGCCTTCTCCCGGATCAGCCGGATTTGGAACAATTTCACCTTCTTTCGTTTGGAAAGACCAAATCGATGAGCGCGTTTTACCGCCAAATTGATCTTCCGCTTCCGTGTACCAATAATACACTTGGTTTGGCTCTAAATCATGCCACATGACAGAGGCCACTTCGCCACTCGGAACGTTTTCGACTTTGCCGATCAAGCTGTCGGTATAGACGTTGACAACAAAAGAATCTGTTGCTACTTTTTTCTCTTGCGGTTGTAAATCGGTTTCAATGATAAATTCATCTTTTCCTGGATACTGTTCCGGATCGTAAAAGTTGTAGTCGTCTAAATAAGGCGAATATGTTTTTACATAAATTTGATTCGTATCTGTATTGAAATGCAGCAAACGGATATAGCCCTGGCCGCCCTCAGGACCGCCTTGATAATCAGCAAGTATTTGATATACTTTTCGGTCAGGCGCTCCATCTCCGTTATCATCAATCTCATCGACTAATGTCTCGCTGTCATGATAATGTCCGCATAATACCGCCATCACATTTTTATTTGGTTTAACAACTTTTTCAAAAATTTGATTTCCAATCGGACTGCGGTTTCCGCTGACTAGTAAATATTCATGGAATGCTAAAATTGCTTTCCGATCGGGATACTTTTCAAGCACCGAATTCACCCAGTCCAAATCTTCATCCGAAACGCCCCATCCCATATACACCATAATATAATCATTACCGTTCGCCGAAATTAAATCATAATGACCGCGGTTATTTTTATAAGAACCTCCATAATAGTCACGACCTGCAAACCGATTCTCGCCGAAATATTGATAATAATTGTCATAGCTTCCGTCTTTATGGCCAACATCATGATTGCCGGCTAGAACTCCATATCTGATTCCTGCATCATCTAGCACTTTCATAGCTTGATCGGCCACTGCCCATTGATTGTGATCATCTGCTTCATCGACTAGATCACCTGTATGAAATACATACTGAATATTGAGATTATCTTTTTGGTCTCGAATCCATTCGACTTGTTTTTGATAAATGTGTGGATAGCTTTCCGAATAATATTGCGTATCGCTCATCCATACAAACGTATAATCATAATCTATAGTTTGCGCGATTTGGTCTTGAACGATCACGCTCACCTTTTGGTTTTTCACATAGTCTTTCGCAATTACGCTCCCTTTCAATTGAAATCTTTCTTCACCGGCAGTTTGTGAAGCAACTTCCTTCCATTTATTTTCTATATTGTTCCAGGCATACATCGTCACTTTTCGTCCCGGCAATGAAGAACCGTTCCAAATAAGTTCTATTTCATCATTTTCATCAACTTTTTGATCAACGGTAACGTTGAAGCGATGATACGGAAACTGCTCAGTTGATGTTGTTGCAAGCGCCTCGCCATCTACGTTTTCCAACTTCCTGCGTTCATCTTTCGAAAGAACTTTTTCGCCTTCAACTTGAAATCCAGCAGGCGGTTCTGTATCAGATGCATTTTGCAAAATATCTACATGTTCTTCATCTGATGCTTTATACTGAAAAGCTTGAAAGAAAGATACATCAAGATCGTCCATTGTCGGATCCGCCACCCTTACGGACAATTTAGCACTTAAAGCATCCTCATCTGTTTCGGAAAAATCAGGTAAGAGCGGATGTTCGTCCACTGTATAGAAAGTGACTTCGCTTTTTCCTTCATTGCCTGCCTCATCAATAGCTGTAATGACAAGTTGATGTTTGCCTGATTGAAGCTGTGCTGACGAAGCTGCAAATGGAAGATCGATATATTGATCATCTAATTTGGCAGTGATCGATCTAATTTTACTCCATTTATCTTGAATTTCAGCATCAATAACAAAAGGTCCTTTATATTTTTTTCCTTCCTCAATAGTTGGTTTAATGATTGGCATTGTGTTATCGACAATAACTGTCGATTTCACTTCATTCCCCTTTTGGTCAACTGCTTTCACTTCATGCTCGCCATCTTCTTCATTTTCGCTGTTCCATAAGTAACCGAGGGAAGTAAATTTTTCATCCGGAATATTGAACGTAAATTCGACAACCGGGCTTAATCCGGCACTGTCGCCGACGGAAATCTCCTGTTTTTGATCTTGATGCTCGCTGCTGTATAGAGTTGTGCCGTCAGATAAAACTAATCGCACATTTTTTACATAAAAATCATCTCGATTTTCTTCAGATGTTTCATCAAATGGACTGACCTTTGTGCCTGCCCTAATCGCAATTGATAAATCTTCACCGATTTTCAGCCTTTCCGACGAAATCGGAACCGTAATTGTTGTATATTGATTAATGGTGTCATCAAATATTCTCAAAATGTCATTTCCTATCGTCACACCGTTTTGAAAATAAAGATTCGTTTTACGAACATCAAAGGCAAAATAAACGTCTGATTCAATCGTGCGGAAAGTATTTGTTTGTTTTGCTCCATCAATATATAAGGAAACCTCCTCAGGTGTAAGATCGCCTGTTGCCTTCACTACGGTTTCTTTTGAAACAATTTGTCCATTTTCTACATTTAACCGCAATCCCTGCTTCTTATTTGCATTTCCAATTTGAACGGTAAACTTAGGAGACTCCTTGATATTCACTCCATCGCCAGCGACAAAATAATACTCTACTACATTTTTCCCAATTAATTCAGGCGAATAAATCGTATATTCATATAATCTCGAATTATAGTTTTCTTCTAAATTCACTTTTTTAAATGGTTCTTGTATTTTTGTCCGGTAGTATAAAGAAACGGTTTTGACTTCGATATTATCTTTTACTTCCGCTTTGATGAAAATATTATCCGTTTCCATGGCTTTTTCAGTATTTGTTAAATTTTCAATAGTTGGCGCCATTGAATCGGCTGGAACAGTTACTTTCACTTTCGGAGTTTGTCCGTCTTTTACCGATCCGGGTGTAGCCGCTTCAACGCCGGCACTAATTTTTTTCATTATATTGCTTCCATCCGCAGGATATTTGTACAAAATCCCTTTGTCCTCTTTAGTATCATCAATATTTACCTGATCATTATAATGAGCAACGGAAATTTCTTTTCCGCTGTTTGTGGCAATTACTAATGATCTCGCACTACTGTTGGCCATCCCGTTATTATAAATTTTCACAATGTTTTTATTCTCTTCTAACGAAACACCATAATGTTTATTAAAATCTTCAACAGCGAACGATGCATTCCCTTGATTGATGATCCAAAATACAAGCGTCCCACCTGAAGGAATTTGCAGTGATTGATCATCATTAGGAGGTCCCCAAATAAGATCGGATTCTGCACCTTCCTGCGGATATCGATAACGGATTTTGTAGTCTTTAAAGTCAATGGTCTGATTAGTATTATTATAAATTTCAATAAATTCATAACCGTCCAACCCATTTATATTGGCGCTGTCCGGAACTACTTCAGTAATGAGAAGTTTTGGGACTTTTTGATAATCAATATTGGGAGTTTTGAGTTGAACATGGTGTTCCTCTGTTTTGACCGTGTTTGTTCCATCTGATGCCTCTATGTAATATAGGAGTTCGCTTCCCCACATGTCCGCACTGGGAATCGCCGCCCTATATTCATTTTGATTTCCGTTTTCAGTCATTTGAAGGGATTTGTATGCTCCATTTTCCGTCAATTTATAAAATAATGTGACATAACGGACTTTTTTATTATCAGTAACTGTAGCTTTTACAATTAATGGTTCCTCGCTTTCCCATTCTGCTATTGGCTGATGTGTAATGACAGGAACTTCTTTGTCATCAGGTTCTTCAATGACGACAGGTGTCTTCGGCACTTGCCCTTCGATGAATGCACCTGGATTGGCTTTTTCACTTAAGCCAATTTTTTTCATTTTCGTCCCTTCCGTAAATTGATAAATGATTCCTTTATCTCTTTCAACATCATCAGCTCCATCATTATATGCTGCTGCAGATACTAATGAACCATCCTTTGAATAAACAGCTAATGCCCGGATGCCGCTGTTAGCCATTCCTTCAAATGGCAAGGCTTGGACTTCGCTTTCTTTCAAATTCGTTCCGTAAAATTGATTAAAATCTTCCAATCTTAAAGATTGATTAGAACTATTTTTCACCCAGAGAATGAAAGTTTTTTGCGGAGCTATTACTTGATTATCCGAAAATTGAAAAACTTGATCGGCTTTTGCTGTACCCGGATATTGATAATGAAGTTCATAATTTCGCAATTCAATCGGCTTGTTGGTATTGTTGTAAAGCTCAATAAATTCATATCCGTCAGCACTTCCGACATTTGACGTGTCTGGAGCCAGTTCGGTGATTAAGATTTTCGGAACTTTTTGATAATCCGGTTCCGCATCTTGTTGAATAGCTACTGAAAATGTTTCAGAAGAATTTATTGGAAGTCTTGTTGTTTCTGTCTCATTTTTCCCTTCAAACCAATAAGAAAAAGTATAAGACCATAAGTCGCTTTCTGGTACAGTTGCCGTAAAGGTTGTATCATTTATTTTCTCCATTTTCATGCTTTTCACAAGCATACCCGGAGCTGTACGATAAAACAATGTCAACTCTGCAAGGTCTTTTCCTTCCGCATCAATTTTAAGCGGCCGGCCTTTTTGAATAACTGCCGGTGGCTGATGAACGATTTCCAGTGGCAGTGTAACAGCTTGCTGTTCAAGTTGGGGGGTAGATTGTGAATTTGCTTCTGGTTCTTGTTTTGAAGTTTCGGGAACTGTATCAGTATCTTGCTGTTCTGGTTTTTGCTGCTTTTGTTCACTTTCATTAACCGGAAAAGATGGATGATCCCCTCCTTTTGCAGGTTCTTTCACTTCTTCATTTGCTGCATCAGGCTGTCTTTCATCACTTTTGTCCTGTTGAACTTCGTTTTGCTGAGAGTTGTTTTCTTCAACATTTGGCTCGCTGTCATTTTGATGAAGCGGTTGTTCTTGATTTGGTTTATCCGTTGATTTCGTTTGTTTCTCCATCTGCTGCTCGGCGTTTCCTGCAACTGTTGCTGTTGCATACGTATGTATCGGTGTTAACACGGAAACAAGAACAAGCAAAACAGCGGAAGCTCCAGCCAGCATAGAGCGTCTCTTTCTTTTTTTCAAATAAAACTCCTCCCTAAAATTTTCTAACCTCAAATTATTGTAATATCGAAATATTTAGTTGATTTTAATTATTTGTAAATTTTTGTCTAATTTTCGTTCAGTTTAAAATAGAAAAATAGGAGAATTTCCATGATATAATTCTAGAAAAGTATATTTGAAAGGAGCATGTTTCGTGGCAAATCCATTCATCGGTTATATCGGTACATATACGAAAGGTGAAAGCAAAGGCATTTACAAATTTACATTGGACACTGAGAAAAAAGAGCTTAGTGAAGCTAAAGTAGCAGCAGAGCTTGACAATCCGACATATGTCGCGATTTCCAAAGACAATCAAAATTTATATTCGGTTGTTAAAGACGGAAATTCAGGGGGGCTTGCTGTTTTTTCCATTGACGAACAAACAGGCGATCTGCAAAGCATCAACCGACAAGTGACGGAAGGACCTTCTCCGTGCCACGTCAGCGTCAACAAAGCAAACCATTTCGTCGTCACCGCTAATTACCATCGCGGAACGATCGAGGCTTACTTGCTGAATGAAGACAAAAGCGCAAATCCAGCGGCAAGCGTTGCAGAACATACAGGTTCAGGCCCTAATCTTGAAAGGCAAGAAAAACCGCACGCTCACTATTCGGGGTTTACACCAGATGAAAAATATGTTGTAGCTGTTGATTTAGGAATTGACCAAATTATTACCTACTCTTGTGATCAAGGTGTTTTAAAGAAGGTGAGCAGCCTTTCTGTTAAACCTGGAAGCGGCCCTCGCCATATCGTCTTTCATCCAAACGGAAAATTCGCTTACGTGATGACGGAATTAAGCAATGAAGTGATCGTTCTTTCTTATAATGCAGATGAAGGAAGCTTTCAAGAGCTGCAATACATCCCAGCAATTCCGGAAGATTTCGCAGAAAACAGCCAAGGCAGCGCCATTCACATTTCTTCCGACGGCAAGTTCGTTTATGCTGCTAACCGCGGCCATGACAGCATTGCTGTTTTCAAGGTAGAAAATGATGGGGGCAAGCTTGAATTTGTTGAATGGACAAGCACCGGCGGCCATTGGCCTAGAGACTTTGTCCTTGATCCGACAGAAAGATTTGTGATCGCCACAAACCAAGAATCAAGCAACGCCGTCTTATTTGAACGCGATCCTGAAACCGGCAAATTGACACGCTTGCCATCAGAAATTTCCGTGCCTGATCCGGTTTGCGTGAAATTTCTTCATCAAGGCTAAAAAAATGTCTTTGCAATCTATTTTCACCTTTACGAAAAGAAGGCTCATCTTGTTTTAAAACAAGACGAGCCTTTCAAATTTTTATAAAACTGGCACCTTCCATCAGACTTTTAATTTAGGAGCCTACTGGTGTTGGTCAACTTCGATCACAGTGCGAATCCCTAGTGAAAGAGTATAAAAACGGTGAAGTGCTGCTCAATCCGTTTGCCTCCAACTTATTAATTCAAATCTTATCGTCGTCCGATACAGAGCGTTTCAAACAATCTAGTTTTCCTCCAACTTATTAATCCAATTCCAGAGCTCGAAAGAAAAATCGTCATGGAAGCACCCTTCTTTTAAGCTGACCGCTTATGATCCATAGGACAACAAATGTTGCAAACCTTTATGACATCTTCATTCATGATTCCTATAGAAAAGAAACGGAAACAGCTTTCTACAAAGCTTGCAGTATTATAGTGAAGAAGCATAGCCTCCGTGTTTAAAATTAGAATAGCCGAATTGTCGCTCGGCTATTTCCACGAAGAGGTTATTTCCTGCTTAACAGGGGCAAAATCTCAACATGGTTTCGCTAATACTTGGATTATGTAAAAGATGACGAAGACGAAAAAGAGAACAAAATTTCAACAAGATTGCGCCAATATGCACCAATAATTTTGAAAAGCCGCAATCAGCTACACTGACAGATTTGGCAGTGACGAAAACTGTAAAAAGCTACTTAGCTTCCTTTTGCGCAATATTCCCGTTACGGACATTGGCGATGCCTTCTTTGCATACACCGTGCGGAAGCCAGGAGCAATTCGCACATAAGTAATCTAAGTCGTCAGGGACTACTTTTTGGGCCGTGAGCCCCATTAATTCCGATTTTAAGTAAATCCCATTTTCTTCAATGCCTAAATGGCGGATTACTTTTTGATCCATGGAAATCACATGCTCATTTGAATTCGGATCCGCTTGGCACGTCGATTCTCCATGGTGCGGACATGCCATGCACGCATCATCAAGTGCAGAGACGACTTGAATGGGAAAGTCTTGCTCTTCATCACGAATTTTTGTAACTACTTCCCACATCTTCTCTACAAACGATGGACTATATCCCATTCCGCGAAATCCGTGCACACATAATAAATGATGCCCCCGTAAGCGAAGCGGCTTCATACATTTCTCCTCCCCTTTTTCTATTACTCCCATCTTATGAGAAAAAGCACCAGCCTACAACATAAACGTGAAAAAACATTGCATCCTTTAAAATTAAAATACAAGCGTCACAACGAAAAAGCGAGCAAAAGCTTGTTCCAAATTCACAAGCTATTGATAAGAAGCCCTCTTTCCTAATCTGTTATCTATTGATCAATATTGTTTTACCCACTTTAAATGGAGCCGCTCCTTTTCCAGCGTCTTGATATGAGGAAGGGGCTTTTTTGCGTTCAAAAAGGAAGAATTAGGCTTCTTTTCCAACATCTCAATATGAAAAGGAAGATGTGATAGGCGAACTTTCCGCCCCGAAGCTTTCAGTTGAAAAATTCCTGTTTAAAGCCTATGTGTACATAGAAGCAGCTTAAAAATGGCAAATCAAGACGAGTTTGTCCTTTTTTTGCACCTTTAAGGGATCAGCTTTTTATTTTGCATTTTACGACGGCTGTTTTCCCTTCCCTTTTTTATATGCGGCATATAAGAAAAGGATAAACAAAACTGGGACTCCGACCAAAATGGAAATAAAAGGGATGCTCGCGCCTTTTTGTTCGTCCAGTTTAAAAATCTCCGATGTTTCCCGTTCCAAAGTGATCGTGTATCCGTCCTTTGAACTTTTTATGCTTCCCCCTTTTAAATACCCTCTCAATTCGTGATTATCCGGCAAATATCGAAATCCGATCGTTACGCTTTTTGTTTGCGATGTGTTGTTAATGGCAATAATGGATGTTTCATCACCGCTTTTTAATTGATAAACGAGCATGCCGTCCTTTTCATACAACAAATGATATTGCCCTGTTCGGAGAGAAGGCAGGATTTTGCGAATGTCGGCTAAATTTGTTATGTACTCGACTATTTCGGTGCTCGTGCGAAAATCCATCATCCGATAATTGACTGCTCCATTTCCGCCATCCAATGCAATCTCCGTCCCGTAATAAACAAAAGGAACAGCCGGTAAAGTATATAAATACGTCAAGGCAAGTTTTAATCTTGTCACTGGAAACGCTTCATTCTCAACAGCTTTTCTTGTAAAACGAACGATATCCTCGTCATCTAAAAACGAAACGACAGGCAGATTGGATTGCGTAAACCCGTCCAATCCTGAAAGCGGTTCATCCACATTCGAAAATGATTTTTGCACATTTTTCGCAAAATAGGTATTCATCACGGCATCGATTCCACTGTTTTGATATGTATTCGGATCACCCCCGCCAATATCTGCCACTAAAACGAAATCTTTTTTGACAGACTTAACTTCTTCAGCCATTTTTTTAAAAAATTGAGGTTCAGTTCGATTCGCGTCAATCAACCGATACCCGTCAATATCACTTTGTTTGATCCACCATTTAGCGACATCGATTATAAATGCTTGAACGTCGGGGCGAGAAACATCGAATGTCGTACTTCCTTCAACAAACCATTCTTTTTTAGCTGGATCAGACAGCCAAGGGTGGTTCGGTCCTGTTTCGAAAACAAAATCTATCATGACCTTTAGATCACGTTTATGTGCTTCCTTTGTCAGCTGTTTTAAATCCTGCATTGTTCCAAAATGCTCGTCCACTTTTTTAAAGTCTTTCACCCATTTCCCATGAAAGCCGTTTGCCTCATTTTGAAATATTGGTGATAATGAAACGATTGTAAAGCCCATTCCTTTTATGTAATCCAGCTTTTTGATCACCCCTTGCAAGTCACCCCCAAGAAAATGTTCAAGACCGCCCTTTCTTTCGCCGTCATTGGCCGTCGTTCCATTGTAAAAGCGGTCAACTGCTACGTGATAAATTGACTCATCCTGCAAGTTTACAGCGCTAGCAGTCGCTGAAAAACAAAAAAGCAATGAAACACACAAAATGAAGATCAATCCTTTTTTCACTCGTCAAAATCCTCCTTATGTCAGCAAAATCCATGCTTGTCGCTCAATTCATCTAAGTTCGCCGCTTCAACTCTTCCGCAAAATCGGCAAGCGGTGTTGCATCTGTTTTGGTTTGCTGTCAATCTTCTCATCGAATGTATGTAATGTTTGATGGGATTTATCCCCTTTTCCGATGAGTTTTTCTTTATAAGCCTCGCGAATCACTCGCTGGCTTATCCCCGTTTCATTTGAAAGAGCCTTTATTCCTTCCATGCTAACTGAAAAATAAGTTTACATGTTTGAAATCATTGCGTTACCTACATCATTTTGCCTGGATTGCGCCACGATCAAACAGTTCGTCAACGTATTCAAAAAGTTAGGTCAGTTAATTTTTCATTCATGATCTTCTTGAACTATTATCTTACAACATGAACCGTACCAGGCCAAATTCGGATCTTATTGTAAGCTTCTCTCCCTGCTTGATTCCTAGACATTAGAAAATTTTTTGAAAACGTTCATCATTTTCATAAAAATCTTTTTTCTACCGATGAATCATTCAGTTTCTACAAAATGTTTATATATCTCTCCCCTCCCGCTCCCCTTGCAGATCATTTTTGAATTTCATTATAAAAAACATTATAACATGCTGAACATGTTTGTCCTTCTTTATTATAAAAAGCAAGGGGGTGTCTAATAAGTCGTTTTTACGGCTTATTGACGCCCCCATTAATGTGTTAGAAACGTTGATATATCGGTGTGTATGATTTTTTGTTTTCAAGGCGATTTGACTTTCTAAGACAGCCTCATTTTCCCTAAATTCATCAAATGATATTAATCCGGTACTTTTCAAACCAAATGTGAATTTGCCAAAGATAGGCTAACAGCTGCGGTCCCGTCATCAGCTGTCCGTACCATGGGCGTTGAAAAGATGCACCGTCTGTCTCTACTAATTTATTTAATGCAATCCCATCGAAAAGCTCGTGCAATATGGAGTCTTTCATGGCCAATACGTTTTCAAGCTGTTCTTTTACAAGCTTCGTATATTTCGGATGATGTGTTTTCGGATACGGGCTTTTTTTCCTGTAGACAACCTCCTTCGGCAAAAGATCTTCTAAGCTTTTCCGTAATAGGCCTTTTTCCCGATCGCCATATCGTTTCCATTCCCACGGAATATTCCAGACGTATTCGACAAGCCGGTGATCTGCAAACGGAACGCGCACTTCAAGCGATGCACCCATGCTCATGCGATCCTTTCGGTCAAGCAATGTTGTCATAAACCATATCATATTTAAGTAAAAAAGCTCCCGCCTTTTTCTTTCCGTTTCAGGTTCTCCATCTAAAACAGGTGTTTCTTCAATCGTTTTTTCATATTGCCTTAAAGCATATTCTTTTATATTCAGCTTTTTTTGCCAATCGTTCCGGAGCAGCTTGATCCGCTCATCTAATGAACGAATCCACGGAAATCCTTCTCTTGCCAATTCCTCAGGACGATAAAACCACGGATATCCGCCGAAAATTTCGTCCGCACATTCTCCCGACAAGCTCACGACAAAGTCCTTATTAATTTGCCGGCAAAACCAAAGAAGTGAAGAATCGACGTCCGCCATCCCCGGAAGATCACGGACTTCAACTGCTTCCTGCAAATATGAGACAAGCTCTTCCTGTGTCATGATACATTCGTGATGAATGGTTTGAAAAGATTCCTTCATTAAATGAATCCAGTAGGCATCAGCATTCGGCTGAAACTCGCTTTGTTGAAAATACTCAGAATTCCCTTCGTAATCAATTGAATAAGTATGAAGATGCCCCTTTCCTTCCTTTTCAAATGTCCTGGCGGCAATCGCTGTAATGGCGCTCGAATCCAATCCTCCCGATAAAAACGTGCATAGCGGAACATCGCTGACAAGCTGTCTTGTGACGGCATCTATTAGTAATTCACGCACTTTTTCGACCGTTTCTTCAAAAGAATCCTCATGCGGATGGCTTTTAACGTTCCAATACCTCCATATTTTTAAGCCATCTCGACTAAAAACGAGGGCATGGGCGGGTCTAAGCTCTTCGATTCCTTTAAAAACGCCTGAACCTGGAGATCTCGACGGCCCCAGCGCCATAATTTCTTGCAGCCCTTCCTGATCGAGCAAAGCATCGACTTCAGGATTGGCTAAAAGGGCTTTTATTTCAGAAGCGAACAGAAAATTACCGTTGTTTTCATAAAAAAAGAGCGGTTTAACGCCAAGACGGTCGCGTGCTATAAATAATTTTTCATCTGCTGAATCCCAAACGGCAAAAGCATAAATTCCGTTTAAATGGTGCACACATTCTTCTTTCCACTCCATGTATGAAGCTAAAAGAACTTCCGTATCTGAGTGGCCGCGAAACGTATAGCCTTTTTTCAATAATTCTTTGCGAATATCTTCCGTATTGTATAGCTCGCCGTTATAACAAATCGTGTAGGAATTATCTTCTTTTTGTTTTGTCATCGGCTGTCGACCGCATTCCGGGTCAATGACAACAAGTCTTTTATGCCCGAACAATACGTGCTTCTTTCCCCAAATATTTGTATCATCAGGCCCTCTTTTGCTTAACGTGTCAATCATGTCTTCCATTATTTCAGTATTTTGGAAAAGTGATTGTTGAAAATTTACCCAGCCAGCAATTCCACACATATGCTTATCACCCCACTATCTATAACATGAAAGATGTAGCTATTGTATGCAAAAAAAGTTCAATGTTACCTGCCCATTTGTATAAAAAGAAAGCATTTTGTCTAAAACAATCAATAAAAAGTATTGAGGTGTTCATATTGTTTTCGGACATAAAAAATGACCTTCTCCATAAACAAAAAAGGAGTTTTCGGACCGCAACCGTTGAAATGCTTCAAGCAGAACCGATTTTGATCGATGATGAAGATGATGAACAGATTTCTCTTGATGATTTAAACGATCAGCACATTGAACTTTTGAAAAACGGCCGATGGGTTGATATTGGACATAATAAGGAAGAATACTTGCGGTCAGGCGGAAAAATTCGAATCAAGAAGACATTCCCCTATGCATTTCATTCTTTTTTAAATGAATTGGATGATGAAAGCTTTATAATGTTTGTACACCATTTAAATGCTTTATCCTTTTCCGTTTATGACATCATTTACTGCCACAATCAATTGTTGTATCACCATGGAAACAAACCGATGAAAGGCGCTTCTGTTTTTATATTTGATAATACGGATTCTCTTTGTGCAGTTCAGCATTTTTTCCATCGGGGAGACAAACAAAAAGACCTGTTTGAATTCACTGTAAGCACAGGGGAACGAAGCTTTGTCAGCTCTATTTCATAACTGCAATTCAAGGAAAAAAGGATTTAGTTAAAAAGTACTTTTAAGACAGTCGGAGTAATGAAAGCTTTGCAATTGATAGGGGGAGTGCAGAAATAGTCATTTAAATTTTTTAAGGAGACACATAAAAAACAGCTGCAGCCTGATAATGCTGGATATTCAAAAAGATGCTATTCGTTCGAATTGTCATCCTGTGGCTAAGTATTTATTCAATGATGGGCGAAACAGACCGGCTGCCCAACATCAATGTAGACTGCGCTACAGAAAAATGTTTATAAAAACAAAAATATGAACCTAAAACATTAGGATATTTACAAAAAGAAAGTAAACGTAAGCATCGCCTGCATTGAAACTTTTTTCCAATCATGGAATTTCGTCCAACTTTTTGGCGATTAGCAAGGTTTCAATGAACTCATATCGAATTAATATTCAAGCCTTAATAAAAAACGAGATAAGGGGAGTTTCATAATTTGGGGTGGTTATTAGCTATTCCATTTATTTTGCTTGGAGCTTTTTTATTTTCATTAACCATTGATGATATAAAATATAGGCCATATAATTCTAATAATTATAGGATTTGGATGTTTTTTTAAGGCTGGTTTTTATTGTCAAAGACAAGAAAGAAAAATAATAGGGGGGTGTCTAATAAGTCGTTTTTACGGCTTATTGACGCCCCCATTAATGTTTTAGAAACGTTGATATATATCGGTGTTTATGATTTTTTGTTTTCAATGGCGATTTGACTTTCTAAGACAGCCCCAGCGAAATACGCTCCTATATTTTTGCATCAACATATTTTTTAAAAAGTAAGAGGCAGTCTAAATCCAAGCAAAATGACGAGAATCAGCACAATCCAAAAGCCGATCCAAATTCCTTTGGACGATTCGTTTCTCTTCTTTTTGCCCAAAACCATTTCCATAAGCCCGATCAAAACAATGGCAAGGAAAATTTTAGCGACATATTCCCCTACATAGTTGGCCATGCTGAACACATTATAGCGGAAAATTAATTCAAGTCCAGTTGCCAACACGATTAAATAAAAGATTCGCACAGCCATATGCAAACCTTTTGAAGGTTTGGCAAAGGCAATGAAAAACAAAATCAGCAAAATGACCCATGATGTAATATGCAAATGTGTCATAAATGCCCTCCCCCATCTATACTTGCAAGTCCACATTCATCATATCAAATGATCATCCAAAAACATAGCAATTACTATGATAAATAAAATGATTTCACTAAATTGACAAAGACGCACTAAAACGAAAGATTAAAGGGGCTCACTCTTGCCCGTCCTTTCGCTATTAAATTTCCTTGACTTTATTTCTCAACGTGCCAATTCCTTCTACCGTAATTTCGACAGTGTCGCCAGGCTTTAATAATTTCGGCGGATTGAAGCCTTTTCCGACTCCCGCAGGTGTACCTGTTGCAATGATATCTCCCGGCTCAAGAGTCATGCCTTGAGAAATGATGGAAATGATCCGTTTAATCGGGAAAATCATTTGATTTGTATTGGCTTGCTGCCGAATTTCGCCATTAACTTTCGTCTCGATAGACAGATGCTGTGGATTCGAAACGGCCGATTTATGTACAATATACGGTCCCATCGGGCATGATGTATCCAAGCTTTTTCCTAAAAAATATTGTTTGTGGCGAGCTTGCAAATCTCTTGCTGTGACATCATTGATGATCGTATATCCAAAAACGTAGTCATAGGCTTCTTCTTCGCGAATTTGTTTTCCTTTTTTCCCAATGACAACTGCAAGTTCCCCTTCATAATCAAGTTCGTCGGTTAAATAAAGATGTGGATCAATTTCTCCTTCATGAGCAATAACGGATGTTGAAGGTTTGGAAAACAGAATCAAATCGGAAGGAATATCACTTTCGCTTCCCATTTCCGCAACATGGTCACGGTAGTTTTTACCGACGCACATAATGTTTTTCTTCGGCCGTGGAATCGGTGCTTGGAGTTTAACAGCTGACAGCGGATAGACATATGTCTCCCTTTCTTTTTCCTTCGCAACCCATTCCTGTAATGCTTCAATATGGCGGACAAATTTTTCACCCATTTCAATGCACGCTTGCAGCGATGCAGGCGATATTTCCGATTCATAAAGCTTCAGTTCCGCTTTTTGAATATCAATAACCGAATCTTCGTTAAAAATTAGTCCGATAAACGTTCTGTCGTGAATATTTGCAGTGACAAGCTTCATGTTCTACCCCCAATTAAGATAAAGTTTTTTCGCATTATTTGCAGTTGTGCGCACAATATCTTCACGCGGCCTCTTTTTAATATTCGCCAATTTGCGGCAAATTTCCTTTAAAAATAACGGGGTTGTGTCTACATTTTTAAACGCTCCCCCATACCGCCAAGGGCCGTCCGTCTCAATAAGCAGCTGATCCATCGGAACTTGTTCAGCAAGCTGCTGATCGCGCAGGCGGTAGCAAACTTCCGGAGTCACAGAAATATAATAGTGTTGTTTAAAAATTTCCTTCATTACAGATGATGCCGCTTTAAGCCAATGAAAATGCGCTTTTTTCACTTGATGTTTTTGCAAAAGATGTAAAACTTTTTCCGCATCTTCATGCACTGCATGCAAGGCAACTGGCAGTGAATGTTCAACGCTGATTTTCAAAAATTCCTTCAAGACATCTATATAAGTTTGTTCCGAATACTTTGCAAATAATCGCTCTTTTTCATAATACGGCAAACCAATTTCCCCGACAGCTGAAATCGCCCTCTCTGTTCGAATCAGTGATAGAAGCTCTTCAAGCTCCCGTTCATCAAGAATCTCCTGTTCAGGGTGAAAGCCGGCAGCTGCTATAATAAAATCTTCATGTTTCTGCTTCAATTCAAGCGTTTTATAGGCGGATGTTAAATCGGTTGAAACGGCCACAACATGAGTAATGCCCGCTTCCTGCCACTTTTTGATTTGCTCATCAATAGTTTTTGGATCGTATTGATCCAAATGAATATGAGAATCGATCATTCTTCATGACTCCCATCGGGCGGAATGAAGCCTTGCCTAGAAATGAACAGCTGATCTTTCGCAAAAACATGTAAAAGTAAGTCTTTCACATATTCGATGTTTTCAGGCGAAAACCATTCTTCTTCTCCAATTTGCGAAAAAAGCTTTGACAAACCGAGCGCCTGCGATCGTCTTCCGCCGCTTCCATCTCCTAAAAAGAAATCATCTAAACAGACTCGTTTCGTCGCATTCCGTAATAGATTCGTAAAATTCGGAGAAAAAGGCAGTACAGGAGAAACTGCCGCCTGTGACGGAATGTTCTCTTCATTTAGTTTTTTAAGCGCATTGATCCTAGCTTGAATCGGCGGCGCCTTTGGAGAAAAAATTTTGCGCACATCATCTCTGTCCGTTTCAATGGTAATGCTGACAAGCACCCGATCCCCCAATTTTTGAAAGATATCAATATCTCTAGTGACAAGCGGGCTTCTCGTCTGGACAAATAAAAAGTCCGGAGGCATTTCTGCTATCACTTCAAGGAGCCTTCTTGTTCGTAATTCCTTCGCTTCCAGCGGCTGGTAAGGGTCTGTTGAGGATGACATGAAAATCGTCACTTTCCCTTTCTTCTTGGCCCGCTTCAATTCGCCTAAAAATTGGTTTGGCTTTTCATCCTTTATTTCAACCCATGTTCCCCACTCTTTTTTCTTAAACAATGCGACTGGAAGCTTTTGTACATAACAATAATGGCAGCCGTATGAACAGCCGACATACGGATTTAAACTGTACGAATACCCTTGCAAATAGCCGTTTGTTTTCGTTAAAAACGAGTTTGGATTTTTACGGGTAATTTCCATTCATTACATCCTTTCCCGCAGCGAAAAGATTATCTCATTCAATGAAAAAAATTTTGAAAAGAAAAACGGCCTCAAGGTTCACAGACAGCCCGCTTGCAAACCGGCCATTACCGCTTCCGTGAAGATAAGGACAGCTGTTCTCCACAAAAACAAATGGAGGGATAAACACCTCCATTTGTAAAAGGACAACTATTTGCGCTTGTCAATCGTTATCGCATGGATCTTTCTTTTGAACATTCCGTTTCAGGGTCATTATAACTTATAAAGCATGAAATGACCACTTTCTTGCTTCGTTAATCTGAAAGAACAGCATCTTGCACATTTATTTTCTCGTTTATCAATCCTGCCTCTAAAAAAGTATCTGCAAGCTTCTGTTGGGCATCCACCACTTCAGGTGTGATGTCAAATACTCCATATTCTCTTCTTTCCAAAGTTTGCTTCCATACATCTTTCGAAATGCCAGTTTTCTGTGAAAAGTTTTCGGCAGCCCCTTGTTTGTCTGCTTGAATCTCTTTGTGAACCTTCTCTAGTTCACTGATCACTAAATTTCGAAGTTCACGATTTTCTTGAAAATAATCGCGTCTTCCTACAATAAATCCATATTGACGCGGGAGACCTTTTGCATCGGCAATGATTCTAGCACCTCCACTTTCTTCTGCGTCCGCAAGATATGGATCCCAAATCACCCATGCATCCACATTGCCGCGTTCAAAAGCTCCTCTAGCATCTGAAGGCTGTAAATAGACAGGAGTAATATCATTCAAAGTCAGCCCTACACTCTCTAAAGCAGTAAGGAGCAAATAATGTGCGCTTGATCCTTTACCAAAAGCAACCTTCTTCCCTTTTAAATCTTCTATCTTTTGAATAGGTGAATCTTTTGGAACAACAATCGCCCGATATACTTCCGGTTCATAGGCAAGATAGGCTAATTCAGAATCTGAAACGGCTCCTGCAAGTACAGCAGGTGCTCCGCCTACATATCCTACATCAATTTTTCCTGCATTCAACGCCTCTAATAATGGCGGTCCTGATTGAAATTCATGCCATGTGACTTTAACTCCTTTTTCAGCCAAAATTTTTTCTAAGCTGCCTTTTTCCTTTAAGAAAAGCAAAATAGATGATTTTTGATAGCCAATTCTAAGTTCGTCTGGTAATGTCTCCTCTTCCGCTTTGGCATTTGATTTTTCCGCATTGGAAGTCTCATTTGCCTCCTCCTTGCTGCCGCAGCCTGAAATCCAAAGCACTAAAAGGAAAATTAAACTTAAAAACATACTTTTTCTGATAATTTTCATTAGTAAATCCCCCTTTAATGAATATATTTATTAAGCTTATTACGTTGATTGCCTTGCATAGACAGCTGGTGTGTTTTCTTCCTCACCCATTACGCGGCGCAAAATCTTTTCGACGAGGGCTGCAAATGCGGCATTACCGCGCTGCCTAGGACGAGGAAATTTAATCGGTGTATCCATCGCAATTTTTCCATCCTCTATCAACACCACTCGATCCGCCATTGCTACCGCTTCTTCCACATCATGTGTAATCAGCAAAGCTGTAAATCCTTGCTCCTTCCATAATCGTTCGATCAAACGCTGCATTTCAATGCGTGTTAAAGCATCTAACGCACCTAATGGTTCATCCAATAACAACAGCCTTGGCTTGCTGGCTAATGCTCTTGCAAGTGCCACCCGTTGTTTTTGTCCTCCTGATAAAACGTGAGGCCATTCTTTTGCCCTGTCGATCAGTCCAACCTGCTTTAGAGCTAACTCCGCTTTAGGTAAATCTTCTTTTTTCATGCCAATCGCTACATTTTGAATTACGCGTTTCCAAGGCAAAAGTCTGGCATCTTGGAACATAATGCGAACCTCCGGATTTAATCCCTTCATCAATTCACTGTTAGCCTTGATCTCACCAGCTGTCGGCTCATCTAATCCGGCAATTAAACGAAGCAGCGTGCTTTTTCCGCAGCCGCTTCGGCCGATGATCGCTACAAACTCGCCAGGCTGCACCTCAAGATCAATTCCGCGCAGAACGTGCTGATTTCCGAAGTGTTTCTCTACACCATTGATTTGCAGATAAGTTCCAAAAGTTGGAGATTCCACATTTATCCCCCCATTCTCTACAAGTTTTGATAATTTGGATTCCAATTTAAGCATTTTCTTTCAAGCCATTTTGCCATTGAATCCGCGATTTTTCCAAATAATGCATATAGAAGAATGCTGAGCAGCACTACATCTGTTTGCATAAATTCTCTCGCATTCATGGCCATATATCCGATACCAGAATCTGCGGAAATTGTTTCAGCAACAATTAACGTCAGCCACATGATCCCCAGTGCATATCGAACTCCGACTAAAATAGACGGGAGGGCGCCGGGCAACACCACTTGCCAAAAGAGAAGCCAGGAACGAAGTCCATATACCCGTCCCATTTCAATCAACCCTTGATCTACTGACCGAATGCCATGAAGTGTATTCACATAAATCGGGAACAACACTCCAGCTGCTACTAAAAATACTTTGGCTTCCTCCCCAATTCCAAACCAAAGGATGACAAGAGGAATCATGGCCAGGTGAGGAATATTCCGCACCATTTGAATCGTTGTATCGAAAATTCTATCTGCGATCGGAAACAGCCCGTTAATAAGGCCGAGAAACAAGCCAATGCTTCCTCCAATCAAAAAACCGATTATGGCTCGTTTAAAGCTGATCAGCAAATGCTGAAACAATTCACCAGAACGAATGAGCTCCACTCCTGCCATCACAACGTCTGACGGCACTGGAAGAATTTTTGTTGAAAGAATCCCTTTAGAGGATAACAATTGCCAAATGATTAAAATCAATATAGGCAAAAGCCATGGGATTAATTGTTTTTTTACTTGATCGGAAAACAACGACTTTTTCATTTTCTGATTCTCTCCATTTCTGCTGGTAAACTGTTGTTGGCAATAATTTCTCCAAATGGTCCAAACGGTTGTGGTTCACTGTTTCTTTGAACATGGCTTATCGGCAAGTGAGGAAACAACAGTTCAGCTGTTCTATATGCTTCCTCTAAATGAGGATAGCCGGATAAAATAAATGTCTCGATGCCGAGATCAGCATATTCCTTCATCCTTTCTGCAATTGTTTCCGGACTGCCGACTAGCGCCGTACCTGCTCCGCCGCGCACAAGACCGATTCCTGACCATAAATTCGGGCTGATTTCAAGCGACTTGCGGTCTCTTTTCACAAGATCTGACATCCTGCGCTGCCCTACTGAATCAAAACGGTCAAAAACCTTTTGTGCCTGAGCGACCGTTTCATCATCCACATATTTGATTAACCGTTCGGCTGCTTGCCATGCTTCTTCATCCGTTTCACGGACGATGATATGCAAGCGAATGCCGAAGCGCACTGTTCTTCCTTGTTCCTCTGCCAGCTTTTTCACCTGATTCAGTTTTTCAGCAACCTGTTTCGGCGGCTCTCCCCATGTTAAATATACATCTGCATGCTTTGCCGCTACTTGCTGGCCAGCCAATGATGAACCGCCGAAAAAGACAGGCGGATATGGTTTTTGCACTGGCGGGAACAAAAGGTCTCCTCCTTCCACCTGCAAGTAACGACCTGTGAAATCGACTTTTTCATTTGCAAGCAGCTTTCGCCAAATTGTCAAAAATTCGTCAGTCACTTCATATCTTTCATCATGTGAATAAAAAATTCCATCACCCTTCAGCTCCACCGGATCACCGCCGGTTACAACGTTTACTAGCAATCGTCCATTTGAAATTCTGTCAAATGTCGAGGCCATCCTTGCAGCAGCGGAAGGAGCCATCAACCCCGGCCGAACTGCCACAAGAAACCGTAAGTTTTCCGTAACGGGAATTAAGGCAGAGGCAATAATCCAAGCATCTTCGCAAGATCTTCCAGTTGGAATCAGCACCCCGCTGTAACCAAGGCGATCCGCTGCTTGGGCAATTTGTTTGAAATAAGACAAATCGGTTGTACGTCCTCCAATGGTAGTACCTAAATAATGCCCGTCACCATGTGTTGGAATAAACCAAAAAATGTTCATTTTTCACTCCACCCATTTCGTTTTTAGATTTTCATCTGTCATTCAAGGTTTTAAATGCGCAAAAAGGCCCCTTTCTTAGCATGCTTCTGCTAAGTAGGAGCCTCCAGTTGTCTGGTCGGTTCGCTATTGTTTTCATTTAGTTGTTTGTTTCCTCCAAAGCTGCTTCTTTTACATTGATTTTTTCAGGAATTAATTTTAATTGATGAAAAGTATCTGCTATTACCTGCTGATCATTTAGAACTTGTTCGCTTATTTTCTGAACACCATATGTTCTTCTTTTAGCTGCTTTTTCAAGCGAAGCAACATCAATTCCCAATTCAGGTGACAATAGTTCTGCAACTTCTTTTGGAGCACTTTTAGCCCATTGATCTGTTTTATTGATTTCTTCCAATAACAGATCGATAACCTCTTTATGATTTTCGGCAAACTTTCTGCTCGCTAAATAAAACTCTCTATTTTTCACTAAATCCTTTCCGTCTGCCAAAACTCTGGCGCCTGTCTCCGTTTCAGCAACAGCAAAGAAAGGATCCCAAATGACCCATGCATCCACACTTCCTTGTTCAAAGGCTGCTCTTGCATCTCCCGGTACGAGATATTTAGGTTCAATATCATTTATGGTCAGCCCCGCTTTTTCCAAAGCTTTTACGAGCAAGTAATGGACGTTTGAGCCTTTGTTGAGCGCAACCTTTTTACCTTTTAAATCCTGAACAGTGCGGATGGGTGAATCTTTTGGAACAAGAATAGCTTCTGAAAGAGGGCTTTCTGGCTCATGACCAATATAAACTAAATCAGTGCCTGCCGCTTGTGCAAAGATCGGCGGCGCTTCGCCAGTATGCCCGATATCAATGCTGCCGACATTTAATCCTTCCAAAAGCTGCGGACCTGCCGGAAATTGAATCCATTCGACAGAATATCCGTGACTTTTTAACGCTTTATCCAGCGTTCCTTGTTTCTTTAAGATGTTTAATGTCCCGTATTTTTGATATCCGATTCTAACTACCTTTTCCTCTTTATCTTTTGTTTCTTGAGATTCACCGGCGCTTTTCACATTCTTTTCTTCTCCTGAGCAGCCGGATATAACAGCAAATAAACTAACAATCATGATTAAAAGCAAGGCAAGCAAAGATTTTTGATTTTTTCTCCTCATTTTGCTACCCCCTTTGTCCTTATAAAAACTATTAGTCAAATTTATTTACATTCTTTTTGAAATGCAGGCTTTTCAAGTGATAATGATCTTGGCGACATTATTTATTCATTCTACGGATGGAGAATCTGAAAAAAACTTTATTTTTTCCAAGTCAGCATAAAGAATCTCATCATTTTTCACGTTCAGTTGATTCGCCTGTTCAACACTCAAGTCCACTTCGATCAGATCATTCGTTTTCAATCTTTCCAATTCCAAACGGACAATCGGGCCATAAGATTGGATGCGGCGAACCTTTACTTGAATTGATTTTTGATTATCATTATGTCGAGTTATTCGCACTTCATGAGGACGAATATACCCGATCATTTTTTTCGTTTGAATGTTTTCATCAGGTGCAGCAAATAATGCTTCTCCGATATGTAGGCGACCATCGTTCACTTCAGCATGAAAAACATTAACACGCCCTAGAAACTGATACACGAATTTCGTTTTTGGATGTTGATATACTTCATCCGGTGTTCCGACTTGCTCAATTTGTCCATTATTTAAGATTACCACTTGATCAGCAACCTCTAAGGCCTCTTCTTGGTCATGCGTAACAAAAACAGTTGTTACATGTAATTGTTCATGCAACTGCCGCAACCATCTCCGCAATTCTTGACGCACTTTTGCATCAAGAGCTCCAAACGGCTCATCAAGCAGAAGCACGTTCGGCTCCACTGCTAACGCTCTAGCTAATGCAACTCTCTGCCTCTGTCCGCCTGATAATTGAGCCGGGTAACGGCGATCAAGACCATTTAATTGGACTAAATGAAGCAATTCATTTACTTTTCGTTGGACGTCTTGTTTGGACGGTCTGTCTTTTCGCGGACGCACTTTAAGTCCGAATGCAATATTCTCAAAAACGTTCATATGATGAAATAAAGCGTAATGTTGAAAAACAAAACCGACATTTCTTTCACGGACCGTTTTTGTCGTATAATCATGGTCGCCAAAATAGATGCTTCCGCTATCAGGCATTTCCAATCCGGCAATCATCCGCAGCAACGTAGTTTTCCCTGAACCGGATGGACCTAACAAAGCGGTAATCTTCCCTGACGGTATTGTTAAATTTACTTCTTTTAATGCTTGAAATGAGCCATAATTTTTAGAAATTTGCTTCACATTGATATCCATGATGCACACTCCTTACCCTTTTCCATCAACTACACCCTTCCATTCAAGCACCCCTTTAACAATTAATGTAACGATCGCCAACATAGCTAAAAGGGAAGCGACTGCGAATGCAGCAGTAAATTGGTACTCATTATATAAAATTTCTACATGGAGCGGGATCGTATTTGTCATTCCTCGTATATGCCCTGACACAACAGAAACGGCTCCAAATTCACCCATTGCTCTCGCATTGCACAGGATGACGCCGTATAAAATTCCCCATTTGACGTTTGGAAGCGTCACGAATAAAAATGTTTTCCATCCGCTGGCACCTAAAGATAAAGCGGCTTCCTCCTGTTCACTCCCCTTTGCCTGCATGACCGGTATTAACTCGCGGGCTACAAACGGAAAAGTTACAAATAAAGTAGCCAAAATTATGCCTGGGACAGCAAAGATTATTTTCAATCCGAGCGAATCTAAAACCGGCGCTAACAAACCTTGTGCACCAAACAATAAAACAAAGCTTAAACCAGCGATAACGGGCGATACAGAAAACGGCAAATCAATAAGCGTGATGAGCCAGGTTTTCCCGGGAAACTGAAACTTTGTGATACACCATGCAGCAGCAATACCAAAAATAAAATTTAATGGCACTACTATTGCTGCGGTCAAAAGTGTAAGACGGATCGCTGATTGAGCATCCGGTTCTGTAACCGAAGCAAAATAAACTTCTAAACCGTTTTTCAAAGCTTCTGTAAAAACAGTAATTAGCGGGATAATGAGAAAAAAACCAACAAATAATAGAGCCGTTCCCGTCAATATAAAACGAATCCACGCAGATTCTGTATGAACACCGACAAGAGGCTGTTTCTTCGTTTTAGTACCCATTTGAGGCATAACATCTCCTTAGTGACTTAATGAATAAAATATTTTCGACTCGTTCTCCATTGCAAATAATTTATAAGAAAAAGCAGGAAAAAAGAGATAATCAATACAATAGCGGCAATCGCTGTTGCCCCCTCATAATCGTACTGTTCCAATTTGGTGACGATCAAAAGAGGGGCGATCTCCGTTTTCATTGGCATATTGCCGGAAATGAAAACGACTGATCCGTATTCGCCTAACGCCCGCGCAAATGCGAGCGAAAACCCGGTGAACATCGCAGGAACAAGTGATGGCAAAATCACTTTCCAAAACGTTTGCCAACGGTTTGCACCTAAAACAGCTGCCGCTTCTTCGTACTGCTGATCTAAATCATGCAAAATGGGCTGGATAGACCGCACAACAAACGGCAATCCGATAAACGTTAAAGCAATTACGACACCGAGCGGGGTATAAACAGCCTCAATACCGAAGCGGTCCAAATACTGTCCAATAACGCCTGTCGGGGCATAAACAGCTGTTAAAGAAATTCCCGCTACTGCAGTTGGGAGAGCAAACGGCAAATCGATTAATCCGTCGATAATTCTTTTCCCTGGGAAATCATATTTCACTAACACCCAAGTAAGCAAAAGACCAAAAACTAAATTGATGGCAGCGGCAATAAATGAAGAAACAAAAGATAAACGAAGCGAGGCTGCCACCCTGTCAGTTGTGACGATTTGCCAAAATTGCTCCCAGCTGAGTGTTGAGGCTTTTAAAAAGATAACGGACAAGGGGATCAACACTATTAAACTAAGATAAGTTAGCGTAAAGCCCATCGTGAGTCCCCAACCTGGAATAACCCCTTTTCTGTGCTGTTGTTTTGTTTTGGCCACTTCCAATCCTCCATTCATCGGAACAAATCATTATTTCGGCTGATAAATTTGATCGAAAATACCGCCGTCGTCAAAATGTTTTTTCTGAGCCTCTCTCCAGCCCCCAAACAGTTCGTCAACTGTAAAGAGTTCCAATTGCGGGAATGTATCTTTATATTTTTCAGCGACTTTTGGCAATGTTGGACGATAATAATGCTTCGCTGCCAATTCCTGTCCTTCTTCCGTGTACAAATATTTCAAATACTCTTCAGCTACTTCGCGCGTTCCTTTCTTATCAACCACCTTGTCTACAACAGCAACAGGAGGTTCTGCTAAAATGCTTACAGAAGGTACAACAATCTCAAATTGATCCTTTCCTAATTCATTGATAGCTAGAAAAGCTTCATTTTCCCAAGCAAGAAGAACATCACCGATTTTTCTTTCGACAAATGTTGTTGTAGCACCCCTTGCCCCGGAATCTAATACTGGAACATTTTTATATATTTTCGCAACAAATTCTTTTGCCTTCTCTTCATCGCCGCCATATTTTTTCAATGCGTATCCCCATGCAGCTAAATAATTCCAGCGCGCTCCACCCGATGTTTTTGGATTGGGGGTTATAATCGAAACATCAGATCTGACAAGATCGTCCCAATCTTTAATACCTTTCGGATTTCCTTTGCGTACTAGAAACACAATAGTGGACGTGTAAGGAGAACTGTTTTTATCCAATCTTTGTTGCCAATTTTTTTCGATCAATCCAGTATCTGCAATGGCGTCAATATCATAAGCCAGCGCTAACGTTACAACATCTGCCTCCAAACCATCGATAACAGACCGCGCCTGCTTGCCAGAACCGCCATGTGATTGCTTTATCGTAACCTCTTGACCAGTTTTTTCTTTCCAATAGCTTGCGAAAGCTTTATTAAAGTCTTGGTAAAACTCACGTGTAGGGTCATAAGAAACGTTTAATAACTCGACTGCCTTTTTATCTCCCTCTGAGCTGGAGCTGGCACTTTCATTTTTTGAACCACAAGCACTTAAAACAAGAGCTACACTTGTAATAACAGATAATAGAAAAAATAGTCCTTTTGACTTGCGTTTATTTGTAATATTCATAAAATTCATCTCCCTTTCCGCTATGTTTCGATGGCGGTGTTATAAATAAAAAAACTTCCTCGATCCGGGAATATTGAAAAGACATAGGGAGTCTTCGGTGGACCGATCGACGACCTCTTTATGATATTGTTTTATATGTTCACTTAGCCCCTTTGTTATGGCTATCCTTTCGTTCTAAAGGATAACGGAATTTTTCCAATTTTTCGATTTGTGTAATTCTTGAGTCATGTACAATAATTTGCACAGATCCGTATTCCAAATCTTCTAGTGAACGTATAATTCTTTCAATCCACTCCTGATCAATTTTCGTTTTTAACAAAGCTCTCCCCTCCAATTCCCGTTGTAATTCTTTTATTCAATAAATCATCTAAAGTTGTTTGTTCAAGAACGCGGGCAATTGTGTCACGTACAACCGTCCAAAGCGGCTTTAATAAACACTTATCTTCCAATGGACACGGCACATAAGCCGTCGTACTGGCACACCCCATTGGAGATAAAGGACCTTCAATTTGCCGGATAACCTCCCCTATGTTAATGTCAGTCGGCGATAAACGGAGCATATAGCCTCCTTGTATACCCCTTTTACTGTGCACATACCCCAATTTTCTTAATTGGAGCAAGATTTGTTCCAAGTATTTGACCGTAACTAGCGTTTGTTTGGCGATTTCATTGATCGGACAGACTTTTCCCTGTTGCTGACCAAGTACAAGCAAAGCACGTAATGCATATTCACCTCTGCTTGAAACCTTCACCAAATGCCCCCTTCCCCTGAAAGTTTACTAGATTAATCTCGACTAAAACGGTAGGGATTTTCACGACAAAAACTTTTTGATAGTTTAAGAAAATAATATTGAGTTACATTTTAATCGTATTAATCCTATATGTCAAGTAAGAATAATAATTTTTTTGTACTTTTTTCCATTATTTTTCCTTGACAAATGAAAAACATTGTAAAACAAGAAGAGTCATCATGCTATTCGGGCAAAAAAATTTTTTTGTGCAATCATTTGATGGAGTTTTTCATGTAAACGGGCTAAAAGCACCACGAATTTTGCATAGTTATTTTGTGAAATATTGAGGATACAAAAATGCGACTCTAAACCTTTATCACAGTTTTCAAGACATAACATACACTAAAAATAGCTAAATAACTTTTAAGGTAAAGGAATGGAAAACGATGCCTGCAATTGTTGGTGCTATGAAGGTAAATAGCGTCGGGACGGCCAGTGTCGTTCATGTCGGAGACGTCGTAAACATTTCACCATACAGTGAAGTGAAAACATTCGCAGGGGCCGGTTCCTTCAATACAGGCGACGGTCTTTACGTATTTAATCAAAACAGCATTACGAATACGTTTGACAGTGATCTCGTTGATCAGCCGCAAGTGTTAAACGCTTAGAGGGTGGTTTTATGAATTTTTATATTCAACAATCGATTCACATACAATTTATACGTATCGGAACGATCGCCAATTCATCCGTATTTCAAATCGGCAGCGCCGGAATCATAAAACCGCTGTCGAATTTATACAACACAGGACAATTTACTGAACCGGCTCCCGCTCCATCCGGCCAGGGAAACGGAGTCATTGTGCCTCTCCGTCCACCAAGCATTTCATAGCGATTCACCTTTCATTTGGAAAAGAATATAAATATGGTAACGAATGCTGATAAAGGTGGGGAGAACATCATGAATTACACTGTGCAATCATTATTGCAATATATCCTAAAATTGGAACAATATCTCCATTCCCAAAGCAAAAGAATCGACCATCTGGAAAAAGGGTTTCTTTACCTTGAAGAACAAATGGAAGAGATCAAAAACAAACCTTATACAAATATTGAAAAAGTTGAGTACAAATTTGACCAATTGAAAATCGAAACGCTCGAAGGAGTCTTGAATATCGGCTTAAATCCTGCCGATCAGGAAGCAATTGAACAATTTTCCGTAAAAAATGAAGAACTAAACGTCGATGATGTTCATAGCGAATTAAAACAGCAAATATTCGAACAATGCGTTGAAAGCATTCATAGTTATTTACAAGAAGAATGTCCGAAAAAGATTGAAGACTTTGCTAAAAACTATGAATATGAATTAGATGAAACATATAAAGCTATCATCATAGAAGACATTAGAAAACAACTTGAAGGAAGGATTACTTATTATCTACAAAGACTCCGTCTCCATGAGCAAACAGATATAAAAGAAAAAATACAATGGATTGAAGAAAAGGTAAAAAAAGATATTGATCAATCGATCGATCATTTTTTTAAACATTTCCCCAATAAAAAGAAAGGCGACGAATTGTCATGAATTTTACCGTCATCAATAACGGCTTGCATGTGGGCATGGTGAGAATCATAGGGGTTTCAAGTTCATCAGTTTTTTTAATAGGGGATGCGGATAAAATCTCTCTTTCTTCCATTTTTGATACGCCACCTGAATCATTAATCATCGGTCCATTTGTTCCTTTGTCATTAGACTAATGTATTTGTTAAAAAGATTTGCGAACATAAGAGTGGCGTATATACACTCAGTAGACATCTGTTCCGTATTCCAAATCGGTGACGCGAAAAAAATTACCCCTAAAACGAATGTTCTGGCAGTTCAGCGGGACTATGAAAAATTTAATACAAAGGAAGGGTCGTTTCGCTCCTATCAGCTTTTCCGCGAATCCATTCCTCAGCCTTCCTTTGACGAGCAATTTTCCAGCGCATATTCAAACAATTCTCCGAACATATATGTCGATCACGTAAAAATTTTGGGCATCTCATCTTCAAGCATCGTGAACTTTGGATCAGCCGAAGAAATATGCGCGGAAGCACGAATAAAACATATTCGACAATTGTCTAAAAACGTTGATGGCGACGAAAAACAACGGTAATTTCAACAGGACAAAACATATTGATCCCTGAACAATAGATTTTCTCTACGCATGTGATTTATGAGACAACAAGGAAAAGGATGTTCCTCATGCCAGCGATTGTCGGACCGATAAAAATTAATTCCGTTTCAGGAGGAGTTGTGAATTTCGGAGATTCCTTTTATTTATCTCCAAAATCAGCATCAAAATCCATCAGCGGCTCTGGTAGCAGCTGCACAGGCGATTTTCATATTAATAACAACGGTCTCAGCATAACAAACGGAATCGATCCGGACGTAAATGATCAAAACCAGACGGCAAATGCATAGCCGCCTGGTTCGTTAAAAAAACTTAGTGAAAAATAACGATTGGATTTATATTATGATCCAGAAACACTATTTGCGAGCAGGACATTCAATTTGTTGTCCTGCTCAATAGAAAAAGCGCATTGTCTTGCATTTCAGATCAAAAGACTCTTTTTAGGAATGTGGATGTCCTCATGATGCACAAATAGAGTGAAACTATGAATCGGTTCAAAGAAGCTGAAAACCTGCATTAGTTTTTTCATGGACTGTTATACAGTTAGAAAGCATTCGCACTCACAACATTAACATACAATACAGTTAATTTCGTAAAGTGATTTTCATCCCGTTGTAAAAGAGGAATTTTATATTTTATAAGACTCGCCTTTTCATAGTCTTATTTTTTTGACGGAAAACTTTTACTCAACCTATTTCAAAACGGGGTAAATTGCAGATGGTACCGTTCTCCTGTTTTTAAGCTTATTTGGAAATGCTGAAACGATTTGTGCATGATGCAGCAGGCGTCACCATCGAACCTGCTTTTTTCGCTTATTTGGAGAATGCTGAAACAGCACATCTTGTCAAAACAATGAAAAACGGTTAACAAGTACGGATGAGCACAGCAATCAAAACATGCTAAGATTAGCAGGGGCTGTCTTAGAAAGTCAAAATCCATTGAAAACGAAACATCATAAACATTGATATATCAACATTTCTAAAACATTAACGGGGCGTCTATAAGCCGGAAAATCGACTTATTAGACAGCCCCGTCATGTTGAGCGGTTAAGATCCTTTAGAGAATGTAATACTTGCTGTTAACTGGTAACGGCATACTAGGTCAGAAATATCCTTGCTTCATGTAATTAAATCGTTTCGATTCGCACGGTCGTTCCATTTCCGGAAGGTTCAGCTGGCTCAATGATCAGCCGCTTAGGCAATCGTTCCCTTAGCTCCTGCACGTGACTGATTACGCCAACGGATAAATTTTGCGATTGCAGTTTTTCCAAAGCCGATACAACCGTATCGAGAAGCTCTGCATCAAGCGTTCCAAACCCTTCATCAAGGAAAAAAAACTGAAGCGGATATTTTCCGCGAAGCTGAATTTGGGTGGACAACGACAAAGCTAAGGCTAAAGAAGTTAAAAATGTTTCTCCGCCAGATAATGTCGAAACAGGTCGTTTTACTCCGCCATTTGCATCGTCACGCATGATAAAACCGCCTTCTGAATCGACTTCAATCGCATATCTTTGTCTTGTCAATTCCCCAAGCCGCTGTGAAGCATCAAAGCTTATTTGTTGAAGCTGTTCCTCAGCCATGTATTCGACAAAACTATTCCCTTTCAGGACGGCTTGAAGTTTTTCTAACCGATTAAGAAGAAGCTGCAACTCTTCTTTCTCTTTTTCTATTTCCACATATCGTTCATGTTTTTCCTTTAACAGCTGCAAATGCTTTGCCGCCGCGCCTCTTTGTTCCATTGCTTCGTTTACTTGCTTTCTAGCTTCTTCTAAGCATTTTTTCGTTTCTTCCCATGTTTCCTGCTTAAGAACAGTTCCGCCTAATTTTTCTTCCAGACGTTCAATTGCAGATGCTACATGCTCCATTTCTTTTTTATATTGATCTAGACTCGTTTGCATAGCCAGTTTTTCTTCTTCCTGCAAAACGGAATTTCTCACTTCATGCACATTTGCAAAAGGAGTCTGCTGTTTTCGGTCGTTCCAATTTTTTTCCGCTTTTTCAAGCTTGCTTATACAGCTTGTCAATTGCTGTTTGGCGGTATGGAGCTGACTTTCAGCTTTTTGATATTCATTTGCCGTTTTTTGGAAAATATCATAAGCTGCTTGTTCATCCCTTTTTAGCTGTTCAAGGGCAAGATCGATCCTCTTAAGTTCTGTTAAAAGGTTTTCCTTTGCAGCTCTTTGCGCTGTGAGCCTTTTCTGTTTATCGGCTATCAGTTCTGCCTGCCTGTCCATTTCTCCTTTTTTGGCAGCTAATTGAGAGGAAAGATTGAGTATTTCTTCCCTTAACCGCTCGATTTCCTGTTCTTTTTCTTGAATAAAGCTGACGCTTTTTTCAATTCGTTCGTGCAGCTGTTCAACGAGCGAGTCTTTTTTACTAATTTCCTTTACATACATCTCGATTTGATCCATATCGAGATCAGCAAACTCTAAATCCCACTTTCTTTTTTCTTCTTCCAGCTGCTCTATTACATTTTGCAATTGTAGCATGATTTCGGATAAGTCTTTTCCCCCAGCATCCAGCAACGGTTCTATTTGTGCTGTAATATGGTTGACTTCACGAATGTCTGCTATTGTTTTTCTTATTGCGTCTTTTATTTCTAAGTAATCTTGGTTCAAAGCTTTCCATTCGATTTTAAATTTGTCATATGCCAAAAGATCATGAGGCTTATCGTCCATCGTAATGATCGGCTCTTCGTTAGCCGACGCTATTTCTTTCACTCCGGCAAGGAATGACTGTTCCGCTTGTAAATCTTCAGTCAGCTCCTGCAGCTTTTGCTTCAGCGAGGAATACAACTGTTCGGTTTGATCACATTCTTTGAAAATTCGTTCTAGCTGCTGCGTTGTTTCTTCTAATTTTTTTAAACGTTCAATCGAAAAATGTCTGTTCGGGGCCGGATGATGTGTGGAGCCGCAGACAGGGCAAGGCTCCCCCTCCGTCAACTGCTCGGAAATCAAAGCTGCCGCCTGATTTGTTCTTTCTTCTTCAAGCTGACTTTTTGCAGCCTGTAAATCATCCTTTACTTTTTCTTTAAAAAATTCATGCTCCCGCATTTGGCTGCATAAACGATCATAAACTTTTTGTAATTGATTGAAATTACCTGCCAGGCGTTCGTTTAATTCACTCTTTTTGCGGGCGAACTCGTCAGCCTTTTCCCGCCATTCGTTAAGTTGGTCTTCTTTCTTTTGCTTTTTGCTTTTTAATTCATATTCGTCTTTCATAAGCTGCATGATTTTCAGCTTCTGTTGATATGCTTTTTGGATTTTTTCCCGGAATTCTCTTGAAACTGTTTCTTCTTTCGCCTGCTGTTTTAAAGCCTGCTGCTTCTCTAACGCCCTATTTAATAATTCGCTCGTCTTTCTCTCTGTATGCTGTTTTTCATGCAACCTCATTTTCAATGCTTCATAGTCTTCTTTCAGCTTTGCAAACGATGCTTCATCCTCTTTGATTTCTGCATCCAATGAGATAAGCTGTTTCAATAGTTCACGTTTTGTTAAAAGCTCCGGCTCTTCAACAGCTTTTTTGGCACGAATCGCTTCAAAAGCTTTCTTTTTTTCTTTATAAAGGCTTGCTAGCTTTTTCTCTTCCTGCTGCCAATGCTCTGTTTCTTTTTCAAAACGGTCCTTTTCCGCTAAATGTTCGAGCACTGCTTCCGCATATGGTTTCAGCATCTCCGCTTGCTCCGCTTTTTTCAGCTTTTCTTCGATTTCTTGAAACCGCTCCTTTTCTTGCTCAAGCTCCTGTCGTTTTTTCTCATAAGTCGTTTTTTCCGTCTGCAAATTCCAGATTGTCTGAATCCGCTCAAATTCCTTTGCTGCCTCATCCAGCTGCTTTTCCCGTTCTTTCAGCACTGTATCACAGCGTATAAACGTTTTTTCAGCCTCTAAAACGGCTTCTTTCGAGGCATCGCCAAGACCTGCTTGTTCCGCTGACAATTCAGCGAATTGCTGTCTTGATTCCAAAAGACGTTTTTTCAGCTTTTTATTTAATTGGTCGCCGAATCGTTCCAAATTGAACAATCGTTCAAACATTTTCCTTCTTTCCGAGCCTTTTAAAGAAAGAAATTCAGCAAACTTCCCTTGCGGAAGGACAACAGCGCGGGTAAAATCCTCTATCGTCAGCCCTAAAAGCTCGTAAATCTTGTCATTTACATCATTTGTTTTATCTGCCAAAACGACCGTTTCTTCTCCTATTTCGAGAAGCCGGCACAGCCTTGTGTTGATCCTGACATTATCCACCCGCTTAAATGTTCGTTCAACAGTGTATCTTTTTTTTGATCGGCCATCTTCAAGCTCAAATGTAAAACTGACATATAATTGATCTTCCGCATGGTTCATTATCCCTTGCGTATTATTGGCCGCTCGCTCTACTTTTCCATAAAGCGCTAACGTAATGGCATCCAATATCGTTGATTTTCCGCTGCCAGTCGGACCAAATATTCCGAAGACACCGCCGTCGCATAGTGTTTCAAAATCGACCGTCTGCATCTTTCGATAGCTATTCAGTCCAGCTAAAGAAAGTTTTATCGGCTTCATGACTGTGCTCCTTCCTCTTTTAAGTCTTCAGAGAGCAATGTCATAAACAGTTCAATGAGCTCTGCCTCCGGCTCGGCGCCGCCAGTTTGTTTTTTGTAAAAACGTTTAAACATTTCATCAATCGGGAGATTTTCTCTTCTTTCTTGTTGGATCTTTTCGGCTTCTTTTTCAAAAATCGGCCGGATGTGAATAAAGCCGTCGTGCCATTTTCTCAACCGATGAATTTCTTCTAATGAAAGGCTGTCGGTCAAAAAAATTTCAAGATCAATCCATGCGTTTTTGTCTCTTCCTTCTTCAAGCCACTGGTGAACTTGAAGAAGACCGCCAGTTGCTTTCCATTTCACAAGCGGTTTTCCGCTCGACAAATAAATTTCGGAAACAACCGCGTTCTCGCCGGGTTTTGCATCGATCACTGTGACAGACTTCGTATAACCTGCCTCAGAAAAGCTATAGGCAAGCGGCGATCCAGAATATCTTGCCGGCACATTGGACTTTTTAACATTTTGCGGCCGGTGAAGATGCCCCAATGCGACATATTGCGCTTTTTCCGGGAGGCTTGTGGCTCGAACTGTATACGCTCCGCCGACTTCAATCGGTCTCTCCGAATCTGTCGTGCTGCCTCCGGCTACATAAAGATGGCTCATGGCAATATTCACCGTATGAGGTTCAAACTCTCTGCTCATCATTGCAAACAAGCCGCGAATTTTTTCATCGTAATGCTCTCTCAATAAGAGTTCATCATATTCGTTTGAAAGCAGTTCATTCAGCCTTGCTTCCGACGGATAAGCAAGCGCCGCCAGCTTCATTGTTTCATTTGTCCGCGGAACTTCAACCGTTAAAACATCGCCTCTCGGGTAGCCGATCAACTCGATCGCCTGCTCCTTTGCCAGCGGAGCTGCTGCTTGCAATCGTTCCGGACTGTCATGATTTCCGGAAATGATGATAACACGTCTTTTTCCTCTATCAGAAAGTCTTGAAATACTTTCATAAAACAGCTTTTCTGCTCCTGCCGGAGGATTCACCGTATCAAAAACGTCTCCTGCCATCAAAATGACATCAATTTTCTCCTTTACAACAATTTCATACAGTTCATCAAGAAACTGTGCCTGCTCTTTTAGCCTGCTCCGACCTTCAAGCGTTTTTCCGAGATGCCAATCCGCCGTATGCAAGATTCTCAATTGCCTCACCTCTAAAATAGTCTGCAAATCTATAATTTTATGATGAGCCCTGCATCAAAAAAGAATAAATACCGATCATCGACTCGTCTTTTTAAGATTGACTCTACCGCCTTTGCATACAAGTCAATTTGAATTTCATATCGAGAAGCAAGCACCTGTTTTGCCTTTTCAATGGATGGAAAACGATCCTTTACCGCATCCGTTTTGTAATCTAACAGAACGAGCCCATCGTCATCTTCAAAAAGGCAGTCGATCACACCTTGAACGATGACCGTTTCAGTATTGAGAGAACTTCCTTTTTCGTAAATTTCGTTCGCCGGCACTGCCAAATTGAAAGGGATCTCACGAAAAATTTTTTTTGCGCCTTTTAGGCGTCTACCCAGCGGTGATTCAAAAAATTGCACAATTCCTACTACATTGACCGCTTCCACCTGCTCCTCCGTTAATATTTCTTTTTTCACGAGAGAATGCACGGTTTGTCGAATCGTTTGTTCCGTCAAGTCTTCACCCAATGGCAAATGCTGCATCACTGTGTGCATGGCCGTTCCTTTTTCTGCTGCTGTAAGAGATTTTGCCTGCATAAATTTCGGACGCTTGTACGAGGAATTCCCTTGTATTTTCTTCTTTATGGAAATGTCGCTGTATTCATCTGAAAATTGAAGTCTTCTTTTGATTTCCGTCACCGATTGCTTCGACCGGAGAGAGGCTGCATCTGAAAAAGGATAGCTCCAGGACAACTGACTTTGCACTTGGTTGGCGAAACTACTTGTTGACTGAACAGGAACGAAATTTCTCAAAGCGTCCATTTTTTCATCCATCATAACCGCTGCCTGCTCATTTTGCTCTTTTAATTTTTCTTCAGGAATCACATCAATTTGCAATTTCACCGGATAAGAGAAGATTTCATCCGCTGCTTCTCTTTCTTCTTCTCGTAAAATTGCCGCATCTTTATGACGGATGACAGCAGGACCGATCCAATCTAAATAACATACTGCCTTTAAACGATCGTAATCTGGAAGCAGCCATTCGCGGTGAGTGAATGATTGCTCCCATTCTTTAAACTTTTTTTCTCCGTCTTTCACTGTGCCAATTAAAAACAGCTTTTCCTTTGCTCTAGTCAAAGCCACATACAATACCCTAAGCTCTTCCGAAAGCATTTCCATTCTCAATTTCTTTTTTACAGCTATATAAGGAAGAGTAGGATACACAATCCGCTTTTTTTCATCGATAAACAGCGAGGCAAACCCTAATTCTTTATCGAGCAAATATTTTTTGGTCAAATCTTTCATATTAAATCGTTTAGATAAACCTGCACAGAAAACAATCGGAAATTCAAGCCCCTTGCTTGAATGAATCGTCATAATTCGGACAACATCTTCCTGCTCTCCTAAAGCTCTTGCTGCTCCTAAATCATCGCCCCGTTCCTGCATTCTTTCAATAAACCTCAGGAATCGGAACAATCCCCGAAAGGACGTTTCCTCATATTGCCTTGCTCTGTCATATAATGCCCTTAAATTGGCCTGCCGCTGCTTTCCGCCGGGCATTCCGCCTGCAAAATCAAAAAAGCGGGTATCACGGTACAATTGCCAAATTAAATTCGAAACGGAGCTTTTTCTCGCCAAGTTCCGCCATTGATTGAGCCGGCTGACAAATTCGCTTACTTTTTGATAAAGCTCGCTATGATGGGCTTTTTCTTGCTGCAAAAATGATTCAAGTGCATCGAAATACGGACCGTTTTTCTTATAAAGACGGATGATGGCAAGTTCATTTCCGCTTAAGCCGACAATCGGCGAACGCAGCACAGAAGCGAGCGGAATATCTTGATAAGGATTGTCGATAATTTTTAAAAGCGAAAGCATAATGGCCACTTCTGTTGCTTCAAAATATCCTGTTGATAAATTCGCATACACCGGAATACCTTGCTGCTTAAACTCTTCCATGATTTGCGGCGCCCAAGGCATCGAACGAAGCAGGATCACAATATCTCTGTATGTGACAGGTCTCGTACGATCAAGCTTTCGGTCGTAAACAGGAAAGCCTTCCTGAATAAGCTCTTTTATTTTTTTCGCCATAAGGCGGGCTTCAAGCTGCACCGTTTCCAATTCTTCTTCATCAAATTCAATCATTATTTCTTCTTTTTCTGCTAATTCCTCCTTCCGGCGGTCTATTAGGAGGAGCTCTGTATTCATTCTACTGTTCTCTGGATAACGTGCGCCAAGCTTCAATTCTGCTGCCTCATCATAAACGACTTCGCCTACAGTCTCTCCCATCAATTGTTTGAAAAGAAAATTTGTGGCGTCCAAAACTTCTTTTCGGCTGCGGAAATTTTTAGCTAAATCGATGCGCAAGCCGGAATTCGTTCCGCTGGAGGTAAACCGTTTATATTTCGCCAAAAACAATAACGGTTCAGCCAGCCGGAAACGATAAATGGATTGTTTTACATCGCCGACCATAAATAGATTTCCTTCCGCTTCATGATCTTTTGACACCAGCTTTAAAATCGCTTCCTGCACCAAGTTGGTATCTTGGTATTCATCCACTAATACTTCTTGAAATTGTCGTTTAAAAAACAAAGCAGCATCACTCGGAACAACATTTCCTTTCTCATCTTTTTCTGTTAATATTTGTAAACAATAATGCTCAAGATCCGAAAAATCGACAATTCCTTTTTCTTTTTTCATTGCTTCCAGCCGGACAGCAAATTTTTTCACCAAGTCGGCTAAACAAATCATTGTGCGCTTCATTTTTTTCAAATCGAGCAGTTGGTTTTGAATATCCCTAGAGAAAAGCTCATTTTTTAATTTCTCTATTTCCTTTGTCGCTTTCTTTCTCATTTCCGTCACTTCATCAATGAGCTCTTTTCGATATTCTTCTCCCCTGCATGCCTTGGCGCGTGTCGGTTGAAAAGCTCTCATTTGCTCGGCAAGCTCCTGCCACGATGAAGCGTTTATAATGTTTTCCACCTGTTTCATGTCATCGAGTAAATTTTCAGCCCTTGGAGAGGGGCCGCCCGGCAATTTCGTAATGTCGAGAGCTCTCGCTAACAAATCCTTTATTCCGGAAAGCTGTATCGCTATATCCTTCCGTAAATATTGAAAAAACGGCAAGTCCTCGTATGATTCAGCTTGTTCTATGTCATACATTTGCACCATTTCATCAAGCCATTTTTCCGGGAATGGATTAGATCTAACAAATTCATAAATGGATCTAATAATTTTTTTGATTTCATCATCTGAGCGATCGCCTGTATATTTGTCAACTAATTCGAAAAATAGTTCATTATGCTCCATTCCGTATTCTTCTTCTAACAATTCATCCATGCAATCTTCCATTAACAGTTCCATTTCTGTTTCGTCCGCTATTCGAAACCCGGGATCAATATCAATTTTGTAATAAAATTTGCGAACAACTTGCAGGCAAAAAGAATGCAATGTTGATATTTGCGCTTTGTTTAAAAGGGTTAATTGGCGGCGCAGATGGAGGGAAGAAGGCTGGTTTCGCAAAGCCTTTGCCAGCGCTTCGCCAATTCTGCTGCGCATTTCTGCAGCCGCAGCGTTTGTAAACGTTACGATTAACAGCCGGTCCACATCTACAGGATGCTGATTGTCGGTCAGCTTGCGAATAATCCGCTCAACTAGAACGGCCGTTTTCCCTGATCCGGCAGCGGCCGCCACTAATATATCTTGTCCGTCGGCAACAATCGCTTTCCATTGTTCATCGGTCCATTGGCCTTTTTCTAACTTTTTCAGCTCATTCTTCATCTGAATCCACCTTCTCTCTTACCTTTTGCAGCACTTCTTCCCCTTTTAAGCTTTTCAATATGCGAAAACGGTTCGTTTCAATCGATTCATCAAATTGACAGACCGATTTAAAGGAACAAAAGGTGCAAGGCGTTTTCTCTTTCATTTTATATGGCGCAATGGAAATATTTCCGTCTGTTATTTCCGTACCGATCCGCTTAAATTCGCGCCGGATATACGAGCGTAATGCATGAAATTCATCCTCGCTGGCGATTTGAGAATTTGCATAAAATTCCCCGGTTTTCTTTATGCCGGCTTGAACGATTTTGGAATAGCCGCTTTCCAATTTTTGATCCATTAACCGCACCGTTTCTTCGTCTCCAAGCAGCAAGCCTTTCATTTTAAATTTCTTCAAAATTTCTTCTTCTATTTCATCATCCGTTAATAAATCTGGGGACTGTATGAACGGATCATGAATATGGAAATACAGCACCCCTGCTGGAGTCGCTTCTACGCCAAGCCAAGATTGAGAATTGGAAATAACAACATCCAAGTAAGTGAGCATCTGCAGCGCAATGCCGTAATACACTTCTGCCAAATTTAATGTTTTGTCGCTCGATTTAAAATCGACGATGCGAAGCAAAAGACCTTTCGAACTTTCCGCTTTATCCACTCGGTCTATCCTTCCGACGACCTCCAACGTACATCCGTTTTCAAGCTTAAATCGGAACGGGGGGAGCTTGCTTTTTTCATCAAATGATATTTCTAAACCAATTGGGACAAAACCGCTTGCTTTTGCATGTTCGCTTAAAACCTTTGATGCGCGGGCAACAATATTTTGAAGCTTGCGTTTAATATAATAGTGGCGGTTTGTGCTCATTAAAATTTCTTTTTGCAGCTTCGGCGCCAGCTGTTCGACTGCATCATGAGCAAGTCTTTCGCAATTCTCCTTTGTTAATTCGCGCCATTCTACTTTCATGCTTTGAAGCCGGTCTGCCATCAGCTTTAATGCCGCATGGAACAATTGGCCGATATCCGGCGCTTCCAATCTGTAATACTCCCGTTCTTTTAACTTTAAGCCGTGAGAAGCAAAGTGGGCAAAAGGACATGCCCGAAACCGCTCCATCCTTGAAACGCTTCCTTGTATTTTCCGTCCATATAATTTTCTGCTTACCTCTTCGGATAAAGGTCTTTCTGTATTTGAATAAAACAGGCTGGCAATCGCCTTTTTCGCTTTGCTGCTCCATTCTTGATCATATACAAAATAATTGTAAACATCCCACCACAGCTCATGGAGAGGATACTGCTTTTTCCAATTTTGCAATTTTGAAGTTAAAACAGACAAAGAAACATTCGGACTGACAATAAAAGAAAGCTGTTCTTCCGCCTCCTCACTTTCCGGTTCATTAAGAGAGATCATTTCCTTAGCATCTGGAAATATTTCTTTTAACCGTTTGACAATAATAGACGGCATGAGCGCTTTTCCTTCTTCATCCGCCAAAGAATACGATAAATACAGCTTTTGCTTAGCAGACGCGAGCGCTAAATAAATCAAAAAATTTTCATCCAGCAATTTTCTTCGAGCTGTCGGCGCAAGCTTCACTCCATTATGATATAGAAGCTCTCTTTCATCATCTGTTAAAACTCCGTCTTCCACCGGTTTTGCCGGAAGCACTCCGTCATTTGCTCCTGCAATAAATGCCGTCTTAATGCCATATAAACGTGACCGGTCAAGTGTTGCGACAATCACTTGGTCAATGGCCGGCGGAACGAGAGAAAATTTCATCGATTCCATTCCGGTTTCGACCATTTCCCTAAACAAATGAATGGAAATTTCCTGATCGCCCATAATTTCTACAAATTCATCCAATAGCTCCATCACAGCATTCCAAACTTGATCATGCTCCCTTGCTTCAATCAAGTTCCCTCCATTTTCCGCATCTAGACGAAGAAGCTCCAGCTTATCAGGCACTTTTGTTTGTTCTAAATACATATATAGCGCTTCGGCCATATCCCTGCCGGTTTTGGCGCGTTTCATCTTATTTTCCAATGCCTGCAGAGGCTCCACAATCAGCTTCCGTAATTGATTGATCCGTTTTTCTATTTCCTCTTCTTCATCTGTCTTTTTGTCGTTGCCATAGAATGAATGGTACTTCCTGTACGTCCAGCCGGCTTGATCCGTCCATTTTTTCCCTTGAATACCGTAGGCAAGCACATAATTTTCCAATTGATCCATTTCTTTTCTCATTTCGGCTTTATCGGCATCTAGCGGGTAAAGAAATTCTGTTTTAATCGTTCTGAAAACAGCTTCATACCGCCAGTTTCCGGTTATGACTTCCAAGCTCGAGCGGATAAATTCGATCAGCGGATGATATGTCATTGAGCTTTTTTCATCTATAAAAAAAGGAATCTCGTAATCTTGAAACAATTGCTCCAGCAAATCTCTGTAATCGGACATGTTTCTAATAAGCAGTGCAATCTCCCGAAATCGCACTCCCTCATCCCGAACGAGGCGGATAATTTCTCTAGCAATCCCTTCAATTTCGGCGCGTCTATTCACCGCTTGCATAAATACAATCGCGCTGTCTCCGTGAAAAGGTTCGGGAGTATGGGAAGAGTACATTTTTTCTAGATGAACAAGTGACGGCTCTTCAATAAAACGTTTCCGGTCAGTCATATATGCTACTTCATCAATGGAAATATTATTTCGTTCAGCCATTTTTTTCAGCAAAGAAAAGGTTTCAGCCGTCATGTAAAATAAATGAAGCTCGTCGGCAACGGCCTCTTCAGGCGGTTTATCCAATGTGAGAGCAATTGTTATAGAAGAAGCTGTTTTCATCATCGATTCGACTACTTGCAATTCTTGAGGCGTAAAATTGTGAAAGCCGTCGATATAAATTTCCGCTCCGTCCATGTAGCTTGATTCATAAATCTTCTCTGAAAGAAGCTGCAAATAATCCTCTGAATCTATGTATTTATCAGCAAATAATTTTTCCACGGAACGATAGATGCCCGCCAAATCTTTCAATTTATCGGAAAGAATCCGCTCTCTATGATCATGGCTTTCCGCTAATTTTTTTACTTGATCATCGAGCATATCTGGACTGATGATATATCTTTTCATTTCTGTAATCATCTGTTCGATATGCTCAATAAAGCCTTTTTTTTCACTGGCTTTGGAAAACACTTTAAATTCGTGCTTTTTTTCTTCGATGATTTTTCGAAGAAACATGTTCATGCCTGTTTGGGAAATAAAGGTACGGCTGATGCCTCCTTCCTCCTGCAGCACCCTCCACGCCAAACGGTTGAAGCTCAATACTTGCGCTCTAATGATTCCTCCTAATTCCGGAGTTTTCATCAGTTCATATTCCATTTGAAAAGTCATTTGATCTGGAACAAGAAACAAAATAGGTTTTCCATTATACGGATCTTCTTTTAATTTTTCCCTAATTTCGTTTAAGATTGCCGTCGTTTTTCCTGTGCCGGATGAACCGACCAAAAACTTAATACCCATGAAATCTCCCCCCTTCAGAAGGCATCCAAACGGAAAATGGGACAATTTTCTTGTCCCATTCTGATTTCGTGTTTATGAATACATTTATTTTACTGTAAATGGTTTTGAAAATCCATTGATTCGGACAATCCGAATTTCCAACTAATAGGAATCATCGTTTACGGTTTTACCTCTCCGATCACATTTTTTTCATGAACAAAGCCAAAATGCCGGCTGTCCCTGCTGTTTAACCGATTGTCGCCAATGACAAAAATACATTTTTCCGGCACCGCTTCTTTTCCAGTTATTTCTTTTAATGTAAAATTCCCTGTGATCGGATTTCCATATACTTTTTCTTTATTTTTCTTTAAAAATGGTTCCGGTACATATTTCCCATTCACATATAATTTGTCGTTTCGATATTCAATTTTTTCTCCTGGAAGGCCGATGACCCTTTTAACCAAAACTTGCTTTTCGCCGGGCATCTGAAACACGACAATGTCAAACCGTTCAATTTTATTAAACCGATTCGTCAATTTATTTATATAAAAATGATGGCCTTCTTTTAAGGTGGGCTGCATCGATACGCCATCAACAGTGTACGCGGCAAACGCAATATTTTTAATTAAAACGGTTGATAAAAGAGCTGAAGTGACGATTCCCGCAATAACTCGTTTTTTCCTCACGGCTCTTCACCTACTTTTTATCTTTTCGTTTAATTAACGAAACATTTAAACGCTGCTCAATCCTTTTTCCGATAAACCACATGAGCGCCATCACAACAAACACAATGATCAACCGGACGGGCTCTTCAATCAGCTCCCGTAAATCATACCCTGATAAGCTAAGCATAAAAATCATCACGAGCTTCCCTGATAAAACAGCGAGCGCAAACTGCCACACATTGATTTTGGAAAGACCGGCTACTACATTTACAAGCGCAGAAGGCGTAAAAGGGAAACAGAGCATTAAAAATAAAGGAGCAAAGCCGTGCCGTTCGACCCAGTTCATCATTCGTCTTACTTTTTCATGTCTGCTTAAAAAATTTAAAAAACGCTTCCGGCCAAACTTTCGCACTAAAAAAAACACGAGCAATGCGCCTGCCGATGAACCGATCCACGAGTACAAAAAGCCGAACCAAAGTCCAAATGAATTAGCGTTCGCAATTACAAACAGAATAAGAGGCAAGAACGGAAAAAAAGCCTCAAGCATCGGAAGCAGAATCCCTGGAAGAGGTCCGAGCGCTCGGTATTCTTTAAAGAATCGTTCAACATCTTCTAATGTAATGGAATCGAAAAATGCAATGACATCCATATCTTAACTCCTTACTTCAACATCTCCTTTTATTTTACACCTTTTGAGCATAAGTTGAAAAATTTTGCCGAAAAAAATTAATTGAAATGATTTATTTTCCTGTTTTATAATAAAAATAGAACATATGTTCCATTTGAAGCGAGGTATTCCCTATGTCGAAAATACCAACCGACATTCGCCATTTGATTGAACAGTCGATCTACTTACCGATGACTGCTACGGTGCTGAACAAAGACATGAATGTCGTAAAAAAAAGTCCATTCAAGCTGAAAGATCCTTATTTGCATCTAATTGAAGAGGCGTTAAAGCTTGTACAAAAAGATTTGGCAGAGGTTCGCAAAGAATTGCGCAGACAAAAGGTGAAAGTTTTAAAAGCCAAACAGGATGAAGCATTCACAACGTACACTTTCTACTATAACGGCTACGAAGAACACCACAGCTACTTCAATCCAAGAATCCGAAATAAAGTAAATGAACTGATTGAACATTATTTGTTTAAAACTGAAAAAAAATCTGGCATTCCAACCTCTTAGACTTTTTATCTTAAAAGAAAGACAACGGCCAAACCGTTCGCTACAGAAGATGAGGGAACAGGACTATTTGTTTCGCCCGTTGAATGCCTGTCCCCTTATAACAGAAAAATGAAATCTCCCCCATTTTCTAACACGGAAAAAAGCACGCAAATTGACAGCTTGCGTGCCGGAAGATAAAGCTTATCCATCTTCTTTTCTGAATTCGCGAACGAGCTGTTCATAAATATATGCATGCTGCTCCTTCGGAAAAAGGATTGTGTTCATGCGGCGCTGCTCCTGCTCAATTCTTGAAGAGATAATCGTTCGAAGATGTGCCGTTTTATAAAATTGATGGGAAAAAGAAGATGGAGATATGTCAGCAACTATTTTCTGACCGTTACGGAATATGACTTCCGTACAATTCGAATCTGTTTTCATAAAGCGGGAAATGTGGGAATGGGAAAACCAGGCGCACTGATGCCTTGCGGGTGAATGAGTAGGAAAAAAATAAAGGGAATTGGCAGGATCAATGACAATCGGAAGCTTTTTTGTTATGCCAAGCAGCCCTTTTGATCCTTCAACTCTTCCTTTAAAGCTTGAACCATAATAACGGCAGCTTTGATCAATAACATAAACAGGTCGAATAGGTACTATGCGCTCTCCGCTAGTTTCCAAAATTTTAGCGTACAAGTGATGTTCTTTTCTAAAAGGCAAAATTGCCATTGTTTCCCCATTTACAATACATTTTTCTACCTCAAACTGCTTCGTACTCACTAGAATTCTTACCTCCTAATTTTTTCTATATAATAGTTCTTTTTTACTGATTTAAATCTATCATAAAAATTCCAAAATTTCTATATTTTTTTAAAATTTTTAAATACAAAGCATTAGATCAAGGCAAGATGTTATTGTTAATATAATTTTTCTAAAAATTACAAATTATAAGTTGATTTTTCCTTCCGAAATCCATATAATATAAAAAAGGCATCAGAGGTGATGGGTTATGGAAAACCGGAAATCTTATTCCGAACTGATGAAGACCCGTTCTGTGAAGGAAAATCCAGAAAACTTCATGATGGATGTATACATCCAAATGATTCTGGACGAAGCATGGTTCAATCATCGAAAAAAAATGCTGGAAGACAAAATTAATGATGCTCTGGACCGAAAAGATAGAGAAAAATTTATGGAGCTATCCAAAGAATATGCGAAATGGGTGCGTTAAATGATAAAAAAAAGCCAATCCCAGAGGATTGGCTCAATCTATGTGAAGGTAATGATTATGGCCAGTCAATTAAGTTGTGGTAAATTGTTCAGCTTCCGTAGACCCTTTTAAAGCGGTTGTAGAAGAAGTACCTCCAGTAATCACTTGGGCAACCTCATCAAAATAACCAGTTCCAACCTCCCTCTGATGCCGTGTTGCTGTATAACCATACTGTTCGCTTCTAAATTCGGCTTGCTGAAGTTCAGAGTAGGCAGCCATTCCATGATCTTTATACTTGCGTGCAAGTTCAAACATGCTGTAATTCAATGCATGGAATCCAGCTAAAGTAACGAATTGGAACTTGTAGCCGTAAGAAGCAATTTCCTTTTGGAAACGTGCGATAGTATCGTCATCAAGCTTTTTCTTCCAGTTAAAGGAAGGTGAGCAGTTATATGCCAATAACTTGCCTGGGAATTCTTTATGAATAGCCTCAGCAAACTTCCGTGCTTCTTCCAAATTAGGTTCAGATGTTTCACACCAAATCATGTCTGCGTATGGCGCATATGCCAAACCTCTAGCAATTGCTTGATCAAGACCAGCGCGAGTGCGGAAAAATCCTTCCTGTGTCCGTTCCCCAGTAATAAACTCTTTATCCCTGTCATCGATGTCGCTTGTGATCAAATCAGCCGCATTGGCGTCAGTGCGAGCAATGATAACAGTCGGAACATTCATCACATCAGCAGCCAGTCTTGCAGCAATCAAATTGCGAATAGCTGTTTGTGTCGGGAGCAAAACTTTTCCGCCTAAATGGCCGCATTTTTTCTCAGAAGACAATTGATCCTCGAAGTGAACAGCAGCTGCTCCTGCTTCAATCATCGCCTTCATCAATTCAAAAACGTTCAACTGACCGCCAAATCCAGCTTCAGCATCCGCAACAATTGGAACGAACCAATCAATTGAATGATCCCCTTCCATATGATGGATCTGATCTGCCCGCTGCAAAGCTTGATTAATCCGCTTTACGACATGCGGCACACTGTTAGCAGGATACAAGCTTTGATCCGGATACATTTGCCCCGCAAGATTAGCATCTGCTGCCACTTGCCAGCCGCTTAAGTAAATTGCTTTTAATCCGGCTTTTACTTGTTGGACAGCTTGATTTCCTGTCAAAGCTCCGAGGGCATTTACGTATTCCTCAGTTTTCATTAAATTCCAAAATTTTTCTGCTCCTCTTCTGGCAAGAGTATATTCGATTTCAATGGAACCTCTAAGCTTCAACACATCTTCAGCCGAATAAGGGCGTGTAATCCCTTTCCAGCGTTCATCTTTCTCCCAGCTTTCTTGCAATTGTCTCGCTTTTTCTTGTAATGTCATCTTTTCTCTCCCCTTTTTTGAAATATTTTTTAATTTAATCTTTCATAGCCTGGAAGCGTCAGAAAATCTACGAATTCATCATTTCTCACAAGCTCATCAAACAATTTCGCCGCTTCATCAAAACGCCCTTTTTGATAGGCTTCTTCACCAAACTCTTGTTTTATTTTTTCCAGCTCTTCCTGCTTAATTTTTTCATAAAGCTCTATTGTAACCTTCCGTCCGTCTTCCAACACCCCCTTTGGATGACGAATCCATTGCCATACCTGTGCCCTTGAAATTTCTGCCGTTGCAGCATCCTCCATCAAATTGTGGATAGGTGCAGCTCCTCTTCCAGAAAGCCATGATGCAAGATAACGAATGCCGACATCAATGTTCGTTCTTAATCCTTGCTCTGTAATTGTTCCTTCCGGGACTTCAAGAAGCTGTTCTGCTGAAATCTCAACATCTAGCTGTTTATCAATCTGGTTAGGTTGTTTCATATATTGGTCAAAAATTTCTTTGGCAACCGGTACAAGCGCAGGATGTGCCACCCATGTGCCATCGTGTCCATCTTTCGCTTCCCGCTCTTTATCAGCGCGCACTTTTTGGAACGCCTCTTCATTTTTCACCGGATCATCTTTAACCGGAATTTGCGCTGCCATTCCTCCAATGGCATGAACGTTCCGGCGATGGCACGTTTTAATCGCGAGCAGAGAATACGCCCTCATAAACGGAACCGTCATCGTTACTTGCGCCCGATCAGGTAAAATGACGTTTTGATCGTTTCGGAATTTTTTCAGATAGCTAAAAATGTAATCCCATCTGCCGCAATTCAATCCAGCTGAATGCTCTTTCAGCTCGTATAATATTTCGTCCATTTCAAACGCGGCCAATATCGTTTCAATCAGAACGGTTGCTTTAATCGTCCCCCGCTTTACCCCCAATTCATCTTGCGCGAAACAGAAAACATCGTTCCACCATCTGGCTTCTAAGTGGCTTTCCAGCTTCGGCAAATAAAAGTAAGGTCCGCTTCCTCTTTTGATCAGTTCTTTTGCATTGTGGAAGAAATATAGGCCAAAATCAAACAGACTGCCTGAAATCCGTTTTCCGTCCAATAGGACATGTTTTTCTTCTAGATGGAGTCCTCTCGGCCGCACGATCAGCGTTGCCGTTTCTTCATTCAGCTTATATACCCTTCCGTTTTCATTCACATATTCAATCGTTTTGTTGACCGCATCCCTTAAGTGAATTTGTCCTTCCACAATATTTTCCCAAGTCGGTGATGTTGCATCTTCAAAGTCCGCCATAAAAACTTTTGCGCCTGAATTTAAGGCATTGATAATCATTTTCCGGTCGACAGGTCCAGTAATTTCAACTCTGCGATCCTGCAAATCTTTTGGAACAGGCGGTATCGTCCAGTCCCCTTTTCGAATATGTTCCGTCTCCTTTAAAAACGACGGCTTCTCTCCTTCATTAATTCGCCTTTCCCGTTCTTTCCTCAGTTCAAGCAGCTCGATTCTTCTTGAACCAAATGTTTGTTCAAGCTTTTCGACGAACTGAAGGGCTTCGTTCGTTAAAATCTCCCTATAAGAAGGCAGAAGAGTTCCCTTCACTTCCAGCCTAGATGCTGCACTAGCCTTCACGTTTCCTCACCTACCTTGTTATAAAACAGTTTTTAAATTACATTTTTAATATATAACAGATTAATACAGATTGGAAGACTTTTTTGAAAATTCGTTGTTTTCGTTTTCTTATCACATTCAATAAGTTTTTATTAACTTCCCTTTTTCGCTCGTACATCCGATACATACCTCTATATCAATCAGCACTTTTTGAAGACTTAAATAATTTTATGTTATTTTTTATAACATGATTTCGCTTTTCAAATTAAAATAATTGTAAAATTTAATAGATTTTACAAAAAAATAGTTCATTTTCAGTGAAAATAACCAATGACAGAATAGCTACCACAAATTATTATGTTATAAAAACGAACATAAAGTGTCACAAACAGAGGAGGAGGGATAAAAAATGGAAGCTGAAAAAGGTGTAAAAAATGCAGCTTTTATTAATCAAAAACCACAATTGGAGAAAAAGAAATTAAGAATGCCTCATATTTATGTCATATTGTTTGTTTTAATAATTCTTGCTACAGCCGCTACTTATTTTGTACCTGCTGGCGTTTATGAACGTATTCCAGGACCTGAAGGAAGAACAACGATTGATCCAAACTCATTTGATTTTGTTGAAGCAGCACCTGTAAGTCCTGTTGAATTTATGATGGCAGTCCCAAAAGGATTAGTTGCAGCAAGTGATATCGTTTTTTTCACTTTGATCATCGGCGGTATATTTGCCGTTATTCGAAAAACAGGACTTATAGAAATAGGAGTAGAGAAACTAGCAAGAACATTTGCTTCCAATGGTATTGTATTAATTCCAGTTTTAATGACTGTATTCGCAATTATATGCAGTTTAATTGGAACGCAAGAACTGAGTTTAGTTTATATACCTGTAATTCTCCCCCTATTTATTGCTTTAGGATTTGATTCAATGGTGGCGGCGGCGGTTGCTTTAGTTGCAACTACTGCTGGTTTTATGACAGGCTTTCTTAACCCTATTAATACTGGTTTAGGTCAAAAAATTGCAGGACTTCCAATATACTCAGGTATAGAATTTCGCATAGCGGCTTTCGTTGTCTTTGTTTTAGCAGGAATGATTTACATTATGCAATATGCTAAAAAAGTTAAAAAGAATCCCGAAGCAAGCTTAGTATATAAAGACGATCATGCTAAAAGGAATATGTACTTCAATCAATCTGTATCCAAAGATGATGTATAAAATTTTGTGTAAAGCATTTTGCTAGACCAAAAGAAAAAAGGTAGGGTATTCTCTGATTTGGACAAAAACACATTCCAGAGAAAGGAGAACCCTACCTATGTCTAAAAGTATACCGAATGTAGACTGGGCAAATCAACTGGAAAGTGTTATTCGTCAGTTTGTAAAGGAAAAATTAGAACTGATCATGCGAGAAGAAATGAAAAGTTTCCTCGAAATTGAACAGGCTGGAACGTCGAATATGAGAAACGGTTATTATCAACGAAATCTAGATACGCAATATGGCCGGATTGAAGGTCTTTTGGTCCCAAGAGATCGAAATGGGGAATTTCAAACGCAGCTGTTTGCCCCTTACCAACGTCATACTGGCTGGCTCGAGGAAGCCGTCATCAAAATGTATCAAAGTGGCATGAGTACGCGGGAAATTGGTAAGTTTATTGAACGAATTTTAGGAAATGCCTACTCACCAACAACGATTAGTCATATTACCGATGTCGTGAAGGAAGACATCGAGAAATGGCACACTCGTCCTCTACATAAGCGTTATTCCGTCTTATATTTGGATGGTTTATACGTAAAACTTCGTCGTGAAACCGTTGAGAAAGAAGTCATTTATGTGGTGTTAGGTGTGAATGAAGAAGGATATCGTGAAATTCTTGATTTCTTTGTAGGAGGACAAGAAAGTGCCTATGTATGGCAGGAAATTCTTCAAAATCTCTACCAAAGAGGCGTCAAGGAAGTGCTTCTGGGCGTATTCGATGGACTACCGGGTTTAGAGGAAGCCTTTAAGGCGGTTTATCCGAAAGCCGATGTGCAGCGTTGTGTCGTTCACAAAGTCCGTAACACACTTAGTCGTGTTCGGAAAAAAGACCAATTCGAAATGGCGGAAGATTTGAAACTCATTTATCGATCTCCGAATAAAAAATTGCACTGGAGATGTTTCAACAGTTTGAATCAAAATGGTCCAGCAAATATCCAAGAGAAGTTCAATCTTGGGCAAATGAGTTGGATGTCCTCCTTACATTTATGGATTATCCAAACAGTATTCGAAGTGTGATTTACACGACCAATGCCATCGAACGAACGATCAAGGAGATTCGGAAACGCCTAAAGCCGATGAACAGTTTGAACAGTTTAGAAGCCGCGGAAAAAGTCGTGTATTTGACTGTTCAAGATTTTAATGAGAAATGGGCAGGGCGAAAGTTGCGAGGATTTGCCGAAGCGCATGAAGCCCTTCAACGAATGTTTGAAGAACGTTATTGTTAACCAAATATTGTAAATAAACAAAATAAGGGAATTCTCCCTTTCCACACAGGAGACTGAATATTCAGTCTCCTGTGTGGAGGAAATATCCCTCTCTATTCTAAATCCATTTCAGAGATACCCTATCTATCTTACATTACACAAAATTCTTGACAGTACCTATCCAAAAGGAATGAAATGAATAAAAAACAAAAAGCTGCTTCTTTTGCATTGTTATCCTTTTTTGTCTTATTAGTGTACGGTGTTTTAACTCAAGGCTGGTTTATGTTAGAAATGGCTGGACTGTTCATTATAATGGGTGTGGTTGTAGGCCTGATCGCTGGATTAACATTAAACGATATTTGTGAAGCATTTAATGACGGTTTTCGTGAAGTTTTAGTTGGGGCAATCATTGTTGGTATTGCCAGAGCAGTATCAGTAGTTATGGAAGACGGACAAATAATGGACACCATTGTCCATACACTAGGAACGATAGTAGGCGAAATACCAGGAACATTTAGTGTCATTGGGATGTTTATTGTCCAAATGCTATTTAGCTTTTTAATTCCGTCAGGCAGCGGACAAGCATTAGTTACTATGCCGATTTTAGCTCCGCTTTCTGATTTAATCGGAGTTACGAGACAAACAGCTGTTTTGGCCTACCAATTTGGAGACGGGCTAGGCAACATATTATTTCCAACTTCAGGATATTTTATGGCTGCACTAGCACTAGCTGGAGTTTCATGGCAAAAATGGGTTCGCTTTTATGTACCATTATTTTTAATTTGGTTTGGATTATCTGCTATTTTCCTGATCACCGCTCACTTCATTCAGTGGAACGGTTGAATCATGATTTAAAATGAGTCAAAAATTAATAAATCATCATATAAAAAACACGCAGCAAACAAAAAGTTTTCCGCGTGCTTTTTGAAATTTTATCGCATTTTTACTTAAAAAACGGCTCCCCTGGCTTTCGACTATCTTCCAATACAAGAATCCCTTTTTCCTTTGGTGCATTGGGCAAGTTTAATTCTTTTGCCGAACAGATCATGCCGCTCGAGGAAATGCCTCTTAGTTCAGCTTCTTTTATCACCATTCCGCTTGGCATAACCGCTCCTACCTTTGCAACAACAACTTTTTGTCCAGCCGCAACATTCGGTGCCCCGCAAACAATTTGAAGCACTTCATCTCCGACATCTACTTTACATACACTTAATTTGTCAGCGTTCGGATGCTTTTCTTTTTCCAATACATGGCCCACGACAAATTTAGGTGATAAATCCGCCTCCACCTTATCTTGAAAACCGTTTTGTGCAATTGTTTGATTGATCTTCTCCACCATTTCCGGCGTTACATCTAATTGGCCGTTTCCGTCAAGCGAAAAATAAGAAGTTGCCTGAAAAATGTTGAAGCCTGCTGTTTCATTAGTTTCAGCATCAAATATTTTTACAACATCTCCTTTTCTTTCAAACCGCTTCCGTTCATATGGGATATCTTTTAAAGAGATGATGAGTACATCGCCGATTCCTTGTTTATTGTAAAATACATTCATTGCTTGTCATCGTCTCCTTTCGTCAGTTTTCTGCGGTTTTTTGCCAAAATAAAGATCGGTTCGAGCTTTTTGTTTTCATAAATAAAGGATAAAGCCGTAATCGGCACCCTCCCATTTGTAAAAAAGCTCATCGTCAGCTGTGCCAAAACGTCATAACCCGTTTCATTTCGAATGTCGCCTATGATCAGCACGTCTTGATGAGGAACGCTGACAGTCATATCCCCTTGAACTTTTGATTCATATTCTTTTAAAATTGACTCATTTAAAATCCTGCTGGCATCGTAGCCGTCATTTGAATTAAAAAAATAAAAAACATTGCCTGCGACCTTATCTTCTTTTACTTTTGTCGGCAATGAACGCAAATTAAAGGCAGCCATTTCCTTCAATTGCTGGCGCGTCCAATTCTCCTTCTTCATCATCTGTTCATCAATTAGGCGATACGAATTTCCGAGATCAAGGGCATAATAAATGCGGGTCTCAGCAGTATGATCCTCAAAAATAAGAGGAACGCCATTCGACTCAACCGGAAAGGAAGTTGAGCGAATGACAGGATAAATCTGTTTTTCCTTGCCGCTTAATGCACCTTCATTTTTCATAGCTGAGAGAGACTCGGTTATGTAATAAACGAATTCATCAATCGCTTTTTCTTTTTTTTCGTTCCATTTTGAAATAATACCTGGCAAGGAGAGTGTCAGCCCTTTTTTCAATTCTGGATCTTCGATTCTTAACGTATCCTTTTTTCGATTAAATGAAAAGTGAAATGAGTAATCATTTAACTTCTCTTTTAACAATTCGACCATTTGTTCAGAATTCATAAGGCTGATCATCTCCTTTTATTTTCTTTATATTAAAGATTTAAGCCATCTAAAAATTGCTGAACTTCCTCTTTTGTTTTCCGATCTTTGCTGACGAAGCGTCCGATCTCTTTTCCCTCGTTAAATGCGATAAAGCTTGGGATGCCAAAAACATTTAATTCTGCGCATAAATCGATATATTCATCCCGATCGACATAATAAAATGCGAACTGCGGATTCTCCTTTTCCAATTCAGGAAGATGCGGCTTAATAAACCCGCAATCTGGACACCAATCAGCCGAAAATACAAATAAAGCATTTTTTCCTTTCGTAAGCTCCCAAAAATGATCAACAGATTGAATGTTTTCCATCTCTAAAAGTCTCCTTTTATCTTTTTTCATTGGCATCGTAACAAATCTCAGCAAAAAAAGCTACTAACTCGCATGCCTTTAGCCGATCAAAGTTAATTTTTTTTGGAAAATTGATATTGTCCTATTAACAGCTTCACGATATGTGCAAACATTTCTTTACGGTCGATAAAGCCGTTTGTAAAGATTCCGATTGCTCCTTCTCGATGTCTCACATTTCTTTTTTTCGCATATGCATCCATTACATCTCCAAGCTCCAAGCCTTTTTTCAACGGCTCAAGAAATTCATTCGGGAGCGGGATTCTCGCCCCTCCAGCAATATATTCATTTCCATCTTTATCAATTAATGCACCCCAATTGCATAAAAACAATCCGCGAGGTGTAACATCCACACCCCCCTCAAGACCAACCGAAAGATCCGGTTTAACTTTTTCAAAGACATTTTTTGCCCGATTTAATGCCCCCTGCAATGTTTCCTCATCGGAAAATGGCTGTGTTGAAACCCCGGATGGAACATCAACTGAGATGAATTCCATGTTCTTCTCTTCCAAAAGAGAAAAGGTCTCCTTCACCGCATTGATTTTCGCCGGGTTTTTCGATCCGATTGCGACATTCATTTTTTCCCTCCGGAATGTTTTATGTTAAACGTTTTGCTTAATCTTTTCAACAGTGGATCGATCGCAAGCTTTTATGAGCTTCACAAGCAATTCTTTTGCTGCTAAATAATCATCGACATGGATCATCGAAGCATGAGTATGAACATATCGGGCGCATATCCCGATTACCGCTGAAGGCACTCCGCTGCCAGAAATATGTACTCGGCCTGCATCTGTTCCGCCTTGGGATGTAAAATATTGATATGGAATATTGTTTGTTTCAGCTGTATCAAGAATAAATTCCCGCATTCCCCGATGAGTGACCATTGTCCGATCATAAATTCTCAGCAGAACACCTTTTCCAAGCTGTCCAAATTCGTTTTTGTCCCCGTTCATGTCATTGGCGGGACTCGCATCCAATGCAAAAAAGATGTCCGGCTTAATCAAATTGGCGGCCGTTTGCGCTCCCCTTAACCCTACTTCTTCCTGGACAGTCGCTCCAGAATACAAAATGTTAGGCAATGATTCATCTTTCACTTCTTTTAACAGTTCAATAGCCAGCCCGCATCCATACCTGTTGTCCCAAGCTTTTGCCAAAATTTTTTTCGAATTAGCCATCGGCGTAAACGGGCAGACCGGAACAATTTGCTGTCCTGGCTTGATTCCTATGGCTTCCGCATCTGAGCGATTATCAGCGCCGATATCAATCAGCATATTTTTAATCTCCATCGGCTTTTTCCGAACTTCCTCATTGAGCAAATGCGGAGGGATGGATGCGATCACGCCGATCACCGGACCGCTTTCAGTTATAATTTGCACGCGCTGCGCCAGCAAAACCTGACTCCACCATCCTCCCAGCGGCTGAAAGCGGATCATTCCATTTTCTGTAATAGATGTGACCATAAAGCCTACCTCGTCCATATGGCCTGCAACCATTATAGTTGGTCCATCCTCACTGCCTTTTTTCACTCCAAAAATGCTGCCGAGTTTGTCTTGAACGATCTCATCTGCATATTTTTCTAGCTCTTTGCGCATAAATGAGCGAACAGCGTGTTCATTGCCTGATGCACCCGGCAGCTCTGTTAATGTTTTAAATAAATCCAACGTTTCGTTGTTCATGTTTATATCCCCTTCTTTAGCTTAATTTAGACCATCACGTACACAAAATATGTATAAACTTATTTTAGCGAATGATGAATGTATATTCCACAAATGTAACAAAACTGCGTTATACTAATAGTAAATTGTTTAAGGAGGGAAGATTGTGAAATGGAAAAATTTCCTGATCGGCTTTGCAGCAGGGATTGCCGTCGGATATGTATTAAAAAACGAATATAAAAAGCCGTTTCTTTCGCCGGAAAAAGCACTTGAATCGGTGAAAAAAGCTTTTAAACAAAAAGGCCCGATCAACGGATCCTGGATTTACACCATCCCGCAAGATTATGAAAAAAATGATATATCTTATAAAGTGTATGAGGCAGGAATCAGCCGTTTTTATAAAGGGAAAACTGAACAGTTTGAAGTTATTGTCGATGCATCGAGCGGAACCATCTTACATGTAAATCAGCTTTCCTCTTAACAAGAAACAGAGAAAACGAATTTCTTTGTCTCTTTGGGGAGTGAAAAAAATGGGGATTGTTAAAAAAGGTGTGACGATTTTACATTTTGATGAAACATACCATTATCAAAGAAAATTACAATCGTATTCTCACGAATGCATTGATTTCACTGATTTAGAAGGAACCCGGCTGTTTTGTGACGGACAATCGTTAAAAGTAATAAAAAGAAAGCTGTTGAGCCGCAAGCAAAAAGGAATTACGTTCATCGGCAGCGGCGATTATCACTATGTTACATATCTCCTGTTGAATGAAATAAAACTTCCGTTTACCCTTCTTCTATTTGACCATCATACAGACTTAGACGATTCTGCAATCGGGAGGAACATGCCAATTTCTTGCGGCTCATGGTTATCTTTTGCGCTAAAAGACAATCCTTTTTTAACAAAAGCCATTATCATCGGTCCAAAATGGACAGAAAAACAAGAAATAGAAAAAGTCAAGGTCATCCCGTATACACCTGAAAATCATCCGTTTATTTTACAACAAATTCAACAAATACAAAATGATTTTGTTTATATTAGCATCGACAAAGATGTTTTAAAAAAAGGGGAGGCGGTGACAAACTGGGATCAAGGTACAATGAGTGCTGCAACATTGCTTTTTTATTTGCGGACAATATTAAATGAAAAAAAAGTGATCGGCCTCGATGTTTGCGGCGAGGCGCCGCGTAAAAGACTGGCTTTCTCCTTTCTCGAAGATCGAATGACGAATAAAAATGAAACGATAAATCTGAACATTTTAAAAATGTGCTTACGGAATCCTCACGTGTACGAAACAAATCAATTCGCCTAAAGTTTTTGCTAAGCAAAAGACTGAAGAGTGCAGAAGATTCATCCCTCGAAGATTCCATTTTTTATCAAAAAAACATCCCGCACACTATCGTGCAGGGATGTTTGTCTTTACCGAATTTTCACTTTCGCAATTTCACTTCCGCCCTATAAATCTTTTGTCCTTTTTTGGAAAATTTCTCTTCGTATTCCGTCATTACATTGTCTGTAAAATCACTTTGGTGAAGATCTAAACTTACCCATTTCAATAAAAATCCGTATTCGGAAAAACTGACAAGCGAATATTCAAACAGCCTTTGGTTATCCGTTTTAAAATGAATTTCACCTTCATCAGCTAAAATGCTCTCAAAAATGGAAAGAAAGGAATGATGTGTTAAGCGCCGCTTCGCATGGCGTTTTTTTGGCCAAGGATCTGAAAAATTTAAATAGATTCGCTCAACCTCGCCTTTCGCAAAAATTTCAGCTAACTGGCTCGCATTTACGTTCATAAGCTTTACATTCGGAAGTTCCTCTTCTTTTAATTTTTTTAAAGCCGAGACGAGGACGCTTTCCTGAAGCTCAATGCCGATATAATTAATATGCGGATTTTGCTTCCCCATACCGACAATAAACTGTCCTTTGCCGGTGCCGACTTCTATATGAACGGGATGCTCATTCCCGAACAAATCGTTCCATTTCCCTTTCCATTCAAAAGGCTGCTGTATAACAAATTGGGGATGATTTCTTAAAAAATCTCCGGCCCAAGGCTTATTTCTTAAACGCATATTCCACCTCTGTTTATTTTTTTACTATGTCAAAAGAGCCGTATACTGAACGGCTCTTTATTGTATAGAAATCGAAATGATGTATATTCTAATCAATAAAGAAATGGGGTGAGAATGAATGCAATTGAATTATCGTGATCAACTGATGCTTCTGAAAGATATTTTATCTGAACATGAAAGTGAATGCTGCGGATCAGTAGCGGAATATGAGCAATTAGAGCGCCTCATTCGGTCATTAATGGCCAATGCTGAAGTTAATGATCAGTTAAAGCAATCGCTTGAAACAATATATACTTATTGCCAAAACGGGAAAAATTCCAGCGATATAACCGATTTTATCGCCTCACATCAAGGGCAGTTGACTCAATGGCTTGAGGATATCAATGCCCTTTCCTAAGCAAAGCATTTAAAAATTCCAGCTGCTCCGCCATTTCTTTTTCATTGTTTTTTTTTCTCAAAAAAGAGATGGACAAAATGACTTGAGCTAACATATACCAATGCATGCGAACTTTTAAATCGTCCGTTAAATCAGCTCCGTATTTTTTCAGCCATTCATCCCATTCACTTTCATGAATGTAAGTATATAACAGCATTCCTAAATCAATCGCCGGATCGGCAATCATTGCTCCATCCCAATCGATTAAATACAATTGGTTGTCCTCAGATAAAAGCCAGTTGTTATGATGAATATCACAATGGCAAACAACAGCTTCTTTATGCTGCACCTCTCCTACGTTTTGTTCCAAATAACATAGTGCTTGTCGAATAACCGGAAGCTCCAAAAGCTCCAAATTCGCTGCTTTTTTTACATTTTCAAGCAGCGTTTCAGGCGAGAGCGGCTCTTTTCCTAAACGTTTTAACATATCAAGTAGTTCATACGACCGATGGATTTTCTTTAGGAGCTCCGCAACGTGCTCGTTTTTCATATCTTTCGGTTTTAAACCGCGCCCGTTTAGCCAATGCTGCGCCGTAATCACATCACCGTTTTCCATTCTTTTCGTCCAAACGAGCTTAGGAACAATTCCTTCCGCTGACAAAACAGCTAAAAACGGCGAAGAATTGCGTTTTAAGAACAGTTTTTTTCCATTTTTTTCAGCATAAAAGGCTTCTCCTGTCGCTCCTCCTGCCGGAGATATTTCCCAATCGCTACCTAATACGTCTTCCAACCAATTCACCTTCAATTTCAAGCCCACATTTCGTTAGTAGATTCACCCTGCGCAATAAAAAAGACAGCTATTGAATTGAATGAGATGTTTCCAATAGCTATCCATAATAAATTTTATCTTCTAACAGTCTTTTTCGTCAAGAAAAAGTAAAAACATACCCTCATACTTCCATAAAGAACAACATGTAATCGAACATTTTCAAAAAATTCATTCATTAAATCGTTTTACCGCATTTGTTGCACATGATGCTAAAAGAGCCTTTACAGCTTTTAGTTGCATATTTTTAAAAGGAGAAGGCTGGCGCCGCATATTTTGAAACCAGTCGTCGTAGCTTCTCACATCAATTATTTCAATATCTGCCGGCAGCTCTGAAGCATGTATATATCCCGTTCTGTTTAATAATATTTTTCGAATTGGAAAGTCAACCTCCGCATTTGATAAAATCTGTTTTACTATATTTGCTGTCCGCTCCAATCCGATAATGGGAGATAATATTTTTTTCTCACCTTGATCGTCCCGTTTCAGCCAAAATTTCTGTTTTGTACCGATTAATACGTTGTTTTCTTTATATTCTAATGCGGTAAGGCATACGATATCTGTTGGCCGAATGATGATAATTTCTCCTTGGACAGAGGCTTTTTTAATAAGAAAAACCGGATAATACATGACAAAATAAGTGTCAGGAAACCGCTGCAAAAAATATTTGAGCAGCGAATCCTTTTCAAAAGCTTCATCCATCGGGGAAATTTCCCGAATGGTAGAGCTTGCCCATACAAGCTGGGAGTTGAAAATCCGATCTAAAAACAATTGTTTTTCACTATCTAAGGTTGAATGAGCAAATTGGATACTCTCAAACCTTTTTTTAATTTCTTCCCACTGTTGTTTTTTCAAGCGGATAAATTGATTGGCATAACGATTTAGATCTATTTCATACCTTGATATATAATCCTCCATTTTAATCAACTGAGCCAAGATCGCGTCATCTCCTCTTTATCTCTACAAAAATAGCTGAACAACGTACGGGCAGATAATGGAAGCAAATATAGCGCTTAACGTCATCGAAATCGAACCGATTGCTCCTTCCAGACTGCCGTATTCTGCTGCCCTCGCTGTGCCAATTCCGTGGGAAGCTGTACCATATCCGATCCCAATAGCAATTGGATGATGTATGCGAAGTAATTTCAATAAATAAGGTCCAAACATCGCACCAAATATTCCTGCTATCATGACATAAACTGCAGCAAGGGTAGGATTACCTCCAATTATGTCTGTGATATCCATAGCTACCGGCGAAGTGACCGATTTGGGTGCAAGAGAAAGAATCAGTTCCTTATCTATTCCGAATAAAACAGCCATCATAATTCCTGAACACAGCCCGATAATCGTGCCGACGACAACGCTCAAAACAATTGATACAGCGTACTTTTTCAATGTTGATCGATGCTTGTACAGCGGGAATGCCAGCGCGACTACGGCAGGGCCTAGAAGCTCATCAATCCATTTTCCTCCATACATGTACGTATGATACGAAATATGAAATGTAATCAATAAACTAATGATGACAAATGTTGAAGTGGCAATCGGAACTAATAATGGAATATGGATTTTATTGTACAATTTAACCATTAGCCAATAAATCAGCACTGTAGCAAGTATCATTAAGATGGAGACTATTATTTTCATAAGCTTTGATCACTCCCATTCTGCCCAGCAGCCTGCTTTTTTTTTGGCAGCGGTCATCTGGCTGACAAAAGATGAAATGGACATCACCAGCACCGTGCTAATAATGACAATGAATACTGTCAAGATACCTTTTGATTGGAACAGCGAAAAATATTCCATCACCCCAACTGTCGCAGGAATAAATAAAAGGGCAAGATGCTTGACTAAAAAAGAGCATCCGTCTTTCACTAAATTTTGAAAAGGCTCGTAATGCAAAAGAGCGAAAAGAATCAACATGCCTATAATGCTTCCTGGAATCATTAAATGAAACAATTTTTGAAGGAACGTCCCAATAACATAAATGACATACAACAAACCTATTTGCCATATCAAATTAAATATTTTCAATTTTTTTACCCCTTACTCCTCTCATTATCCTCCAAGAGGAATTTGTTTGATCGCTTCATATTTAGGCGTTTGGTCAATATTCGTTTGGAATAAAGTAACAGAACCCACATGAAAATGTTCGTTTAACAAATATGGGTCGCTTTTCTCCTCCAAGGAAAATGAAACCTGTCCTTCCCATTTTCTGGCGACAGTAATATGAGGTCTAAACGGACGTTCATCTAAAGAGAAATCGAAAGCTTTGCACGTATTATAAACTTCATTTCGCAACTGGTATAATAACTCGTTTTCTTTCACGCCTACCCATAAAATTCGTGGATGTTCCCGTTTCCCAAAAATTCCTGCCTCTGAAAGTTCAAGTGAAAAAGACGGAATTTTCCGGCAGGGCTCTAGCAAGCTTTCTGACAGCAAAGCAAGCCTCTTTGCATCAACATTCCCTAAAAACACTAATGTTACATGATAGTCAAAAGGATGGACGTAACGCGAAAAGTGCCACCGATCTTGATTCGCTGATATCCAATTTGTAATACTTTTTGCCGTTTCAATCGGAACATCCAATGCAAGAAAATAATGTTTTTGCATTTTTTTCTATCCTCACTTTCGAACATATTGTAGCAAAAACTGCGCATTCTTTGTATATCCGAGTTTTTCTGTCCGTATAAATTATGATATGATATGGATGGACTATATCAAAAGGAAGTGTTTTGGATGCGCGTAGTTCATAATATCGCTGATTTAATAGGAGAAACTCCATTAGTCAAATTAAACAGAATTAGCCCGAAAAACGGCGCAGATATTTATGTAAAGCTTGAGTATTTTAATCCTACCCGCAGCGTTAAGGACAGAGCTGCTTATAATATGATCGTAGAAGCTGAAAAACAAGGTTTGTTAAAACCGGGAGCTACAATTATTGAACCGACAAGCGGCAACACTGGCATTGGGCTCGCCATGAATGCGGCCGCCAAAGGATATCGGGCAATTATTGTCATGCCGGACACCATGACAGAAGAACGGATCAATTTGCTGAAAGCATACGGAGCTGAAGTTGTATTAACGCCTGGGGACGAGAAAATGCCCGGTGCGATTAAAAAGGCGCAAGAACTGGTAAAGGAAATACCGAACAGCTTCATACCGATGCAGTTTGAAAACCCTGCCAACCCAGATGCCCACCGGAAAACAACAGCTTTAGAAATTGTCGAAGCAATGAAAGAAATAGGAAAACCGCTTTCCGCTTTTGTTGCAACGTCTGGAACAGGAGGAACAATCACCGGCACGGGAGAAACGTTAAAAAAATATTTTCCCGAGATGACCATTCACGTTGTCGAGCCTGCTGGGTCACCTGTTTTATCCGGGGGCAGTCCTGGCAAGCATAAACTTGTCGGAACAAGTCCTGGCTTTATCCCTAAAACATTAAACACGAACATTTATGATGAAATACACAAAGTGAAGGACGATGAAGCTTACGAAATCACCCGCAGACTCGCCAAGGAAGAAGCTATATTAGTGGGACCTTCATCAGGTGCTGCATGTTTTGCCGCAATTCAAGTTGCAAAAAGATTATCTCCTGATGATGTTGTCGTGTGCATGACGGCTGATACAGGCGAACGCTATTTATCAAGCGATTTGTTCTTATTTGAATAACCGTTTATAAATTGCCTTCTTGCTGTTTCTGTGAGATAATTGAATCTAATTATGTAAAGTTTTCTAGGGTTCCGCAAGTGCCGTTCGCTTGGACTGGTCCGAGAGAAAACGCACAAATTGCTGTGTACACGGAAGGATAAAAGCCTGGGAGAATGACCTTATGGTTTCTCGCAGGCTTTTTTGATTATGATGGAAAGGGGAATTTGTTTATGAATTGGTTTTTAATCGTTGTTTCGGCGATTTTTGAAGTGGCGTGGGTCATCGGCTTAAAGCACTCAGACAATGTTTTGGAATGGATGCTAACCGTGATCTCTATTTGCATAAGTTTTTTGCTGCTTCTTTATTTAACTAAAAAATTGCCTACAGGAACTGTATATACAATATTTGTCGGACTCGGCACTTTAGGAACAATTTTATGTGAGATTATTTTATTCGACGCCCATTTCAGCCCGATGAAAATGGTATTTATTTTGTCGCTAATTTGCGGAATCATCGGGCTGAAATATCAAACAAGCAAATTGGAAGCAAAAGAAGGTGACAAATCTTGAGCTGGATATTTTTAATTATTGCAGGATGCTGCGAAGTCATCGGCGTAACAGGATTAACAAAAGTGAACACGTCGCCAAGCTTCTCATCCTTCTTTATGCTAATTGGCGGATTTATTTTAAGCTTATATTTTTTATCGCTTTCGATGAATGAAATTCCGATGAGCATTGCCTATGCAGTCTGGACAGGTATCGGCACTGTCGGCAGCACGCTCGTCGGCATGTATGTATTCGATGAACCGAAAGACAAATGGAGAATAACATTTATCGCCTTAATTATCGTTTCTGTTATTGGTCTGAAGCTAGTAGACTAAAGGACACTTATTTGGCTAATTCATAAATCGCTTGAGCGTAGATGGCTGTCGCTTTTAACAGGTCTTCGATATAAATGTATTCGTCTTTTTGATGGGCGATGTCTTCCCTTCCCGGAAACAACGGACCAAAGGCGATCCCTGCCTTGAGAGATCTGGCATAAGTGCCGCCGCCGATGGAGATGAGCTCCGCTTTTTGCCCTGTTTGCTCTTCATACACTTTTTTCAATGTTTGAATAAGCGGATGATTTTGTTCTACGTAATGGGGAGCTGAATCGGAAAAGTGAATAAGCTGGCAACCAGCTATTTTTTCTAATTTTTCTTTAATCTCGCTCCCTTTTTTTGTTACAGGATAGCGGATATTAATGCTAACGGTTTTCTCTTTCCCCTTTTCGTAATGAATAATTCCGACATTCACCGTTAACTCACCGCTTACTTCATCTTGTGTTGAGATATCCAGTTTTTTCCCTCTTGTATCTTGATAAAAATAACGATTAATCCAATCAACAAAGCCTTTTCCTTCGCCATCTAGCGGCAATGCTGACAAAAAATTCGCCAAATAAATCCCGGCATTTTTTCCGTTATCAGGCTCCATCGCATGAGCGGATATCCCTTCAAGCTCGGCGACTGCACCTTCTTCATTTTGATACATTCGACCTTTTAATTGTGATGCTGATAAAAATTGCTTAAAGCTTTTTTCAACCTCTGAGAAATTTTGGACATTTCCAAGCACAGCTTTCGCAAAATCAGGAACCATGTTAAACCGTCTGCCGGAAGAAAAGCTTTTTAACACATATTTTCCTGCTGCATGTTTATTCACGCTGTTCACCGAAAACACTGCATCGATTATCCCTTTTTCTGCATGAATAATTGGAAAATCAGCATCTGGCGCAAATCCGATGTCAGGCATTTCTTCATGCTTAAAGTAATGATGGACACAGCGCCAGTCACTTTCTTCATCAGTGCCAATGATCATTCTCACCCGCTTAGATAACGGAAGACCTAATTCTTTTACAATTTTCATGGCGTAGTATACTGCCATCGTCGGCCCTTTATCATCCAACGCACCGCGGGCATATATTTTCCCATCATGGATCGTTGCGCCGTAAGGATCAAATGACCAGCCGTCCCCTTCTGGCACGACATCAACATGGCAGAGGACGCCGACGATTTCCTTTCCTTTTCCCATTTCAATATGACCGGCATATCCGTCTAAATTTTTGACTTGAAACCCGTCTTTTTCCCCTTTTTGCAAAAGATGTTCTAACGCTTGCTTAATTCCTTTGCCAAACGGTGCTCCAATTTGTTTTGTTTTTTCATCGAGCACACTTTTGATTTGAAGAAATTTTTGTGTTTCTAAAATAATTTCTTCTTTTCTTTTTAACACTTCATCCATCCAGTTCATGATACGTTCGATCCTTTCTTTCTCTTATTATTTAAGTGTAACATAAAGATTCTCTTTTTTTTCAGCAAAAAAATGTGGTTGTCTTCTTGCAAAAAAGTCAAAAAACGAATATTATATATATGTTTTTATAAAATGTTCGTATTTAATTGGAGGTATCATATGTTTAAACTAAAAGAACACGGAACAAATGTTAAAACTGAAATTATTGCCGGTTTAACCACCTTTTTAACAATGGTATATATCGTTGTTGTCAACCCAATTATCTTATCGGAAGCAGGCGTTCCGTTTGATCAAGTGTTTACAGCGACAGTTGTTGCCACGATCATCGGTACTTTATGGATGGCGCTTTCGGCAAATTATCCGATAGCGATCGCTCCAGGTATGGGAATGAACGCATATTTTGCCTATACTGTTGTTGGGGCGGAAAAAGTTAATTATGAAATTGCCTTTTCAGCAGTATTTCTTGCAGGCATCCTGTTTATTATTCTTTCGCTAACTCCGTTTCGTAAACAAATAATCGAAGCCATTCCAAGCAATTTAAAAAATGGAATTACCGCCGGCATCGGTTTATTTATTGCGTTTATCGGACTAAGATTGACCGGGCTGATCACCGATCATCCGCAAAATTTAGTGACTCTTGGGGATCTGCATTCTCCTTCCGTCGTTCTCGCTCTGGTCGGCCTTGCTATAACTCTTATCTTAATGAGCTTGAATGTTCATGGTGCACTTTTTATCGGAATGATTTGTACCGGCATCATCGCATTTTTTACCGGACAATTATCGTTTGACCAAGGAATTGTTTCAATTCCAAAACTGCCGGAAGGCATTATAATCGCCAACCCGATTGATGCAATTGGGGATGTGATTCAACATGGTTTATTTGCAGTCGTCTTTTCCTTTTTATTAGTGACCATTTTTGACACAACTGGAACAATGATCGGCGTTGCCAAACAAGCAGGTTTAATGAAAGGGGATGAAATGCCGAACGCACGTAAAGCCCTTCTAGCTGACTCAATAGCAGCAACAGCAGGGGCTATGCTCGGAACAACTCCGACGAGTGCTTACATTGAGTCTTCTTCAGGAGTAGCTGCTGGCGGTAGAACTGGTTTGACAACTTTAACCGTTGCCGTATTGTTTGGTGTTGCTGCATTTTTCAGTCCGATCGTTGCAGCTGTGTCCGGCATTTCAGCGATTACAGCACCTGCGTTAATTATAGTTGGAAGCTTAATGATGGGCTCAATTGCCGAAATTAATTGGAAAGAAATTGATGAAGCATTTCCGGCCTTTTTAGTCATTTTAAGCATGCCGCTTACATCAAGTATTGCAACTGGAATTGCGCTCGGATTTATCTCTTATCCTCTCATGAAAGTCATGAAAGGAAAATGGAAAGAGGTTCATCCATTTTTGTACATTTTCGCCGTACTATTTTTCATCCAGCTCTTTTTCCTGGGAGGTCATTAATTAAGAGGCTTTCCCAAAAGGAAAATCTATTAAAAATAAAAAATGGATATCGGGCTTTTGAAATTGGAGATGCCTCTCTAAGCTGATATGCACCCCTTAAGGTAGAGCAATCTGTTTTGCCTTAAGGGGAGTTTTTCTATGTATGTCATCCATTCTAAAGTGTCTTTCCATGTATTAAGATTGGACGCAGGCTGCACCTCTATATAGTTGGAACGAACTATTAAATTTGTGGAGCATTAATCATCATAAGGGTTTATCTAGAAATTCAAGTCCTATTAAGTCATAAACGTCGATAGGATTGTCAATAATCCTTACAAACGACTTTTTAGGCAACCACAGTTAAAATATCATCATGATCGTAACGGTATGAGGTGTAGGTGAACAAGAAAAGGAACGTCCATAAATTTGTAAGTGTGTAAGGGGATCAGAAGAGATAAATGACTTTATTACCGAATAAAGCATAATCTGAGATATTCTATTGAACGTTACACAAAATTCTTGACAGTACCTTTATTTGCAATTTTTTTATTCCCTTCCTATTTTTCTTCTAAATTTTTATTTATAAAATTTTTCATTACCTTATTTACCTTAATTCCTCCATTTAAGCCATTCGTTCTGTAACTTCCTATATGTATTCCTATAACTTCATTTTTACTATTTAAAATCGGAGATCCCGATTGACCTGATGTCGTATCTATATCATAATAAAGATTAAAGATATCTTCGCTCAATACCCTTCCATTCATTTCATATTGTGAGACTGTACCAGTTTCCTCCAGTTTATCAACTGGATAGCCAATAACTTTAATAGGCTTTCCTTTGGTATACTTAATATTTTTAATATCCAACTTTTCTATGTTTTGCCCAATGGGTTTATCTAATTTGATAATGGCATAATCAAATTTAGAATTCCCTGAATGAATATATGGTTCTGGAACAATATATTCTATAGAATCTGCAGATTCAAAAGGAAATTCATCCTTATTTACTCCTGGATATATTGTACTATTTCTATAAAACTGTTTTGTGTCTGGATTATATACACAATGGGCTGCGGTCAAAACCTTATCATCGTCAATAATCGTTCCTGTACAGATTGAGTCAAGAGAGTATATGAAAGAAATAGATGAGTAGGGTTTTTTTTCTGAATTTTCTACTTCAGATCGTTCATCTTTCCCAATAATTGAAAAAGGAGTAATGATTGTATTAATGTTTCCTTCTTTAGCACCCGCATTAATATTGTTATTAAAGAGAAAAATAAATAGAATAGTAAATTTTAAAATAAAAAAACATCGACTATTTTTCATTTTATAAATTCCTTTCACTTATTTGTATTTTGGGATTGCTTATCTTCTCTTTCTATCATTTTCCCAATTGTTCCAATTCCCAAAAAACCAAAATACATAATTGTATAAAAAATTATCTCTGTATCAGAATAGAATTTAACAATATTCATACGTGGTACTGTAATTTTCATATAAAAAATAAATAATGATAACTCGATTATGTGAACGATGAAAATTCCTCCAATTTTATTAAACCCCGTATAATTAACAATAGTTTCCAATAAGATACTTAAAGGAATAAGTAAGATAAATCCAGCAAGTACATTCAAAGATAAAAATATTGGTCCATAAAAACTTAAAAACTCGAAACTAACAATTATACTCGCTACATACTGTAAACCCATTATGAAACATATAATGATAATTAAAACAATTACTATAAATATAGGAACTAAAAAAAAATCTTTTTTCATGTCAACAATTAAAAGCAGAACAGTTGACTGTTCTGCTCCCTCCTTATTTCTTAAGTTTATAATAGAAATGAAACGATAATTTTAGCAATATCATCTGCAACATCTTCTGGTATACCAGCTTTTTGAAGACCTTTAGATATTCCGCTTTCTGTTGTTTTTTCTGCTTTTTCCAGTCCATCGGCTATTTTTAATCGATATTTTTTTATTTTATTAGCTGCTGATTTGCTTAAAGGTGCGAGAGCTTTCTCAAGTACCCATCCACCTGCTCTTAATATTGATGCAAGAACTTTTAATTTAGCTTCTTCATCGACTGAATCTTTCACTACTTTAGATGTTGCTATTTTAGTTGTCTTACTATGAGTAGCTGCCGATGCTCCTATTGGTCCAATTCCTAAGATTAATATACTAAGACTTATTACTGCAGTAACACTTTCGATTTCATAATTTTCATTTTCTTCCCCCTTTCTTTTTAAAATTTTAAAAATTCTATATTATTTTTACCTAAAATTATAACATATAATACCAATAATGTAAATATTTTTCTAATAGCACAACATTAATACTGCCAATTCATCTCTTTATCCATATCCTCCTATCTCAATAAAAATCTATACTTATATCGTAACACGTATCGAGATTGTTCGAGAAAGTTTCACCATCTTAATAGGGCTTATCGTGTTCGTTCTTCTATGCCAAACGCACATTTTTCCTAGACAACAATGTTACATTTTATTTGTATTCTTACTGTAAATGTTATCTAAGTAGTAAAAAGAAATATATCATCATTGAAGTATTTTTATGCATAAGATTTCCAACATTTGTAAGGTTAGTTCCTTTCATCTTTTTTATGATCATCAATTTTGACAGCAAAAATTTGCCTTTGTTCATACAACGTTTTTTATTTGCATCTGTATTGCTTAGACAAAGATAATTTGTGAATTTTTGAAAATCTAATCACCAATGGAACCTTTTTTACCGGTTGAAGGAATCATCACTTCACTATTTGTCTATTCGACTGGGGTCAGTTCAAGCTGTTAAATCGGCCTATGAGAGGTAAGTATTGTAAATATTATGTGAATTTTATGAACACACTGGAAAGTTTACATGTAAATTGTGTATAATGGAATTGTACCACTTTAGGAGTTTGACATCTAATGCATGGACATTGAAGAGTATGTAGGTTTGTGATTTCGATGCATTAAATGATAGGGAGTGGTTTTTTGAAACCTTCAACAAACCGTATGCTAACCCGAATCAAATCCGTCTACATGTTCATTCATGAAAGGGGTACAGTAACAACTCAAGAGCTTGTCGATGAATTTGGTATTACCCCCAGAACGATTCAGAGGGATTTAAACGTGTTAGCATATAACGATTTAGTGCACAGTCCTGCAAGAGGAAAATGGGCAACAACTAACAAGAAGGTCAAGATGTCATCCTAGCTACTAAAAAAAGAAAATTTGGTTATTCGTTCACATACATATATGGGGCTGATCCAAAAGTTACATAACTTTTGGTCTCAGCCCCTTTTTGTCTGCTGTTGCAAGCAATTTCCACCTTTTTCGGCGCCAGTTTGTCCGCCTTTTTAAAAAACGGAAGTTCAATTTGAACGTTTTTCAAACTACAAAGGAAAATCGGCTGAATCGCCCGGCTGCCCTTGAATCGATCGCAGTTGTTCTAATTCTTCTTTTGTCAGTTCTCGATATTCCCCTGTTTGCAATGTTTGATCTAGTTCAAGCGTTCCCATTTGGATTCGTTTTAAATATTTCACTTTTTTTCCGACAGCAGAAAACATCCGCTTAATTTGATGGTATTTCCCCTCCGTTATGGTGACAAAAACTTCAGAAATGTCGTCTGCCTTAATAATTTCAAGCAAGGCAGGCTTTGTAACATAACCGTCATCAAGTTTTACACCTGCTTTGAACCGCTCGACATCTTCCTCTGCCACTAGACCAATAACTTCCGCAAAATATTTTTTAGGAACATTTTTCTTGGGCGATGTTAATTGATGGGCAAGCTGTCCGTCCGATGTTAACAGCAATAGCCCTTCGGTATCTTTGTCAAGCCTGCCGACAGGAAAGGGATTATAGCGAAGATCTTCCGGATCAAGCAAATCGACCACAGTCTTTTGGACGTTGTCTTCTGTAGCAGATAAAAAACCAGCTGGCTTGTTCATCATGAAATAAACATGTTCTTTGTACAACACCTGTTCACCGTGAATGATGATTTCTTGTTTATTCGGGTCGACATTTGTTTTCGGATCCGTCACCACTTCTCCATTAACATGAACGGCCCGTTCCTTTAGCAGCTTTTTTACTTCTTTTCTGCTGCCGTAGCCAGCATGTGCTAATAGTTTATCAATACGCATATTATCTACCCCCTTTCCTTCCTCTTACTTAAAAATCTAGTTCCAAAAATAACTTTTAGGAATCCTGATTGCTTAGCCAGCCAAAAATACGAGCCTGCTCCTAATAATGCAGCAATTCCAACCATGATGGCGGCATTTGTTTTACTTGCATGGTAATCAAAAAAGACAGTGAAGAGAGAGGAAAACGCTACAACGACAATTGACATACAGATGACCAAAATTCCCGTAAATATTGTTCTTTTCCAAAATCTTTTATACGAGTAGCCTGTATGACGGCGAATCATCATTAATCCGTATATGAGCGAGCCAAGAAACCCGATCGCAGTTGCCATAATCGAACCGTATGCACCAAACTGCGTGATAAGCCAGCTGTTTAAACAAATTTTTAGCAGAAGACCGAATGCAAGGCTGATGACAGCCAATTTTTGTTTATTAATCCCCTGCAAAATGGCGGCTGAAACAGTGAAATAAGAAAAAAGCAAAGCGATCGGTGCATAGGCAGCTAAAATGCTCGCACCTGTTTCATTGTCATTATAAAAAAACATGTAGATTGGTTCGGAAAGAATAATGATCCCAATGGATGCAGGGAGAACGAGAAACATTAATGTTTGAAACGCTTGGTCAATTTGTCTTCTAACAAACGGAAAGTTTTGATTCGTGAACGCATTTGTAATGGCCGGCACGAGCGTTAAGCCAAAAGCAGTTGCTAAAGAAACAGGAATCATGACAATTTTATTCACTAAAAAATTGACCATGGCATATAATTCTTGCGCTCTTTCGCCTTCTCCCGCCTGAATCATAGCTTTATTAAACGTAAAAGAATCGACAAATTGATATAAAGGAATAGCTAGTCCGACAAATACAAACGGACCGGCATACCTGAACACCTCGAGAAACATTTGCTTCGTAGAAATGCCGGAAGGTTCAATTTTGTTCTCCTGCATCGCCAATAAGGAATTTTTTCTTTTCATCCAATACAAAAAAAGGACGAACAGCCCGCCGATGGCGCCAACAAAGGCGGCAAATGTCGCATAACCCACCGCTGTAATGATATCGCCATGTAATACTTTTAAAATGATATAGCTGGAAACAAGCAAAAAAATGATGCGCACTAGCTGTTCTATTACTTGGGAAACGGACGTCGGGCCCATTGACTGATGCCCTTGAAAAAAACCTCGTATTAAACTCATGATCGGAACAACTATAAGCGCAAGGCTGACCATTCGTATAACATATGTGACATCCTCAACTGTCACACCTTGCAGCTCCTGTTGGCCAAGCTGGTGTTCCGCAAAGAAAGGCGCAGTCACAAATAAAATAAAACAAGTGAAAATTCCTCCAAGAAGCATAAACAGCATCCCAGATCGAAACATTCTGCGGCTTGTCTCGTAATCACCAATGGAATTATATTTTGCGACAAATTTTGAAATGGCCATAGGAAATCCCATTGTCGCAACGCTTAAAAAAATCGTATACGGAACATATCCATATTGATACAAAGCACTTCCCGTTTCTCCAACCAACGCGAAAAACGGAATGACATAAATCATTCCTAAAATCCTTGAAATATATGTACCTAATGTTAAAATAAACGTCCCTCTTAATAATTTATCCGACATCTTTTGCTCACCATTGTTTCTAACAAAAATTTTCAACTATAACATTTTACCACATTCACTAGGAACTAAGATATAGTCATCACTCATTGAATTCAAAAATTCATCTTTTTATAATGATATAAGACTAGGATGTAGACGAAACTAGGATCAATCTAAAAGTACGAATAAATTGGACAAGCAACATCAACTTCTTAAAGGTTGTGAGAATATGAATTATGATGTAGCAGTAATTGGAGGAGGACCATCTGGATTGATGGCCGCCATCGCCGCCGCTGAAAACGGAGCGAACGTGCTGTTAGTCGATAAAGGAGAAAAATTAGGAAGAAAGCTGGCGATCTCCGGTGGCGGACGGTGCAATGTAACAAATCGCCGGTCAATTGAAGAAATTATCAAAAATATTCCCGGCAACGGACGATTTTTGTATGGCGCTTTTTCGCAATTTAATAATGAAGACATTATACGCTTTTTCGAAAACCTTGGAGTTCGTTTAAAAGAGGAAGACCATGGCCGGATGTTTCCAGTATCAAACAGAGCTCAAGACGTAGTCAATGCGCTACTTTCCGAACTAAAAAGGCTGAACGTTACAATTAAAACAAATCATCCGGTTGAAAACATCGAATACAGTGAAAGCAAAGTAAAAGGAATCTGGTTGAAAAATAAAACCTTTATTCCTGCCAAAGCTGTTATCGTAGCTGTAGGAGGAAAATCTGTCCCTCATACCGGAAGTACTGGAGACGGATACGTGTGGGCCAAAAAAGCCGGTCATACTGTGACGGAATTATTTCCAACTGAAGTGCCGATTACTTCGAATGAACCGTTTATCCGAACAAAACAATTGCAAGGCCTGTCGTTAAGAGATGCGGCTTTAAGTGTGTTGAATCAAAAGGGCAGACCGATTATTACGCACAAAATGGATTTTATTTTTACCCATTTCGGCTTATCAGGTCCTGCTGCACTAAGATGCAGCCAATTTGTTGTAAAACAATTGAAAAAAGAAAAAACGGTGACGTTGTCAATTGACGCTTTGCCTACTGAAAATGAAGAAAATCTTTTTCAGCATATTTGGCTGAATTTGAAAGGCGAACCGAAAAAGGCTGTTAAAAATGTATTAAAAGGTCTCTTGCCTGAACGATATTTACTATTTTTGCTGGAAGAATCCGAAATCGACCATTCGATGACATTCTCCCAGCTTTCAAAAGATAAGCTGCGTCAATTTGTTCGCTTAGTGAAAGATTTCCGCTTCGAAGCAAACGGCACGCTTCCAATCGAAAAAGCGTTTGTGACCGGCGGAGGCGTTTCTATAAAGGAAATTGATCCAAAGACGATGGCCTCTAAACTAATGAACGGTCTTTATTTTTGCGGTGAAATATTGGATATTCACGGCTACACGGGCGGCTACAACATCACGGCTGCGCTCGTAACCGGACGGTTGGCAGGCTTGTACGCAAGCCGTTACGTGGAAAAGGGCGAACCGATAAGTTGAACTGCCTCCTGTTAAGTAGTCAGTGGAAATAATAAAAATTGATCTAAGCGGTCTTGGCTCTATATTCCAAAGGACTGAGACCGTTTAATTTTTCTTGATACAGATGGTAATTGAAAAATTGGATGTATTCATCAACCGCATTCTTTAGTTCTTCTAATGTATCGTACTTATGTAAATAATATTTTTCACATTTAATGTTCCCCAAAAGGATTCCATTGGACCATTATTCTATACATCGTCCTACACGAGACATATTATGTGTTACCCCTGCTTGATCAACCCTTCCTTTAAATCCATGTGAAGTAAATTGAAATCCTCGATCACTATATAGTAAATAATGTTTACCATGAATAGAAGAAATTCCCTTGACTAACGGGTAAAACACTAGCTTATTATTATTAGAATGCTAAAGACATCATTTCATCTTACTCTTATATTTTTAAATACAATAGTATAATATCAAAAAAATACATATTTAACATTTTTTGTATTAAAATAGTATAATAATGGTATAATTTAATATGAAATGAGGATAATTCTAATGAATTGTAACAAATCCGTATTTTTAGCAGTGTTTAGTATTCCGATTTATATGTTAATCACATCTTTTGATTTATCTATACAGACTGATAGAATAAATGCCCTAATTTTCCTTGGATACACATATCCGATATTTTTCCTTTTGTATTATTTAGTTAAGTTTAAAAATTTTAAACCAATGTTAGTTCTATCAATAGGAATATTATTATGGACTGCATTCACTAGTTTTTTATTCAAAGATACCTTTATTACAATTGGTTTATTTATAATTTCCATCTTAGTTTTAGTGACAATAACAGTTATAACTAAAGAACCTAATTAATCCGTATTTAATGTCATGGTATTAAATGGAACGTTTTGGATGTCATAGTATCAAATTGCATTTTTAAACCTTACCTTTTTCATTCAAAGCGCATAAATTGATGGGTCTGTCTAAAAAGTCAGGATAACTTACTCTTTTTTTTAAAAGACACACAAAAAAACGTCCTATCTAGTAAAATGTGAGGTGACAAGCCCAATTTTGCAGAAAGAACGTTTTTTATGAACTGGGCAGCTGACTTTTGGGGGCGCTTCTTTTTTTGCACAAATCGCTATCCCGTTGAACGGCCATGTGCGATCCGGTTTAGCTATTCGCTAGACCTGTTCGCATTCAAAAGCATTTCCAGCTGCTTATACCGTTCTTCATTTGAAGCTTCTAAAAAGCTCTTGTCTAATAATTGATGTAAAACAATCCTTTTTTGCTCTGGGTCGTTGATTTCTTCTAAGACACGTTTTCGACCTTCCTTTAAAAATTCAACATAGTCAGCAAAATGTTCATCAAACTGCTCTGCCAAATTATTTTTTAATTTTCTGGCGAGCCCCGGAACTTTCCCGCTCGTTGATACACTGATGATTAAATCGCCCCTTTTAAATGTTGCCGGCATAATGATATTGCTTTTTTCAGGTGCATCCACTACATTGATCAGCTGATGTGCTTCACATGACTGGTAGACCTGCTCATTAACTTCCCTTTCATTCGTTGCCGCAATGACTAGAAACGCACCGTTTACATCGTCTTTTTCAAACGTTTTTTGTTTCCACGATATTTTTTTTTCTTGATGCATTCGAAGAAGATGATCTGATAGATCGGGACTGACAACCGTTATATCAGCACATGCATCGAGCAAAGCTTTTATTTTTCTTTCCGCTACCTTCCCTCCGCCGACAACGACTGTCTTTTTTCCTTTTATATTCAACATCGCACTGTAGTACATATGATCACCCTTTTTTGTCTTAGCGCTTACAATTTCTGGTTGATGCGAAGCGTTTTTTCCTTTCAAATCAAAAGGTTCTAGGATAACTTCAAAAAATTGGCCATCCTTTTTTTCGTGCAGTCGCTTCGGAACGGCATTGAAATCTTTTTTCCAATAAAAAAAGACCTAGATTCCCCATAAACAAGGATTTTCAAGCGGGTCCAAAGCTTGTTTTAAAAAGCTTTTTCATGAGTTAGTCCGTCTTCCATCCTGCAAAACGATGGCGATCATTTCAGTTTTATTTGACTTTCTCACATCAGGTACAATTTATAAAGTGTTTCCTATCTGGATCAGTGCTTATAAGCTTTCAAGATCCACTGGGCATAGCAACTGCTTGGAGCGCATGCGAACATTGATGCATTGACGAAGATTCTCTAAAATTACAATCAACCTGCGCTTCACGTCTAATTCTGTTTACATTCTTACTAAATATAATAGACTTTTCATTATTAATGTGAAAGTCTTCTTATTCTTTGTAAATAATCATCGCTGAAAAACAGTAAATTTGTTCACCTTTTTGATCGCATGTTACCGCTACATGATATTTTATGTCGATATATTTTTGACTTGGAAGCGCAGTTAAAAAAGCGTTCACTTCCTCTTCTAAATCTTTTTCATGCTCTTCGTCAAAAATGGCGACTTTATAGCTCAATTTCTTCACACTCCCTTTATTTATCTCGTTGCTTCCAATATACTTTTATGCTTGTACAAATATGACACTTTTAATAAAGGGAACAGATTTGCTCTTGTCGGCAGTTTTTATGGGGATTTTGAGGGTATTACATGCGGTATGGTTTACTGTTTTGCCACGCTAATCTTCCTTTATAAGGAAAAAACCGCGCCTACATAAGCGCGGTTTTTCCACTTATTTTTTTATCTCGCTCTTCGGTTTGGTTTCCCCTGTCCATTCGAGCATTCCGCCAACCATATTGATGACATTAAAACCAAGATCCTGTAAATATAAACAAACATTTTCACTTCTTCTTCCTGAGCGGCAGACGAAAATATATTCCTTTTCTTTATCAAATTCTTCAATGCGGTCCGGGATTTCTCCCATCGGAATATGTTTTGCTTGTGGAATCATGCCTTCTTCTACTTCTTCTTCCTCGCGGACATCAATAATGTCTAATGTTTCGCCGTTTTCAAGCTTCGTTTTGAGATCATTTGGTGTGATTTCTTTTACCATGAATGGCCATCCTTTCATTGATATTCAAGCTTAATTGGCTACGATGTTGACAAGCTTGCCAGGAACAGCAATCACTTTACGAACGGTTTTGCCTTCAAGCTGTTCTTTTATTTTTTCATCATCCATCGCGATTTTTTCCATTTCCTCTTTAGAAGCATCGTTTGGTACAAGCAGCTTTGCCCGCACTTTTCCGTTGATTTGAATGACAATTTCCACTTCATCTTCGACAAGCTTTGATTCATCCCATGCCGGCCACGATTCATAAGCAATCGTTTCAGAATGGCCGAGTTTTTCCCAAAGCTCTTCGCAAATATGCGGAGCAACCGGCGATAAAAGCTTTACAAAGCCTTCCATATATTCTTTCGGAAGAATTGTCGCTTTATAAGCTTCATTAATAAATACCATCAGTTGCGAAATAGCTGTGTTAAAATGCAGATTTTCATAATCCTCCGTTACCTTTTTCACTGTTTGGTGATAAATGCGTTCAAGCTCTTGAGAAGGTTCATCGACGATTTTCGGATTCAACTCGCCATTTTCCATTACAAACAGCCGCCATACACGATCTAAAAATCTTCTTGCGCCGTCGAGTCCTTTTGTTGACCATGCAATGGATGCATCAAGCGGACCCATGAACATTTCATATAAACGGAGAGTATCCGCTCCGTGGCTTTCAACGATTTCATCAGGATTGACGACATTTCCTTTTGATTTGCTCATCTTTTCATTGTTTTCGCCGAGGATCATTCCTTGGTTAAACAATTTTTGGAACGGTTCTTTCGTCGGAACTACTCCGATATCGTATAAAAATTTATGCCAGAAACGTGCATACAGCAAGTGTAAAACAGCATGCTCAGCCCCGCCGATATAAATGTCCACAGGCAGCCATTTTTTCAATTTTTCAGGATCAGCTAATTGTTCTGAATTGTGCGGGTCAATATAGCGCAAATAGTACCAGCAGCTTCCCGCCCATTGAGGCATTGTGTTTGTTTCGCGCCGCCCTTTTTTGCCTGTTTTCGGGTCAACGACATTCACCCAATCCTCAATATTCGCTAAAGGTGACTCACCGGTTCCCGAAGGTCTAATTTCATCTGTTTCCGGAAGCACTAACGGCAGCTCCTCTTCAGGAACAGCTGTGATCGTGCCGTCTTCCCAATGGATGATCGGAATCGGTTCACCCCAATAACGTTGACGGCTGAACAACCAGTCTCGAAGACGGTATGTCACTTTTCTTTGTCCTTTTTTGTTTTCCTCCAGCCATTTGATCATCGCTTCAATTGCTTCTTCTTTATTCAATCCGTTCAAAAAGTCGGAATTTACATGCTCGCCGTCTCCTGTATAAGCTTCTTGTTCGATGTTTCCTCCAGCGACAACCTCTTTAATCGGCAGGTCAAATTTTTTCGCAAATTCATAGTCCCGTTCATCGTGGGCAGGCACGGCCATGATCGCACCTGTACCATAGCTCATTAAAACATAATCGGCAATCCAAATCGGCAATCTTTCTCCATTGGCAGGATTTACAGCATAGGCTCCGGTAAACACGCCTGTTTTTTCCTTCGCCAAGTCCGTTCTTTCGAGATCGCTTTTACTTTTAATTTGATCTAAATAGGCTTCCACCGCTTCTTTTTGTTCCTCGGTTGTAATTTCTTTCACAAGCGGATGTTCAGGCGCAAGCACTGTATACGTAGCACCGAAAAGCGTATCTGGACGAGTAGTAAAAACAGTAAAGGTTTTATCAGTTCCATCGACTGTAAAATGAACTTCCGCACCTTCCGACCGGCCGATCCAATTTCGCTGCATTTCCTTTATGCTTTCCGGCCAATCAAGCTCTTCTAAATCTTCCAGCAGCCTGTCAGCATATGCGGTAATTTTTAACACCCATTGTTTCATCGGACGGCGTTCAACAGGATGTCCTCCCCGTTCGCTTTTTCCGTCGATGACCTCTTCATTTGCAAGAACAGTTCCGAGTGCTGGGCACCAGTTGACGGGCACTTCATCAATGTAAGCAAGTCCTTTTTCATAAAGCTTTAAGAAGATCCATTGCGTCCATTTGTAATATTCCGGATCAGTTGTATTTACTTCCCGATCCCAATCATAGGAAAATCCTAGTGATTGAATTTGTCTGCGAAAATTATCAATATTTTTTTTCGTAAATTCCGCAGGATCGTTGCCGGTATCTAAAGCATATTGCTCAGCCGGAAGTCCAAATGCATCCCATCCCATCGGATGGAGAACATTGTATCCTTGCATCCGTTTCATTCGCGCCAAAATGTCGGTTGCCGTATAACCTTCAGGATGGCCTACATGAAGACCAGCTCCCGAAGGATACGGAAACATATCCAATGCATAAAACTTCGGTTTATCGGAATCATCCTCTGTTTTAAATGTTTTGTTTTTTAGCCAATAATCTTGCCATTTTTTCTCAATCTCACGATGGTTGTAAGACATGTAAAAATCCTCCTTTGCTATATATATGTATAAGCGTCAAATAATAAAAAAACTCCCATCCCCACGACGAAGGGACGAGAGACAATTTCCCGCGGTACCACCCAAATTAGCGCAAATGCACTCACTCTGTTCCGTAACGTGGAAACACGTCGGGCATTAGTCTGTACCGGAATACATTTCACACCCGCAACTCAAAGGGGAGTTCGTGAATAAACAACGATTGACTTTCACCTTCCGTCAACTCTCTAGACGCCTTTATCCACTACTGATCCTTTTCACCGTTCTTGCTTTTTCATCCACTTATCATATTGTTATTTTAATGAATTTTATGAGTTCATGCAAGTCAATGTCGAAAAATTTGGATTTCAGTCTAATAATTAATAATTGACAGACCCTTTCAAGCTTGAATCAAGCAGCATTTCTGCTTCATTTAAAATGTCCTGCAAGATCGTGTCAGCAGCGTTTGGTCTATATAATTCAGCAATGCTCATTTTCATTTTTTCCATTTTTTCAGGGTGGTTAAATAAATCATTGACCGTCTCTTGAACTTTTTCAAGCTTATTGATGACAACCGCCGCCCCTTTTGCTGCAAACAAATCGGCATTCTCCCTTTCCTGCCCCGGAACAGGTTTATAGAGAATAAGCGGAACTTTTAATGCGGCCGCCTCGCTGAGAGTAATCCCTCCAGGCTTTGTTATCATGCAGGAACAAATGCGAAAGAGCTCGTCGATTCTTTCGACATAGCCAAAAACTTTTATTCGATCCGGGTGAATATACTGAAGCGGTTCAAGCTCATCTTTCAGCGATTGGTTATTTCCGCATACAACGACTATTTGCATGTCATCTCGTGTAAAAAATGATTCACACAAATCTTTTACATTTTTTAAAACTCCATGAGCGCCTGTAGCAATTAACAAAGTTTTCTTGTTCGGATCCAAATTGTATTTTTTATATAAATCGATCGTTTCCATTTTTTCTTCAAACTGCGGCCGAATAGGAATTCCGGTTACTTTGACAAGCGCTGGATGGATGTTGAGCATTGTCAGTTTTTCCTTCACATCGTCGCACGAAACATAATATTTATCAATGTTTTTATGAACCCATACTCGGTGAAGACAAAAATCGGTCAGCACATTAAATGTCGGGATGAACACGCCTGTCCGCGTGCGATATTCAGGAACAACTGAAATAGGAAATGTATTAATGATGATGTCAGGATTTATCTCCCTTACTAGCTGATTCAACTTGCGGTGTCCAAGCTTCAAATACAAATTCATAATGCGTTTGTTAGACATTTTGTCCACACTATAATAAAATAACCGATAAAATTGCTTACCGATGGAAAAACTTTTCAAATATAAATATCTTGTAATTTCCGCCATAATTGGATGAGACTCGCTAATTAAATCAGAAACTTTTACGTTGTTGATTCCCATCTTATGCAAAGACTGCTCCAATGTTTTAGCAACTTGGATATGACCATTTCCATAATTTGCCGTTAATATTAATATCTTTGGGTCTTTTAACATTTTATTCACCTCAACTTAAAGCAGCTCAACAATTAGAACGAACTAAAATCAAAATAGTTTCACTTTAAATGTATATTTCCTTTTATAATTTTAGGAGAAAAAAATTAAGAATCCTTTATTATTTTATTACATTTACATTTCACTGGAAATTTTCGTTTTTTTTGTTGGTTGCAATAGCTAAAATGACAAATATATGGATTGGGATTTTTTAATGGTTCCAACAAAAAATAATTCTGCCCGTTTACTCGCATGGTTCATACAAGAATCTTACCGATACGCATTGGTTTAATTGAATTTATGCCGTTTTTCCGGGATTTTTTACCTAGCTAATGGGCAGCCAAAGCTGCATGAATAACACCGAGAAGAATAAGATATGCCCTCCGAACAAAGTTTTTCCTTTATCTTTTCTGAACCGTTTTAGCCAAACAAGCTGAAACTCACGCTGCAGAGATTCAAATACTTTTTCTTTGCTAAACTTTATTTATGAAAAGCATTGGCAAATTCGTTATTCATGTCTTTCATCCATTGGTATATTTGTTCAAAGCTGATTCCTGCATAAAATGCATCGATCATAATTTGCCGTAGCTCCTCTTTAATTATTTCAATTTTCTCTTCATCCAGCTTTTTCTGCACCATTTTCGATACAAATGTCCCCCGTCCTCTCATCGTTTCAATCAAGCCTTCTCTTTCCAGCTCTTTATAAGCCTTTGAAACCGTGTTAGGATTAGCGATAATCATGGAAGACATCTCTCTTACAGAGGGCAGTTTATCGCCAGGCTTTAACACACCTTTGATACATAGTTCTTTCATTTTTTTTATGATCTGCTCATATATCGGAGTGGCACTTCTCGGGTCAATTTCAAACATCAAATACCCTTCTTTCTTACAAAAAGGACTCTTTTGTATTATGTGTACTACATTATATAGTACACATAATACAGAAAAGATGCAATCAACATTTCTGATTCCGCATATAAAAAACACTGAATGATTTCACTCGTTCGGGGGCTCTTGATCTTAGGGAAAAATTATGATGTACATAGTCGTATAGCAGCTTTTGCTAGAAGTTTGGCTGATGTTCAACAAACTGATCCCGATTTTGTTTTAAAATGTAATCGTTCATTCGCATTGAGCCGAGCTTTTATATCGGTAATAGCGCAATCTGTTGAAAGATATTTTTATTCTATATTTTCGTTTTTATTCCAAAAACCATTCTTTCCTTATGCAAATTTATATATAAGATCAAATCGGCTAAAGAATAAATGAAAAATCATAATTGCAATTAAAGGGCAAGCCTACAATCAGGCTTTGCCCTGGAATTTTAATGATCGAGCAAAATCATCTCATTTTGAAGGTGCTGCAGTTGAAGGCGCATGCGGTGAAGCTGCTCCCGCTGCTGGTCATTTGCGCTTAAACTGAGTTTTTCCACTTCTGCAAGCGCATCTTGAAGCTTTTGCTGTGCATTTGTATATTCTTCATCATTGTAATGCTCCTGTTTCAGTCCTTCAATATATTGCTCATTTGCATATTCCAATGCTTGCTGGCAATGTTGAATGCACTCTTCCACGGATTGTCTAGTAGCCAAACAAATCCCCTCCTTGATGAAGAATTTCTTCATCAACTGTATTTTTCGCTATTTCTGCAAGCTCCATCATGAAAAAAGCTGGTAAATTCTTATTTGAGATTGGTTTGGCAATCATGGTAAAATGTCTTGATAGTATATCGAAACAGGAGGAGTAGGAATTGGCGAACCACAATCCATTTCCGTATACGAATGACAACAAACGGTATCATACATGGAATTACCATTTACGAAATACATTTGGAGATAAAGTGTTTAAAGTTGCTTTAGACGGAGGATTTGACTGTCCAAACCGCGACGGTACGGTAGCACATGGCGGGTGTACGTTTTGCAGTGCCGCAGGGTCGGGCGATTTTGCCGGAAACAGAGCTGATGATCTTGTTACGCAATTTCACGACATTAAAAGCAAAATGCATGAGAAATGGAAAAACGGAAAGTATATTGCTTACTTTCAGGCATTTACAAACACTCATGCACCCGTGGAAGTTCTTCGTGAGAAATATGAAACGGTATTAGGTCTCGAAGGAGTTGTCGGTTTGTCCATTGCTACAAGGCCTGACTGTTTGCCTGACGATGTTGTTGATTATTTGGCGGAATTAAATGAGAGGACATATCTTTGGGTTGAATTAGGATTGCAAACCGTTCACCAGCGGACCGCTGATTTAATTAACCGTGCGCACGATTATGAATGTTATGTGGAAGGAGTTAACAAGCTCAGAAAGCACGGAATCCGAGTTTGCACACACATCATAAACGGTCTTCCGCTTGAAACGTACGATATGATGATGGAAACTGCAAAAGAAGTTGCTAAGCTGGATGTTCAAGGAATTAAAATTCATCTGCTCCATTTGTTAAAAGGTACACCGATGGTTAAGCAATATGAAAAAGGGATGGTGCGCTTTTTATCCTTTGATGAATATGTACAATTAGTTTGCGATCAGCTAGAGGTACTGCCTCCTGAAATGATCGTTCATCGCATTACAGGCGACGGTCCGATCGATTTAATGATAGGGCCGATGTGGAGCGTTAACAAATGGGAAGTGCTGAATGCCATTGATGCCGAACTCGAAAAACGAAACAGCTACCAAGGGAAGTATTATACAAAAGATCGAGTGATGTCAAAATGAACCTCATTCGCATTCTTCCATTTGCAAAAAAATTGATGGCTTCCGCTGTCCAAAACGGCGATATCGTTATTGATGCAACAGTCGGGAACGGACATGATACCGTCTTTTTAGCACAACTCGTTGGCGAACAAGGTCATGTGTTTGGATATGATATTCAAAAACAAGCGCTTGAAGAGACAAAAAAACGGTTGAAGGAATCCGGTTTAATCGACCGTGTTACTTTGTTTCATTCCAGCCATGATGACATTTTCAATACGATTCCGAAAAAACATCACAATCATATCGCCGGTGCGATGTTTAATCTCGGTTATTTGCCCGGTGGCCAAAAAAACATTGTGACAAAACCAGAATCAACTATTGAAGCAGTAAAGCAGCTTTTATCCATACTAAGACCCGGTGGAATGATCGTGCTGGTCGTTTATCACGGCCATCCGGAAGGAAAACGTGAGAGAGATGAGCTTCTTAAATTTGCCGAACAAATCGATCAACATACTGCTCATGTACTTGAATACCGGTTTTTAAACCAAAAAAATTCCCCTCCGTTTATTGTAGCAATCGAAAAAGCAAAATAGCCGGGAATAATATCCCGGCTAGCTTTATCCATCAAGAAGATTTAATCAAATTCCATTTTCGGAACGTTCGATATGCCCTAGCATTCACATAAAAGAAAACGGAGGTTGTTCCTCCTTTTTTTATTAATTTTTTAGCCAGCTTTCCTAAATCTTTATGTACTAATACTTTGTCATCAGATAAATAAATGCCGAGCAATCCGCGGTTAATTAATTTATGAAAATTTTCGTTCGGAATACCTTTTAAATTTTTGTCCGCTTCATGTACAAAATGAGCTAATCGTTCCATCATTTCTGATGTGCTTTCATAAAAACTGCAAAAATTTAAATCGCCCTCCAATTGATCCTCCTCTTGATCAATAAAGTAATCCAATAAAATGTGAAGCCCTTGCACATATGGAAAGTAACCGTCTTTAATTTTTTTGGCAATCGCTTCGTTAAAGCTGGGCTGAAATGCATAGGCGACTAAACAAAAAATGCCCAATGTCGATCCAGCGCAGGCAGAAAATTCATACCACCGCATATCCGGGAGGGAAGATTTATATTGTTCGAACCACTGTACTAGCCTTGGCACTCTTTCCTCTTCTATTACATGCTTATGTACTTGCAGTTCACAATAATATTCGCAAAGCTCCATCAAATAGCCAGCTATAACCGGATAGTTCTCCAATTGGCTCAGCATTCTTTGGCATGTCATGACAAGCTCTTTTAAATATCCGCCGTCATCTTGGTCCTCACGAAATTGGTAGTAATTTTTTAATTCTGCATGAATCGACAGTGCGTCCTTCATTGATTGGTGCAGCATGCGGAAATCTTCCGGATCAAAAGAAGTGCTTCTGTCGCATAAATTATCCAAGTAATCGCTAATCGTTTGATAAGCAACGATAAACTCTATGCATTCCTCTATATGAGAGTTCGACAAAAGCGCTAAAATGCTTCCTCCTTCGCAATGAAATGCCTTCGTATTTATGCTTGCAAGCGCCTGCTTTCTCAATTCAGGATTCGGTATTTCCTCAGCCTTTTTTTTCCACCCATCTAAGTAATAATGGACGGTCGGAAGAATTTCCCTATAAACTCTTGACATAAGGCTGATAGGGTGTTCAGGTATACTCAAAGATCAACTCACCTCTTCATTGTAAAATTCCAGTGTTTATGTTAAATGGCTTTCTGTAAATCTCAACGCATCTTGAAAAACAAGTTCTCTTTCCGGTTCATTAAAAATTTCGTGATATAGTCCTTCCCATTCTTTATAGCTCTTTTCCGTGAGATTCAACTGACTATACCATTTTTGAACTGCTGATTTATCAACAATTTTGTCTTCTCCTCCCTGCATGACGAAAAGAGGGACATCTGGAAACTGCGGAAGCTGCTGAAATGCTAGTTCAATAGCATGAAGAAGCTCTCTGTACCAGCGCACAGAAACTTTTCTTACGTAAAGGGAGTCGTTTCTGTTTATGTCTTGAATTTCCTTATTTCTCGTTGCCATCTCAACTGTCAAACCGGAATCAAAGCGTACCCTAGGCGCGAAAATATTTAATCCTTTTGCCAAAAGATCGAGCGCTTTACTCGGTTTTTGCAAAATTCCTAAACATGGCGAAGATAAAATGACCCCGTTTAACGGAATTTTATTTCTCTGCAGCGTACGTATGGCTATTAAACCGCCCATGCTATGCCCCAGCAAAAAAAGCGGCAATTGGAAAGATTGAGCCTCCCTGATCCAACGGTCAACTTCATCAATATATTCATCAAACGATTGGACATGTCCCCGTCTGGAGGATGAATTTCCTTGTCCTGGCAAATCCCCCATGACAACATGGTACCCGTTTGTTTGCCACTTTTTTATCAGCCATTTGTAACGTCCATGATGTTCTAAAGCTCCATGAATGATGACAATCGCAGCTTTAGGACTAGAACTTACCCATTTCCACATAAATTAACTCCTTTCCGAACATGACGGAAAATTTGTTATAATATGAAAAAAAGAAAAGGATGGTTCCCATGGTTATTTATCCATATAAAGACAAAAAACCTATAATTAGCGATTCGGCTTATATAGCTGATTTTGTCACAATCACCGGCGATGTTCAAATAGGAGATGAATCAAGCATTTGGTTTCAGACGGTTATTCGCGGTGACGTTGCCCCAACTATTATTGGAAATCGGGTCAATATTCAAGACCAATGCTGTCTGCACCAGAGCCCAAATAAACCGTTAATTATTGAAGATGATGTAACCGTCGGCCATCAAGTTCTGCTCCACAGTGCGATTGTGCGGAAAGGAGCTCTAATTGGAATGGGTTCGATTATTCTGGATGGAGCAGAAATCGGAAAAGGCGCTTTTATCGGTGCAGGCAGTCTTGTCCCGCCAGGCAAAAAGATACCTGAGAAAACTTTAGCATTCGGAAGACCCGCCAAAGTGATTAGAGAATTAACAGAAGAAGATCTTCAAGATATGGAGCGCATCCGTCGCGAGTATATCGAAAAAGCTCAATATTATAAAAATATTGCTCGTATGAACAACATATAAATTGCTTATAAAAACATTTTAAAACTTTCTCTTTCAAATGTCATTCTTTACCGGGCAGCTTCATGCATTTTTAAAATTTTGTAAAATTTTTATTAGATTTGTTGAAGTTTACATAAATATGAGAGAAAATTTTTTATAAGAATTTTTGCTTTTTGAAAAGAGGAACTTTAACATGGGCAGACTGCTGAATCAGCTTTACCAATTTGAGTGCAAGTTGTTCAAACTGATTAATTCGCATTTTGAACGAAAAGGACTGAATGTTTATTTTCGGTATATTACTCATTTAGGAGGGGCTGTTTTTTCAATTGCAACATGTTTAATGCTGATGTTATTTTTTAATGAACCTGTAAAAACTGTTGCCTTGGCAAGTTCAGCTGCTCTTTTTTTCAGTCATATTCCGGTTTTCATTGTGAAAAGAATTTATCCACGCAGACGGCCTTATCTTACATTATTTGAAACAAAAGTGTTAGAAAATCCGTTAACTGACCATTCATTTCCTTCTGGACATACGACAGCTGTATTTTCAGTGGCTACACCATTTTTGCTCTTTTTTCCAGCCTTAACATGGATTTTGCTTCCTCTCGCATTCAGTGTAGCACTATCAAGAATTTTTCTTGGCCTACACTACCCTTCAGATGTGCTGGCGGGAATAGTTCTAGGAGCTTCAGCAGGCACCATCTGTTTTGTCGCATTCGGACCATAAAAGCAAAAAGGTGTCTAATGCATGCATCGCATTGGACACCTTTTTTATTTTACAAATATTGATGAGCTTGTTCGCGCAAAGCTTCCGCTTTATCTGTGCGTTCCCATGGCAAATCTAGATCGTTGCGTCCGAAATGACCGTAAGCAGCTGTCTGTTTGTAAATCGGGCGGCGCAAGTCAAGCATTTTTATAATGCCAGCTGGGCGCAAATCAAAGTTATTGCGAATTAATTCAACTAAAACATCTTCGCTTACTTTGCCAGTACCGAACGTATCAACAGAAATAGAGACAGGTTTCGCCACACCAATTGCATAGGCCAGCTGAACCTCGCATTTGTCTGCAAGTCCGGCTGCGACAATATTTTTCGCTACATAACGAGCCGCATAAGCTGCAGATCGGTCTACCTTCGTCGGATCTTTTCCTGAGAAAGCTCCTCCGCCATGGCGCGCATAGCCTCCGTAAGTATCGACAATGATTTTTCGTCCCGTTAATCCTGCATCTCCTTGTGGTCCGCCAATAACGAAACGTCCGGTAGGGTTGATGAAATATTTTGTTTCTTCATCGATCAGTTCTTTTGGCACAACCGGATCAATTACTTTTTCTTTAATATCCTGCTTAATTTGTTCTAAAGTTGCCTCCGGATGGTGTTGAGTCGATATGACAATTGTGTCAATTCTAACCGGCTGTTCATTTTCATCATATTCTACCGTAACTTGCGTCTTTCCGTCCGGACGCAAATAAGGAATTTCTTCGCTTTTTCTAACTTCTGTAAGCCGGCGTGAAAGCTTATGGGCAATGGAAATCGGGAGAGGCATTAATTCCTTCGTTTCATTGCATGCAAAACCGAACATTAACCCTTGATCTCCAGCGCCAATCGCTTCAATTTCTTCATCAGTCATTTGTCCTTCTCGCGCTTCTAAAGCTTTATCCACCCCTGCAGCAATATCGGGTGATTGCTCATCAATTGATGTTAAAACAGCACAAGTTTCAGCATCAAAACCGTATTTAGCTCTCGTATAGCCGATCTCTTTGACCGTTTCTCGCACAATTTTTGGTATATCCACATACGTGCTTGTCGTAATTTCTCCACTGACTAATACAAGTCCGGTGGTGACAGATGTTTCGCAAGCTACACGTGCGTTCGGATCTTTTTCTAAAATGGCATCTAAAATCGCATCTGAAATTTGGTCGCAAATTTTGTCCGGATGCCCTTCCGTTACGGATTCAGATGTAAACAGACGGCGCTTTTTTGTCATTTACTGCTTCCTCCTCAAACTTAAAATGATGTTTATGGAGTGCTACACTCCTTGACATTGACACGGAACTCATTCCCTCACCACTGTTGTAAACATATCAAAATTGCGTACGATAAGAAAAACTTGGCTAAACGAGATTTCTCTTATACATAGAAAAAACCTTCCCTGCCAGAGGAAAGGTTGTTATAAACATCATTGCCTTTCACTCTTATCGTTCAAGGATATAACCTTGCATCAGGTTAGCACCATTGCTCGTCTATGAATATGGAATTCTTTCGCATCATGTTGTATGTCCATAGAATACCGGGATTTTGAAAGCCATATTCTACTGTCTTCTTTCAACGAGCCGGTTGCTGGGCTTCATAGGGCCTGTCCCTCCGCCAACTCGGGATAAGAGTATCCGTTCAAATGTATATCATACAGGAGCAAAAAAGTACTTGTCAACAATAAATAAAGCTTCTCTGTAATTTTCCAAATCATCTGATATCCATTATTTCAGTATCAGCTGATCAATCATGATTCGTATGATGCCCAAAAATGAAGGCAAAATATATAGTAAAAACATTATTTTCAGAAATCGATAAATAGGATGGATTATTTTTGCGAATGTGTTATACTATTTCTATAAAACCATTTCAAATATGCAAAAAAAGGATGGTATGTATATGAATATTGTAGATGTATCAAATGAATTAGCTTCGTTGATCAGCGGACCAAATGCATATCATAATTTACCAGTCGCACGACTTGTAGAAAAAGTTTTAGCTAGGAAAGAAGGTTTTTTAACAAATACAGGTGCAGTTTCGGTTACAACAGGCAAATATACCGGCCGGTCACCAGAAGATAAATTCATCGTTGAAGAAGATTCTGTCAAGCATTTAATTGATTGGGGACCCGTCAACAAGCCAATTTCATCAGAAGTTTTTGAAAAACTGTACTTAAAAGTCATACAATATTTAAAAAATAGAGATGAAATTTATGTTTTTAACGGATTTGCCGGAGCTGACAAAAAATATCGTCTTCCAATTCAAGTGGTCAATGAATTGGCGTGGCAAAATTTATTTGCTCGCCAACTGTTTATCCGTCCGAAAAGCCAAGACGATTTAAAGGAGCATAAAAATCCGTTTACGATTGTTTCCGCTCCTTCCTTTAAAGCAGATCCAGCTGTGGATGGAACGAACTCAGAAGCATTTATCATTATTTCTTTTGAAAAGAGAATAATCCTGATCGGCGGAACTGAATATGCAGGCGAGATGAAAAAGTCTATCTTTTCCGTCATGAACTTCCTGCTTCCAGAAAGAGATATATTTTCAATGCACTGCTCCGCCAATGTCGGTCAAGAAGGCGATGTCGCGCTCTTTTTCGGTTTATCGGGAACAGGCAAAACAACACTTTCCGCCGATCCAAAACGCCGATTAATTGGTGATGATGAACACGGCTGGTCTTCATCTGGTATTTTTAATATTGAAGGCGGCTGTTATGCAAAATGCATCGGTTTGTCTGAAGAAAAAGAACCTCAAATTTATAACGCGATTCGATTCGGTTCCGTTTTGGAAAACGTTGTGGTTGATGAATCGACACGAATTCCTGATTATGACAACTCCTTATTAACAGAAAACACCCGTGCGGCTTATCCAATTGAAGCGATTGACAATATTGCTAAACCGAGCATTGCGGGTCACCCTAACACAATTATTTTTTTAACAGCTGATGCGTTCGGTGTTCTGCCGCCAATAAGCAAATTAACGAAAGAACAGGCTATGTATCATTTCTTAAGCGGTTATACGAGCAAGCTTGCTGGAACGGAAAGGGGTATTACTTCCCCTAAAACAACGTTCTCCACATGCTTTGGCGCACCATTTCTTCCGCTTCCAGCTACAAGATACTCTGAAATGCTCGGAAGAAAAATCGAAGAACATGATGTGAAAGTATTTTTAGTCAATACAGGGTGGACCGGCGGAGAATACGGAGTAGGAAAACGAATTAAACTTGCTTATACAAGAGCCATGGTTCAGGCAGCATTGGAAGGCGAACTCGATGAGGTGGAAACTGTAAAAGACCCTATTTTCGGGCTGGCGATTCCTGCTCATGTTCCAGGAGTGCCTGATGAAGTTTTACAGCCTATTAAAACATGGAGTGATAAAAACGCTTATGAACAAAAAGCGTATGAATTAGCAAAAGCATTCAAAGAGAACTTCAAAAAATTCTCGAACGTTCCGAAGGAAATTGAAGAACTTGGCGGTCCAATCATATAAAAAAATTACTTACTTTCGGCTACAGCTTTGAACTGTCCCCTGTCAAGTAGACTGTAGAAATAATAAAAATATACCTAAGCGGCTTTAGCTCTATATTCCATGGGGCTAAAGCCGCTTAATCTTTTTTGATACCTTTCATAATGATAAAAGCGGTTGTACTCATCCATCGCAAGAGCTAATTCTTTAAATGTCTGATACTTATGTAAATAATACTTCTCGCATTTAAAGCGTTCCCCAAAAAGATACCATTGGCCCATTATCAATACATCTACCTACTATTGACATACTTTGTGTCATCTCTGCTTGGTCTATCCTACGTTTAAAACCATGAGAGGTATATTGGAACCCACGGTCACTATGAATAAGTGGATGCTCTCCTTTTAAAAGTACGGTAGCTTCATCCAACGTTTTGAATACAAGATGATGATGATTGGAATGTCCTAAAACATCGCTCACAATTGATCCATCATATAGATCAAGAATAGCACTTAAATAGGCTCTCTTTGATGAACCTATTTTAATTCTGTGACATCAGCTACCCATTTTTCACTTGGCTTTTCCGCTGTAAATTCACGATTCAATATATTTTCTGCAACATGTTGAGGGAAAACGTTTTAACCACTTATAGTAAGCAGCTCGTGAAATACCGGCGATTTCACATATAAGATTATGCTTAGTTTTCTTTCTCATGAAGTTCCCGGATTGCGATATACTTGTCTTCAAAACGGATTTGGTTTACTTTCACCTCCTTTCGATTTCCTCTAACTTTTTTAAAAATAGATTCTCCGCACGTAAGCGCTCATTTTCTCTTTCTAACTTTTTCATCTCCAGTTTCATTTTCTCTTCTGGAGATAACTCTGCTTCTTCTTTTTTTCTTCCTCGTTTGTCTTTATCCATTGCCTTAAAGAATATTTAGTAATTTGATACCTTTTACAAAGCTCTTGAATAGTACATTCTCGGTTTTCATATGCAAGTAAAACTTCAAGTTTGAGCTCTGTTGTATATTGCTTATACATAGAAAAACTCCCCCTAAGGTAAAACAGATTTTTTATATTTTAATCTGTCTACCTTAAGGGGAGCATATCACTTTGTCGATAGCCTTTTAATATTTTTATGTGGTTTGGCAAAACAAATCGGCATACGCAGATTTTTAGACGAAAACCCCTTTTTCAACGAACTTTTATGAAAAAGGGGTTACGCGATTTTTTATGATAAGACAAATGGAAGCCGTACTCGATAAAATTAAGCAAATTCCTCCTTCCACAATCCGTTCAACAAATGAACGGAAATATGATGACGGTTAATTGGTTGAGTACAATGAAGTGAGATTATAAGTAAGCACGGTTTTGTTATCAGCCCATTCCAATTTAATAATTTCAGCTGTTCCTGTAGGATCGCTTATCAACGTTTTTCGAACTTCCAAAGGAATATTCATAGGATAAAGGCGATAGCCATCTTTGACAAGCTGAAATACGTTTTCCTCTATCCGCTTTTCCTTCCCTTTTGTAATAATCATCGTATTTAATTCAAGCGGCATGCCCATTTCTCCAATCCCCTTTCATTTGATCGATCATTTTTTAGTATGTATCATATGAAAAATATAATGGTCAATTTTTCATCCATTTTATCATTCGTTCTAAAACCATCCGGTTATGCCGAGGCGGAAAATGATGACTAAAATGTTGGAAATACCAGCTTTCCACTTGCTTTCCCAATTCTTTCAGCCTTCTTTCCAATCGATATGCATGTTCAATTGACACGTTTTCATCTTTTCCCCCATGAATGATTAAAACGGGTGCTTGCATTTTTTCAAGGTAATACAACGGTGTCCGCCATTTATAGCGGTCAGGATATTTCTTCGGTGTCCCTCCAATAACTCTTTTCATCATCCTTCTTAAGTCCTTTCTCTCCTCATAAGTTAAAAACATATCAGACACCCCGCCCCAGCTTACAACAGATCGAACATTTGAGCATATAATCCCAGTAAGCAAGGCCATGACTCCTCCCCTTGAAAAGCCAAAAACGTGAATGCGATCCGGATTCACTTGCGGATGTTTCATCAACAAATAGAATGCATTGACCGCATCAAAACGATCATTCCCCGCAAAATCTTCATTCCCTTCTCCTCCTAAATTTCCTCGATAAAAGGGAGCCATCACGATAAAGCCTTTTGATGCAAATTGTATAATTCTTCCTGCCCGAACCATACCAACATTTTTAATCCCTCCGCGCAAATATAAAAAGCCATCATAAACACCTTCTTGAACAGGCTCTGCTAACAGACCTTTCACTTTTAGTCCTTCAGAAATATATGTCACGATGGAAAGCTTAATCGAAGGGTTCGGTGATGGGAAAATTTGTTTGTCAACTATTTCTCCGTTTCTCAGCATCTTTTCAACCTCCATTTAGGTAGGCAATCACACATTATATTTTTTTTTCATACTTTATCCTAGATAAATATATTTAAACATTTTTCCTTTAATATGAACATCATTAGGGAGGATTTCACATGAAAAAAAGGCTTGCTTCCATCGTATTGGTGATCCTTTTCATCATACCTCTTTCAGCCTGCGGCGGAGGAGTGGAAAAAATTCGGCTGGCGGAAGTCACTCATTCTGTTTTTTACGCACCATTGTACGTGGCCATTGAAAAAGAATTTTTCAAAGAAGAAGGACTGGACGTAGAATTAAAAACTACTTGGGGCGGAGATAAAACAATGACCGCCATTTTATCAAACGGCGCTGATATCGGTCTTGTCGGTTCGGAAACGTCCATTTACGTATATGCCCAAGAAGCAAATGACCCAGTCATTAACTTCGCCCAGCTGACCGAAACGGACGGCACTTTCCTTGTCTCCAGAGCCAAGTTGGATGATTTTCAATGGGAAGATTTAAAAGGAAGCACTTTTTTAGGACAGCGTAAAGGCGGCATGCCGCAAATGGTAGGGGAATTTGTGCTGAAAAAGCATAACATCGATCCGCATCAAGATTTAAACCTTATCCAAAACATCGACTTTGCGAATATTGCAAATGCTTTTGCTTCCGGTACAGGCGAATATGTTCAACTGTTTGAGCCAACCGCAAGTATTTTTGAAAAAGAAGGAAAAGGTCACATTATCGCATCCTTCGGCAAGGAATCGGGCAAAGTTCCTTATACAACATTTATGGCAAAAGAAAGCTATATTAAGAAAAATGATAAAACGGTGAAAAAATTCACAAAAGCGCTCTACAAAGCGCAAAAATGGGTGGAAGAACATGACGCCGAAACAATTGCCGAAACGATAGCGCCGCAATTTAAAGATACGCCGATCGATATTTTAATATCTTCCATTGACCGTTATAAAAGCCAAGGATCCTATGCAAAAACCCCGCTGTTAGATGAGGACGAATGGAACAATTTGCAAAAAATTGTGGAAGAAGCAGGAGAACTGCCGGAGAAAATTGATTATGAACTATTAGTCAACACGTCCATAGCAAACGAAGTGGCAAAATAATGTTGTTTCAAAAGGAGTAAATTTATCGACAAGGGGGGAGGAGATTGTCATTTTTAACGATCGATCATGTCAGCCATACTTATTTTACAAAAAAATCGGCAACGACAGCTTTGGAGGACATCCATTTGGAAGTAGAGGAAGGGGAATTTATATCCTTTCTAGGTCCTAGCGGCTGCGGCAAAACAACGCTGCTTTCCATCATTGCCGGTATCATGAAACCGACAGAAGGGCAAGTTATTTTGAACGGAAAGCAAATATCTTCCGCAACACCGTCTGTCGGTTATATGCTGCAACAAGATTATTTATTTCCATGGAAAACGATAGAGGAAAATATTTTAATTGGATTAAAATTATTGAACAAACTGAATGAAAATGAGAAAAAGCGGACATTTCAGCTTCTGCACCAAATGGGTCTCGAAAATGTAGAAAAGCTATATCCGAATCAATTATCAGGCGGAATGAGACAAAGAGCCGCTTTAGTCCGCACTCTTTCTACAGATCCGAAAATGCTGCTATTGGATGAACCTTTTTCCGCCCTCGATTATCAAACGAAATTAAAGCTTGAAGACTTAGTCTTTCAAACATTAAAGGATTTTAAAAAAACAGCCATTCTAGTCACGCATGATATTGGGGAAGCAATCGCCATGAGCGATCGGATTGTCCTGCTATCCAAAAGGCCTGGCAAAATTGCCAAAATATTTACTGTCCCAAAAGAATTGCGGGATACATCCCCGTTTAAAACAAGGCAGCATCCAACGTATACTTCACTTTTTGACTTAATCTGGAAGGAGTTAGATCAGCTTGAAACAAACAACAACAATTGATCTCCTCCATAAACAATATTTGCAAAGATTGCATAAAGAAAAGAAATGGATTACCTTTTATCAAATCTTAATTTTTATTTCTTTTTTTCTCATATGGGAGGTGTCATCCAGCCAAAAATGGATAGACCCGCTCATATTCAGTTCGCCGACAAAAATTTTTCACTTATTTGTTGAAAAACTGCAGGACGGTACATTACTTGCCAATTTGAACGTGACGCTTTTTGAAACGGTCTTGGGGTTTATTTTTGGGACATTATTCGGGACATTACTTGCTGCTCTATTATGGTGGTTTCCAAGGCTGTCTAAAATATTAGATCCGTATTTAGTGGTTTTAAACGCAATGCCGAAAGTAGCTCTTGGGCCGATTTTCATCGTTGTACTTGGGCCCGGATTTACCTCAATTATCGCGATGGGAACAATCATTTCGGTTATTATTACTACAATTGTAGTCTATACTTCCTTTAAAGAAGTGGATCCGAATTATATAAAAGTGCTGCAAACATTTGGGGCAGGCAAAAAGCACGTGTTCAGAGAGGCGATCCTGCCGTCATCTTTTCCAACCATTATTTCTACTTTGAAAGTCAATGTCGGGTTATCTTGGGTGGGTGTGATCGTCGGAGAATTTCTCGTTTCAGCTAAAGGATTAGGCTATATGATTATTTACGGGTTCCAAGTTTTTAATTTTACCCTTGTGCTGTTAAGCCTAGTTATCATTGCCATCTTTGCAACGATCATGTACAAAATTGTCGAACTAATTGAAAAAACATTAATCAAAAGCCAATAAGAGGCTGTCAAGAAAGTCAAATCGCCATTGAAAACAAAAAATCATAAACACCGATATATCAACGTTTCTAACACATTAATGGGGGCGTCAATAAGCCGTAAAAACGACTTACTAGACACCCCCTTAAACAATTTCTAAACCGACTTTCAGGAATTTAAAAGCTATTTTATGTAATCGGCATAAATTTTTTCCAAGCTTCGTTTTAGAACATCATCTTTCATAATAAAGCTAAAGCGATGATCGTCCTCAATTTTTTCAGGCAAGTCCGCAAGCAGGACTGGACCTAACGTTTCAAAATACGTGCTCTGTTTTTCGAGCCTCTCAATTTCCGCATAATAAATATTTTTCACAATCGTTTTCTCTTTTCCTATAACCTTATATTGCCCAATATATACGATATCTTGGACAATTCCTCCCGTTTCTTCCCTCACTTCCCGGACAGCAGCTTCAACCGGCTTTTCGCCGTTCTCGACTTTTCCTCCTGGAAACTCGTAGCCCCGGTCTTCATGTAAAGTTAAAAGCCATTTGTTTTCATATCGGCAGATGACCCAAACATGCTTCGGGTAAACAGAAAAAGGGTGTTGACGGAAAGACAGGTATACATCATTGCCGTAAAAATCTTTAAAATAAAACATAATCAATCCCTCTACTCCCATTTATCTGTTTTCATCATAACATATGGAAAAGAGGATTGTATAACTTATTCTTGATTATGCATAAGACCCATTGAAGCAATATGTTTTCTAGCTTCTTCGTCGCCATGCTTATAAATGAATTCATATACTTTTTTTGTTAAAGCATCAATCGCATCATTTTCCTTGTCATAATGATACTGTATATACGGAACATGCGCCCGGAAGAAATTTTGCCAGCTGGTAGAATGAATCTGATCGAAATACTCCCGTAACTCCGTAATTTCCTCATCATTGGCAGAAATTTGAAAATCCCACGGAGATGCTTCTCTGCTTTGGGAAATCTCACCGCTAGCTACTGATATATAATAGGTTTTTTTTGGATTTTCGGACATTTATATCCCCCTCCTCTTTTTAAGTATTGCCTTATCAAAGAAAAATATTTATAAAAAAAGGCTGCCTAACGCAGCCAAAAGAGGAAGGATATAATTATTTTCCAAGGAATGACTTTAACATCCAGTTATGTTTTTCAAGATTCACTTTAATATCGAGAAGCATGTCACCAGTTGCTTCGTCATTCACTTCTTCAGCAACTTTGATTCCTTTGTCCAAATCTTGAATGATGGCGGAAAAGTCGTCAACAACTGCCTGCACCATTTGTTCTGCAGTTTCAACGCCTTCTGCTTCTTTAATAGAGGAGATTTCTAGGCTTTCTCTAATCGTAGCAACAGGTTTAGCGCCCAAAGCTAAAAGTCTTTCCGCTAATTCGTCAATATAACCTGCAGCTTCATTGTACAGCTCTTCAAATTTTTCATGGAGAACGAAAAATTGGTCTCCTTTTACATTCCAATGAAAGTTATGTAATTTTACATAAAGTACCGTCCAATCCGCAATTTGTTTATTTACGATTTGAAATAAATCTTGTTTAGACATAATCCCATCTCCTTTTTATTTAATCTTTTAGTTATACAGTACCCCTTTTTTGCACTCTTAAAACTATAAAAAAAGTTGCATCATTGCGTGTAGCTGTTAGCTGAACACTTTTTCCAAATCCTCTTTACTATGCTTTAGCCAATATTCCATGAGCTTTTTGGCGCCTTCTAAATCATGAAGCTTCGCTTGGCCGCATTGCAGTTCGTTTGCGGCAGGCACTTCTGTCTGCTCTACAGCATCTTTCATTGTCTCTTCCAATAAATCAATGATTTCTTTTACGGTCGGTTCCCCGCTAACGACTAAATAAAAGCCTGTTTGACACCCCATTGGAGAAATATCAATGATATCAAAGTGATCATATTTTTCCGCATATTTGCGAATTGTAAATGCCAGAAGATGCTCCAATGTGTGAATAGCATCCGGTTTCATTGCCTGCTTATTCGGCTGGCAGAAGCGGATATCAAATTTGTTAACTACTCCATCCGTGCCGACTTTATGTACTCCGCAATGTCTGACATACGGTGCTTGCACTTTTGTATGATCCAGTTCAAAACTCTCCACTGAAGGCATTCCCATCACTCCTTACATTTTCTTAGTTTCCATTTTAACACAAAATTTTATAACATACATTTATGTTAAAATGTTGTCAAGATTCCAGAAAAAAGAGGTGCTTGCTGTGAAATCTGTCATGATCGCCCTTATCCGTTTTTATCAAATCTTTATCTCCCCGTTAAAGCCGCCTTCATGCCGCTTTTACCCAACATGCTCTGAATACGGGCTTGAAGCAGTGAAGCGTTTCGGAGCTGTCAAAGGCGGCTTTCTGACAGTAAAACGAATCTTGAAATGCCACCCGTTTCACCCGGGAGGATTTGACCCTGTCCCGGAAATTGAAAAAGATATAAATAAAAAAACGAGTGAATAAATGAAAAATAATGCAAAATACTACAATTATCAAATAAAGCTAAAGGGGAGCAAAAGATATGGAAAATATGATCGCTCAATTTAAACATGAAGTGAATAATGCAACAGAAGAGACGTTCCATTCTTCTGTTTGTTCTTTTTTAAATTTGTGGAGCTATGAATACGGCTCGTTCGAACATTTGCCAAACGAAATCCATCACTTATTGCATATTAGCCAATATGATATTTTAACTATCGATCATGAGTAGCCAAAAACTACAGCCATTCTTTTAGTTTTCTCCTGAGCAGCTTTTTAGATGCATTTCGTGGCAGAGATTCAACAAATGTAAATCCTTTTGGAACTTTGTATTTTGCCAGCTTTTTCAAACAAAATTGCCTTAATTCTTCTTCAGACACCTCTTCGCTTCGGACGACAAAAGCATGGGGAACTTTTCCCCATTTTTTATTTTCTTTTCCTACCACTCCTACATCTTTTACGGAAGGATGCGACAAAATAACTGCTTCAACCTCCGCCGGATAAATGTTTTCTCCTCCCGAAACAATTAAATCGGATCGGCGATCCAATACATATAAAAATCCTTCTTCATCCAGATAGCCTAAATCTCCAGTATAAAACCAGCCGTCACGTATAGCTTCGTTTGTTGCGTCTGGACGATGTAAATACCCCGGTGTAACATTCGGTCCTTTTACTACAATTTCTCCTTCTTCATTAGGGGAGCAGTCCTTGCCGTCTGCTACGATCCGAATTTGAGCTGGAAACAACGGTTTTCCCGCAGATCCGAGTTTTGAAAAGCAAAATTCAGGGGCTAATGTGGCAATTTGCGAACACGTTTCCGTCATCCCATATGTTTGAAAAACGGGAATTTCTTTTTCACGGCATTGTTCAAGAATCAGCCGCGGGGCAGGACCTCCTCCTAAAAGCATGCAGCGAAACGATTTCGGATACGTGTCACTTCCTAATTCCTGCAGCATGTCATTCAGCATGGCCGTAACGACGGAAGCAATCGTAACTCCTTCATTTTTGATCGCTCTGTTTGCTTCTTTCGCTGAAAATGAAGAATGGAGAACAATTCCGATTCCATAAATGACGCTGCGCATCAAAATTGACAGTCCGCTTATATGAAAAAGAGGAACTGCCAAAAGCCAGCAATCGCCGTCCTTCAGTCCAAGATTCAGCACAGAACCGATCGCACTCCACCAATGATTCCCAAATGTTTGCTGAACTCCTTTCGGTTTTCCTGTTGTTCCAGACGTATACATAATCGTTGCCACGTCATCTAAAATAAAGCTGTCATCTAATGCTGCTTCCTTTTCATCACAAAGCTTCAACTCTGATAATGTAATAACTTTTTTACCGGGAAAATGAACCGATAATTCATCATCACAGATAACGCATTTTATATTCGCATCATTTATTTGCCATAATAATTCTCCAGCTGTTAGTCTAGTATTCAAAAGAACATTGACCGCACCGAGATACATTAAAGCATGAATATTAATGACCATTTCTAAGCTGTTTTTCATTAAAAGCCCGACTGTATCTCCACGCTTGATATCTATTTGATGCAGCTGTCTTGCTCTTTTTTCAACAAGCTGATGCAAGTCCAAAAATGAATAATTTTTCCCCTCATAACGAATGGCCAATCGGTCCGGAGTCAAAAAAGCTCGCTGTTTAAGCCAATTCGGTGTTTCATTTCGATTTGCACTCATGTCTCGACACCTCGATTATTGCACAATAAAGCAGCTCGATGCATCGCCATCAAGCTGCTTGTTCTTTTTATGGGAAACGCGGGAATTGTTTGAAATCAGGTTTTCTTTTCTCTTTAAATGCATCTCGTCCTTCTTTCGCTTCATCTGTTGTATAATACAATAATGTCGCATCCCCCGCAAATTGTTGGAGACCGGCGAGACCATCTGTATCTGCATTAAAAGCAGCTTTCAAGAAGCGAATAGCAGTTGGGCTTTTTTCCAAAATTTCTTCACACCATTTGACAGTTTCCTCTTCAAGCTGCTCTAATGGGACAACTTTGTTGACTAAGCCCATCTCATAAGCTTCCTGCGCATTATATTGACGGCATAAATACCATATTTCACGAGCTCTTTTCGTACCAACAAGCCGGGCAAGCAGTCCCACTCCATATCCTGCATCAAAGCTTCCGACTTTTGGGCCTGTTTGTCCGAAAATTGCATTCTCTGATGCGATCGTTAAATCACACACGACATGCAGAACATGTCCTCCTCCAATTGCATATCCGTTCACCATCGCAATAACCGGTTTTGGAATCACCCGAATAAGCCGTTGCAAATCCAAAACGTTTAATCTAGGAATTTTATCATCACCTACGTATCCGCCATGCCCCCGCACTTTTTGATCTCCGCCTGAGCAAAACGCTTTATCACCAGCACCTGTCAAAATAATTACACCAATTTTATCATCGTCCCGCGCATAGGAAAAAGCATCGATCATTTCCGCGACCGTTTTTGGTGTGAATGCATTATGTACATGAGGACGATTCATCGTAATTTTTGCTATCCCATTGTACGTTTCATAAATGATTTCATCATATTCTCGTTCTTTTACCCAAGGAAATCCCATTTTTATCCTCCTTTAATATGTAGAAAAATGTTGGAGAAACTCATCTACTATTTTACCAAAAAATTTTGACTGTTCCACATGAACTGCATGTCCGGCCTGCGGCACGACCTTTAATTCAGAGCAAGGAATCAATTGGTTCATTTCTTTCATAATTTTGCAAAACTTAAGATCCCTTTCACCGCAAATTAATAATGTAGGGATGTTGAAACTTTTTAATGCTCCCCACCATGAAGGTTGAACGCCAGTTCCCATTCCTTTTAAACTGTTTGCCAATCCAATTGCATTATTTTTCAGCCGGTCCTTTCTTATTTTGTCCTTGACGGCAGGCGGGAGAGACTTTTGCGTTAAAAACAAAGGGATATTTTCCCAATGTTGTACAAATGCCGCAACCCCTTCGTCCAAAATCATTTGGGCAAGTCGTTCGTCCTGCAGCCTTCTCGCCTCTCGTTCCTTTTCAGTTTTTAATCCAGGAGAACTGCTTTCCAATATTAAAGTCTTCACAAATTCCGGCTGTCTCATTGCAAAGCTCAATGCCAATCTTCCGCCCATTGAATACCCGAGCACATGCGCTTTTCGAATATTTAATGAAAGCAATATTTCTTTTAGATCTTCAACTGCTTCTTCCATCCGATATCTTTCAGGATTTTCAGGCGAATCTGTTTGACCATGGCCGATGATGTCGATAAGTATAAGCTGGTATTTTTTTAAACAATTTTTCAAAAATCCCCAGGTTTCTCCGCTTCCTGTAAAACCATGAAGGAGAACAAGTGGCTCCCCCTTTCCAAACGTTTCAACCAAATAATTCACATTTCGAACGGCCAATTTTCCCATCATAACATCCTTTCTATTTCCCAGGAAACAGAACGAAGCCATTTTCTCTGTTCGTTGACTCGTGTATGTCGATTGGTCGGAATTTCAATAATATTTAATCCATCTCTATTCATGCAGAATTGAAACTCGCTTCTGAATTCTTCCCAAGTGGAAATTTTTTTATAATGTGCACTATATAAGCTGGCTGCATATTGAAAATCTAAATTGGTCGGGGTGCCAAACAATTGTTCAAAATGCGTCTTTTCATCCGCCTGCGGCAAAAATGAAAAAATGCCGCCGCCGTTATTATTAATTAATAAAACGGTTAAGTTCAATTTATTTTGTTTTGCAGCAAGGAGTCCATTCAAATCATGATAAAATGATAAATCCCCTATGATTAAAATAGTTTTTTCATGACTAGCTGCAGAAACCCCAAGGGCTGTCGAAACGACTCCGTCAATTCCGTTCGCTCCCCGGTTGGCATAAACCGTAATATTTTTATCACTGTTATGGAAAAACGTGTCGACATCTCGAATCGGCATGCTGTTTCCTACAAATACATTGCAGCGATCCGGGAGCAATTTTTGCAATTCGACATATACCGTTCCTTCAAATAAAGAATCTTCCTCAATGACCGGCGTTGACAAATACTCTCGAAAGAGATTGTTTACTTGTTTCCATTTTTTGCACCAGGATGTTTCCTGTTTATCTTTACATTTTTTGATCAGCATTTCACATAAATAGGCTTCATCACTGTGAACATGTTCTGCTGATAAAGTAGGATCGCGATAACCGCCATCACCATCAACCACAATTTGCTTTATTTCAGGATGGTCTCTTAACAATAGAAACAGCGGTTTTGAGACGGGCATTGCACCAAAACGAAGGACGACATCAGGTTTCAGATACGCTTTCTTTCCCATCGTTTTTAAAATGGAATCATAACAATCAATAATATAATGTTTAGAATGTTCGCCAAAGCGTAAATTGGACAACGGATCCGCTAATATCGGGAATTTCAATTTCTCTGCTAGTGCCAAAACTTGTTCACGAAACTCTTTGTTATGTAATTCCCCGCATACAATAAGTCCTTTCTCGCTTGAATCGATTTCATCCACAATCCGTTCAATTTGCTCATGTTCGACTAGCTTTTTTGTTTCCACCACTGGCTCAATATGAAGAGACTTCTGCAATTGATGGATTTTCGATAGATCGGGCAAAAGCGGCTCTCGGAAAGGTAAATTGATATGGACTGGTCCTTTCGGATTTTCATTTGCAGTTTGGACCGCCCGTTGAGCGATATTTTTTATATATAACAGCATCGTTTGACTGCTTTCAGGAAGAGCGCAATCAACAAACCATTTCACATAGTTCGAATACAGATGAATTTGATCAATTGCTTGTGGAGCTCCAATATCCCGCAGCTCATGAGGTCTGTCAGCCGTTAAAATCACAAGAGGGATGCGTGAATAATGGGCTTCTATGATAGCTGGATAATAGTTTGCTGCAGCTGTTCCTGATGTGCAAAGCAAAGCAATAGGTTTTCTTTGTTTTTTAGCCAATCCAAGAGCAAAAAAACCTGCAGATCGTTCATCAATATTAATATAAGTATGTATTTTCGGATGCTCTGCAAATGTGATCGCAAGCGGGGTAGATCGTGAACCTGGGCTAATCACAACTTCAGAAATACCTTTTGTAATTAATCCATTTACAAATGCAATGACATAGTCAGATAGATTTTTATTTTTCATTCAGTTTTCCCCCTAATGCATGCTGCATAGGTCCAAATTTGATTTCTGTCTCCCTGTATTCCTCTTCCGGCTTTGAATCTCCAACAATCCCGCATCCTGCGTACAAATAAGCTTTTTGCTCATCCAGCAGACCTGAACGGATCGCAACGACAAATTCTCCGTTGTCCTGATCATCCATCCATCCAACCGGAGCAGCATACCAGCCTCTCTCTAAAGGTTCTTCATTGCGAATAAATGCTAGAGCAGCATCTTTCGGATAGCCGCCAAGCGCAGGGGTCGGATGCAATTTTTCTACAAAATCAATCAACGTAAAACCTTTTTTTACGGTTCCTTCAACAGGTGTATACAAATGTTGAATATTCGGCGTTTTTAAAATCGTTGGATTGTTTTGTAGTTGCACTTCTTGGCAATATTCACGGAACACTTTTTCGATCGCTTTTACAACAATTTGATGTTCATGAATGTTTTTTGTATCTGAAAGCAGCATCTGAGCGTATTCTTCGTCTGCCTCCACTGTTTTTCCTCTTTTAATTGATCCTGCTACACATGCAGACTGAACCTTTTGGTCTCTCTTGCTTACAAGCCGCTCAGGAGTTGCGCCAACGAACGTTTTTCCTTCATTTTCAACAACAAATAAATAACAATTAGGCTGATGTTCATTTAACATTGATAAAACATAATGTATATCAATCGATCCCTCAAACTCCAGCAGCATTTCCCTTGCCAATACGACTTTCTCAAAACGGTTTTGTTTTATTTGTTCTGTTGCTTTTTCAACAGCTGCCATCCACTCTTTTTTATAAAACAAACTTTCTTTTTTGATGGTAAAATTCAAAAAAGAATTTGTGTTTTCATTTTTTTTCTTTAAGGTGTATTCATATGTATTGAAATGATTTATAATTTCATTTATATCATCAGTTGATTGAATTAACCTGTTTATAGTAGCAAGTGTGTGACGGCCAATTTTTGTAATCATGAAAGAAGGTAAAGTGAATCGTGCTTCATGAAACGGTTTCCATTTTGAAGAATTCGCATTTTTTAAAGGGTCAAAAGAAAAACCCCCAAAAAGAAGCGGACCCGTTCCAATCGGATGGGCGCCTTCAATTTGTATATGCTCTTTCCAATCTTTCCACTTTGAATAAATGTCAAAAAAACGGTTGGAAAATTTTTTGTCTGTCGTCAATTCGAGCTCAACACCAATTCCACAAAGGATAAATGTACGATCAGGTGTCGCCCAATAAAATCTTTTCCCTGCATAAGCCGATTGAAAGCTTGAGAAAATCTGGAGCGGATCTTTCTCCTTGATTTCAAATACATAACTTAAAATGATTGGATGGGAATATTTTTTGACATGATTGACAGCATTCGCAACTTTATCCCTCAATGTATCTGAACATGGAATTGAAACCAAAGATGATCCCTCCATAACCGAAAAATAGCTTATATTAAGATACACCTGTTCAAAATTTATGTCAACTATATTATAGAATGACACAATGCAAAACAACAAGCAAACAAACTGCCTCAGCTCTTTGATGGGGCTTGAGCATTTATTCCAATGAAAAACAATTGACACTCTTTCGACATTTTTCTAGACTAGGTTGTGGGGAATAGCTTTCGTTTTCAGAATGAAATAAAGGAGAGAACATATTATGCATCCTAAAACGGAGTCACATAATGTACCCATTATAAAAGCTGAACGAGGGTTTCGGGCTTGGTGGATGCTTTTAAGACCCCATACATTAACTGCAGCATTTGTCCCCGTGATTGTCGGAACTCTTTTGGCACTGCAAGTAGGACCCATTCATATTGGACTTTTTCTTACAATGCTTACTGCCTCGTTGTTAATTCAAACAGCCACAAACTTATTTAATGAATATTTCGATTATAAACGAGGTCTTGATACAGAAGAATCTGTCGGAATTGGAGGAGCAATTGTCCGAAATGGCTTCAAGCCCCAAACCGTTTTAAATTTAGCAATCACATGTATTGTTGTCTCTATCCTATTGGGAATTTACATCTGTCTCCAGTCAAGCTGGTGGTTGGCATTAGTCGGTTCAATTTGTATGGCAGTAGGATACTTATATACTGGAGGTCCATATCCAATCGCTTACACGCCGTTTGGCGAGCTAGCTTCAGGTTTATTTATGGGAGTCGTTATTATCCTTATTTCCTTTTTTATTCAGACAGGTTATCTAACTTCAACAGCTTTCATTCATTCGATCCCGATTGCGATCACGATCGGCGCCATCATGCTTGCGAATAACATAAGAGACTTAGACGGCGATAAGGAAAACGGAAGAAAAACATTAGCAATTTTGCTTGGCCGCCAGAATGCAATTCGATTTTTAGCAATTATGTTTATTGTTTCTTACTGTCTCATTTTTATTATGATCATTTTTGATTATTCCACATGGTGGTCTATTCTTGCTTTTCTTAGCATTCCAAAAGCTATTCAAGCGGTGAAGCGATTTGTCGGCAAAACAAAGCCTATTGAAATGATGCCGGCCATGAAAGCAACATCGCAAACAAACACTTTATTAGGCTTTTTGCTTGCTGCAGGTTTGCTCATAAGCACCATCATATCTCAGTAGGGGCTGTCCAAAAAGTCAGGGTAACTGACTTTTTGGAGCCCCTCATTTTTTCACTTTTTAAAAAAAATGCACAAAAAAATCGTCCTTTCTAGTAAAATGAAGTTACCACACAACATTACAGAAAGGACGAT
>NZ_VISS01000002.1 GCF_007827555.1 Aeribacillus composti
ATTTAGCACACTCTTTCAGAAAAGGGGAGAAGAACATCCCGAAGGAATTTGCAAAAAAGAAGGCTTTTTATGCGGAGATAAAATGATAATTTACACTACTAATGTTAGTATGTTTTTCTTATGCTCTCTTTCTTCATTACGTTCTCCAAAAGTTTTATGACGGACATTCAGTGCATACAATTTATTCCAGTTGGACTTCATTGCTTCTATGAAGGACATTTACAAATTTTATTCGATTATTTTTGTCCTTCACAATGTATTTCTCCAAACTCCTTCATTTTAGGAACTCATCGGACAGCCCCTCTCTTTCTTATGAAGAAACATAACCTTAAAAATAGTGTTTGAAAACATTTCATTTCGTTCTGTATAATAGGAGAAGTTGAGGGGTGAAATCATGCTGAGATCTAAATTTCGTTGGAATCGTTTATATAGGGATGAGTCCAACGAAGAGGCTGTTCGAGCATTAATCGACTCTTTGAATATTACATATTTGACTGCTCGATTACTTGTGAATCGCGGCATTCAAAATGTTGAAGAAGCAAAAGAGTTTTTACATATAAAGGAACCTTCATTTCATGATCCTTTTTTGTTGGATGGGATGGAGCGGGCATGTGAGCGTATTTTTGCAGCAATCCGCGCTGGTGAAAAGATTGTCGTATACGGTGATTATGATGCGGACGGCGTTTCCAGCACTGCCGTCCTGTTGACGGCATTAAAGGAATTGGGGGCAAACGTCGATTTTTACATACCGAATCGATTTTCAGAAGGATACGGGCCAAACGAACATGCTTTCCGAATGATTCATGAAAAAGGATGCAGGCTGATTATAACAGTTGATACCGGCATCGCGGCAATCAATGAAGCGGATTTAGCCAAAAGGCTTGGAATCGACCTCATTATCACAGACCATCATGAACCGGGGCCTGTTTTGCCTGATGCGTATGCGATCATTCATCCGAAATTGCCAAATTCAACATATCCTTTTAAGGAGCTGGCAGGTGTAGGCGTTGCTTTTAAAATGGCCCATGCCCTTTATGGCAAGGTTCCAGAATCTCTGATAGAGATCGCAGCCATTGGAACAATTGCTGATTTAGTACCTCTATACGGAGAAAATCGGCTTCTTGCGAAAAAAGGGATTGAAAAATTAAAAACGACGACAAGACCTGGCATAAATTCGCTTCTTTCCATTGCTGGAGTGGACAAATCTTCCGTAAATGAGGAAACGATAGGATTTGTTTTAGGACCGAGAATCAATGCGGCAGGGAGGCTGAAAGAAGCCGATCCTGCCGTTGAATTGTTGTTGACAGATGATGAAGAAAAAGCTGATATGCTTGCTAAGGAAATCGATCAATTAAATAAACAAAGGCAGAAGCTTGTACAAGAGATAACGGACGAAGCGATTAAGGAAATTGAAAAAAATTTTCCAATCGAAGACAATCCTGTTTTAGTCGTCGCAAAAGAAAACTGGAATTCTGGAGTGATCGGAATCGTTGCTTCCAGATTGGTCGAAAAATTTTACCGTCCTGCCATCGTGTTGAGCATTGATCGTGAGACAGGTCTTGCCAAAGGGTCTGCGCGAAGCATTCAAGGGTTTGATCTATTTAAAAACTTATCGGAATGCAGGGAGCTTCTCCCTCATTTTGGAGGCCATACGATGGCTGCTGGCATGACGCTGAAAGCAGAGCATATTGACGAGCTGCGCCAAAAAATGATCGATCTTGCAAATAGTCAGCTTTCAGATGAAGATTTTATTCCTGTAAAAAACATTGAATGTGCCTGTTCATTGGAGCATGTCACAATAAAAGCAGTCGAAGAGCTGGAGAAGCTTGCCCCTTTCGGAGTCGATAATCCGAAGCCGCTCTTTTTACTAGAAAATGTCAATGCGGCAGATGTTAGAAAAATTGGGGTAAACGGAAATCATTTGAAAATGAAGATTGAGGAGAAGGAATTTGAATTAGATGTCGTCGGCTTTGGACAGGGAGAATTGGCAGAAGAAATATCTCCTTTCGCAAACGTTTCTATTGTCGGTGAGCTTGCGATCAACGAATGGAATTATGTAAAAAAGCCGCAGCTATTGCTTCAAGACCTTGCCGTGCCAGCGTGGCAGCTTTTTGATTGGCGAGGTTCAAGAGGAACGGAGGCTTTGCTCTCTAAACTTCCTGCTGAAAAACGATTGCTGATCGCCTTTCATGAAGAATCTATAAAATTATATAAAGATCAACCGTACATTCATGAAATTCATATAATATCAGAAATAAAGGATTACAAAAATATAGATGTTTCCAATAAGTATGTTGTATTTCTCGATATGCCCCCGGCAATCGAATTTCTTGTTTCAGCATTTGAGCAAGGAATGCCTGAAAGAATTTATGCTATTTTTTATCAGCATGCAGACCACTTTTTTCAAACAATGCCGACAAGAGAGCATTTTAAATGGTATTACGCATTCTTAACGAAAAAAAATTCTTTCGATTACAAAAAATATGGGGAAGATTTAGCCAAATACCGTGGCTGGACAAAAGAAACGATCTTTTTTATGACAAAGGTGTTTTTTGAACTTGAATTTGTTACAATAAACAATGGTGTGATTACATTAAACAAAAAGGTGAAAAAACGGGATTTATCAGAATCCGGAACATATCAGCAGAAGCTGGATCAAATGAAACTGGAACAGCAGCTTCTCTATTCTTCTTATCAAGAACTGAAGGAATGGTTTGAAAAGGCAGTCTTGAAACGAGATGCCGATAAATTTTTACAAGTTCATGAATGGTAAACAACCGAGGAGGACGAGTGATGGATTTAAAAAAATACGTGACAATTGTTGAAGATTTTCCAAAACCGGGCATTTCTTTTAAAGATATCACAACATTAATGGACAACGGGGAAGCATTTAAATATGCAACAGACCAAATTGTTCAATATGCGCGTGAAAAGAAGATTGATATTGTTGTCGGTCCAGAAGCAAGAGGGTTTATCATCGGCTGTCCAGTTGCTTACTCTCTCGGAGTTGGTTTTGCACCTGTTCGAAAAGAAGGCAAGCTTCCGCGCGAAACGATCAAGGTGGAATACGGGCTTGAGTACGGAAAAGATGCATTAACCATTCATAAAGATGCGATTAAGCCTGGCCAGCGAGTGTTAATAACCGATGATTTGCTGGCGACTGGAGGGACGATTGAAGCTACCATTAAATTAGTGGAACAGCTTGGCGGAGAGGTTGCCGGCATTGCCTTTTTAATTGAATTGTCTTATCTTGAGGGCAGAAAAAGGCTTGAAGGCTATGATATATTAGCATTGATTAAATATTAATCGGCGCAAATCTATAAATGAAGCACTCTTAATGGGTGCTTTTTTTTAAAACAATAAAATGAAAAACTTTAGAAGTTGTAATATTTTCCATCCACTCGCAAAATAGCTGCAGCAGCTCTATTTTTTTTTCCCCCTTTTCAAAAGGATCGTATTCTTCTCTTTACATGTTTGTTAATTTTATTTAATAATAAAAACAATAACGTATATACAATTAAAGGTGATCCCATGGCAAACGAACAAATGTTGACAGCTGAACAGATCTTCGAAAAAGCGGAGAAGTATCTTCCGCCTGACGATATAGAGTTTATAAAAAAAGCATACGAGTTTGCAAAAAACGCCCATCATGGGCAATATCGCAAATCAGGCGAACCATATATTATGCATCCGGTGCAGGTTGCCGGGATTCTAGTAGATTTGGAGCTGGATCCTACAACGATTGCAGGCGGCTTTTTACATGATGTTGTGGAAGATACGGATGTGACATTAGACGAGCTTCGACAAGAATTTAACGATGAAGTCGCTATGCTTGTGGATGGAGTAACAAAGCTGGGAAAAATTAAATATAAATCAAAAGAAGAGCAGCAGGCGGAGAATCACCGGAAAATGTTTGTCGCTATGGCGAAGGACATTCGGGTCATTTTAATTAAACTGGCAGACCGTCTTCACAATATGCGTACGTTAAAACATTTGCCGCAGGAAAAGCAGCGAAGAATCGCCAATGAAACGTTGGAAATATTTGCTCCTCTCGCCCATCGCCTCGGAATCTCAAAAATCAAATGGGAACTTGAAGATACAGCCTTGCGGTATTTAAATCCGCAGCAATACTACCGAATTGTCAATTTGATGAAAAAGAAACGTGCAGAACGGGAAAAGTATGTTGAAGAGGTAATTGAAGATTTAAAGAAGCGAATTGAAGAAGTAAAGATAAAGGCAGAGCTGTACGGTCGGCCGAAGCATATTTATTCCATTTATCGTAAAATGGTTCTCCAAAATAAACAATTTAACGAAATTTATGATTTGCTGGCTGTGCGAATTATTGTGAACAGCATAAAAGACTGCTACGCAGTGCTTGGCATCATTCACACATGCTGGAAGCCGATGCCTGGCAGATTTAAAGATTATATTGCAATGCCGAAAACAAACATGTATCAATCCATTCACACGACTGTCATCGGTCCGAAGGGGGATCCCCTTGAGGTTCAAATTCGCACATACGAAATGCATGCGATCGCTGAATACGGGATTGCCGCCCATTGGGCTTATAAAGAAGGAAAAAGCATTACATCTTTTGATAAAAAACTGAGCTGGTTTAGAGAAATATTGGAGTTTCAAAACGATTCTTCCAACGCCGAAGAATTTATGGAGGCATTGAAAGTTGATCTGTTCTCTGACATGGTGTTTGTATTTACTCCAAAAGGAGATGTCATTGAGCTTCCCGCCGGGTCGATTCCGATTGATTTCGCCTACAGAATTCATTCTGAAATAGGCAATAAGACGATCGGAGCAAAAGTAAACGGAAAAATAGTGCCTCTTGATTATAAATTAAAAACCGGAGATATAGTGGAAATATTGACGTCGAAGCATTCTTACGGTCCGAGCCAAGATTGGCTTAAATTGACGCAGACCTCTCAAGCGAAAAATAAAATTCGCCAATTTTTCAAAAAGCAGCGCCGAGAGGAGAATGTTGAAAAAGGAAAAGAATTAATTGAAAAAGAAATTAAAGCGATGGATTTTGATGTGAAAGAAGTCCTTACTCAGGAAAATATAAAACGTGTCGCGGAAAAATTTAATTTTTCAAACGAGGACGATATGTATGCGGCGGTTGGCTTCAACGGCATTACTGCTTTACAGGTTGCAAACCGCCTAGTCGAAAAAATTCGCAAACAGCGGGATATAGAAGAGCAGGAAAAATTGATGGAAAAGGTGGTTCAACAAGGTGCAAGGCGGCCGAAGCGCCGTGATGCAGGAGTGTCTGTAAAGGGTGTTGATAATTTGTTAATCAGGCTTTCCCGCTGCTGCAACCCAGTCCCTGGCGATGATATTGTCGGATTTATTACAAAAGGAAGAGGGGTATCTGTTCACCGGTCTGATTGTCCAAATGTTAATAAAGAGGATGCAAAAGACAGGTTAATTGAAGTGGAATGGGAAAATCAGCTGGACGGCCGGAAGGAATACAATGTGGAAATTGAGATTTTAGGTTTTGACCGGCGCGGCTTATTAAATGAAGTGCTCCAGTCTGTAACAGAGACGAAGACAAACATTACGACAATTTCGGGAAGAACGGACCGTAACAAAGTAGCGAACATCCATTTAGGAATTTCGATTCAAAATGTCAGCCATCTTCAAAAAGTTGTGGATCGGATCAAGCAAATACCGGATGTATATTCAGTGCGGAGAATTATGAATTAAGAAAGGAAATACATGATGAAAGTTGTAGTACAACGAGCAAGGAATGCAAATGTCAAAGTAGATGGACAAGTTGTTGGTTCGATTGAGTTCGGTTTAATGGTGCTAGTCGGTGTTACACACGAGGATACGGAAAAGGATGCAGAGTTTTTAGCGGATAAAGTAGCCAATTTGCGCATATTTGATGATGAAGAAGGGAAAATGAATTTATCTCTTTTAGATGTTGGGGGCGAAGTTTTATCCGTCTCCCAATTTACGCTGTACGGCGATTGCCGGAAAGGAAGAAGGCCAAATTTTATGCAAGCAGCCAAACCGGATATTGCTGAAAAACTATATGAATCTTTCAACGACAAACTGAGAGAAAAAGGCGTACGTGTTGAAACGGGTTCTTTCGGAGCGATGATGGCTGTTGAATTTACAAATGTTGGCCCAGTAACATTGATTATCGAAAGCAAATAAAAAATCGTGAGCGAGCTGCTCACGATTTTTTTATGAGTTTACATATTTGACGACCGCTTTATAAATCGCTTGTGAGATTTTCTCTTGGTAAGCGTTTGTGCTGACTGTCCACTCTTCCATAGGATTGCTCAAAAAACCTAGTTCAAGCAAAGCAGCAGGACGTTTATTTTCACGCAGCACAAAATAATTTCCAAATTGAACACCGCGGTTTCTTAAATTGACATGCCTCACCATCTCTTTGTGAATTACATTTGCTAATGCTTTATCCTTTGCAGAATTGTAATAAAAAGTTGTGATTCCATTTGCGCTTGGAATGATTGAGCTATTATAATGGATGCTCACAAAGGCGTTTGCGTTGTTTTTTACAGAAATTCCTACACGGGATTGCAGGCTGATATATGTATCGTCGCTTCTAGTTAAAACTGCATTTACACCTGCTCTTTTTAATTTGTTGTACACAAGTTTAGCTGTTTTTAAGGTTAAATGTTTTTCCAGCGTCCCTCTGACACCGATCGTCCCGCTGTCATAGCCTCCGTGGCCCGGATCGATAATGACTTTTTTACCTTTTGACGGTATGCTTGTCCCTTTATTGGAAATGTTTTCGCTTGTTGTTGTGACGACCCAGCTTGCTACATAAGCTGTTTGACCGTTTCGGAGCTGAATTTTATACCAATTATTATAAATCCCTACAATTGGAAAAGTCTGCCCTTTGTTTCCTCTTTGAACAATTTTTGCAGAAGTGGAAGGTGCACTGCGCAAATTTGTTCCGTCGTATAAAAGGACAACTGATTGAGCGCCGTTTGTTTTCTTTGAGCCAGCTTCGATATATCTTTTGGATGCCCAGCCTGTTTTGTTTTTCGCATATCTAATTTGATACCAATCTCCTTTTGCACCTATGATTTCTACCTCTGTTCCTTTTTTAATGGTACCGACAATTTTTGAGTGTAAAGACGGACCGCTTCTAACATTTAACGAACTGGCTGTAATCCTTCCTTTTTGCGGGGAAGTGCTGCTGCTTTTATCTGCTGCTTTGGTAATATATTGCTTCGACACCCACCCCGTCACATTGTTGTAGCGAATTTTATACCAATTGCCTTGTTCCGAAATGATTTCAACTTTCATGTTTTTTGTCAGCTTGCCGGTAATTGATGATTGTGCATTTGGTTTTGAACGAACATTTAATATAGTGGCTGTAACCGTACCGAGGCTATGCTTCTGATTCGAAGGGGCTTTGCTGGCTGCTGGAGCTACATATGCCGAAGAGACCCATCCTTGCCGGCCATTATAGGAAATTTTCACCCATTTCCCCTGTTTCATCAACACATGCGCTTTTTCCCCTTTAGGAAACTGTCCAACAACTTTATAGTTTGTCCCGGGGCCAGAACGGATTCTTAACCCGGTAGTCGTAGAAACGACATAATCCTTTTTTTGAAGCTCGGTTTCTACTGAAAGAAGCCAATCGGCTACCCACCCGGAAGAGCCCTGTTTTAATTGAATTTTCACCCAATCTCCTTTTCTTGCGACAATCGGGTATTTTTCACCGTACCGAACGCTTTTCATTACGGGATAGCTTAAACCGGGACCTGTCCGGACATTTACTTTATCTTGCTTAATGACTGCATATTGCGTATCCGCTTGGGCTGAATGAAAAACTGGAGCGGTAGAAGTAAAAAGCAGTGAAAGCAACAGAACGATTAAAAAGCATTTTTTTCGCAATGGCCATGCTCCTTTCACATTCATGCAAAAAACTATTTCTATTTTTATTTCGGCATTTCCTTTTTTACATTGAGTATTTTTTCATTTTTTTGCGGGAAGACTAAGACGCAAATTCTGATGAAAAAGAAAGGGGAAAAATATGCGGTCCAGTGAAAAACATTCTTTCTCCGCATCAATTTTTCATGACCAGTTTGGTATTTCTTTCAGTGATCGTACGATGCAGGATATTTTAATAGAGGTTTCGTTTGAGCATGGTTTAAATCAAGAGGAGGCGAAAAAGCTCCGTGATCGGCTCAGCCGTTCTTGACATGACACAGTATTGTTCGTATGATAATATAAAATTCTAGATTTAAAAATAACGTACATAAACAACCGATGACGGAGACAAGTAGCTGGGATGCACATGGACAGAGAGGAAAGGCCTTAGGCTGAAAGCCTTTCCCCATGATCGCTTAGTGAAGAACACTCCGGAGGTTTTCCTCTGAAAGGTGTAAAAGTAGGAGGAAACGTAAATAGGCGTTAACTTTTAAGTGGAAGCATTGCTTCAATTAGGGTGGCACCACGGGAGACTCTCCCGTCCCTACGGGAATCGTCAGGGGACGGGTTTTTTTATGGAATTTATTTTATAAGTGGAGGAGAATCGACAATGGCTTTTCAAATCCCGCGAGGTACACAGGATATTTTGCCGTCGGAGGCTTCAAGATGGCAATATGTTGAGAAAAAAGCTAGGGAAATATGCCGTCTTTATCGCTTTCAAGAAATTCGAACCCCCATTTTTGAACATACGGAATTATTTCAAAGGGGTGTAGGCGAATCAACCGATATTGTCCAAAAAGAAATGTACACTTTTTCCGACAGGAAAGGAAGAAGTTTAACATTAAGACCGGAAGGAACGGCAGCAGTCGTCCGCGCTTTTGTTGAAAAGAAAATGTACGCAGATCCGAACCAGCCTGTAAAGCTTTTTTACATCGGTCCGATGTTTCGGTATGAAAGACCGCAATCAGGGCGTTTTCGGCAATTTGTTCAATTCGGTGTGGAGGCTCTCGGCTCGGACGACCCTGCGCTGGATGCTGAAGTTATTTCTTTGGCGATGGCGTTTTATCAATCGCTCGGCTTAAAAAAATTGAAGCTTGTCATTAACAGTTTGGGAGATCAAGAGAGCAGAGCTGCACATCGTGCTGCTTTAGTCAACCATTTTAAGCCGAGAATTGGAGAATTTTGCTCTGATTGCCAAAAGCGGCTTGAGCAAAATCCGTTAAGAATACTTGATTGTAAACAAGACCGCGAGCATGAATTGATGAAAAGCGCCCCTTCCATCATTGACTTTTTAAACGATGAATCAAAGCAATATTTTGATCAAGTGTTAAAATATTTAACGGAGCTTGGCATTGAGTATGAAATCGATCCAAATCTCGTCCGCGGATTGGATTATTATAACCATACAGCATTTGAAATCATGAGCAATGCGGAAGGGTTTGGGGCGATTACGACTTTATGCGGCGGCGGAAGATATAACGGCTTGGTCGAAGAAGCCGGAGGGCCAAGCACGCCGGGGATCGGCTTTGCTTTAAGCATTGAACGCCTGTTAGCAGCAATTGATGCTGAAAACATCGCTCTTCCGATTGAAAAAGGTCTAGATTGTTATATTGTGGCACTGGGAGATCGGGCGAAGGAACGGTCGGTATCTCTATTGCAGGAAATGCGGAAAGCCGGCATTTCTGCAGACAAAGATTATGAAAATAAGAAAATGAAAGCACAACTGAAGCAAGCGGACAGGCTTCAAGCCAAATTTGTCATCATCATAGGTGATGAGGAATTAGAAAAAGGGGTGGCGAACGTAAAAAACATGGCAACAGGCGAACAAGATGCGGTGGCATTTGAACGACTTGCAGAGTATATAAAAGAGAGAAAGTAAAGGAGAGTATGTAGGATGTTTGGACGTTCGTATTATTGTGGAGAAATTTCCGAAAAAGCAATCGGCGAAAAGGTCGTTTTAAAAGGATGGGTGCAAAGACGCCGCGATTTAGGAGGACTTATTTTTATCGACTTGCGCGACCGGACAGGAGTTGTCCAAATTGTTTTTAATCCTGAAGTTTCAAAGGAAGCGTTAGAAATAGCTGAGAAAATCCGCAGCGAGTATGTATTGGACATTGAAGGCGAAGTGGTGAAAAGATCGGAAGAGACGATTAATCCGAACATTCGAACAGGAAAAGTGGAAGTGGTTGTTCAATCGGTAACCATTTTAAACAGCGCCAAAACTCCTCCTTTTTCACTTGCGGATCAAAAAGCGGACATTTCGGAAGAGGTTCGTTTAAAATACCGTTATTTAGATTTGCGCCGTCCAGTCATGTTTGAAACGTTAAAAATGCGGCATCAAATTACGAGAGCGATTCGCAACTTTTTGGATGAAAATGGATTTATTGATGTGGAAACCCCCATTTTAACAAAAAGCACACCGGAAGGAGCACGGGACTATCTTGTCCCTTCTCGCGTCCATGAGGGGGAATTTTATGCGCTCCCGCAATCGCCGCAAATATTCAAACAGCTTCTAATGGTTTCAGGATTTGATAAATATTATCAAATTGCAAGATGCTTCCGCGATGAGGATTTGCGTGCAGACAGACAGCCGGAATTTACCCAAATAGATATAGAAACTTCTTTTATGAGCCAAGAAGATATTATGAATCTAACCGAAAAGATGATGGCTCATGTGTTAAAAGAAGTGAAAGGAATCGAGCTTACTCTTCCATTCCAACGCATGCCATATGATGAGGCGATGGCGCGCTTTGGGTCGGACAAGCCGGACGTTCGATTCGGCCTGGAGCTTGTTGATGTATCTGAAATTGTGAAAAACTCCGCTTTCAAAGTTTTCAGTCAAGCAGTTGCAGGTGGAGGGCAAGTAAAGCTAATCAATGTAAAAGGAAAAAAAGACGAATTTTCACGCAAAGATCTAGATGCTCTCCAAGAGTATGTTCACAATTATGGAGCGAAAGGTTTGGCTTGGCTTAAAGTAGAAGAAAATGAAGTAAAAGGCCCAATTGCAAAATTTCTATCAGAAAATGAACAAAATAGTATTTTGCAAGCAGCTGAAGGACAGAATGGAGACTTGCTTCTGTTTGTTGCCGACAAGCCGAATGTTGTTGCGGATTCGTTGGGGGCTCTCAGACTAAAACTAGGAAAAGATTTAGGGCTGATCGAAGAAGATAAACTTGAATTTTTATGGATTACGGATTGGCCGCTCGTTGAATATAATGAAGAAGACGGCCGCTATTATGCATTGCATCATCCGTTTACTATGCCGTTTCGTGAGGACTTGGAGTACTTTGAGAAAGACCCTCTCAAAATGCGGGCTCAAGCATATGACTTAGTGTTAAATGGATATGAACTTGGCGGAGGGTCGATTCGGATTTTTGAAAAAGACGTTCAAGAAAAGATGTTCAAACTTCTTGGTTTTACAGAGGAACAAGCAAGAGAACAGTTCGGATTTTTGCTGGAAGCCTTCGAATACGGTACGCCGCCGCATGGTGGAATTGCACTAGGATTGGATCGGATTGTAATGCTTTTGGCAGGAAGAACAAATTTACGGGATACGATTGCCTTTCCGAAAACAGCAAGTGCGAGCTGTTTGTTAACGGAGGCACCAAGCCAAGTAAGCAAAGAGCAATTGGATGAACTGCATCTTGAAGTGAAACATAGCTCAAGGTAATAATTTCCATTATTTGTTTTTTATCTTGAAATCTCATGCTAATTATGATATTCTTTATTCAAAATTTAAGTCCTGATGTGTGCGTCGTACACCTAGTTTTGACCGAACAACGATTTAAATGGGAGCCCGGAGTTTCTAAAGTGAGTAAATGCCTCAAATGCATATGGCACGAGGACTTACAAAGCTTTAGAACAGGGCACCCACCTGCTGAGAGCGGGTTCAAAACGAAGGAAACGGCGACGGCACAATTGGGACTTTTTTAGTTTGTACACTGAATTTTGTCAAATTGGAGTGATTTTTTTGCTTCATCAGTTTTCCCGGAATGAACTAGCGATTGGAAAAGAAGGTTTACATAAATTGAAAAACAGCTCCGTAGCCGTTTTAGGGGTTGGCGGAGTTGGATCTTTTGCCGTCGAAGCTCTTGCACGATCAGGCATCGGGCGATTGATTTTGATCGATAAAGATGATGTCGATATTACGAATATTAACCGGCAAATCCATGCGCTTTTGTCGACGGTTGGAAAACCGAAAGTGGATTTAATGAAAGCAAGAATTGCTGACATTAATCCGGATTGTGAAGTAATTGCATTAAAAATGTTTTACACGGAAGAGACGTATGAAGACTTTTTTAAGCTAAACCCTGACTATGTGATTGACGCCAGCGATACGATCAGCTATAAAATTCATTTAATGAAGGAATGCCTGAAACGGAATATTCCTATTATTTCAAGCATGGGGGCAGCCAACAAAACGGATCCAACCCGTTTCCGAGTAGCAGATATTTCAAAAACACATACAGATCCGATTGCCAAAGTGATTCGAACGAAACTGCGAAAAGAAGGGATCCGAAAGGGAATTCAAGTCGTATTTTCTGATGAACGCCCTGTTGTTATTAGAGAAGATGTCAGAAAAGAAGTCGGCAATAACGAATCAACGATCCGCAAAGCAAAAATGCCCCCGTCATCAAATGCCTTTGTGCCATCCGTAGCCGGATTGATTATGGCTGGTCATGTGATTAATGAATTGCTGAAGGATATAAAAATTTATCGTGTCGGCGACGACGATTAAAAAATGGGGGTGTCAAATAAGCCGTTTTTCGGCTTATTGACGCCCCCTTTTATTTACGTTTTCCATGGGGTTTTGACATTTTGGACAATCCTATTTATATTTTCAAGATGACGCGGACATGACCGAAGCTTCCTATTCGTCCTTTTCTTTTTTCTTTTTCTCGATATTTTCATATATTTGCGCTAAAGCCTGCTCGAATTTGCCCGTTCTTTTTGGCTTGTAATATTTTTTATGCTTGATGGGGTCAGGCAAATATTGCTGGTTTACCCAGCCTGATTCATAATCGTGCGGATATAAATAGTTCACTCCTCTGCCAAGCTGCTTTGCTCCTTTATAATGAGCATCGCGCAAGTGGGAAGGGACCTCGCCTGTCACTCCTGAGCGAATGTCGGCTAAAGCTGCATCAATCGCTTTATAAGCAGAGTTTGATTTAGGGGATAAACATAGTTCAATCACCGCATTGGCCAAAGGGATGCGTGCTTCGGGAAAACCGATGCGCTCAGCTGCTTCTATAGCCGAAAGAGTTCTAGGTCCCGCTTGCGGATTTGCAAGACCAATATCTTCATAGGCGATGACCGTTAAACGCCTTGCAATCGAAGAAAGATCCCCTGCCTCAATTAATCTGGCCAAATAGTGAAGCGCTGCGTTTACATCGGACCCGCGAATAGACTTTTGAAAAGCAGATAAAACATCGTAATGATGATCTCCGTCTTTATCGTGGGAAAAGCTCTTTTTTTGCATGCACTCTTCAGCAATTTCAACCGTAATGCAAATGTTCCCATTCTCATCTTCCTTTGTTGATAAAACGGCGAGTTCCAATCCATTTAACGCCGCACGCACATCTCCGCCGGAGCTTTCGGCAAAATGTCTTAGAGCTTCGTCGCTGATTTGAACAGGAAAGTCGCTCAGTCCTCTTGGGTCTGTAAGAGCTCTTTTCAGGGCAATCATAATGTCATCTGGAGAAAGAGGGTGCAATTCGAAAATTTGACAGCGGCTCCGAATCGCCGGGTTAATGGCATGATACGGATTGCTTGTCGTTGCACCGATTAAAATAATCATGCCGTTTTCTAAATATGGAAGCAAAAAATCTTGTTTCCCTTTATCAAGTCTGTGCACTTCATCTAAAATGAGAATGATTTGCCCTGACATTTTTGCTTCTTCTACAACAATTTCCATATCTTTTTTATTGTGGACAACCGCATTCAGCTTTCGAAAAGGCGTGTTAGTGCTGCCTGCTATTGCAGTTGCAATAGATGTTTTTCCGATTCCAGGAGGTCCGTATAAAATCATCGAGCTTAAATATTTAGCTCGCACCATTCGTTCAATAATCTTTCCTTTTCCAACTAAATGTTCTTGTCCAATAATATCTTCTATTTTGGTTGGACGCATTCTATACGCTAAAGGTTCCATTTTATCGCTCCCAAATAAAAATCATATCATCTCATTTACCCACTAATAAAATAATATGCTATAATGTCTAAAGTTTAAAGTAGAACCAAGATGGTGAAAATCTTGAAAAAAACTAAAAAATAGGAGTGTAGAAACGTGAGAATTTCAACGAAAGGACGCTATGGTTTAACGATTATGATTGAATTGGCGCGAAAGTACGGAGAAGGACCGACATCTTTGAAAAGTATTGCACAATCTCATGATTTATCAGAGCATTATTTGGAACAATTAATTGCTCCTCTCCGCAATGCCGGACTTGTCAAAAGCATTCGCGGAGCTTATGGCGGATATATTTTAGCGAACGATCCGTCCAAAATAACGGCTGGTGACGTTATCCGTGTGTTGGAAGGACCGATCACCCCTGTTGAAGGAATTGAAGATGAACCGCCTGCTCAAAGGCATCTATGGTTAAAAATCCGCGATGCGGTGAAGGACGTTCTTGACAACACGACACTTGATGATTTAGCAAGCCATACAGGAGATAATGAGCAGGACGCTTACATGTTTTACATTTAAAGTCGGGAGGAATTAACTTTGGAACGGATATATTTGGATCATGCGGCAACATCGCCAGTCCATCCCGCAGTTTTGGATAAAATGACAACCTTTATGAAGGATTATTTCGGCAATCCGTCTAGCATCCATTCTTTTGGCAGAGAAAGCAGACGAGAAGTGGATGAGGCTCGAGAGCTCCTTGCCAAAAGTATTCATGCCGATCCAAAAGAAATCATATTTACAAGCGGAGGAACAGAAGCAGATAATTTAGCGGTGATTGGAACAGCGCTTGCTAATAAAGAAAAAGGAAACCATATTATCACAACAGAAATTGAGCATCCGGCTGTCCTCCAATCTTGCCGCTATCTAGAAAAAAACGGATTTCACGTTACGTATTTGCCTGTCAATCAATCGGGAGTTATTTCTGTCGATGATCTTAAAAAAGCTTTAAAAGATGAAACGATTCTTGTCACAGTCATGTATGGAAATAATGAAGTAGGTGCCTTACAGCCTATTTCAGAAATAGGAAGCTTATTACAAAACCATCAAGCGTATTTTCATACCGATGCAGTTCAAGCATACGGACTCGTTCCAATTGATGTTCGCGAGCTGAATGTCGATCTGCTGTCGGTTTCCGGTCATAAAATAAATGGGCCGAAAGGGATCGGTTTTTTATATGCAAAAGCTGGGGTGAAATTCACTCCGCGCATGCATGGCGGTGAGCAGGAATTGAAGAGAAGAGCCGGAACGGAAAATGTTCCAGCGATTATCGGGTTTGCAGAAAGCGCAAAAATTGCAGAACAAACAAGAAAGGAAAAAACAGAGCAATATGTGCATTTTAAACAAATCATGATCGATGTGTTTGAACAAGAGGGCATTTCCTTCGCTGTGAACGGCTCGATTGACAACAGCCTGCCTCATATATTAAACGTTTTCTTTCCGGGAACAAATGTTGAATCGCTTCTTGTCAACCTCGATTTGGCGGGAATTGCGGCATCAAGCGGCTCAGCTTGTACAGCAGGATCAGTTGAACCGTCGCATGTGCTCGTTTCAATGTTTGGCAAAAATTCAAAAGAAATAACTTCATCGGTTCGATTCAGCTTCGGCTTAGGAAATACGGAGGCACAAATTGAATCGGCTGCCAAAAAAACAGCCGAGATTGTTAAAAGGTTAACGTCAAAATAGAAAGAGGTGAGAGAGATGGAAAAGGCGCCGCATGAAACAAGAGTCGTAGTCGGGATGTCTGGCGGAGTAGATTCATCTGTAACTGCTTTGCTCCTAAAAGAACAAGGGTACGAAGTCATCGGGGTCTTTATGAAAAATTGGGATGATACGGATGAAAACGGCGTATGTACGGCAACGCAAGATTATGATGATGTAATCCGTGTATGCAATCAGCTTGGGATTCCTTATTATGCAGTGAATTTCGAAAAAGAGTATTGGGATAAAGTGTTCACTTACTTTTTAGAGGAATATAAAGCTGGAAGAACGCCAAATCCCGATGTCATGTGCAATAAAGAAATTAAATTTAAAGCTTTTTTGGAGCATGCAGCTGACTTAGGCGCGGACTATATCGCAACAGGTCATTATGCACGGGTAAAATACCGCGATGGTGTGTACAAATTGCTCAGAGGAAAGGATCCAAACAAAGATCAAACGTATTTTTTGAATCAGCTGAATCAGAAGCAACTGTCAAAGGTCATGTTCCCCATCGGGCATCTTGAAAAAAAAGAAGTTAGAGAAATTGCGGAAAAAGCAAACTTGGCAACAGCAAAGAAAAAAGATTCAACAGGCATCTGCTTTATTGGCGAGCGGAACTTTAAAGAATTTTTAAGCCAGTATTTACCTGCTCAACCCGGCAAAATGGAGACGTTGTCTGGTGAGGTAAAAGGGAAGCATGACGGGCTTATGTATTATACGATCGGTCAACGCCATGGACTCGGAATAGGAGGAAATGGCGATCCTTGGTTTGTGGTTGGAAAAAATTTAAAAAATAATATTTTATATGTTGAACAAGGATTTCATAATGAACATTTATATTCAGACTCCATTATCGCAACAAATGTAAACTGGATAACCGGTGTAAAACCAACAGATGAGCTTGTTTGCACCGCAAAATTTCGCTACCGCCAGCCTGATCAGCCGGTAAAAGTGAAAATGATCGGTGATCAAACTGCACAAATTTCGTTTGAACAGCCGGTCCGTGCCGTTACACCAGGACAAGCTGTCGTTTTTTATAATGGAGAGGAATGTCTGGGAGGCGGCATTATCGATAAAGTATTTCGCAACGGCGAAAAACTGTGGTATGTCGGTTAAAGAGATAAGCTGTACCGATCGGAATGAGATTTGTTAACTTGGCGCAGCCTCTTTGCCTTTGGATGTGAAAGGATGAAATGGATGCATAAAAATCAACTGGCTTTAGAAGCAATAAAAGAAGGGAAATGGGAAGAAGCAGCGAAATATTTTGCAGAAGCATTGGAAGAAAATCCAAACGATCCTGTGTTATACGTAAATTTTGGGAATTTGCTTGCCTCTTCAGGTGATGCAGAAAGAGCATTGAAATTTTATGAAAAGGCGATTGAGATTGATAAAGGGACGGCTACTGCGTATTACGGCATTGGAACCGTTCATTATAATGCGGGAGATTATCATAAAGCGAAAACATTTTTTGATCAGGCGGAAAAGTATGGGCTTGCTCATAAAGATGTCTATTTTATGCTTGGAATGTCTCTTTACCAGCTTGAACAGCCCCGTCTTGCACTTCCGTATTTTTTGCGGGCGGTTGAGCTGGATGAACAAGACGCCAGCGCTCACTTTCAATATGGTTTATGTTTAGCACAAGCAGGCCACATTCAAGAAGCAAAAAAAGAGTTTGAAAAAACGATCGACCTCGATCAACATCACGCAGATGCTTATTATAATTTAGGTGTTGCGTACGCATTTGAAGAAAATAGGGAAGAAGCTTTAAAAATGTTTGATATGGCGCTTTCCATTCAACCGGATCATTTGCTTGCGGGCAACGGGAAAAGGCTGTTAGAAGAAATGATTTAAACGAAATTAGGAGGAAAGAGGATGGGCGGTCAACAGGAGAGTTTGTTTCATGAGGAAAGTACTCCTTTTGTTCGCGGAGTCATTAAACATATTGTGTTCCAGAATGAGCAAAATTTTTATACTGTTATTAAAGTGAAAATTGAAGAGACGAATGAACAGTTTGAGCAAGATCAAGTGACCGTGACGGGTTTTTTTCCTCTTCTCCAATTACATGACAGCTATACGTTTTTTGGCGCGAAAAAATACCATCCAAAATTCGGCGTACAATTTCAAGCTGAGCGTTTTCAAAAGGAGCTTCCAACTACGAAAGAAGGAGTTATTCAATATTTATCAAGCGGGCTTTTTAAAGGAATCGGCAAAAAAACAGCGGAAGCGATCGTGAATGAACTGGGGGAACATGCGATTTCGATTATTTTGGAGGATCCCGATTCATTAAAAAGAGTGAAGAAGCTTTCAAAGGAAAAAGCCAAAATACTGGCTGAAACACTGAAGGAACATCAAGGTTTAGAAGGGGTTTTAATCGGATTAAATCAGCTTGGCATTGGGCCTGCACTTGGGATGAAAATTTATCAGCTGTATCGGGAGGATACGCTTAAAATCATTCAAAAAAACCCATATCAATTGGTGGAAGATATTGAAGGGATCGGCTTTATTCGAGCGGATGAAATTGGAAGAGAGCTTGGGATCTCCGGCAATCATCCCGACCGGCTGAAGGCGGCTTGTTTGTTCACTATTGAACAAGATGCTGTAAAAGAAGGACATGTATATGTTACAAAAGTTCAGCTGATGGAAAAAGCGAAAAAATTGCTCACCCAAAATGGAGAAGACATATCTGATCAGGATATTGAAAGAATCATTCTTGAATTGGAAGAAGATCGAAAAATTATCGTCGAGGAAGATCGAATTTATTTACCCTCTCTTTACTATGCTGAAGTGGGACTTGCCAATAATATTGAAGAAATTTTAACCCAAAACCAATTTCAAGATATGTTTCCTGAATCAGAATTTTTGCTGGAGTTAGGAAAACTGGAAGAAAAAATGAATGTTCAGTATGCCCCCTCTCAAAAAGAAGCCATTCAGCGGGCTATTCATTCGCCGATTCTTTTGCTGACCGGCGGGCCTGGAACGGGAAAAACAACCGTTATCAAAGGCATCGTTGAAATTTATGCGAACCTCCACGGCCTTTCATTGAACCCAAAAGAATATCAAAAGAAGGAAGAGCCGTTTCCCATTGTACTGGTGGCACCTACCGGACGAGCTGCAAAAAGAATGGCAGAAGCAACCGGTCTTCCTGCCGTCACAATCCACCGCCTTTTAGGATGGAATGGTTCAGAAGGATTTGAACACAATGAGGATCATCCGATTTCTGGAAAGCTTCTGATTGTTGATGAAGTATCAATGGTTGATATTTGGCTCATGCATCAATTGTTTAAATCGCTTCCTTCGGACATACAAATTGTTCTTGTCGGAGACGAACACCAGCTTCCATCCGTTGGACCCGGCCAAGTGCTTCGCGATTTGATTCAATCCGGACGAATCCCAGTTGTTACACTGACAGATATTTATAGACAGGCAGAAGGATCTACAATTATTGATTTGGCCCATTCAATCCGCCAAGGAACTCTTCCAGCGAACCTTTTGCAAACGACACAAGACAGATCGTTTATTCCTTGTACAACATCACAAATAAAAGAAGTTATAACGAGAGTAATTGAGAACGCTTTGAAAAAAGGATATTCTGCGAAGGATATACAGGTGTTGGCACCGATGTACAGAGGGATTGCCGGCATTGATCAGTTGAATGAAATGCTTCAGGAAATGTTAAACCCCCCTTCAAAAGAAAAAAGAGAGATCAAGCATGGCAACGTTATTTACCGAATCGGGGACAAAGTGCTGCAGCTCGTCAATCAGCCTGATCAAAACGTGTTTAATGGCGATATTGGGGAGATTGTTTCTATTTTTTACGCAAAAGAAAATGTCGAAAAAGAAGATATGGTGGTCATTTCTTACGACGGTATCGAAGTAACCTATACGAAGCAAGATTTTAATCAGTTTACTCATGCTTACTGCTGCTCCATCCATAAAGCGCAGGGAAGCGAATTTCCGATTGTCATTTTGCCGGTAGTAAAAGGCTACTTTCGGATGTTGAGAAGAAATTTGATTTATACAGCTGTTACAAGGAGCAAGCAATTTTTAATTATGTGCGGAGAATGGGAAGCGTTAAAAATGGGAGTATACAACAATCAGGAGTCAATGAGGCAGACAACCTTAAAAGAGAGGCTGAAAACGTCTGAACTTGCCGAGCTGAAAGAGGAGCTTCCTTTTCCACTAGAAGATGCCAACATTGGGATGGAGAACATCACTCCATATGATTTTATGGAAGAGGGCGAAGGATAATAAATTTGTTCCTTTCCATAAGATCGATAACGATTGACAGATGATGCTACAAACAGGGGACAAATTGTTTAAGCATAAAAAAGCATGCTTTATAGAGACGTATAATTTTTTTGAAAATGGTAACAAATAGTAGTGTGCATAGCGAGAACATACCGGATTAATAAATAATTAAATAAATGAATAAAGAAGGTGTCCCTGTTTGTTTACATGTCCGAATTGTAAAAGCAAAGATATTGGAAAAATCGGAGTCAATCAGTATTATTGTTGGCATTGTTTTATTGAGCTTACCGTTACAAAAGGCATTATTCACACACATCAAGTAGAAGAAGACGGAACACTAAGTTCTTTAGATGACTTGTTTCCTGAAGAAGATCGTGCGATTTGAGGCGCCTAAAATGGGCGCCTTCATGCATATTTTCGTGAGCATTCCTCAAAATAATAAGAGGAGGGATGCGGGATGAATGAGCGAGAGCGGAAATGGCTTTTCCGAATCATTTTTTTTCTCATTTTATCATTGTTTGTATATATGGTTCTTCAGCTAAAAGTCATTTGGTTTCCTATTTTCAAAATGTTAAAAGCTGTTTTAATTCCTTTTATGCTTTCCGGCTTCATTACCTACTTGCTTCATCCCGTAGTGGAAAAACTTTACCGTTCAGGTGTTCCAAGAACATGTTCGATTCTCATCATCTATTTTATTTTTTTCGGAGGAGTCGGTTTTAGCTTTTATAAAGGTGTCCCAATTTTTGTTGAACAAATGAAAGACCTTTCCGAAAATATCCCTATGTTTACAAAATATTACCAAAGCTGGACGGATAAAATTCATGACGGAACAACCAATTTACCTGGAGAAATTCATCATCGAATTGAATCTTTTATTGCTGGAATGGAAACATCCGTCGCTGCCTTTCTTGAACGGATGCTTTCAAGCATGAAGTCAATTATTGATTATGCTGTTATTATTGGTGCCATTCCCTTTCTCGTTTTTTATATGTTGAAAGATTATGAGAAAATGAAAAAAGCCATTTGGTACTTCACCCCGAAGAAATGGAGACGTGAAGGGAGACGTTTTTTAGAAAACGTCGATGAGTCGCTCGGAAGTTATTTGCGGGGGCAACTATTTGTTTGTTTTCTGATCGGGCTGGCGGCTTCGATTTTGTTTTGGCTGTTTAAAATTAAATATCCGTTAATTTTAGGGACGATTATCGGAATGACCAATATTATTCCTTATTTCGGTCCATTTATCGGTGCGGTTCCTGCTTTGATGGTCGCTGCAACGCTCTCCATTAACAAAATAATTGTAGTGCTTTTCATCATTTTTGGGCTGCAATTTATTGAAAGTAATATTCTTGGCCCTTTCATCGTTGGGAAAAGCCTGCATATGCATCCGATGGTGATTATTATGGCGCTCTTGGCGGGCGGAGAAATCGGCGGAGTGATCGGTTTAATTTTAGCTGTGCCTTTTATCACTGTTCTGAAAGAGATATTGCTGCATATCATCCGTCTAAGGAAAGCGCATTGACAAGCGATTTTTCCTTGTCTATAATTCGTGATAGACATGGAATAAGTGCATGAAAGCGATGACGAATCGAGTATGTTGCAGTCCATCTTAAAAGAGAGGGGCTTCCGAGGCTGAAAGAAGCTCTAGATGAAGGGCAACAGAACGCTAATTCTGAGTGCAGGCAAAACCTGACGAAAATGCCACGTTACGGCAAATGAAGGTGATGAGCAATTGGCTCATAATCAGGGTGGTACCGCGAGTAACTCTCGTCCCTGTGTAAATCAGAGCATTTACATAGGCGAGAGTTTTTATTTTGCGAGAAAAATGAAGACATTTTAGGAGGAATGCCATGAAAAAGCTCACTTCAGCACAAGTTCGTCAAATGTTTTTAGATTTTTTTAAGGAAAAAGGACATTCGGTTGAACCGAGCGCTTCTTTAATTCCGGTTGATGATCCGTCACTATTGTGGATCAACAGCGGTGTCGCAACATTGAAAAAATATTTTGACGGAAGGGTTGTTCCTGAAAATCCGAGAATTACTAACGCACAAAAATCAATCCGAACAAACGATATTGAAAATGTCGGAAAAACAGCGCGCCATCATACATTTTTCGAAATGCTCGGAAATTTCTCAATCGGCGACTATTTTAAAGAAGAAGCGATTGAATGGGCATGGGAATTTTTAACAAGCGAAAAATGGATTGGCTTCGACCCAAATAGATTATCAGTTACTATTCATCCGGAAGATGAAGAGGCGTATGACATTTGGAAAAATAAAATCGGGTTGCCGGAAGAACGAATTATCCGTTTGGAAGGAAATTTTTGGGATATTGGTGAAGGGCCAAGCGGACCAAATACTGAAATATTTTATGATCGTGGAGAAGAATTTGGAAACGATCCAAATGATCCGGAACTTTATCCCGGCGGTGAAAACGAACGCTATTTGGAAGTTTGGAATCTTGTTTTTTCTCAATTTAATCATAATCCTGATGGAACTTACACTCCGCTTCCAAAAAAGAATATTGATACAGGCATGGGCTTAGAGCGAATGGTTTCTGTCATTCAAAATGCGCCGACCAACTTTGACACAGATCTCTTTTTACCGATCATTCAAGCTACCGAAAAGATTTCGGGGGAAGCTTATCGAACCGACAAAGAGAAAGATGTCGCTTTTAAAGTGATTGCCGACCATATCCGCACGGTTACATTTGCTGTTGCAGACGGCGCGCTACCTTCTAATGAAGGCAGAGGGTATGTACTTCGCCGTCTTATCCGCAGAGCGGTTAGGTATGCAAAAACGATCAACATAGACCGCCCGTTTATGTATGAATTAGTTCCGGTTGTAGCGGAAATTATGAACGATTACTATCCGGAAGTAAAAGAAAAAGCATCCTTTGTTCAAAAGGTAATTAAAAATGAGGAAGAGCGTTTCCATGAGACTCTCCATGAAGGGCTTGCCATTTTAGCGGATGTAATCAAAAAGCAGAAAGAACAGGGTAGCCGAATAATTCCAGGCGAAGATGTGTTTCGGCTTTACGACACATATGGTTTTCCAGTGGAATTGACGGAGGAATACGCACAAGATGAAGGCATGGAGCTGGATTATGAAGGCTTTGAACGAGAAATGGAGCATCAAAAAGAACGTGCAAGAAAAGCCAGACAGGATGTCGACTCGATGCAAGTGCAAAGCGGAATTCTTGTGGAATTAAAAGAGGAAAGCAAATTTGTCGGCTACAATACCCTAGAAGCAAATGCACGGGTGCTTGTGATCATAAAAGATGGGGAATTAGTCGATCAAGCCGAGAGCGGGGAAGAGGTCCAAATTATATTGGACGAGACGCCTTTTTATGCTGAAAGCGGAGGTCAAATTGCAGACAAAGGAATCATCAAAAATGATGATGTGGTCTTAAACGTAAAAGATGTGCAAAAAGCGCCGAACGGCCAACACTTGCACCGGGCTGTCATCGAAAAAGGCGTTTTGACAAAAGGAGCAGCAGTTTACGCTTCCGTTTGTGCAGAGTCTAGAAAATCAATCGTGAAAAATCATACAGCGACACATTTGCTGCACCAAGCGCTGAAGGACGTGCTGGGCGTACATGTCAACCAAGCTGGATCGCTTGTTGCTTCCGACCGTCTCCGTTTTGACTTTTCACATTTTGGACAAGTTTTAACAGAAGAGCTGGAAGAAATTGAACGAATTGTAAATGAAAAAATTTGGGAAAGCATTCCAGTCTCTATCGAGCACATGCCTCTTGACGAAGCGAAAGCGATGGGCGCGATGGCTTTATTTGGAGAAAAATACGGGAAAATTGTTCGCGTTGTTCAAGTAGGCGATTATTCGCTTGAGCTTTGCGGCGGATGCCATGTAACAAATACAGCGGAAATCGGACTGTTTAAGATTGTTTCCGAAACTGGAATTGGTGCAGGAACCCGCCGAATTGAAGCGGTGACAGGAAAAGAAGCGTACCGGTTTATGAATGAACAATATTTATTGTTAAAGGAAATTGGGGCAAAACTGAAAGCGAATGTAAAAAATCTGCCGGAGAGAATTGACAGTCTGCAGCAAGAAATAAAAGAACTACAGCGGGAAAATGAATCTCTTACGATGAAGCTTAGCAATCTGGAAGCGGAGAACATCGCTGAAAAAGCGGTAACGATCAACGGTGTAACAGTTCTTGCGGAAAAAGTTCAAGTGAAAGATATGAACAGATTGCGCGGCATGGTCGATGAACTGAAGCAAAAGCTCGGCTCGGCAATTGTTGTGCTAGCAACGGTATCAGACGGAAAAGTAAATTTAGCAGCCGGCATCACAAAAGACTTAGTTGACAAAGGGTTCCATGCTGGAAAATTAATTAAGGAAATTGCAAGCCGCTGTGGAGGAGGAGGCGGCGGAAGACCTGACATGGCTCAAGCGGGAGGAAAAAATCCTGAACGGTTAGCTGAAGCTCTTCGTTTTGTCGAAGACTGGGTGAAATCCGTTTCATAAATTCCAGTCATAGTGTAAAATGGATGTAGACAAGCAGATTCGCTTTTTAGTCTAGGAAAGAGGTGCAAAAATTGAGTTCCTTCGATAAAACGATGAAGTTTAATTTTTCAGAAGAACCTGTTGAGACAAATGTCAAGGAAGTTCTAAGTGCCGTATACAATGCACTGGAAGAAAAGGGTTATAATCCGATCAATCAAATCGTCGGCTATTTGTTGTCCGGAGATCCTGCTTACATTCCTAGACATAACGGCGCACGCAATCTGATTAGAAAAATTGAACGAGATGAATTAATTGAAGAGCTTGTAAAATTTTATTTGAAAAACAACCGTGAGGAATAAAATGCGAATCATTGGGTTAGACTTAGGTTCAAAAACATTAGGAGTTGCGGTAAGCGATGAGCTGGGATGGACTGCTCAAGGTGTGGAAACGATCAGCATAAATGAAGATGAAGGCGAGTTCGGGATTCAAAGACTCTCTGAACTGATAAAGAAATACGAGGTAGAAAAAATAGTAGTCGGGTATCCGAAAAATATGAACGGCACCGTTGGACCAAGGGGAGAAGCAAGCGAGCGCTTTGCCGCGCTTTTGAAAGAGCAGTTTCAGCTTCCGGTCATTTTATGGGATGAGCGCCTTTCGACGATGGAAGCCGAAAGATTTCTCATTGAGGCGGATGTAAGCCGGCGAAAAAGACGGCAAGTCATTGATAAAATGGCTGCGGTGATTATTTTGCAAAGTTATTTGGACAGTCAACAATAAATTGAGGTGAAATAAGTGGAAGGTGAAAAACATATTACCGTTATTGATGAAAACGGTAATGAACAACTATATGAAATTTTGTTTACGTTTAATTCGGACGAATTTGACAAATCTTACGTTCTTTATTATCCGATCGGCATCGATGATGAGGAAGACGAAGATGGAATAGAAATTCATGCAGCAAGCTACATTCCCAATGAAGACGGTGAAGGCGGGAAGCTGGAGCCTGTGGAAACCGATGAAGAATGGGAAATGATCGAGGCCGTTTTAAATACATTTTTAGAAGAGGAATAAGCACCGTTTTGCGGTGCTTTTTTTGTTGAGGTGATTTACATCCAAATGAAAAAAACAATTTCTTCCTATAAAAAAATGGAGATTTTTGACGAATAAATGCGTGTATGTAGTATAATAATCGGGACGGAAGGAGGATGAATTGATGGCGGATTCGGATTCGAATAAGGAATTTTTGGATAAGAAACTCCAAGAAAAACTGCATATAGCGAAAATTGTTCGAAAAACTGTGTTAACTGTCCTGATTGCCTTTGTTGTTATATTTGCTGGAGTGATTGGCGGCGGGTATTTATATGTGCGATCTGCATTAAAGCCTGTTGATCCGGATAATAAGGAACCTGTAAAGGTACAAATTCCGATTGGATCTTCCGTATCGCAAATTGCTTCTATTTTAGAAAAAAATGACATCATTAAAAGTGCGATCGTGTTTAAATATTACGTGAAATTTAAAAATGAATCAGGGTTTCAAGCAGGAAATTATCAATTTAATCAATCGATGACGATTCAAGAAATCGTTGAACGCTTAAAAAAAGGCGAATTAATGGGAGAAGCAGCTATTAAATTGACGATCCCGGAAGGATTGCAACTATCAGAAATTGCTGACATCATCGCCAAACATACTCCCTATTCAAAAAAAGAAATTATGAACCAATTAACAAACCAAAAGTTTATCAAACAAATGCAAAAAAAGTATCCTAATACAATAACAGATGACATTTTCAACGGACGTATAAAATATGCATTGGAAGGATATTTGTATCCGGCTACTTATTCGTTTTATGAGGAATCTCCTCCGTTGTCGGAAATCATTGAAACAATGATTAAAAAGACAGATGAAATGCTTGTTCCTTATAGAAACAAAATGAAAGAGCTGAGTCTTTCCACTCATCAATTTTTAACATTAGCGTCTTTAGTGGAGGAGGAAGCGACGGAAAAAGCCGACAGGGAAAAAATAGCCAGCGTTTTTTACAATCGTTTAGAAAAGAACATGCCTCTCCAGACAGATCCAACCGTTTTATATTCATTAGGAAAGCATAAGGAGCGCGTATACTATAAAGATTTAGAAGTCAATTCTCCCTATAACACATATAAAAATAAAGGACTTCCGCCGGGGCCGATTGCCAATGCTGGCAAGCAGTCACTAGATGCTGTAGCAAATCCTGCCGATACAAACTATTTTTATTTTCTCGCAACGAAAGAAGGGGAAGTTATATTTACGAAGACGCTGGATGAGCATAACAAAGAAAAAGCTAAGCATATTACGGAAAAGGATTAAAGGTTTGCGATTCGCATTCCTTTTTCTTTTATGTTAAAATATATCGAGCTAAAAAAACAAACTTGAAGAGTTCGAACAGAACTCTTCTTTGATTAAGGGAGTTTTTTAGGAGTGTCCATTTTGCCAAACAAAAAAATTGAGGAATATTTAGCAAATTTTTCTACTAACAAAGATGAAAAATTAGTTCAATTAGAAGCATATGCAAAAGAGCAGAAGGTGCCGATTATGGAAGAGCGGGCGCTGTCTGTCATGCTTCATATTTTAAAGCTCCATCAGCCGAACAAAATATTGGAAATTGGGGCGGCGATCGGCTATTCGGCGATTCGGATGGCAAAAGCGCTGCCGAACACAAAAATTGTAACGACTGAAATAGATCCTCATCGATTTGAACTAGCGGAACAAAATATTCGAGCTTGCGGTCTTGAAAATCAAATTACCATTTATCACGGTGATGCTCTAGAAATCGTACAGGAAGTCAAGCTTGACGGTCCGTTTGATGCGCTCTTTATCGATGCGAGCAAAGGGCAATATAAACGTTTTTTTCAAGCATATGAACCTTTGCTGTCAAAAAGAGCGGTCGTTTTTTCGGATAATGTTCTTTTTAAAGGACTAGTCGCTGAAGAAATGATAGAATCAAAAAGGTTAAAATCTTTAGCGAAGAAAATTAAAGAATATAATGAATGGCTAATGAATCAGCCCGATTGGGATACCGTTATTATTCCGATAGGCGACGGATTAGCCTTCAGTATAAAAAGGGGTGAAGGGGAATGAAAAAACCCGAACTGCTCGTCACACCTGTAAATGTCAAAAATATTGAGAGCCTTTGCAAAGCTGGCGCAGATGCTTTTATCATCGGCGAACAGCGTTATGGCTTAAGGCTTGCAGGGGAATTTCGTCGAAAAGATGTATTAGATGCGATTGACCTTGCCCATCAATATGGAAAAAAAGTATACGTTGCAATGAATGCAATTTTTCATAATGATAAAGTAGACGAGCTTGCAGATTATGTAAAATTTGTTCATAATGCGAAGGCAGATGCGATTGTATTCGGTGATCCAGCAGTGTTAATGACTGTTAGGGAAGTTGCTCCGGAGATGAAGCTCCATTGGAATACGGAAACAACCGCGACCAACTGGTATGCATGCAACTATTGGGGAAGGAAAGGCGCCAAGCGTGCAGTACTAGCTCGGGAGTTAAGCATGGAAGCTGTCATTGAAACGAAAGAGCATGCAGAAGTGGAAATAGAAGTCCAAGTCCACGGAATGACGTGCATGTTTCAGTCCAAAAGATCTCTTATCGGCAATTATTTTGAATATCGTGGGAAAGCGATGGAAATTCACAATTATAAATACGGCAAAAATATGTTTTTACATGATAAAGAGAGAAATAACAAATATCCAATTTTTGAGGATGAAAATGGAACCCATATTATGAGTCCGAATGATATTTGCATCATTGACGAGCTGGAGGAACTGGTTGATGCAGGAATTGATTCTTTTAAAATAGATGGCGTGCTGAAAACTCCGGAATATATTGTAGAAGTGACGAAAAAGTATCGGAAGGCGATCGATTTATGCGCTGAGGATCGAGAGCAATATGAAAATGTTAAAGACAAGCTGTACGCTGAAATTGAGGAAATACAGCCGCCAAACCGCCCGTTGGATACAGGATTTTTCTTTAAAGAGACCGTTTATTAAAAAAACGTTAAAGGAGGAGTTCGCATGCCGGTTGTGAAAGATAAAATTTCAACAATTATCAACGGCAAAAGGGTCATAACGAAAAAACCTGAACTTCTTGCACCTGCCGGAAATTTGGAGAAATTAAAAATCGCCGTCATGTACGGTGCTGATGCCGTCTTCATTGGCGGACAAGAGTACGGCTTGCGTTCCAATGCCGATAATTTCTCCATTGAGGAAATTAAAGAAGGAGTTCAATTTGCTAATCAGTACGGGGCAAAAATATATGTGACGACAAACATTTATGCACATAATGAAAACATTCCTGGACTCGATCAATATTTAAAAGCGCTCGAAGATGCAGGAGTGTCAGGGGTCATTGTCGCAGATCCCCTCATTATTGAAACGTGCAGAAAGGTAGCCCCAAAATTGGAAGTCCACTTAAGCACTCAGCAATCCCTTTCGAATTGGAAAGCTGTCCAATTTTGGAAGGAGGAAGGTTTGGAGCGGGTCGTCCTAGCACGGGAAACGAGCGCTGAAGAAATTAGAGAAATAAAAGAAAAAGTAGATATTGAAATCGAAACGTTTATTCACGGCGCGATGTGCATTGCCTATTCAGGCCGCTGCACATTAAGCAATCATATGACAGCGCGAGATTCAAACAGAGGAGGATGCTGTCAGTCCTGCCGATGGGATTATGATTTATATGAATATTATAAAGGCAAAGAAGTGCCTATGTTTGATGAGCAAGACTCGCCATTTGCAATGAGCGCTAAAGACTTAAAATTGGTTGAGTCGATTCCGAAAATGATTGAAATGGGGATCGACAGCTTGAAAATTGAAGGCCGCATGAAATCCATTCACTATGTTGCAACTGTTGTCAGTGTATATCGCAAAGTCATTGATGCATACTGCGCCGATCCCGATCATTTTGTCATGAAACAGGAATGGCTGGAAGAATTGGATAAATGCGCGAACAGAGAAACGGCTCCTGCCTTTTTTGAAGGAGTGCCTGGTTATCAAGAGCAATTATTTGGCACTCACAGCAAAAAAACAGCATACGACTTTGTCGGGCTTGTGCTTGACTGGAATCCAGAAACGAAAATGGTGACATTGCAGCAAAGAAACCATTTCAGACCCGGTGACGAAGTAGAATTTTTCGGTCCGCAAATTGACAATTTTCGCATTGTCATCGATAAAATTTGGGATGAAGACGGAAATGAATTGGATGCAGCAAGACATCCTTTGCAAATAATCCGCTTCAAGTGCGAGCATCCGCTATATCCGTATAATATGATGAGAAAAGAGACAAGATAGGGGAAGAATCTGGATTTTTTTATAAAAAAGCAAAACGTTTCTTGAACTGCCGATTATTTTGTAATAACATATCATAGATAAATATTTCCTTCTATAACTATGTTATAAAAGATTCTTTTCTGTCGAAAGAACGGCAGAAAAGTTCTTTCATTTTTTAGGAACCATTAGGGGGATATAAAGAAAAGGAGGACTATTATGGCGGAAGAAAAGGTATTTCCTATGACGAAAGCTGGGAAAGAAAAACTTGAACAAGAACTTGAGTATTTAAAAACGGTAAAGCGAAAAGAAGTTGTAGAACGAATAAAAGTGGCAAGATCATTTGGCGACCTATCAGAAAACTCTGAATATGATTCAGCAAAAGAAGAGCAAGCTTTTGTAGAAGGACGCATTACAACGCTCGAAAATATGATTCGCAATGCGAAAATTATTGAAGAAGACACAGAAAATAAAACAACTGTTTCACTTGGAAAATCTGTTACGTTTATTGAATTGCCTGATGGAGAAGAAGAAACTTATACAATTGTCGGAAGTGCAGAAGCAGATCCTTTCGAAGGGAAAATTTCCAATGATTCTCCGATGGCTAAAAGCCTGCTCGGCCGTCAAGTAGGGGAAGAAGTTGTAGTTCAGACGCCTGGCGGCGATATGACAGTCAAAATTGTACGTGTTGATTAATGTTGATAGCCTTTAATATAGTTTAAGATGTGCGCACCTCGTCGAAAATATAAGACGAGGTGTTTTTTTATGAATAAGCGAATAAAATATATAGGCGTCTTCATCATTTTGTTAATGGGTGTTCTCATATATAGACTTGCGCAAATTCAACTGCTTGAAACCGAGTCATTTTCAGAACAAGATGTCAATTTGATGAAAGAAAGCGTCAAACAGAGGACACAAGAAGTAATTATAGATGATGGGCGGGGTCGATTTATTGATCGTGAAAATAAACCTTTGAACGAAACATATTTGCCTACGCTCGTTTTATTTCCATTTCTGAAAAATTATCAATGGCCGATCGATCAATTGGCGGCAGCCATTTCTGTTCGCAAGGATGAAATCGAACAATTATTGAAAGGAACGAAAAATGAACCTATTTTGTTGAATAAAGAAAAAGGATTTCAACTTGATGAACAGGATATAAAAGCCATCAATAAGTTAAAAATTCCGGGAGTATTCGGCATCTTTATGAAAACAGAGCAATCAGACAATATTGCTTCCCATCTTATTGGGATGACAAGCGAAAATGAAACAGAATGGAAAAAAAGATACCCTGACAAAGAGATCACGTCATTAAGTCCTGAAGTAGGCGTGACTGGACTGGAGGAGGCGTTTGATGAATTTTTGCAGCCGGAAGATGCGTCAAGACTTTTATATCATGTTGATGGTCTCGGCAGGCCTCTTTTCGGCGTCAATGTAAAATATATTGCCGATTCCAATCCATTTTACCCAATTGCCGTTCAAACAACAATTGACAAACATTTGCAAGAAAAAGCTGAACAAATTTTAACAAAACATCAAATAAATGAAGGCGGCCTCGTTCTGTTAGACATTGAAAACAGCGAAGTAGTTGCAATGGCCTCCAAACCGGATCTGGACCGGAATGATCCAAAAACATATGAAAATAAAATGCTTTCGGCAATGTTTCCTGGTTCTGTTTTTAAAACCGTTATCGCTGCAGCAGCGATCGACACAAACATGATCAAACCGGAAAGAACATTTAATTGTGACCGGAATGTCTACGGCCAAACAGAAAAAGAGGAAGAAAAGCGGGCTGGAACGCTTACGTTTGAAGAAAGCTTTGCGAAAAGCTGCAATTATGCGTTTGCTACGATCGGTCAGGAATTAATACAAAAAAAGAGCAATATAATTGAAGAATACGCAGAAAAGCTTGGCCTTCTCAGCTTCTCAGGCTGGTCGGGAAAAGTATACCATTACGATCAATTTAAACAATTTCCAAGGGAGCAAAGAGGAACGATTTGGGGAGATGACAGCGACAAAAAGTCAGCAAAGGCCATCGCACAAACCTCCATCGGACAAAAAAATGTAAAGGTTACTCCTCTAGCTGTCGCGAATATGATGGCTACAATTGCTCGCGGAGGAGAAAAAAGAGAAGTGAAAGTCGTGGATAAAATTTTATATAAAAACGGAGAAACGATGTATACATTCAAGAACCATTTGATGAAAGGAGAAAAAATTTCCCCTGCAACATCATCAAAATTAACGGATCTCCTGCTTCAAGTAGTCGCTCATCCTGATGGAACCGGCAGAGCGTTTCAAAGCTTGCCTGTTAAAGTAGCCGGCAAATCAGGCACTGCCGAAACGGGAACATTGAACGACAATGGAAAAAAATTATATCATAAATGGTTTGCCGGTTTTTTTCCTGCGGAACATCCGAAATATGCCTTAGTTGTTGTTGATATGAACAAAACGAGCGGTAGAGCAAAGACAAATGATGTTTTTTACGAAATGGTTGAACAGATTTATAATGTTAATGAAGAATAAAGTATGTTAAAATAATAACTCAAAGATTGGAGAAACAAAGGAGTTGACGGGGAATGGCGGGTTCTCGTTATGAAATTCGGGATAAAAAACGAAAAACGAATTTGATTTTAAATATTTTAATTGGAATTGTCGCCTTACTCATCCTCGTTATTGCTTCTCAGCTTTTTTTGGGAGGCGGTACTGAACAAGCGAATTCCAACAGTGAACAACAAAAAGAGCAATCAAGCTCATCTAAAAATATCGAAGAAGAGACAGCTGAACAATCTAACGATCAGCGGGAAGAAGAAAAAGCAGCTGAACAGAATGAAAGTAATGAAATTAAGGAGGAAGAGGACGAAAATACACAATCAGCAAATGAAGAAAAGGAATCGAGCGATGATCCTTTTGAAGGTGCAACAGTAACTGAAGGAGAAGCGGGTTCCGATGTTGAACAAATCATTGAAAATCCAAATTGGAAACCGATCGGAACAGTCCAGACAGGTGAGCACGTTACGACTTATAAAAAGTCATCTGTAGATTGGAAGGAAATGGAGAAAGCATTAAGCTATGCAACAGGTGTTTCTCTTGAAAATATGCAGACCCTTTGGATCGGCAATAACGGAAGCCCGAATGATGCGAAAGGAACGATTCAAAACAAAGCAGACGGAAAAAAATATAGAGTATCCATTACATGGATAGACGGAGAGGGCTGGAAACCGACTAGAGTTGAAGTATTAAAATAGACTGAAAAGCAAAAAAGACCCTCATGTGTAAAAAGCTGACTGTCAAACACTTGAGGGATCTTTTTTTATGATTTTTATAGCTATTCATGATAGAAAGGAATGTTGGAATATGAAAATTGCAATCATTGGTGCAATGGAAGAAGAAGTTCGCATCCTGCGCGAGAAATTGGATTGTACAAAAGAAGAGGAGATTGCAGGCTGCAGTTTTATGATTGGGAAATACAATCAAACTGATACGATTTTATTAAAATCAGGAATTGGAAAAGTGAATGCAGCCGTAAGCACCACTTTGCTGCTGGAGCGATATCAGCCGGATTATGTGATCAATACCGGCTCCGCCGGAGGATTTCATGAGTCTTTAAACGTAGGGGATGTTGTCATATCCACAGAGGTTCGCCATCATGATGTAGATGTGACGGCTTTTGGGTATGAATATGGTCAAGTTCCCGGGCTTCCTCCATCCTTTAAGGCCGATGAAAAACTGATTGAAATCGCTGAAAGAAAAGCAAAAGACATTTCAGGAATTCAGACGGTAAAAGGGGCGATCGCAACGGGGGATTCTTTTATGAACGACCCCGATAAAGTAGCTTTTGTCCGGTCTAAATTCAGCCATTTGTACGCTGTTGAGATGGAAGCTGCTGCTGTCGCGCAAGTGTGCTACAAATTTCAAACACCTTTTGTCATCATCCGGGCGCTCTCAGATATCGCCGGAAAAGAGTCGAACATTTCCTTTGAACAATTTTTAGACAAAGCGGCTTTCAATTCATCGGAATTGGTTCTGAAAATGATTGAAGAACTAAGTTGAATGTAAATGGAAACTATTACAAGCCTATTAGCCCGAATCGATATGTTATTCTTTTATAATATAGAATAACTAATTCGATTAGGTGATATCATGGAGGAGAAAAAATTAAAAGAATTAATAGAAGACTATAAGCATTTTGCTCTCGTTCTGCTAGCTGTCGGAACCTTTTTATACATCGGAATATGGATTCCTAATCATTCACCTCGGACAAATATACAAGAAATAATGCTAATCGGAACTTCAACGATGATGTTAGCCAGCTCTATTCTATTTTTTAAATTGTCATCGAAATATCAAAAAAAGCTTGATAAGTTGCAATCTTAATCATTTCTTGAAAAAGGGCTCAAAAAAGTCAGTATAGCTGACTCTTTTGAGCCCCTCTTTTTTGATAAAACATTAGGTGAATGAAGGCGGCATTGTTCTGTTTCATATGAAAACAGCAACTAGCGCTGCAATAAAGGTTGCCTTTTTACAGATTGAAAGCAGTTGTAATGGGCTCTCAACCGTAACGTTCGCATCCTGTCAAATCATGTTACCACCATTTTACGTCAAACAGAGGATTCGCTTTCTGCGATTTTTATTAATCGGTCAATTTTGAGATTCGTTTTTATATCTCGATTTGCGCCAATGCGCTGGAAAACCTGCAACAAGGTTAATTTTGAGTTTTTATGGGATGTCACATATCGGAAAGCCACCACTTTAAAATGAATTTTGCAGTTTTACGCGAGTAAATCATTCAGGAACTCTCGCAAATTTCGCACAAAATCTCGTTGAAAATGCTTTTCCTTTTATTCTTTTGACATCTTTTTTTCTTTTTCATTTCGGTAAAACTCATGAAACATTTTCATAAGTGCCCTTTTTTCGATTCTGGAAACATAACTCCTCGAAATGCCGAGCTCTTTCGCAATTTCACGCTGCGTTTTTTCCTGCTGCGTATTCAATCCAAACCGCCCGATAATGACTTCTTTTTCTCTTTCGTCTAGAATCGATAAATATTTCTTAATTTTTTCCAGCTCCATATTCAATTGAATCGTGTCGATAATATCTTCATTTTCTGATTTTAGCACATCTATTAAACTGATTTCGTTTCCTTCTTTATCTTGGCCAATAGGATCGTGTAGGGAAACATCTTTTTTTGTTTTTTTTAAGGAACGGAGATGCATTAAAATTTCGTTTTCAATGCATCTTGCGGCATATGTAGCAAGCTTTGTCCCTTTGTTTTCGGAATAGCTTTCAATCGCTTTAATTAAACCAATTGTGCCGATGGATATGAGATCTTCCGAGTCTTCACCTGTATTTTCAAATTTTTTGACAATATGAGCGACAAGGCGCAAATTATGTTCAATTAATATATTTCTTGCTTCGTCATTTCCTTCGGCCATCAGGCGGAGATATTTTTTTTCTTCATTTGGGGAAAGCGGTTGAGGGAAAGCATTGTTTTTTACATATGAAACGAGAAAAACCAATTCTTTTATAAAATAGCTTAGTGCAGTCAAAATTCCAGACATGTTTTTCACCCCCGCATTACGTATTATTAAATTGTATGTGATTGCGGCTTTGTCCTTGTATGTCCTTCATGAAAAAGGGGGAAAGAGTATGGAAAACAGCTGAGTTTTAGTTATAATGAGACAGTGAAGAAAAATGGATTGGTATCGGAGATCATCAGTTGAAAGGTATTAAGTCATTGTGGATTGACATCAACGATTATCTGTTAAAGGAGTTTAGCGGCTGTGGAACATGCAGCCATGCGCCTCAGGGGTAGGTATTTTAAGCAAAAAAAAAAGACACCGCTAAGATGATGCTTTTAATAAGTGAGAGAGCGAGCGGCGCTTTATTTCCAATTCTATTAATTCGATGAATTCTTTGCTAAGCCTCATTTCGGTTGCTTTATAGTAAGATTCAATTAAAAATTCGTCCGATAAATTTTTCATAGAAGCGATCATGTTATGGAGAAAGCACCTCCTTTATTTATTACCATAAATTTACCATGTTTTTTAATAGAGAACAACCGTTCTGTTATCCACAGCCTTCGGTGGAAAAGCTGTGGGTAGTTTGTTTATATACTTTACTAAAGATTGATATGAATAGGTGGATATTGTGTATAAAATTATCCACAGCTGTTGAATATGTTAAAAAATTGTCGAATTTTTTTGTGAAAACAATATTGTTTTGAAAGTAAACTCGAAATTCGGTATGATGAAAAATAGTTTAACAGTAGTCTATTTATTGAATTAAGAGGTGTTCAATTTGCTGAAAAGGTTTTTACCCGGAGAATATGCGAAAAGCGTTTTTCATATTTATCCTCATTTTTTAAAGGAAAAAGGTATAAAAGGTATTATTACCGATTTAGATAATACTTTAGTAGAATGGGACAGGCCGAACGCAACTCCGAAATTGAAAAATTGGTTTGAAATGATGGAACAGAACGGGATTAAAGTGACAATTGTTTCAAATAATAACGAAAAACGCGTCCGTTCGTTTTCTGAACCGCTGAATATTCCGTTCATTTCGAAAGCGGGAAAACCCCGTGCAAAAGCGTTTAAAAAAGCGGCTGAGCAGATGGGGCTGAAAAAAGAAGAAGTTGTTGTGATCGGCGACCAGCTGCTGACAGATGTTCTCGGAGGGAATCTCTGCGGTTTTCATACGATTTTAGTTGTGCCTGTATCGTCTACTGACGGCTTTTGGACCCGGATCAACAGGAAAATTGAAAGGAAAATTTTAAAATTGTTAAAACAGAAAGGCATGCTGCATTGGGAGGAGTGATGAGTTTGGATGAGAAGGTTTGCGTCGGGTGCGGAGTAAAAATTCAAACGGAAGATCCATCTGAAATTGGATATGCTCCAAAAGCTGCTCTTGAGAAAGAACAGCCGATCTGCCAAAGGTGTTTTCGGCTGAAACATTATAACGAAATTCAAGATGTCTCGTTAACAAATGAGGACTTTTTAAAAATTTTGCACGGCATTGGCAATACGAAAGCTCTTGTTGTGAAGGTTGTCGACATTTTTGACTTTAACGGAAGCTGGATCAACGGCATACAGCGTTTTATCGGCTACAATCCAGTCATTTTAATCGGCAATAAAGCTGATCTCCTTCCAAAATCGGTGAAAAAAGAAAAGGTTATTCGTTGGATGAAGAGAGAAGCAAAAGAGTATGGATTAACGCCATTGGATGTGCTTTTAATCAGCTCAGAAAAGGGACATGGCATTAAAGAAGCGGCAGAGCAAATAGATCATTATCGCAACGGAGAAAACGTGTATGTTGTTGGATGTACAAATGTTGGGAAATCAACTTTTATTAATCGAATCTTGAAGGAGGTTACGGGAGAAGGGGATATCATTACAACTTCCCATTATCCCGGCACAACGCTCAATCTAATTGAAATTCCGTTAGATGACGGCGCAGTTTTATACGATACACCAGGCATTATCAATGATCATCAGATGGCGCACTTTATTGATAAGCGCGACCTAAAGCTTCTATCGCCGAAAAAAGAAATTAAGCCTAGAGTGTTCCAGTTAAATGAAAGGCAAACTTTATACTTCGGCGGATTGGCAAGACTGGATTATATAAAGGGAGGACGTTCCTCCATTGTGTGCTATATTCCGAACAGCATTGACATTCATCGAACAAAACTGGAGAAGGCGGATCATTTATATGCAACACATTTAGGGGAGCTTTTAACCCCTCCTAGAAAAGAAGCAGTCGAATCCTTTCCAGAACTTGTCCCGCACGAATTCACTATAAATGGAAAAAAGAAAGATATCGTGTTTTCAGGTCTTGGATGGGTAACGATCCACGATGGACCGAAAAGAGTTGTTGCTTATGCACCTAAAGATGTACATGTGGGCGTCCGTCATTCATTAATATAAAAACAAAAAGGTGGAGAGGATTTCAAATGGAGCAAGTTTACGGAGTAATAGGCGACCCGATCGGTCATTCGCTTTCCCCTCTCATTCATAACGATGCTTTCGATTACTTAAATATGAATGCCCGCTATCACGCATTTCAAGTAAAAGGGGAAGAGCTTGAACAAGCGGTAAAAGGGATGAAGGCTCTTGGCATAAAGGGGTTTAATGTAACGGTTCCGCATAAAGTGTCAATCATTCCTTTTCTTGATGAGTTGGATGAATCGGCTCAATTGCTTCACGCGGTAAATACAGTAAAAAACGAAGACGGGAGATTAATCGGTTTTAACACAGACGGATACGGATTTTACCTGTCATTGAAAGAGCATATTGACAATACCAATCCCCGAGATTTAAAAGTGCTGCTGATCGGGGCGGGCGGAGCCGCTCGGGCGATCTATACAACGCTGGCGAAAGAAGGCTTTGCGTTCATTGATATTGTAAACAGAACAGCAGAGCGGGCTCATCTGTTAAAGGAAAACTGCAGCTATGAGACAAAAGGAAACGTTTATTCATTCCAACAACTCGATCAAACGTCCAATGAATATGATGTCATCATTCAAACGACATCCATCGGGATGAAGCCGAATATCGAAGAAAAGCCGATTGAATTAACCGGACGCGTTCATGGCGGAACTGTCGTTGCTGATATCATTTATAATCCGCTGAAAACGATGTTATTAAAAGAGGCTGAAAAGCTGGGCCTTAAAACTGTTGACGGAGTAGGAATGTTTGTTTATCAAGGGGCATGTGCGTTTCAAATATGGACGAATGTGGAACCTGATGTCAGTCGAATGAAAAAGCTCGTATATGAAAAATTAGGAGGAAAATCATGACTTTAACTGGAAAACAAAAACGTTTTTTACGCTCTCTTGCACATCATCTGAACCCGATTTTCCAAATTGGAAAGGGCGGAGTAAATTCAAATTTGCTTCAGCAGGTGAACGATTGTTTAGAAGCAAGAGAGCTCATAAAAGTGAACGTGCTGAAAAATTGTGATGAAGACAAAGCAGCAGTTGCTCAAGCACTTGTTGATGGGACAAATGCCCATCTCGTCCAAATCATCGGAAATGTCATTGTTTTATATAAAGAATCAAAAGAAAAAAAACAAATCATTTTGCCTGAATAAACGAACGGATGGTGCGGAAAAATTGGGTAAAATCGGAATTTTTGGGGGGACATTTGACCCGCCCCATAACGGACATTTATTAATGGCCAATGAGGTTCTTCATTCTCTTAATCTGGACAAAATATGGTTTATGCCGAACAATATTCCACCCCATAAACAAAAGGAGCCGGTGACAGAAACACACCACCGGGTAAATATGCTGAAAAGAGCAATTGAAGGAAATCCATTTTTTCAAGTCCAATTAATTGAACTTGAAAGAGAGGGTCCGTCTTTTACGTATGACACAGTGAAAATATTGAAAGAAAGATATCCAAACGAAGAATTTTATTTTATTATTGGATCAGATATGATTGAAAATTTGCCTCATTGGCATCGAATAGAGGAATTGATGGATATGGTGCAATTTGTCGGCGTGAAACGTAACGGATACTCGAATGAGAGCACATTTTTCGTAAAAGAGGTGGAAGTTCCTCAGTTTGATGTTTCCTCTACAATGATCAGAGAGCGATTGAAAAACGGACAAGCGGTGGACTATCTTCTGCCCAAAAAAGTTATTCAATATATAGGGGAGAATCGATTATATGGAACGTGAAAAAGCGTTAGCAGTTGTGGAAAAGGCGATAACGAAACAGCGTTATCAACATACTTTAGGCGTAATGGAGACAGCCATCAGTTTGGCAAAGCGGTACGGCGCCGATGTGAAAAAGGCAGAATTAGCAGCTATTTTTCATGATTATGCCAAATTTCGGCCAAAAGATGAAATGAGAAAAATTATTATTGAACAAAATATGCCGAAGGACTTGCTGGAATATAATACAGAACTTTGGCATGCACCTGTTGGCGCCTATTTAGTCGAGAAGGAAGTCGGCATTTCTGATAAAGAAATTTTAGATGCGATCCGCTACCATACATCCGGAAGAGAAAACATGACTCTTCTTGAAAAAGTGATTTATTTAGCTGATTATATTGAACCGGGTAGAAGCTTCCCCGGAGTCGATGAAGTCAGGGAATTGGCACAAAAAGATTTAAATGAAGCGCTCGTTCAGTCGATATCCAATACGATTGCATTTTTAATGAAGAAAAAGCAGCCGATTTACCCTGAAACGTTTAAAACTTATAATGCGCTCGTAATGAAAAATTGAAGGAGTGAAGTGGATGAATTCGCGTGATATTCTAGCTTTAACTGTTAAAGCAGGCAGCGATAAAAAAGCAGAAGATATCGTAGTATTAAACATGCAAGGAATTTCTCTAATAGCTGATTATTTTATGATATGCCATGCGAATAACGAAAAAAATGTGCAAGCAATTGCCAGAGAAATGAAAGAGAAAGCAGAGGAAAACGGAATTCCCGTCAAGCGTCTCGAAGGGTTTGACGAGGCAAAATGGGTTCTCATTGATTTAGGAGATGTCGTTGCTCATGTTTTCCATAGGGATGAAAGAAGCTATTATAATTTAGAAAAATTATGGGGAGATGCTCCGCGCGAAGAAGTGAGCGAGTGGTTAGCTTGATTTATAAGCATTTTGCATCTGTGTACGACCGATTAATGAAAGATGTTCCTTATGATGAATGGGCGCAATTTTTGCATCAAGCGATTCAACGATATGGAAACGGCGGGAACCGGGTGCTAGATTTAGCTTGTGGAACAGGAGAAATATCGTATAGGATGGCAGAGCTTGGGTATGAGCTAACAGGTGTCGATCTCTCCGGAGAAATGCTCGCCGTTGCCCAGGAAAAGATGATGAAAAAAGGGTTTGATGCGCTCTTTATTGAACAAGATATGAGGGAGCTTAAAGGCTACAAGCCTTTTGATGCGGTGTTATTAAATTGCGATTCCATCAACTACTTGTTGAAGGAAGAGGATGTGGTCAAAACGTTTCAAGCCGTATACGACCACTTGAACCGAAACGGCTTATTTCTGTTTGATGCCCATTCTGTTCATAAAATGGAGAAAATATTTAAACATGCTGTATTCGCTGATAATGATGAGGATGTCAGCTATATTTGGAAATGCTTTGACGGTGAATATCCAAACAGTGTCATTCATGAATTAACCTTCTTTGTGAACAATGGAACGGATTATGTACGGTTGGATGAAGACCATTATCAAAGAACTTTTTCAATTTCTGAGTACCGACATATGTTGGAAAAGTGCGGCTTTACGATCGTTGACATAACGGATGGAATTTTTCAAAGCCCGGACATCGAGCAGGCGGAACGAATATTTTATATTGCGAAAAAAAGTTGAAACCATCGAATGTAATTTTTTTTCGATGGTTTTTTTCATTTTAGCAGGAATTTTCATGAGCCCTGCAGAATATTATTCATTGTCAAATTGATGCCTCACTTTTTGTAAATCTTCATCAAATTTTGCATGGGTGCTTTGAAATAAATGATGAAACATGTCGCCTAGTTCATTTTCAAGCACTTTAATCCCCTCTCCGGTAACTCCCCCTTTTACGTGCACTTTTTCCTGCAATGTCGGAAGCGTGTAATACCCGCTTTCAAGCAGCTTGCCTATGCCGATCATCATCTCGTTTGCTAATTGAACCGCATCCTCTTTCGAAATGTCTGTTTCCGCCTCAGCAGCTTCAATAAATTTTTGTAGCAAAAAGCTGAAAAAAGCCGGTCCGCAGCTGATGATATCAGATGCAACACGGGTAATGTTATTTTCTATTAAGATTGGCTTTGATATTTTTTCAAACATGGAAAGAATGATATTTCTTGTATGTTCGCTGCATCTATTTCCAAATGTCAGCAAAGCAGCTCCCGCTTTAGCCCTGTTTGTTATGCTTGGTATGACTCGGGCTACTTGGCATGGAACAGCCGATTCGATTTGCTCGACTGAAATCGGGCTCGTAATGGAAATTAAACATTGATGTTCTTGTAAACCAGTTTTCAGTTCCTTTAAAAGGGGGTGTATATCTAAAGGCTTAACGCATAGAAATATGAAATCGCTTTGATGAACGACCTCTATACTTGATGTACAAACATGTATTTCAGGATATTTCCGTTTGATGGCATATGCCTTTTGAATCGTTCTATTCGTTATAAACAACGATGAGGGTGTTGATACTTTTGCCTCGCAAAAAGCTTCAATGAGAATACGCCCCATATTGCCGGTTCCTATAAACCCTATTTTCACTTTTCACCCCTCCTTTTTTTAACATTGTTCTCCTACACGATATGTTCTGCTGCCTTATTTTATGAATGAATATTTAGAAAGGGGAATTCATGTGTATGAACCATTTCCTTTTTATAAAAAAGTATGGGGTTTTTTTGTTAATCATTTTCGCTGCCATTTTGTTTTTTATCATCAACAACTGGCGTGATTCAAACGAGATCGAAGTTTCCGATGAACCATTGCTGGAAACGGATGAACGAACGCCGATGCAAAAAAGCAGAGAAGATGATGACGAAGAAGAGAATGAGCGCCGTAACGAACAGACGACGATGATTTTTATTGATGTAAAGGGGGCTGTTCGTAAGCCTGGTGTTTATGAATTGCCGTCATCCAGCAGGGTGTTTGAAGCAATCGAAAAAGCTGGAGGAATGAATGACCAGGCAGACGGAAATCGTGTGAATCTGGCCAGAAAGCTAACAGACGGTATGGTTGTTTATGTGCCAAAGCTAGGCGAAAAAATTGACGAAAATGCTCTTATCGATGAAAGCGGCGCAAATGCTGATGCTTTACAAAGACCGCAAGAGAAAGAAAAAATCAATATTAATACGGCGACAAAGGAAGAGCTGCAAAAATTAACGGGAATCGGCCCTGCAAAAGCGGAAGCAATTATCGCACACCGTGAAGAAAACGGGCCGTTTCAAAAAGAAGAGGATTTACTGGAGGTTACCGGTATAGGAGAAAAAACGTTTGAAAAGATCAAAAATGAGATTAGCGTTGACGAACATGAAGACTTGTCGATAAACTGAAAAAGAATGTTTACAAAATTCGGAGGGGTAAAAGTGGATCGAATTTCTTGGAATCATTATTTCATGGCGCAAAGCCATTTGCTTGCGCTGAGAAGCACATGTACAAGACTTGCTGTCGGTGCTACGATTGTCCGCGATAAACGGATTATTGCGGGGGGATATAACGGCTCGATCGCAGGAGGAGTTCACTGTATTGATGAAGGCTGCTATGTGATTGATAACCATTGTGTTCGAACGATCCATGCGGAGATGAATGCGATATTGCAATGCGCCAAATTTGGAGTGGCAACAGCAGGAGCGGAAATTTACGTCACGCATTTTCCATGCTTAGCTTGCACAAAAGCGATTATTCAAGCGGGTATTCAAAGTGTATACTATGCAAAAGATTACAAAAATCATCCATATGCAATGGAATTATTTGAACAAGCAGGTGTTCATATAGAAAAAGTCGCATTCGATGAAACGACTTTGGATTTAAAAAATGAAGAAAAGCGCGAATATGTTGAGCAGCTTTTAAATGCTTTAAAACATCTCGGCGTATCAGAAACGGACTTGAAAAAATGGAATGAACAAGCCCGTCAACTTTTCGGCTGATCTAATCGAAAAGGAGGTTATTTTTTTGAGAGGCCAGTGGGCATATGTCGCGATTTCCGCATTGTTGGCGATTGTTTCCGCTACCTCTTTTCCTTCCCTTCTTCCTTTTTTCATTTTTGCTGCACTTCTTTTTTTCTTATGGCTTCAACATAAAAGGAAATTAGCTTTCATCGTTTCTTGCTCGTTTTTGTTCATGCTTCCATATTTTCATTGGTATGATCAACAAAATAAAACAAATTATCACGAAGGCATGTTATCAGCAAAAGGAAAGGTAATCTCCTCTCCTGAAATCGACGGGGATCTGATGACATTTGCGGTCGAGACGAATCAGGGAGAAAAGCTGACGGCCCGTTATACATTGAAAACAAAACAAGAGATGAAAAATACAAATAATATACGGCCAGGTGATATATGCAATTTTTCAGGAAAGCTTGAAAAACCGAAAAATAACACAAATGAAAATGCGTTTAATTATAAGCGCTATTTGTATTTTCAGCAAATTCACTGGCTGTATAAGCTCGACAAAATCGGGCATTGTACATATAAGCCGTCATGGAAAGATCATTTGGAAAATTACCGGCAAAAAATGATTGAATGGATTCATCATAAATTTCCAGAAAAAACAGCCGGCTTCGTCCTTGCTTTGACGGTAGGCTATCAGAACAATATTCCAGAAGAAGATCTTGCCGCTTATCGAAAGCTAGGGATTGTTCATATTCTTTCGATTTCAGGTCTTCACGTAAGCATATTAATCGCCTCACTTTACTTCTTCCTTTTGCGGCTGGGCATTTCAAAAGAACAAACCATTATGATTTTGATTTGCTTCCTCCCCTTTTATGCATTGTTAACAGGAGGAGCTCCGCCTGTCGTCCGCGCCTCTCTTATGGCAGCACTGATCATGGGAGGAACACTTTTTAAACAAAATATGCCCCTTTCTGATTCAATCTCATTCAGCTTTCTTCTCATGACATTTCTTGACCCGTATGAAGTTTTTCATCTTGGATTTCAGCTTTCTTACGCAGTCACATTTTCACTAATTTTATCAAGACAAATCTTCCAAAAATGCAGGAATTCATTGCAATTGTTGGCAGCAGTTTCATTTGTTGCCCAAACTGCTTCACTGCCGATTATATGCTACTATTTTTATCAATTTTCTCTATTGAGCTTTATCATGAATATTATGTTTGTGCCGCTATACACGTTCTTTTTGCTGCCGCTTACCATGATCACCCTCATTTTAACCGTAATTTCTTCTTCCATCGGTTCAATATTTGTTTCCCTTCTTCACACTTCTTTTACTTTGTCGTCCAAAACAGCATTATTTTTCAGTAATTTGCCTTTTTTCATGATAACAACTGGAAAACCGACTGTTTATTTATTTTTGCTGCAATGCGTCATTTTTATTGCTGTTTTCTTTCAAATGGAGCATAAGCCGATGAAAAAATGGGGAAAACCGATATTGTGCAGCAGCTTGCTCACTGCATTGCTTTTGATAGCAGGAAAAATGACCATGCCGGGAGAAGTAACAGTTCTTGATGTCGGACAAGGAGACAGCATTTTTATTAGAGAGCCCGGCTTAGGTAACAGTTATTTAATTGATACAGGAGGAATGGCTGTATTTGAAAAAGAAAGCTGGCAGATGCGAAAAAAACCGTTTTCCATCGCATTGGACGTCCTGATCCCTTATTTTCAGTCGAAAGGGGTAGAGGAAATTGAAATTTTGTTTTTAACTCATGGAGACTATGACCATATCGGCGAGTCATTAACCTTAATCAAACAATTTCGAGTAAACAAATTGGTTATTCCAAAATATTTTTCCAGAGAAGAGCTTGAAAAGCAAATAGTAAAAGAAGCGAAAAATCGAGGAATTGAAATATTTGAATTAGAAGCAGGAGATCGGATCACAGGCAGAACAGCTTTCCACGTTCTCTCTCCTTTCACAAAATCGGATTCTAAAAATAATGATTCTCTCGTCCTAATGGCAAAAATAGGCGGGTTGCGCTGGCTGTTTACCGGTGATCTTGAAGAAAGCGGAGAGCGGCACATGATTAAACAATATCCAAAAATGACTGCGGATGTGGTCAAAATCGGGCATCATGGAAGCAGAACTTCGACTAGCGATATATTTTTACAAACAATTGATCCGAAGATCGGGGTCATTTCAGCAGGAAGAAACAATCGTTTCGGACATCCTCATCAAGAAGTATTGAATCGATTAAAAAAACAAAACGTATCCATTTTTCGTACAGATCAAATGGGTGCTGTCCAATACAAATATCGAAAGTCTCAAGGAACCTTTTTATTCTACCCGCCATACGATACATTAACAAAATAGGGCAGTTTTGACAGCTTGAAAATGGAGAGATGATTGGACGGCTGGGTCCGGATTGTACAAGGAGCAAAAAGAAAGAGACTGCCGTTTGCAGCCTCTCTCTTTACGAGCCGATCAATTTAATCGCTGTTGCAATGATAAACAATGTGGCAAAAAAGCCAAAAGAAACAATAAAACCGACGGCAGAATCAACAGCATCATTACGTTTGCTTACATTTTGTTCAAATTCGTTCATCTATACCCCTCCTCATCGTCATAAGTAGTATAAGCGATTTCAGCAAAAAAATCTACATTCTTAAAAATGATTCATGTTAACGATTAACAACTATATTCTTTTTCGAAAGGGAGAATATATGAATGGGTAATCGTTTTTTTGTAAGTGTCCCGGGGCTTACAAAAAACGTTCATATAAATCGGAGGATTGGCTTCGCTGCCAATTCTCCATTATGTTGAAGTGTTGCGAAAAAATTTTTTTCCATATATGATGAATGAAGCACACTTCATTTTTTAGGGGAATCTTAAGATGATTGTCGATTTATGGAATTCATTTAAAAAGAAACAATTTCAGTCTCTTTATTTATTTTATGGAAAAGAATCATTTTTATTAAATGAAACAATTCGCAAATTGTTAACCGAGGCAATTAGTGAAGACGAACGGGAATTTAATTATTCCGTCTATGATATGGAAGAAACAAATATAGAAACGGCTGTTGAAGATGGGGAAACGATGCCGTTTTTAGGTGAACGCAGGATGGTTGTTGTGAAAAATCCTTATTTTTTGACGAGCGAAAAGAAAAAAGAAAAAGTGGAGCATAATCTTAAAAAACTTGAACAATATGTAGAAAATCCTGCCCCGTTTACTGTTTTTGTCTTTTTGCTTCCACATGAAAAAATTGATGAAAGAAAAAAGCTGACAAAACAAATAAAGAAAGCGGCAACAGTAGTTGAAATGAATTCCTTTTCAGAAGAGGAAACAGTCAAATGGATAAAGGAAAAAGCGGAAGCAGAAAATGTGGCGATGGAAAAAGAAGCGATCGATGAGCTTATGGAAAAAACATCTGGCAACTTAATGATCATAGATAAAGAGATGGAAAAATTATGTGCATATGTTGGAAGCGGAAATAAGTTGACTGCAGAAATGGTCAAGCAGCTCGTTGCACGCTCGCTTGAACAAAATGTTTTTGATTTAATTGATGCCGTCGTCAAAAAGAAAACAGAAGAAGCCTTTAAAATTTTTTATGATTTGTTAAAAATAAACGAAGAACCGATTAAAATTTTAAGCCTCCTTACACAACAATTCCGTCTATTATATCAAGTGAAGCAGCTTTCGAAATCCGGTTACGGACAGGATCGGATGGCGTCATCCTTAAAGGTTCATCCGTTTCGCATTAAGCTGGCTTTAAAACAGGAGAAGCAGTTTTCTGCCAGTGAATTGCAGAGCATCATAAAAGCTCTTGCGGAGACAGATTTTGAAATAAAAACAGGAAAAAAAGATAGACAATTAGCGTTAGAGTTTTTGCTGCTGAAGCTGTTTCAGCAAGAAAAAAAGCAATCAACAAGCGGGATAAAAGCTTGATGATTGCTTTTATTTTTATGCTGATAAGCTGTTTAATTTTTTAGCTAAGCGTGATTTGAAACGAGCGGCTGCATTTTTATGAATGATTCCTTTGGAAGCAGCTTTATCAATTTTTTTCGCAGCTACTTTAAACGCTTCTTTTGCTTGTTCAACATCTTTATTTACAACGTACGCTTCAAACTTTTTAATTGCTGTACGCATAGCCGATTTCATTGATGTATTGCGGGCACGGCGTGTTTCATTTGTTTTCATTCGTTTAATAGCGGATTTAATGTTAGCCATTGTTTCACCTCCTACTGACTATATAAAATCAAAGCTGCCGCATTCTTTTTTGGATATAGAACAAAAGTTATTCTATCAAACGGTTTTTTCTTTTGCAATACTAATGTAAATGAAATTCCCCCTTTGAAGCTAAGAAATGGGATGAAATGAAATGACTTTGGAAAAAATAGATAAAAATGAACTTGGGGTGACAATGATGAACAACGCGCTTGATTTAAGCAAATATTCAATCAGAACGGATTTGGCGCTTGAAGCGAGAGATTTGGCTCTTGAAAAAAAGAAAGAAATGGAAGGGGTCATCGTTCAAGAAGAAGAGGAAGACGGTATGAAAATTGTCCATATGGACATTACGGATAAAGGTGCTGAGACAATCGGCAAAAAGAAAGGCAAATATTTAACGCTGGAAGTGCAGGGAATCCGCAATAAAGATACCGAACTGCAGGAAAAAGTAATCAAAATGTTTGCAAAGCATTTCAGTTCTTTTTTGGAACAGCTGCAAATTTCTAAAGATGCAAGCTGCTTAGTGGTCGGTCTTGGCAATTGGAATGTCACTCCAGATGCTTTAGGCCCTTTAACATGTGAAAATTTATTGGTCACAAGACATTTGTTTCAGCTTGAACCAGAAAACGTCAAAGAAGGCTATCGACCTGTCAGCGCCCTTGCACCAGGAGTGATGGGGCTAACGGGAATTGAAACATCTGATATTATAACGGGAGTTGTAAAACAATCAAAACCTGACTTCATTATTGCCGTTGATGCATTAGCTGCAAGATCAATAGAGCGTGTAAACAGCACAATACAAATTGCCGATTCCGGCATCCATCCTGGATCCGGCGTAGGAAACAAAAGAAAAGAATTGAGTGTGGACACGATAGGCGTTCCGGTTATATCAATCGGAATTCCGACAGTAGTTGATGCTGTAACGATAACTAGTGATACGATTGATTTTATATTAAAGCATCTCGGCAGAGAAATGCGGGAAGGAAATCGCCCAAAAAATGCGTTGGCTCCGTCTTGGTTTAGCTTTGCTGAAAAAAAGAAGCTGACGGATGAAGATTTGCCTGAGGAAAAAGAGAGAAAGCAGTTTTTAGGGATAATCGGTACCCTGGAAGAAAATGAAAAGAGAATGCTGATTCATGAAGTGCTGAGTCCACTTGGACATAATTTAATGGTAACACCAAAAGAAGTAGATATGTTTATTGAAGATATGGCGAATGTGCTTGCGAGCGGTTTAAACATGGCGCTCCATTCCGCGGTGAATGAGGAAAATACCGGGGCTTACACACATTAAAAACAAAGTAAAAGTTCTATTCCTCCCAGTGCTGTCATACATATTTTGTAGACAAGCCTTGGAGGAGGATTTTCATGAAGCATCGCAGAATGGTCGTAACAGTTGATAGGACAAGCTTAAAAAAAATCATCTTAGCGGGATTTTTTTTAATCATTTTTATGTTTTTCATTACAGGGCTTTTGACGTCGATTAAGATTGAATATCGTCCCGCCTCTAGTTCTATTCATGAAATCACGGGAAATATAAACGGCAGAATGTTTCTTCATTTATTAAACTTTGAAAACCATTATTTTTCTCAAGGATTAGAAGAAAGTAAACCGGATTTTTCAGTTTCTTCCGTCCTTTTTCAATTAACGACAAGCATAAATCCTGATGATCCGCGCAGCTTGCTCGGACGGGAGCTTCCAGGGTTTACTTTGTTCGATGGCGACATCATTGTGGCTGGAGAAGGGACGAATTATACGAACATGCCGATTGAATCCGCTCCCCCGACAGAAGTGCTTTTAGAGGAAAGGGAAGCTTCGATTGACAAGCTTGAAGATGTGGAAGGCGAGGAAAAGCCAAAACAGTCTCCTAACTTAACAACAAATGGAAAAAAAGTCGTATTTATTTATCATACTCACACGACCGAATCTTATTATCCTTTATTAAATGGGGCAAAATCTCCTTTTCATTCAAAGGCGAATGTCACATTAGTCGGAGAAAAGTTTGGACAGGAGCTTGAAGAAAGAGGAATAGGAGCGGTTGTGGACAAAACGAATTTTCAAACTGTATTAAATGAGAAAAAATGGAAATATTACAAATCATATGATGCATCAAGACCTGTTGTTCAAGAAGCATTGGCATCGAATCGAGATCTTCAATACATTTTCGACATCCACCGTGATTCACAAAAAAGGGATAAAACAACCATTACGATTAATGGAAAGAGTTATGCCAAAATTGCATTTGTGATTGGTGGGAATAATCCAAATGCTGATAAAAATAAAAAAATTGCACAAAATTTGCACAAATTGTTTGAAAAGAAATATCCGGGCTTAAGCCGTGGTGTGTTTTCCAAAAAAGGCGAAGGAGTTAACGGCGTTTACAATCAAGACTTATCAGAGAATTCGCTGCTGATTGAATTCGGGGGAGTTGATAATAACATGGAAGAACTCAGCAGAACTGTCGAAGCTGTTGCAAACATATTTAGCGAATATTATTGGCAGGCAGAAAAGGTGAGCGGGAGCGTTCAGAACGAGTGACGGCTTGAAAGGAGGAATGTTTGATGGCGAAGTTTATGGCCAAAAGTCTGCTTCTAACCTTCATTATGTTTTTAGGAGTAATAATTGGCATACAGCAAGCGAGCCATGGCATTCAACAAATGAGAGGCTATGAGACGGAAGAGACAGTCGAAGCCGTTCAACTAAAGCAAAAGGACGACGGAAAACTGGAAGCCACGATTTTGGGAAATCAAGTGACAAGCCACGATTTACAAAAAAAGCAGGAGCAGCTTGAAAAAATAGAGGCATTCAATTTCTTCTCTCAAATTGGAAAATCGCTTGCGAATCTAGTGCAAAAAGGAACATCAGCGATCATTGAAGGAATATTGGAGCTGATTGAAGCATACACCTAAACAAATTTAAAAGAAAGACTTGAAGCAATCCGCAGGTCTAGTCTATTTCAAAACAGGGTTCAGACAGTCATTCTGATCCCTGTTTTGCGTATTCAATCACAGAATAAATTTTCATTGAATCTCCAATTTTCTACTGATATAATCAAAGCTAGTGTAGTTGGCTAGTAGGAGTGGTGACAAAAATATGAAAAGGGAAGAAAAATTAGAACGCCAGAAGAGAATTCGCAATTTTTCCATCATTGCTCATATAGATCACGGGAAATCAACACTAGCTGACCGGATTCTGGAAAAAACAGCTGCTGTTACCCAAAGGGAAATGAAAGAGCAGCTGCTCGATTCGATGGATCTTGAACGCGAAAGAGGTATAACAATTAAACTGAATGCGGTTCAGTTATCATATAAAGCGAAAGACGGGAATGAATATATTTTTCATTTAATTGATACCCCTGGACATGTTGATTTTACGTATGAGGTTTCGAGAAGCTTGGCTGCCTGTGAAGGCGCCATTTTAGTTGTGGATGCGGCGCAAGGGATCGAAGCGCAAACGCTGGCGAACGTCTATTTAGCGATTGACAACGACTTAGAAATTTTGCCTGTTATTAATAAGATTGACTTGCCGAGCGCTGAGCCTGAACGAGTGCGACAAGAAATTGAAGACGTGATTGGGCTTGATGCTTCTGAGGCTGTGTTGGCATCAGCAAAAGCAGGAATCGGCATCGAAGAAATTTTAGAACAAATTGTTCAAAAAGTCCCAGCTCCGCAAGGTGACCCAGACGCACCGCTCAAAGCGCTTATATTTGATTCTCTGTATGATGCATACCGTGGAGTTGTTGCTTATATACGCATTTTTGATGGTACGGTAAAAGTCGGAGACCGTATAAAAATGATGGCGACGGGGAAAGAATTTGAAGTAACGGAAGTCGGTGTTTTCAAGCCAAAAGCGCATCCTGTACAGGAGCTCACGGTTGGCGACGTCGGTTATTTAACGGCTTCCATTAAAAATGTTAGTGACACACGAGTTGGTGATACGATCACTAGCGCTGTCAATCCGGCTGCCGAGCCTCTGCCGGGGTACCGAAAATTAAATCCGATGGTCTTTTGCGGGATGTATCCAATAGATACGGCAAAATACAACGATTTACGTGATGCTCTTGAAAAATTGCAGCTGAATGACTCCGCATTGCAATTTGAACCTGAAACATCGCAAGCGCTGGGCTTTGGATTTCGCTGCGGCTTTTTAGGTCTGCTGCATATGGAAATCATCCAAGAGAGAATTGAAAGGGAATTTCATATTGATTTAATTACGACGGCGCCTAGCGTTATTTATCATGTTTATTTAACAGACGGCAGCATGGTTCAAGTTGATAACCCTTCGAACATGCCGGATCCGCAAAAAATTGACCGAATAGAAGAGCCTTATGTGAAAGCCGGGATTATGGCTCCAAACGACTATGTTGGTGCGGTGATGGAGCTTTGCCAAGGAAAACGCGGCCAATTCATAGATATGCAATATTTGGATGAAACGAGAGTCAATATTGTTTATGAAATCCCCCTTTCGGAAATCGTTTATGATTTTTTTGATCAGTTGAAATCAAGCACAAAAGGGTATGCTTCGTTTGACTACGAACTCATTGGCTACAAACCTTCAAAACTTGTGAAAATGGATATTCTTTTAAACGGGGAGAAAATCGATGCTTTATCCTTCATTGTTCATCGTGACAGCGCCTATGAACGCGGCAAAGCTATCGTTGAAAAATTAAAAGAGCTTATTCCAAGGCAGCAATTTGAAGTTCCTGTTCAGGCTGCAATTGGAAACAAGGTCATCGCACGTTCAACGATTAAAGCTTTACGTAAAAATGTGTTGTCAAAATGTTACGGTGGAGATGTGTCGCGTAAACGGAAGCTTCTTGAAAAACAAAAAGAAGGAAAAAAACGAATGAAACAAGTCGGCTCTGTCGAAGTGCCGCAAGAAGCCTTCATGGCTGTGCTGAAAATGGATGAAAACCAAAAATGATGTTGACGAGTGCCGCAGCCATTGCTGCGGCATTAGCGCTTTGGAAAGGCAGGAGAATGAAAAATGGCTGAAGCCGCGTATATTCATATCCCGTTTTGCGAACAAATATGCCACTACTGTGATTTCAATAAATTTTTTTTACAAAACCAGCCTGTTGATGACTATTTGCAAGCACTGCGTTTGGAAATGATAAAGGCAATGGAGGATCAAGTATTAAATGAAGAATTAAAAACGATATTTATCGGCGGCGGTACGCCTACTTCCCTGTCAGCCAAACAGCTCGATCATTTAATGGAGAGCATACATCAAACTTTGCCGATGCAATCCGTAGTTGAATTTACAGTTGAATGCAATCCAGATCAATTAACGATGGAAAAGCTGTCTGTATTGAAAAACGCCGGAGTCAATCGCCTATCCATCGGAGTGCAAGCCTTTCAAGATTCATTGCTGAAAAAAATTGGAAGGACTCATAATAAAGAAACAGTATTTCAAGCAGTTGAACGGGCAAGATCGCTAGGCTTTGAAAATATTAGCATAGATCTTATGTACGGTCTTCCCGGCCAAATGATAGAAGAATGGAAAGAAACTCTTTCCGTTGCATTTTCATTAGAGGTCCAGCATATGTCTGCTTATTCGCTAATCGTAGAACCGAAAACGGTGTTTTATAATTTAATGCGAAAAGGAAAGCTTTTGCTTCCTTCTCAAGAGGAAGAGGCGTTTATGTATGAGACCGTTATGAATGAAATGGAACGGCACGGATACCATCAGTATGAATTAAGCAATTTCGCACGCAAAGGCTTTGAAAGCAAACATAATTTAACGTATTGGCATAATAACCATTACTATGGATTTGGAGCTGGAGCACACAGCTATTTGGACGGGATCCGGCGGGAAAACGCTCGACCGCTGAAAAAATATATTGAAATGATTTATAAAAATAATGGAACGGCTTTTGTTTCGGAGAATATGCTGACAAAAGAAGAAATGATGGAGGAAGAAATGTTTCTTGGATTGCGGACGATCAGAGGGGTTTCCAAAAAACGGTTCCAAGATAAATACGGATTAGATGTTGGGGAAGTATTTGGCCCGCAAATTGAAGAACAATTAAGAAAAGGTCTTTTATCTGAAAGTGCATCACATCTTTTTTTAACAAGAAAAGGAATGCTTTTAGGCAATGAAGTATTTCAAGCATTTCTCGCAGTTAGTTAATTGACAATTCTTCTTTCATTTGATAACTTTATCATAGAATTAGCACTCGAGTAATATGAGTGCTAACAGAGGTGATGTTCCTTGCTGACAGATCGTCAATTATTAATTTTGCAAATTATAATTGATGATTTTATTCAATATGCTCAGCCGGTTGGCTCCCGTTCTTTATCGAAAAAGGAATCGATTACGTTCAGCTCGGCTACAATCCGAAATGAAATGGCGGACTTGGAAGAATTAGGATTGATTGAAAAGACCCATACGTCATCAGGCAGAGTGCCGTCCGAAAAAGGGTATAGATACTATGTCGACCATTTATTGTCACCAAAAAAATTAACGAAAAAAGAAATTATGGCGATAAGATCCATTTTCGCCGAGAAAATATATGAATTAGAAACGCTTGTTCAAAAATCAGCTCAAATTTTATCTGAGCTTACAAGCTATACAGCGATTGTTTTAGGTCCGAAAGTTTCGGAGAACCGACTCAAACGTTTGCAAATCGTTCCAATTAACGAAGATAAGGCGGTTGCCATATTTGTAACTAACACAGGCCATGTTGAGAATAAAATGATTACTTTTCCCGAAAAAATAGACATGAGCGAACTGGAAAAAATCGTAAATATTTTAAATGAAAAGCTTGCCGGCGTGCCTCTAAGCGAATTAAAGGATAAAATATACAAGGAAATTGCAAACATTTTACGGAAGCATATTAGAAATTATGATATTTTATTAAAATTGATTACTGGCACGCTGAATGTAGGTCACGAAAAAATATATTTCGGAGGAAAAACGAATATTTTGAGCCAGCCGGAGTTCCGCGATGTCTCTCAAATTCAAACATTTTTAGATTTCATAGAACAAGAAGATGAACTGTATGATTTGCTAAAGACAAACCCGTCAGGCATTACGGTGAAAATTGGCACGGAAAATAAAATATCTGCTATGGAAAACTGCAGCTTAATTACTGCCACCTATTCAATTGGCGAGAAGCAAATCGGCACAGTCGCGGTGCTTGGCCCGAAACGAATGGATTATTCAAGGGTCATCAGCCTTTTAAAATTTTTCTCGAAAGATTTATCACAAGTTTTAACAAAGCTATATCAAGGATAGGATGGGGGAATTCTCCATCCCTTTTCCTTTGCACTTTAAGGGAGGTGAAATGATGGCAAACGATCAGACTGAAAAAGAACAAACAATCCAAGAAGAAGTTGAATACAATAACGAGAAAGCCGAAAACGAGAAAGAAGAAATGCCTGATCAAGAAGAATTGCGCCAAGAGGGCAGCCAAGAGGAAAATGGTGAAGACCAATCTTCTTCAAATGCTGAAGAGGAATTGGTGAAAGCGAATGAAAAGATCGCTGAGCTTGAGGCAAAGCTGGAGGAAATGGAAAATCGCATGCTTAGAGCTCAGGCCGATTTTGAAAATTTTCGCCGGCGCAGCAGGCTTGATATGGAAGCACAGCAAAAATATCGTGCGCAAAGTTTAATATCAGATCTTTTGCCTGCAATTGATAATTTTGAACGGGCGTTGAAAATTGAGGCAGAGGATGAAAAAACAAAATCCGTTTTGCAGGGCATGGAAATGGTTTACCGTCAGATCCTTCAAGCACTTGAAAATGAAGGAGTTGAAGTGATCGAAGCGGTTGGGAAACCGTTTGATCCGCACCTTCATCAAGCGGTAATGCAAGTGAAAGACGAAAATTTCGAATCCAATGTTGTTGTGGAAGAGCTGCAAAAAGGCTACAAACTGAAAGACCGGGTTATTCGACCATCTATGGTAAAGGTTAATGAGTAATTACATATGATAATTAGCAGGAGGTTGTGATATATGGGTAAAATCATCGGTATTGACTTAGGAACAACGAACTCTTGTGTAGCGGTTCTGGAGGGCGGCGAACCGAAAGTGATTCCAAACCCAGAAGGAAACCGGACGACACCGTCGGTTGTTGCATTTAAAAACGGCGAGCGTCAAGTAGGTGAAATTGCAAAACGCCAAGCGATCACGAATCCAAATACAATTATTTCTATTAAACGCCACATGGGAACTGACTACAAAGTGGAGATTGACGGAAAAAAATATACGCCGCAGGAAATTTCTGCTATTATTTTGCAGCATTTAAAATCGTATGCAGAAGATTATTTAGGGGAAAAAGTAGAAAAAGCTGTCATTACTGTTCCTGCCTATTTTAACGATGCTCAGCGCCAAGCAACAAAAGATGCAGGAAGAATAGCCGGTCTTGAAGTTGAACGGATTATCAATGAGCCGACTGCAGCTGCTTTAGCTTACGGTCTTGACAAAATGGATGAAGATCAAACCATTTTAGTTTATGACTTGGGCGGCGGTACATTTGATGTGTCCATTCTTGAACTTGGGGACGGTGTTTTTGAAGTAAGAGCAACAGCGGGCGACAACCATCTCGGCGGTGATGACTTTGACCAAGTCATTATTGACTATTTAGTAGATCAATTTAAAAAAGAAAATGGCATTGATCTTTCCAAAGACAAAATGGCTCTGCAAAGATTGAAGGATGCTGCGGAAAAGGCGAAAAAAGACTTATCAGGCGTAACATCAACACAAATTTCTTTGCCGTTTATTACTGCAGGTGAACAAGGACCGCTTCATCTGGAAGTGACATTAACGCGGGCAAAATTTGAAGAATTGTCTGCGCATCTTGTAGAAAAAACTATGGGTCCTGTTCGCCAAGCATTGAGCGACGCTGGTTTAACGAAAAACGATATCGATAAAGTAATTTTAGTCGGAGGCTCCACTCGGATTCCTGCTGTTCAAGAAGCGATTAAAAAGGAAATTGGCAAAGAGCCTCATAAAGGCGTTAACCCGGACGAAGTCGTTGCGTTAGGTGCTGCAATTCAAGGCGGTGTCATCACAGGTGATGTGAAGGACGTTGTGCTCCTAGACGTTACTCCATTATCGCTTGGAATTGAAACGATGGGCGGAGTGTTTACAAAACTGATTGAACGGAACACTACGATCCCAACGAGCAAGTCGCAAATCTTTTCAACTGCTGCTGACAACCAAACTGCGGTCGATATTCACGTTCTGCAAGGGGAACGTCCGATGGCTGCTGACAATAAAACATTAGGACGCTTCCAATTAACAGATATCCCGCCTGCGCCGCGAGGAGTGCCGCAAATCGAGGTAACGTTTGATATCGACAAAAACGGAATTGTGAACGTAAGTGCTAAGGATTTAGGAACTGGAAAAGAACAAAAAATTACAATTAAATCATCCACGGGATTATCCGAAGAAGAAATTGAGCGCATGATTAAGGAAGCGGAAGAAAACGCTGAAGCTGACAAAAAACGAAAAGAACAGGCAGAATTGAGAAATGAAGCTGACCAGCTTGTCTTTACGACAGAAAAAACATTAAAAGAGCTGCAAGGAAAAGTTGACGAAGCAGAAGTGAAAAAAGCAAACGAAATAAAAGACGCATTAAAAGAAGCGATTGATAAAAATGATTTCGATCAAATAAAAGCGAAAAAAGAAGAACTTCAAGAAATCGTTCAAAACCTTTCTGTAAAACTTTATGAGGAAGCGGCTAAACAAGCACAGACAAATAATCAACAAAATAATTCTGAAAACAAAAATAAAAATGACGATGATGTCATTGACGCTGAATATAAAGAAGTAGATGACAAATAAAATGTTTTAATCTGAAAATGGATAAGTCAAAGTCAGGCATGTCTTGACTTTGACTTTTTTCAGTAAAGGCGGTTAACAGTTGCTTTCTTCCGTTTGTCAATGTTAAAATTTACTCTATGTGAGAAATCGGGAGTGTGAATATATGGCGAAGCGTGATTACTATGAGGTGCTTGGAGTTAGTAAGAACGCAACAAAAGAGGAGATTAAAAAAGCCTATCGCAAGCTGTCCAAAAAATATCATCCGGATATTAACAAAGACCCAGACGCGCCCGAAAAATTCAAAGAAGTAAAAGAAGCGTATGAAGTGTTAAGCGACGACACAAAAAGAGCCCAATATGACCGCTACGGTCATGCAGGTGCTACTCAAGGCTTCGGCGGCTTTAACGGTGAAGAATTTGAAGCGGATTTCGGGGGATTTGGATTTGATGACTTATTCAGTTCGATCTTTGGCGGAGGAAGAAGAAGAGATCCGAATGCTCCTCGAGCAGGTGCAGATATTCAATATACGATGACGATTTCATTTGAAGAAGCTGCGTTCGGAAAGGAAACGACAATTGAAATTCCTAGCGAAGAAACATGTGATACTTGCCACGGTTCAGGAGCGAAACCTGGTACTACTCCGGAAACTTGTCCGCATTGCGGAGGTTCGGGTCAAATCAGCTCAGAGCAGCGAACAGCTTTTGGTGTTTTTGTGAATCGGCGCGTTTGTTATCAATGTAACGGAACAGGTAAATTTATCAGACATCGCTGTACAACTTGTGGCGGCAGCGGAAAAGTGAAGAAACGCAGAAAAATCCAAGTAAAAATTCCAGCTGGTGTAGATGACGGTCAGCAGCTCCGCATACAAGGGAAAGGAGAGCCGGGAATTAACGGCGGTCCATCAGGTGATTTATATATTGTTTTCCACGTACAGGAACACGAATTTTTCGTCCGCGATGGTGATGACATCTATTGTGAAATGCCGCTGACATTCGCACAAGCTGCGCTTGGAGATGAGATTGAAGTTCCTACTTTATACGGTAAAGTGAAATTAAAAATACCTGCAGGCACGCAGACAGGCCGAAAATTCAGACTGTCTGGAAAAGGGATCAAAAATGTTCACGGCCATGGCATAGGAGATCAATATGTAACTGTTCGCGTCGTTACACCAACTAACCTTACGGAAAAACAAAAAGAATTGCTGCGGGAATTTGCGGCTATCAGCGGGAATCAACCTGATGTACAGGAAGAAAGTTTTTTTGATAAAGTGAAGCGGGCGTTTAAAGGAGATTAAAGGATTGGGGTTACTAAAATGAAGTGGTCAGAGATTAGCATCCATACAACGGAAGAAGCTGTTGAACCTATCTCTAATATTTTACATGAAGCGGGTGCTGGTGGAGTAGTTATTGAAGATCCGTATGATCTTATAAAAGAAAGAGAAGATCAATATGGAGAAATATATCAGCTTGATCCTGAAGACTATCCTGATGAAGGTGTCATCATTAAAGCGTACCTTCCTGTGAATAGCTTTTTAGGCGAGACGGTGGAAGGGATAAAAGAACGGATAAATAACCTGCTGTTGTATGATATTGATTTGGGGCGGAACCATATTACAATTAGTGAAGTTAATGAGGAAGAATGGGCTACCGCTTGGAAGAAATATTACCGTCCTGTGAAGGTTTCAAAAAAATTTACGATTGTCCCCACATGGGAGCTGTATGAACCTGCTCACACCGATGAACTGATCATTGAATTGGATCCTGGTATGGCGTTTGGAACTGGAACCCATCCAACAACAGTTCTCTGCATACAAGCACTTGAAAAAAAGGTGCAAAAGGGAAATATTGTAATTGATGTCGGTACAGGGTCAGGCGTATTGAGCATCGCGAGTGCTTTGCTGGGGGCCGATAAAGTCATCGCACTTGATTTGGATCCAGTTGCAGTGGACAGCGCGCGATTAAATGTTAAATTGAATAAAGTGCAGCATCTTGTTCAAGTCAAGCAAAACAATTTGTTGGACGATATCGATGTTAAAGCGAACGTAATTGTTGCAAACATATTAGCTGAAGTCATATTGCGATTTGTTCGTGATGCGCATGAGCGTTTAGAAAACGGCGGTTATTTTATTACTTCCGGAATTATTCAAAACAAAAAACACGAAGTGGAGCAAGCTTTAATCGAAGCTGGTTTTACGATTGAAGAGACGATGACGATGGAAGATTGGGTCGCCTTTATCGCAAAAAAATAGAGGGATTGAAGATGCAGCGTTATTTTATTCATTATGCAAAAAAAGAATTAACTGATATTATTGACATCACCGGGGAAGATGTCCACCACATTTCCCGGGTGATGCGGATGAAACAGAATGATCAAATTATATGTGTAACAAAGGATGGATATTCAGCCCTTTGCCAAATTGTTCAAATATCTGCCGATAAAGTATGCTGTTCCATTTTAGAGTGGATCGAGAACAATTCCGAGCTTCCGGTAAAAGTGATATTAGCGAATGGGCTGCCTAAAGGGGATAAATTGGAGCTCGTCATTCAAAAAGGGACGGAGCTTGGTGCTTCCAAGTTTATCCCTTTTAATGCTGCTCGTTCAATTGTAAAATTAAATGAAGGTAAAATAAATAAAAAATTAGAGCGGTGGAATAAAATTGCGAAAGAAGCTGCGGAACAGTCACATCGGACCATAATTCCTGAGGTGACGAAGCCAGCTTCATTAAAGGATGTCATTTCTTATGCTGCATCAGCCGATGTAAAAATTGTCGCTTATGAAGAGCATGCAAAAAAAGGTGAAACGAGCAATTTATTTCGTGCTTTAAATTCTTTGCAGCGGGGAGGATCATTATTCGCTGTTTTTGGACCAGAAGGAGGTTTTACAGCCGAGGAGATTAAGCAGTTATCCAATAACGGCTTTCTTTTATGCGGGCTAGGTCCGAGAATATTGCGGGCGGAAACGGCTCCTCTTTATTTATTATCTGCAGTATCCTATCATTTTGAACTGTCGAGGTGAAAAACATGCCGACTGTTGCTTTTCATACATTAGGATGTAAGGTAAATCATTATGAAACAGAAGCTATTTGGCAGCTATTTAAAGAAGCGGGATATGAGCGCCGGGATTTTGAAGCGATTGCGGATGTATATGTCATTAACACTTGTACGGTGACGAATACAGGTGATAAAAAAAGCCGCCAAGTAATACGGAGAGCGATCCGCAAAAACCCTGACAGTGTTATTTGCGTTACAGGTTGTTATGCGCAAACGGCACCCGCAGAAGTCATGGCCATTCCTGGGGTTGATATCGTTGTCGGTACACAAGATCGAAAAAAAATGCTCGATTATATTGAGCAGTTTAAGAAGGAGCGCCAGCCGATCAACGGTGTGACAAACATTATGAAAGCTCGGGTATTCGAGGAGATGGACGTACCTTCCTTTACAGACCGGACGCGGGCGTCTTTAAAAATACAAGAAGGCTGCAATAATTTTTGCACGTTTTGTATTATTCCTTGGGCACGCGGTCTTATGCGGAGCCGGGATCCAAAAGAAGTGATTAAACAGGCTCAAAAGCTGGTGGATGCTGGATACAAAGAAATTGTTTTAACCGGCATCCATACAGGAGGATATGGGGAAGATTTAAAAGATTATAATTTTGCGCAGCTTCTTCGCGATATTGATTCTGAAGTGAAAGGATTAAAGCGGCTTAGAATTTCTTCAATTGAAGCGAGCCAAATAACTGATGAAGTAATTGAAGTGCTGAAAACGTCCGATAAAATTGTCCGCCATTTGCATATACCGCTTCAATCAGGATCAAACAGTGTCTTAAAGCGGATGCGCCGTAAATATACGACGGAATTTTATGCTGAGCGTCTGAAACGGCTGCGGGAAGCTTTGCCTGGGCTTGCGGTAACTTCTGATGTGATTGTAGGTTTCCCGGGTGAAACGGAAGAAGAATTTATGGAAACATACAACTTTGTTAAAGAACACCGTTATTCTGAGCTTCATGTTTTCCCTTATTCGAAGCGGACAGGAACACCAGCTGCCCGAATGGAAAATCAAGTTGACGAAGACATAAAAAACGAACGCGTACACCGGCTGATCGCATTAAGCGATCAACTAGCAAAAGAATATGCCTCAAAATTTGAGGGACAAGTACTGGAGGTTATTCCAGAAGAACCTTATAAAGAAGCTCCAGACAGCGGCAAATATGAAGGATATACGGACAATTATTTAAAAGTTGTTTTTCCGGCGACGAAAGAGATGGTTGGGAAAATTGTGAAGGTGAAATTAACTAAGGCTGGCTATCCATATAATGAAGGACAAGTAGTCCGTATAGTCGATGAAGACTATTTACAGAAGTCTTCTTAATCTAGCTTTTTCTTGTGTAAAACAGACTTTGTTGTAAGCTGTACCACTTTTTATGAAGGGAGCCTTCTCATGAAAAGGGAAATTGCGAAGTATATTGACCATACTGTTTTAAAGCCGGATGTCACGCAGGCAGATATTGAAAAGCTTTGTTTTGAGGCGAAGGAGTACGGATTTGCATCTGTCTGTGTTAACCCCGTATGGGTGGAAACAGCAGCTAATTTGCTGCAAAAATCAGATGTGAAAGTTTGCTCAGTGATTGGTTTTCCACTTGGAGCAACAACTACTGAAGTAAAGGCATATGAAACGACAGAGTTGGTTCAAAAAGGTGCAGCGGAATTAGATATGGTGATAAACATCAGCGCATTAAAGGATCAGCGTTATCATGCCGTTGAAGAAGATATTCGTGCTGTCGTTGAAGCGGCAAACGGAAAAGCTTTGATAAAGGTGATTATTGAAACATGTCTATTAAATGTTGATGAGAAAAGAAAAGCGTGTGAGCTAGCTGTAAAAGCCGGAGCAGATTTTGTCAAAACATCGACAGGATTTTCTACCGGTGGTGCAACAGTTGACGATGTGAAGCTTATGCGTGCAGTAGTAGGTCCGAAATTCGGCGTGAAAGCATCTGGCGGAATCCGCGATTATAAAACTGCGATCATGATGATAGAAGCCGGTGCGACAAGAATTGGTACTAGTTCTGGAGTGGCGATTATAAAAGGAAGTGAACGTTAATCTATTATAATCACAGAATTGCTGGATTTTTTACATTTAGTTTAAAAAAGTTTTCCCGCAGTTTGTTGCGGGATTATTTTTTTATCCATGCTGAAATAGTTTTTGTCCACCATAATACAAAATTTGCATATTGATTCGCAAACGGGAGAATGATTAAAGAAGTTATCAAGTTAAAAATCAGGCTAAAGTGAGCGATTTGGAAATCTGGTTCATTTGTTAACAATTTTAAATTATTTGCGAAAAAAGGAATAAGCGGAACGAACAGGATCACTCCAAACACATTCAGCCAAAGATGGGCAAAAGCAGTATATTTCGCTTCTTGTTTAGAGCCGATCGAGGCCAATAAAGCTGTAATGCAGGTGCCGATATTTGCGCCGAGAACAAAAGCTAATCCTGTTTCTAATGGCAGCAGCTGTTCGTTCATAAAGCTCATGACAATTCCGATTAATGCAGTTGATGATTGAATAATTCCGGTGAAGACCGCGCTTATTCCGACAGAAAAAAGCAAATGGTCACTCGATTTGGCAAGCAGATCAGACATAACCTGCAGGTCAGACAAAAGAAAAGCAGCTTTTTCAAACCCGTTCAAAGCTAAAAATATACACGATATGCCGAAGCATGAACAGCCTAATGAAAATAAAATTCTATTTTTAAAAAGCATGAGAAGAAGAGAAATTGCAAACATCATCCCTAAATAGTCATCTATTTCAACGGCTAGAAATTCGGTCGTAAAGGTCGTCCCGACATTGGAACCTAAAATAATTCCAATTGCATCTTTAAACTTTAACAAACCAGCGGAAACAAAACTAACTGTAATCACCATCACTAGAGAACTGCTATGAACAAGAGCTGTTGCAATCATGCCGGTTAGAAAGGATTTGATTGGGGCATTCGTGCAGTTGTACAGCCATTTCTCCAGCTGCCTATGGGACATTTGCTGAAATCCGTATTTCATCATTGCCATTCCGCAAAAAAATAAAAGGAAACAAGAAAAAAATAATAACAGCAATTGCATTCCCATGAAAACCACCTCATCAACAGTCTATGGACAAGGTGTCACAATAAGACCTTATGAACGAGTAATTTTTTTTCAATCGAACTAGTTATATTTTTTCAGACAGCCTGTTTGGCGGCTTTCAAACGATCTTGAATCATTACCTTATATACATAATGAATTTGGAAATTCTTCCATACAAAAGCTGATATGAAACAGTCTTGTAAACCTGTCCGGTAAAAAAAGTCATAAGGAATAGGAAAGATGTTTTGAACATTGACCAAATAAATCGATTATATTATACTAACTTAGTAAATGTTCTTTTTGATAAGGAACATGAACTGGCTTTGTTCGGAGGGAGGGAAAAAGGATGTCTAAAACGATCGTACGTAAAAACGAATCGCTTGAGGATGCTCTTCGCCGCTTCAGACGCCAAGTATCAAAAACTGGTACTTTGCAGGAATATAGAAAGCGCGAATTTTATGAGAAGCCTAGCGTAAGACGCAAGAAAAAATCTGAAGCTGCAAGAAAGCGTAAATATTAAAAGAGGGTGTATATTGATTATGGGTCTTCTTGAGCGTTTAAATCAAGATATGAAGCAAGCGATGAAAAATAAAGAGAAAGATCGCCTTTCAGTCATTCGCATGGTAAAAGCATCCTTGCAAAATGAAGCGATTAAACTCGGAAAAAGTGAGTTGACTGAAGAAGAGGAATTAACGGTACTTTCTCGAGAATTAAAGCAACGTAAAGACTCCCTCCAAGAATTTGAAAATGCAGGTCGTTCAGATTTAGTTGAAAAAGTGAAAGCTGAAATTGCAGTAATAACTGAATATATGCCTGAGCAATTATCTGAAGAGGAATTAATACAAATTATTAAAACAACAATTTCGGAAGTGAACGCAACGTCCAAATCCGATATGGGGAAAGTAATGGGAGCCGTTATGCCAAAAGTAAAAGGAAAAGCAGATGGCTCGCTTGTCAATAAATTGGTTCAGGATTTGCTTTCATAATTCGAGTAAAAAGCTTGCCGCTTTCTATGTGCGGCAAGCTTTTAAGTTTTTGCAGCGGATTCATCCTATGGACTGCGGCAGTCGATTAATGAATGTAGCTGCCTTGCAATTCATCAATAGTGGTTTAGTTGTTGATAGCAAGCTTGTCGGCGAAAGAATATAACTGCTATGCAAATGTCCGCAAAAAATTGAGCAGAGGGCAACAATTCGGAAAGATCGCTGATCTCAATGAAGATTATCGGGAAAATACGGCGGCAATAAAGGAAAACCATCACACGTCTATCTGGCTGTGAGAACAGGGAAAAACGACAGCACTATTTGCTCTGAAAGGGAAAAGATTTATTTCGGAGTTAACCCAAATATTTTCATTGAAACCTCAACGGGATCAACATGACGGAGCGTATAAGCGGCGCCTGAGCTGTTCATACGCTCTTTTTTGATGAAGCGAAAACCGTTCTATCCATATAGTTTGAGCAGTTTTTCTTTTGACATCATTAAATATTTCGGCGGCCGCTTCAAGCTATCGAAACGATATTGAATGATTAAATACATAGGGGTAAATGTCAAAAGCTTATACCATTTATAAAATGGATTTTGAATGGAAAACGTTTCAAAGCCCAGCCGTTCAGAGCCTTTATTTAAAATAGTTATTCCAATAATCCCTTTCACATTATGAAATTGTGAATGATTCCGCAAGTATTGAACGATATTTGGCAGCCCTTTTTCTGTTTTAGAGTAAATGTATCTTCCTTTTTGAATTTCGCTCTTAAAACGATTCAGTTCCTTCATTAAATAGACGTTATGAAGATGTATTTTTAACAGAAGATCATTTTTTTTAATTTTTGTACCGTCTGAAAGAATTATTTCCCTTCCTTTATATTTTGTCAATCGAACCCGGAAAATGTCACGATTATTCTCCTTGTCCCTCACATACTCAAGCCGCGAACAAAGGTAATAAATGGGATCCAATAGGCACCAAAACTTAAAAAAACAATATCTCAACCTTCCCATTTGCAACACCTTTCACTTTTTTTCTTACAGTTTATTTTTTAGCATACGAATTGTTTTTATTTATAAAAAATTTTTTTCGAATAGGCATGCGAAATTAAGAAAAAACTTTTAAAGAACTCCATCAATAACAATGGTGAGCGATATGAAAAAAATTTTATATCTTCCTTTTTTGACCATACCTTCAGGCCATCATCAAACAGCTGATGCCCTAATGGAAGGGTTGTTACGGCTTGATCCTGACATTCATTGCGAAAAAATGGATCTTTTGTCATCGAAATTTGGAAAAATAGAAAGGCTGATATCTTCCTTTTATTTGCAATGGATTGGCCGTTTTCCTAAATCATACAGCCATATGTACCACAGGTCAGTGCTCGCGGAACAAAAGAGCGCCAAAAGGTTTTTCCATTATGAGGCACTTTTTCTCCGGCATTTAAAAAAGATCATTGATGAATTGAATCCGAAAATGATTGTTTGTACTCATGCTCTTCCTTCCTACTTGCTTGCCAGGCTGAAAGCCTCTTCTCAAATCAACATCCCTGTTATCAATGTATACACAGATTTTTTTATTCATCATCTTTGGGGAAAAAGAGAAATTGACTATCATTTTGTCGGTCACTCATATATGAAAGATTATTTGCTCGAAAAAGGTATAAAAAAAGAACAGATTTTTGTTACAGGGATTCCTATTCACCCAAATTTTACAAAAAGGAAAGATGAACATGTACATAGCATGCGTTTTTATCGAGGATTAATTTCGGGAGGAAGTTCAGGCGTCGGTTCAATAGAGAAGATAACGGAAAAAATCAGCCGCGATGATGATATCCATTATATGGTGTTATGCGGAAAAAACAGAAAGCTTTATGATCGATTAATAAAACAAAACCATCCACGAATTACTCCTTTGCCTTACATCTCTTCAAGAGAACAAATGAACGATCTGTACAATCGCGTCGATTTTATCATGACAAAGCCCGGGGGTGTGACAATCAGCGAATGTTTATACAAAAAAATTCCTATATTTGTATACCACACTCTTCCAGGACAGGAAGAAATAAATTTGGAGAAATTAACGAAATTCGGGATGGTGTTTGATTTTCGAAATTGGCAAGAGGAAACAAATATTTCGGCCTCCATTATTCGAGCGCTGCAATCTAAGCAGCTATCAAAATTTTTATCGAAAGTGGATGAATATCATAAAAGTTTAGCTCCGATTGAACCAGCGGGATTGATCAAACGTTTAATGAATGAATAGCTCCTGGAAGCCATTAAAGCTTCTAGGAGCATTAGTTTGAAAATTATTTATCGATAAAGGGATGACCCGCCCTCTATAAATTCTTTTGCTTTTTGCCTCAAACCTTCCTGAACGAAATCAGAATCACTTGAACCGGCCATTTTTCTTAAATTGTGGGAAATTTTCATCGAGCAAAATTTTGGACCGCACATAGAACAAAAATGGGCAATTTTCGCTCCTTCTGCCGGCAAAGTTTCGTCATGATATTCGCGTGCCCGTTCAGGATCGAGAGAAAGATTAAATTGGTCGTTCCAGCGAAATTCAAAACGGGCTTTTGATAAAGCATCATCCCTTATTTGGGCGCCTGGATGCCCTTTTGCCAAATCTGCGGCATGGGCTGCAATTTTATAAGCAACAACACCTTGGCGCACATCCTCTTTATTGGGAAGGCCTAAATGCTCTTTCGGAGTTACATAACATAGCATGGCCGTTCCGTACCAGCCGATCATGGCTGCTCCAATGGCTGACGTAATATGATCATAGCCGGGAGCAATATCGGTCGTTAATGGACCGAGGGTATAAAAAGGAGCCCCTTTGCAAATTTCATTTTCTAAATCAACATTTTCTTTAATTTTATGCATCGGAATGTGCCCAGGGCCTTCGATCATGACTTGGACATCATGTTTCCAGGCGATTTCCGTCAATTCACCGAGCGTTTTCAATTCGGCAAATTGCGCTTCATCATTGGCATCTCGAATAGATCCGGGACGCAAGCCGTCACCTAATGAAACGGCAATATCATATGTTTTTAAAATTTCGCAAATCTCTTCAAAATGAGTGTATAAAAAGTTTTCTTGATGATGCGCCATACACCACTGCGCCATGATCGAACCGCCGCGGGATACGATTCCGGTCGTCCGTTTGACGGTCAAAGGGATATAGCGAAGCAGCACGCCGGCATGTATAGTAAAATAATCGACCCCTTGTTCTGCTTGCTCAATTAATGTATCACGGTAAATTTCCCATGTTAAATCTTCAGCAACGCCATTTACTTTTTCGAGCGCTTGGTAAATCGGGACGGTTCCAACCGGCACGGGCGAGTTGCGGATGATAAATTCTCTTGTTGCATGAATATTTTTTCCTGTTGACAGGTCCATAATTGTGTCAGCGCCCCAGCGGATGGCCCAAAGCATCTTCTCAACTTCTTCTTCGATTGACGATGTTACAGCTGAATTGCCAATGTTGGCATTAATTTTTACATGAAAGTTCCGGCCGATGATCATCGGTTCACTTTCCGGGTGATTAATGTTGGACGGAATAATGGCCCTGCCGGCAGCGACTTCTTGACGAACGAATTCAGGATCCATGTTTTCACGAATCGCCACAAACTCCATCTCTGGGGTGATGATCCCCTTTTTTGCATAGTGCATTTGTGTAACGACAGCACCTTTTTTTGCTTTGAAAGGCTTTCGATGAAAAGGTGTGGCAATATTGTGATCTTCCCAATTGCGAAATCCATTATCTTCAGGCTTTACCTGGCGCCCGTCATATTCTACAACATCATGACGGTCTAAAATCCACTGTTTGCGCACAGCCGGCAAACCTTTATGAATATCTGCCTGAAAATCAGGATCTGTATAGGGACCGCTCGTGTCATAAACCTTTACAGGTTCATTTTCAAACGTTCCCGCTTCCGTTTTCGTGGGAGTTAATTGAATTTCCCTCATCGGAACCCGAATATCGGGTCTCGACCCAGTCACATAAATTTTTTTGCTTGCTGGAAACTGCATGTTTTCGAAATAATGTTTCATTTTTCTCCTCCTCCATTTTTTTATCTGAAGATGTGCATAGAAAAATAGGAGGGGAGATGGGACGTGAAAAATAAAAACGGGTTCGCTTTAGCACGAACCCGATCAATTCAATATAGAAAAAGAAGGCAATAAAATACTCCCGCTACCTACTTCCCTACGCTGGCATCATCCAGATCAGGTTCAAAGGGTTGAAGAACTTCAGGCGCGTTCTTCTCTCAGTCCAGCTAATTGGACACCCCTAGTAGATGGTTATATATTTTTTTTAATAGTAACATAATATGAAAAATAATGAAAATATTTTTTCGTTTCATGTTTGTTTGCAGAATTGTTGATTTTTGAAACTTTCTGCGCAATTGTCCGTAATAATATTAGGCAAAAAATAAGGGGGGAGAGGCCTGAAATCAAACAATAAGTTTTTCGCTATTTGCGCTCTGCTGCTCATCTTGTCGATTATTTGTGCGTCTTTTGATGCCAAATCAGCTGAAGGGAAAACCGTTTATTTTATTCCGATTGAAAATACAATTGAAAAAGGATTGGTGCATTTTATTAAACGATCCATTCAGGAGGCGGAAAAAGAAAAGGCGGATGTCATTGTTTTTGAATTGAACACTCCTGGCGGTGCTTTAGAGGCAGCGATAGAAATAGGCAAAATGATTATGGATACAGATATCAAAACAATCGCTTATGTAAATAAACATGCGATTTCCGCAGGGGCTTATATAGCATTAAGGGCTGATCAAATATATTACCATCCTGGCGGTACCATTGGGTCAGCGGCTGTCATTGACTCCAATGGCAATGCTGCAGAAGTAAAAGTGCAATCGTTTTGGAAAGCAGAGATGAGAAATGCTGCTGAGCTTCATGGCAGAGACCCTATGTTCGCTGAGGCGATGGTAGACAGCAGCTTGAATATGCCCGAATATGGTGCAGAAAAAGGAGAATTACTAACATTAACAGCAAAACAAGCGATGGAAGTCGGGTATGGTGAAGGCATCGCCAAAAGCCGGGCAGAGCTTTTGAAATCGATCGGAATGGAAGGTGCAAAAATCCAAGAGACTGAGGAGACGTTTGCTGAAAAAATAGCCCGTTTTGTAACAAATATGTATACCATTCCGATATTATTAACGATTAGCGGTTTAGGATTTGTGTTAGAATTGTACACTCCTGGGTTTGGCATTCCTGGTTTTATTGGACTATTGGCGCTGTTTTTGTTTTTCTTCGGTCATTTTATTGCAGGGCTTGCGGGATTGGAAACGGTTGTTTTGTTCGTGCTTGGGGTTCTGCTTATAATTGCAGAGTTGTTTGTTCCAGGAGGAATTATTGGAGCAATCGGTTTTCTTTCAGTCCTTTTAAGTTTATTTTTAGCAGCTGATCATATAGGACATATGGCGGTTTCTCTTTTTATTGCCGGTTCCATTTCGATATTCACAATATTCATTTTGTCAAAGGTGATTGGTAAGCGTATGAAATGGTTTAAAAAAATTATTTTAAATGATTCAATCAGCACGGAGAAAGGTTATGTATCCAATCAAAATCGTACAGATTTAATTGGGAAAACGGGTGTAACTGTGACTGCTTTACGGCCGGCAGGAACAGTAATGACCGATGGAGAGGAAAGATTGGATGTTGTGACAGAAGGGACGTATATTGAGAAAGGAAAAAAAGTGAAAATTGTTAAAGTAGAAGGCTCACGAATTGTTGTAAGAGCTATTAATGAAAATGAATAGGAGGTAGGTATGTCACATGGATGTATCATTTTTTCTTTTACTAGGTCTTATCGTATTAGGTCTTATTTTGCTTGGCATCTTGTTCTCTTTTGTGCCGATTATGCTCTGGATTTCTGCTCTAGCAGCTGGCGTTCGCATCAGTATTTTGACTCTTATTGGAATGAGGCTGCGCAGAGTCATTCCAAGTCGAGTGATCAATCCGTTAATTAAAGCGCATAAAGCCGGCCTTGATGTCACAACGAATCAATTGGAAAGCCATTATTTGGCAGGAGGAAATGTCGATCGAGTTGTCAACGCATTAATTGCAGCTGAAAGAGCCAATATTGAATTGAGCTTTGAACGTTGTGCTGCGATTGATTTAGCGGGAAGAGACGTGCTTGAAGCCGTTCAAATGAGCGTAAATCCGAAAGTAATCGAAACCCCGTTTATTGCAGGTGTTGCCATGGACGGAATTGAAGTGAAAGCAAAAGCCCGCATCACGGTGCGAGCCAATATCGACCGGCTTGTTGGCGGTGCCGGGGAAGAAACGATTATCGCACGTGTAGGTGAAGGAATTGTCAGCACCATTGGTTCTTCTGATGATCATAAAAAAGTGCTGGAAAACCCTGATATGATTTCACAAACAGTTTTAAACAAAGGACTCGATTCAGGAACAGCCTTTGAAATTTTATCCATCGACATCGCGGACGTTGACATCGGCAAAAACATCGGTGCGATCCTGCAGACAGATCAAGCGGAAGCAGACAAAAACATCGCGCAAGCTAAAGCGGAGGAACGCAGGGCGATGGCGGTGGCAAGAGAGCAGGAGATGCGCGCTAAAGTTGAAGAAATGCGGGCAAAAGTTGTTGAGGCGGAAGCGCAAGTTCCGCTGGCAATGGCGGAAGCTTTAAAATCAGGAAATATTGGAGTTATGGATTATATGAACATCAAAAACATTACCGCTGATACAAATATGCGTGATTCTATCGGAAAAATGACAAAAAACTCTGCTGGTGATGAAGAAGAATGATCTTTCTGTCCATCAAAGGAGGTGTCATATGGAAATATTTGAAAATCCGCTGTTCATTGTTATTTTAATCGGGATTATTTCTTCTTTGTTTGGCAGAAATAAAAAAGATCAAGAGCAGCAGAAAAAAAGGAAACAAGCTGCAAAACAAATAAAACAAAGGGTTAAAAATGTTTCGACAAGCCCTCCAAATGAATGGAATCAAATTCAAAATGTACACACAGGCCTATCCAGCCAACTAAAAAAAGCTGAAAAAGACAAATCGAATATGAAATCTTTTCATAATAAAAATAAAAAACAGAAACCATCAGCTTTACACATGCATTCAGCTGCAAAAGGAGTCATTTGGAGCGTCATTTTAGATGAACCCCGATCCAAAAAGCCCCATCGGTCGAATTTCATAAAATAAATGAATTAATGGTGTTAATCCCCTTTTGTCTCTCATAAATATGAGGATGAAGGGGGTTCTTTTATGGGCAAAAAATGGCATCAGCGAATAAAAAGCATATTGACAGAAGGATTGCAAATACCAGCTGACGTCATGATGGATCTTCCCCGTGTTACGATGATCGGTACATTGCATATATATATAGAAAATCATAAAGGACTGCTTTCTTTTACAGATAAAGAGATTCGAGTTTTGCTGCAGCAAGGCCAGATGCTCATTAAAGGAAGCGATTTTGTGATGAAAGCGATATTGCCAGAAGAGCTCCTTGTAGAAGGGAAAATTGAACAAGTATTATATATTGATCAGTAGGGGGATCGGGATGCGGAACAATTGGTTGTTATATTTTACAGGCTTCGTTCAGGTAATAGCGGAAGGAACCGGCTCAGAAAGAATGTTGAACGATTGCACGCGGCTTGGCATTGTCACAATAAATGTAAAGCGGCTGGAAAACGGTGCAATTTCTTTTTTTATACGCCTTAAAGATGTACAGGCTTTACGAAAAGTAGTTCGTAAACATGAATGTAAGTGCACCTTTCACCAAAGGATAGGATTTCCATTTTTATTAAAAAAATCATGGAGAAATTTTGGTTTTGTTATTGGAATTGTTCTGTTCATTGCCATTACATTTCTTTTATCCAACATGATTTGGCATATTGAAATAAAAGGGGCTAGTCCGAAAACAGAGCATTTAATACAAAAAGAATTGGACAAAATAGGAATTAAAAGAGGGACGTTTCAGTTTTTGACATCGAGCAATCAAACAGTTCAAAATCGTTTGATGAGCCAAATAGATGATATAACATGGATCGGTGTCAAATTAAAAGGAACGACATATTCTCTGGAAGTAGCCGAAAAGAAAAAAGAGCAAAAAAGCAAAGTGGAGGGGCCGAGGCATTTAGTGGCCGCGAAGGAAGCTGTTATAGCAAAAATGTATGTTGAAAAAGGACAACCTTTAGTAGACGTTCATGATTTTGTTAGAAAAGGACAAATATTAGTTTCCGGTGTAGTTGGAGAAGGTGATAAAATACGAAAAGTGGCAGCAGACGGAGAAATATTAGGCGAAACTTGGTATATTTCAACAGTGGAGGTGCCGCTTCAAACAACTTTCCAGTTATTTTCAGGAAAGTCAGTCACGAAGCATTTTCTCTCCTTTCGTTCTTTTTCCCTTCCTATTTGGGGGATGTTTCGCAATGATGAATCGGAATATCCGCAATATGCGGTGGAGCGAGACGAGCGTCCATTAAAATTTTTAAAATGGGATCTTCCAGTTAACTATAAGAAAGAAACGATTCGTGAGACGGAAACCTTTCACAGAAAATATTCTGTGGATGAAGCGAAACGGCAAGCGATTGCTGCCGGGAAAAATGACTTAATTCGAAAACTTGGAAAAGATGTCAAAATTGTTGGCGAAAAAGTTTTGCACGAAGACGTCGAGAATGGTAAAGTAAGATTGAAAATACACTTCCAAGTTATTGAAAACATTGTAAAAATAAAACGGGTTCAGGGAGATTAGAGAATGACAGAAGATTTAGTCACAATCAGCCAGAGTTTAGAAAATCCGAATGAAGCCATTAATTTATTTGGGATTCATGATGTTCATTTAAAAAGAATTGAAGAAGAGTTAAACGTATCGATCATTTCGCGCGGTGAAGCGGTATATGTTTCAGGAGATAAAGAAAAAGCTGAACTGGTTGAAGACATCTTGAAATCCCTTCTTTCGGTTATTCGAAAAGGAATTTCGATTAACGAACAAGACGTACTTTATGCAACAAAAATGGCGAAAAGTGGGAAGATCGATGAATTTGAATCCCTATACGATGAAGAAGTTGCGAAAAATGCAAAAGGAAAAACCATTCGTGTAAAAACGCTAGGTCAACGAAAGTATTTTCAAGCAATTAAAACGCATGATTTAGTATTTGGAATCGGTCCAGCAGGAACAGGAAAAACGTTTCTCGCTGTTGTCATGGCCGTCCATTGCTTGAAAAATGGGCTTGTAAATAAAATCATATTAACGCGGCCGGCCGTTGAAGCTGGTGAAAATTTAGGTTTTTTGCCCGGCGATTTAAAAGAAAAGGTAGATCCTTATTTAAGACCTTTATATGATGCTCTACACGATATTTTAGGCGTGGACCATACGGAGCGCTTGTTAGAAAGAGGAGTTATTGAAATTGCTCCATTGGCGTATATGCGCGGAAGAACACTTGAGGATGCGTTCGTTATTTTAGATGAAGCGCAAAATACAACAACTCAGCAAATGAAAATGTTTCTAACCCGTTTAGGCTTTGGATCCAAAATGGTCATTACAGGCGACCTGACACAAGTGGATTTGCCCAAAGGAGTAAAATCAGGACTGCTTGAAGCGAATGAAAAATTATCGGGCATTCGGGGCATTTCATTCGTATATTTAAAGGAAACTGATGTCGTGCGGCACCCGCTCGTTTCAAAAATTATTGAGGCTTATGAAAAAGATGATCAGTAAGACCCGCTCATCATGACCGGGTCATTTTTTGCATAGAATTGATCGGAGGTGCTGTGACAAATGAAAAGAAAAATGGATCGCAAAGACAGGAAACAGCCGATATTCCATTTTTTGAAAAAAATGCAATCCCTTCATCTTTTCTTATATCCCGTTATTGGAGTAATTTTGTTTACCGTTTTATACAGCAATGTAGAACCGGACACGTTTGATGCCAAATTATTTTCAGTATCCGACCAAACGATTTACGCACCTGTTACCGTTGTCGATAAGGAAATGACGGAAAAGAGAAGAGAAGAAGCTGCTGAAAGCGTGGAAGATCAATATGTGCTAAAAAAAGAATATGCGGACAACAGTGTGGATTTGGTCGAATCTTTATTTGATGCCATCATGGAGGCTTCTTCTAATGCCGAAATGAGCAGCAAAGAGAAGCTTGACAGGCTTAAAAGCAGTTTAGGAGATATGTATGATAAATATCCTGAAAGCGTATATACATCGTTGTTAAGTGCGAATGAAGGACAGCTTACGCTGGCGAAAGATGCGGTTGTTACGGCTGTCAATGAAACGATGAGCGAGCCGATTCCGGCTGAAAAATTAGAAGAAGCGAGAAACAAAGTGAAAGAACGGCTTCAAAACGTGAATTTGCCGGATAAGATACGCTCAGCAGCTGAAGAGATTGGACGCAGCGCAATTATTTCCAATTATGTATTTGACCCTAAATCAACAGATGAAAAGCGGGAAGAAGCAAAAGAAAAAGTGCAGGAGGTTCAAATTAAGCAAGGTCAAATTATAGTCGAAGAGGGCCAATTAATTGACAGGGAAGTATATAGAAAGCTGGAATTGTTGGGCCTTTTAGATAATAAGTACACATTTCAGCCGATCATTGGTCTTTTCATTTTAGTCTTATTAGTGATGATCTATCTTGCATATTTTTTTGAAAAAGAAAAGAACTCGTTCTTTACGAGTAAAAACCAGTCATTGCTTCTCTTTACCATCATCCTGGCGATAACGTTAACGGTCATGAAGATTATCAGCTTATTTCAAAAAATGGACTATTCTCATATCGGCTTTATTGTCCCGGTGCTGATGGGAGTCATGTTGACAAAGCTTTTGATTAATGACCGCCTTGCGTTCGTGACAAGCATTATATATGCTTTTTGCGGAAGCTTGATTTTTAATGATGGAGTCACTGGCACATTTAATTTTACAATTGGTCTTTACTACTTATGCGGGTGCATCGCAGCCATTCTGTTTCTAGGGGAACATAACGTCCGTTCGAAAATTTTACAAGCTGGTCTTTTCGTTTCGGCTGTTAATATTGTTGTGATCACCGCTATTTTATTCATTCAAAATGGAATTTATTCGAATCTAGAGATCGGTTCTTATTTTCTTATGGCGATTGTATCAGGTGTTATCTCTTCCGTCTTGACAATCGGTTTAATGCCTTTTTTTGAATCAGGTTTTGGCATTTTATCGACGATGAAGCTGATTGAACTGTCGAATCCGAATCATCCTTTATTAAGGAAAATATTAACGGAGGCGCCTGGTACTTATCATCACAGTGTAATGGTGGCCAATCTAGCCGAGGCTGCTTGCGAAGCGATCGGTGCGAATGGATTGTTGGCAAGAGTTGGAAGCTACTATCACGATATCGGCAAGACGAAACGGCCGCGCTATTTTATTGAAAACCAAATGAACATGGAAAATCCGCATGATAAATTGTCCCCTCAGCTAAGCAAAAACATTATTATTGCTCATGCTGAAGAGGGAGCAGAAATGTTAAGGAAGCATAAAATGCCGAAAGAATTTATCGATATTGCTCTGCAGCATCATGGAACATCGCTTTTAAAATTTTTCTACCATAAAGCCCAAGAAAATAGTGATCAGCCTATTTTGGAAAGTGAGTTTAGATATCCGGGTCCGAAGCCGCAAACGCGGGAGATTGCCGTTATTTGTATCGCTGACAGTGTAGAAGCAGCTGTTCGTTCAATGAAAAATCCGATGCCCGAAAAAATTGAAAAGCTTGTTCGTTCCATCATAAAAGATAAACTTCAAGACGGGCAATTCGACGAATGTGATATAACGTTTAAAGAGCTTGAAACGGTGGCAAAAATATTGTGTGAAACATTGAAGGGGATTTTTCATTCAAGAATTGAATATCCGGAATTTCATGAAAAGAAGGTGAAGAAAACATGACATTATCCATTGACATTTTCGACCAGACGGAAACACTCTCTTCTGAGGAAATAGAAACGATCGAAAATTTGCTGCAATTTGCTGCTTTAGAAGAACGTGTTCCCAAAGATTCGGAAGTATCTATAACCTTTGTTACTAATAAACACATTCAAGAGATCAATCGGGATTACCGGGGAAAAGATCAGCCGACAGATGTGATTTCATTTGCGCTTGAAGAAACAGGAGAAGATGAAGTGGAGATCCAAGGTGCTGATCTCCCCCCTCATTTAGGGGATATCATTATCTCAATAGAAAAAGCGAAAGAGCAAGCAGAAGAATACGGCCACTCATTTATGAGAGAGCTCGGATTTTTATCTGTTCACGGCTTTTTGCATTTATTAGGTTATGATCATATGACAAAAGAAGAAGAAGAAAAAATGTTTTCAAGGCAAAAGGAAATTTTAGAGAAATTTGGATTGAAAAGAACAGGATAAACATGAAGACTTTGTTGAAAAGCTTTTATTTTGCCGTACAAGGAATAGCTGCAGCCTTCCAATCCGAGCGGAACTTTAGAATTCATGTGACAGCTGCGATCATCGTGATCGCAGCCGGATTATTTTTCAACATTAGCTTAATTGAATGGATTGTCATTCTCCTATTAATTGGCGGAATGTTAGCTTTAGAGCTGGTCAATACTGCCATTGAGCGAATCGCTGATGCTGTGTCGAAAGAATTTCATCCTCTGCTTAAAACTGCAAAAGATGCAGCTGCAGGAGCAGTATTGGTTTATGCAGCCGTTTCGGTTGTCATCGGATTCATCATTTTTGCCCCCAAAATAATTGAAGTTTTTTCGTGAAAAATGTAGAATTTTCTGAAAAAATAAACGTGAAATTAAATGAAAAATGATGTAAAATAATGAGTATAAGCTGCAACGTAAACGAAAGGAAGGAAGCTATGGACTCCCATCAACTGATTGAAGAAGCAAAAAGAGCAAGAGAATTTGCTTATGCACCTTACTCTCGATTTAAAGTAGGTGCAGCACTTCTGACAAAGGATGGAAAAGTATACAAAGGATGCAATATTGAAAACGCAGCTTATTCCATGTGCAATTGTGCCGAGCGCACTGCTATATATAAAGCGGTTTCAGAAGGTGAAAATGAATTCGCAGCTATTGCCATAGTTGCGGATACAAAGCGCCCTGTATCGCCATGCGGCGCTTGCAGGCAAGTCATAGCAGAGCTCTGTCCTAAAAATATGAAGGTGATTTTGGCGAATCTTAACGGAGACTATAACGAGCTAACAGTTGAACAACTATTACCAGAAGCATTTACATCGGAGGATTTACATGAATAAGACAGAATTTAAATCAGGATTTGTATCAATCATCGGCCGTCCGAATGTCGGCAAATCGACTTTTATTAACCGTGTAATCGGTCAAAAAATTGCGATTATGAGCGATAAACCTCAAACAACGAGAAACAAAATACAAGGGGTTTATACGACGGAAAACTCACAAATTATTTTTATCGACACTCCCGGTATTCATAAACCAAAGCATAAATTGGGCGATTTTATGATGAAAGTCGCTCAAAATACGCTCAAAGAAGTGGATCTAATTCTGTTTATGATTAATGCTGAAGAAGGATTAGGCCGCGGTGATGAATATATCATGGAACGATTGAAGGAAACCGATACTCCTGTATTTTTAGTTGTCAATAAAATCGATCGGGTTCATCCTGATGATTTATTGCCGCTTATTGACCAATACAGGGAAAAGTTCGAGTTTCAGGAAATTGTTCCAATTTCTGCCCTGCAAGGAAACAACATTGAAACGTTGCTAGGGCAAATTGAAGCGTATTTGCCGGAAGGTCCGCAATATTATCCTAGTGATCAGGTGACAGATCACCCGGAACGTTTTATCATTTCTGAACTAGTTCGCGAAAAAGTATTGCATTTGACAAGAGAAGAGATCCCGCATTCTGTCGCAGTTGTTGTTGATTCTATTGAAAAAAGAGAAAACCATGCAGTATATATAGCTGCAACAATTGTTGTGGAACGCAACTCTCAAAAAGGTATTATCATTGGGAAGCAAGGAAGAATGTTGAAAGAAATTGGGAAAAGGGCAAGGGTTGACATTGAAAACTTGCTCGGATCAAAAGTCTTTTTAGAGCTGTGGGTCAAAGTGCAAAAAGATTGGAGAAATCGCCTGTCGCAATTGCGAGATTTTGGATTTAGGGAAGACGAATATTAATTGACTTGAAGGAAGTTAGAAATATTTTCAAAACATGAAAATGAGTCAAAAAGGCTATGATAACAATGAATTGGATATAGCTTAGGAACAACGACAGAAAGGTGGGGATAATATGTTAGATTTTACCTGGAAAGTATTCACGTTTACAGGTAATATTGACACATATCTCCTTTTTAAAGAGCTTGAAAAGGAGCGGACGAAAGATTGTCAAATGAAGGAAGAAGAGCGGACTGAGGTTGATCTCCCTGTTTAGTAGTGCTGTATCCAATAGGATGGTGGAGAAATGCTTGTAAAGACGGAAGGAATTGTCATTCGTACAACGGAATATGGTGAGACCAATAAAGTTGTTACAATATATACAAGGGAGTTTGGGAAAGTTGGTGTAATGGCACGGGGCGCAAATAAACCGAACAGCCGCCTCGCAGCTGTTACCCAACTTTTTACGTATGGAAATTTTTTGTATCATCAATCTTCTGGATTGGGCAATTTAAGCCAAGGAGAAATCATTTCCGCTTTTAGAGAGATTAAGGAAAATATTTTTTTGACTGCATATGCTTCATATATTGTAGAGCTCCTTGATAAAGGAACAGATGAAAAAGACAGAAACCCTTTTTTGTTTGAGCTCTTATTTCAAACACTTCATCTGCTGAATGAAGAAAAGGATGCGGAAATTTTGACCAATATATTTGAAATAAAGATGCTCAACGTTCTCGGTTTATATCCCGAATTAAACAAATGTGCAGTAAGCGGCGAAACAAACGGACCGTTTCATTTTTCATTAAAAGAAAACGGATTGATTTGCAGCCGCTGTTTTGAAAAAGATCCTTACAGGCTCAATATTTCTCAGAAGACAGTGAAGCTGTTGCAGCTGTTTTATTCTATTGACTTAAACCGCATTGGTCAAATATCCGTTTCCGCTGAAACAAAAAAAGAACTGAGATTTGTTCTTGATCAATATTATCAGGAATATGCAGGTCTATCGCTGAAATCGAAAAAATTTTTAAATCAGCTTGACAGTTTAAAAGAAATGTTGTAAACCATATACATGGATGTGAAACCTTTCAAATGAAGGATTTATCCCCCCCTCATGCTGTTAGAAAAAGCGATTTAATGTCATGTAATGAGCGGAAATGATACATGTCAAATTGAATAATAAAATGCGATGAAGGAAAAGAGTACCTGCAATCTTCATAGAAAGCGACCTTAGGATGGTGCGAGCTAAGGTATGAGGATGCAGGGAACGGCGTTCCAGAGCAATAACGGTTTACGAGAGGCTGAAACGTTTTTCAGCAAATAGGGTGGAACCGCGGGTCATCCCGTCCCTATGCAACTTTGTTGCATTAGGGACGGTTTTTATTTTGTTCGAACATAACTTAATTGTGGAGGTGCATGATGAATGAACATTCAAGAAATGATTTTGACGCTGCAAAAGCATTGGGCCGATCATGGATGTATTTTGATGCAGGCATATGATGTAGAAAAAGGTGCCGGAACCATGAGCCCATACACATTTCTTCGCTCCATCGGGCCAGAACCGTGGAATGTTGCTTACGTAGAGCCGTCAAGAAGACCTGCTGACGGAAGGTATGGGGAAAATCCGAACCGCCTTTATCAACACCATCAATTCCAAGTCATTATGAAGCCGTCTCCGAAAAACATACAAGAAATTTATTTAGATTCATTAAAGGCTCTTGGAATTGATCCGCTGGAACATGACATCCGCTTTGTGGAAGATAACTGGGAAAATCCTTCTCTCGGCTGCGCAGGGCTTGGCTGGGAAGTTTGGCTTGACGGAATGGAAATTACTCAATTCACGTATTTTCAGCAGGTCGGAGGACTGGAATGCAAACCGATTTCTGTTGAAATAACTTATGGAATAGAGCGTTTGGCGTCTTATATTCAAGAAAAAGAAAATGTATTTGACCTTGAATGGACAAACGGATTTACATATCGGGACATTTTTTATCAGCCTGAATATGAGCATTCCAAGTATACGTTCGAAACATCCGATACAAACATGCTATTTGAACTGTTTAATACGTATGAAAAAGAAGCGCACAGACAGATGGAATTAGGTCTCGTTCATCCAGCGTACGACTACGTTTTAAAATGCTCGCACACATTTAATTTGCTTGACGCAAAAGGAGCTATTTCTGTTACAGAACGAACCGGATATATTGGCAGAGTGAGAAAGCTGGCAAGAAAAGTTGCCAAAACGTTTTATGAAGAACGGGAAAAACTCGGTTTTCCAATGCTGAAAAACAAGGGGGCCGAAAATCATGAATAAACGGGATTTACTTATCGAAATCGGGCTTGAAGAAATGCCTGCCGGCGTCATCCTGTCTTCGATTGATCAGCTGGCTGACAAAGTAGGAGCTTGGCTGGATGAACATCGCATTTCTTACGCCAAAATAAAAAAATATTCAACTCCTAGACGTCTTGCCGTCCTTGTAGAGGATGTAAATGAAAAACAGGAAGATTTGCTTGGCGAAGCAAAAGGACCGGCAAAAAAGATTGCGGTTGATGAGAATGGAAATTGGACAAAAGCAGCGTTAGGCTTTGCACGGAGCCAAGGAGCTTCCACAAACGACATATCCTTTAAAGAAGTAAACGGTGTTGAGTACGCTTTTGTTCAAACATTTCAAAAAGGGAAAGAAACGAAAGAACTGCTCCCAGGGTTAGAAGAGATTATTCAAACCATCCATTTTCCGAAAAATATGCGTTGGGGAAATTGGAATCTTCGCTATATCCGTCCGATCCAATGGTTAGTTGTCTTATTTGGACAAGACATCATTCCGTTTTCCATTACCGATGTTCCGACAGGAAATGTTACGTATGGCCATCGCTTTTTAGGGACGAAAGCGGAAATTTCCACTCCACGCGATTATGAAAATACTTTGTTGAACCAGTTTGTTGTCGCCGATTATGAAAAACGAAAACAAATGATCATTCAACAGCTGGAGGAACTGGAAAGAAAGGAAAACTGGATCATCCCTGTTGATGAAGATTTGCTCGAGGAAGTTACAAACTTGGTGGAATATCCGACCGCCCTGTACGGTTCATTCGAAGACCAGTTTTTAACATTGCCTGAAGAAGTGTTAGTGACGACGATGAAGGAGCATCAGCGATATTTTCCTGTCAAAAATAAAGATGGAAAGCTGCTTCCGTTTTTTGTTACCGTAAAAAACGGGAATGATCAAAACATTGAAACGATTGCCAAGGGGAATGAAAAGGTCCTTCGGGCAAGACTTTCCGATGCAAATTTCTTCTACGAAGAAGACAAAAAGCTTGCCATCGATACCGCACTGGAGAAGCTTGAAAAAATTGTTTTTCATGAAGAACTGGGCTCCATCGGTGACAAGGTTCGCCGAATTGTAAAATTATCAGAAAAGCTTAGCGAAAAGCTTGAATGCTCCAATGAGGAGAAAGCTTATATTAAACGGACTGCTTCCATTTGCAAATTTGACATTGTTACGCAAATGGTTTATGAATTTCCTGAGCTTCAAGGAATTATGGGAGAAAAATACGCTCTTTTAAAGGGTGAACAGGAAGAGGTTGCAAAAGGAATAAATGAGCATTATATGCCGCGGCATGCTTCCGACAAGACGCCTGAAACGTTGAGCGGAGCCATTGTAGGGCTTGCGGACAAGCTGGATACAATTGCAGGATTTTTTTCGATCGGTTTGATTCCAACTGGCTCACAAGATCCGTATGCATTAAGAAGACAAGCAAGTGGCATTGTTCAAATTCTTCGAGCCAAACAATGGCGGCTTGAATTGGAGGAATTGTTCGACCTTGCTATAAATGTATATGGTTTAGAAAATAAAGACAATTTGAGAAAAGAATTGCTGTCGTTCTTCCAAATGAGAGTCAAATTTGCGCTTCATGAAGAAAATGTCCGCCATGATATAATTGAATCGGTATTACAATCCAATTACCATGAAGTTAATGCATATTTTGAGCGGGCTGCCGTTCTGTCAGAAGAAAGCCAAAAGGGTGACTTTAAAGAAGTAATTGAATCGCTGTCTCGTGTTGTCAACATCTCGTCTAAGGGCCAAGAGGGCAATATTAAAGAAGAGCTGTTCGAGAAGGAAGAAGAAAAAACATTGTATCAAGCGTATTTACGGCTTGAAGAAAATTTTGTAAAATTGCAAAAAGAGGGTAATTTTAAAGAAGCATTTTTGGAAATGAAAGCTTTAAAGCCGGTGATTGATCGTTATTTTGATAATATTATGGTAATGGCAGAGGATGAATCGGTTAAACAAAACAGGCTGTCCCAAATGGTACAATTAACAAAGATAATCACATCTTTTGCCAAAGTGAATGAAATTATCGTAAAATAAATGCAAATGGACGATTATCCCGAGGATAATCGTCTTTCCTTTCGCCGTAATGAGCAATAGAAAACCTTTTCAAAATATTGAAATCATATATAATATTTTTATAATGCAGCCTCTTTTTCAAGGTGGTGAGGACAATAGAGCTTAATAAACGGCAAGAACAAATATTGCAAATCGTTAAGGAGCATGGGCCAATTACAGGTGAGCATATTGCAGATCGTTTAAACTTGACAAGAGCTACGCTAAGACCTGATTTAGCAATTTTAACAATGGCTGGATACCTTGACGCAAGGCCGCGAGTCGGCTATTTTTATACAGGGAAATCAGGCGCCAATTTGCTTGCAGAGAAATTAAAAAAGCTCCAAGTAAAAGATTTTCAGTCGATCCCAGTCGTTGTCAACGATAATGTTTCTGTTTATGATGCAATTTGTACAATGTTTTTGGAAGATGTCGGGACATTATTTGTGGTAGATAATCAATCGTTGCTAGTGGGAGTGCTGTCGAGAAAAGATCTCCTCCGGGCAAGCATCGGCAAACAGGAATTAACCCAAATCCCCGTCAATATTATTATGACTAGAATGCCAAATATAACCGTATGCAAAAAGGAAGATCTTATTATTGATGTAGCAAGGATTTTAATTGAAAAGCAAATCGATGCACTGCCCGTTGTAAAAGAAGTGGACGGCGGTTTTGAAGTGATAGGAAGAATTACGAAAACAAACATTACAAAAATATTGGTAAGATTAGTTGATGACGATATTATGTAAGAATGGGGGATCCGAATGAATAATCGTACGATCTATATTGTTTCAGACTCAGTCGGGGAAACGGCAGATCTCGTTGTAAAAGCAGCTATCAGTCAATTTAACGGCTCTCAATATGAAACGAATGTGAAAAGGGTGCCTTATGTGGAGGATGCAAATACAATCAAAGAAGTTGTCGCATTGGCGAAAATGGATAATGCGATCATTTGCTTCACAATCGTTGTCCCCGAACTTAGGAATCTTCTTATTCAAGAAGCGGAAAAAGAAGGTGTGATCTACCACGATATCATTGGTCCTTTAATTGATAAAATGGAAACGTCATATGGAATAAAAGCGAAGTATGAGCCCGGAAGAGTTCGGAAGCTTGATGAAGACTATTTCAAAAAAGTAGAAGCAATTGAGTTTGCTGTTAAATATGATGACGGCCGCGATCCGAGAGGAATTTTGAAAGCCGATATTGTTTTGATCGGTGTATCGCGGACTTCCAAAACGCCTTTGTCGCAATATTTGGCGCTAAAACGATTAAAAGTAGCTAATGTTCCTATTGTTCCAGAAGTAGAACCCCCTGAAGAACTTTTTAAAGTTTCCAAAGAGAAATGCGTCGGTCTAAAAATCAGTCCGGAAAAGCTGAATTATATCCGAAAGGAAAGATTAAAGCAGCTCGGGCTTAATGATCAGGCTATATATGCCAATATAGACAGAATTAAAGAAGAATTAGCTTATTTTGAAAAAATTGTTCAAAAAATCGGCTGTCCAGTTATAGATGTATCGAACAAAGCAGTTGAAGAAACAGCCAATCATATCCAAAATTTATTCTTAAAAAAATAACATGTGATAAAACCTGCTTATTCCGATCTTAAGAATATAGTAGGTTTTTTTCATGGTGAAAGATAAAATGATGGAATAATGCAGTGTATTGTATTATAATAAAAAATTGTGATAAAATTATGCTTTTTAGGTTTAGACTAAAAAAAATACGAATAAACTATTTACAGGAAGATGTCAAGGGGGTTGGAGAAAGAAAATTCGACAAATCACTTTTTGTAAAAAGTTTAAATTGCAGGCAGGATTCTTTGAGGTGATGAAGAATAGAGAAATATGATGGGAAAAATATCACTATTTTTGTCGATGCTGATGCATGCCCCGTCAAAGAAGAAATTGCATCAGTCGCAAAAAAATATAAAGTCCCGGTTTGTTTCATTGCATCATATGCTCATGTAGGTAAAAAGGATGACGGGAATAGCTGGGTATTTGTCGATCAAGAAAAGGAATCTGTCGACTTATACATTTTTAACAACTCAAAAAAACATGACATCATCATTACACAAGATATCGGACTAGCCGGTATGCTGCTTAAAAAATGCACACATGTTCTCTCTCCAAGAGGAATGCTGTTTACAGAAGATACAATCGACTCTGTTCTCCATCTCCGGTATATTTCGGCAAGGGAAAGAAGAAACGGCAATTATATCAAAGGGCCAAAAAAATTCCAAGATAAAGATCGTCATCATTTTATCACAGCATTTGAAAAAATATTGTCGAATTATGCAGGAAATTTTAAAATTCATATTGAATAAATTTTAAGGCACGGAGTTGTTCATATGGGGAAAATGCTTCCCGAGGAATTTATAGAAAAAGTACAACATGCTGTAGATATAGTAGATGTTGTGAGTGAATATGTTCAATTAAAGAAGCAGGGTCGAAACTTTTTTGGACTATGTCCTTTTCACGGCGAAAATACACCTTCATTTTCTGTTTCACCTGAAAAACAAATTTTCCACTGCTTTGGCTGCGGTTCTGGCGGAAATGTTTTTACCTTTCTCATGCAAATTGAAGGATGCAGCTTTACAGAAGCTGTACAAATGACAGCAAAAAAAGCTGGTTTGGACATTCCAGGGGGCTCGGCGCTTTCTCAAGAATCGACATACCCAAACAACAGCGAAGCAGAGAAAATGATAAAAGTGCATGAACTGCTGAAAAAAATGTACCATCATTTATTACTAAATACAAAAGAAGGGCAAAACGCGTTAAATTATTTGCTTCATCGGGGTTTTACGAAAGAATTAATCGATCAATTTGAGATTGGCTACGCTTTAGATTCTTGGGACTTTTCTTTAAAATATTTGCTGAAAAAAGGTTTTGAACTTCCGTTATTAGAAAAAACAGGATTAATTATCCGAAGCGAATCTAACGGTTCTTTTTTTGATCGGTTTCGCAATCGGATCATGTTTCCAGTTAAAGATGCACAAGGCCGTACAGTCGCTTTTTCCGGAAGGTCGCTAGGAAACAAACAGCCAAAATATTTAAACAGCCCTGAGACAAAAATATTTAACAAAGGACGGATTCTTTATAATTTCCACCAAGCAAGACCTTTCATTAGACGAAAACAGGAAGTGGTGTTGTTTGAAGGGTTTGCGGATGTTATATCGTCCGTTCATGCAGGAATCGAGCATAGTGTAGCAACAATGGGAACAGCGCTGACGGAAGAACAGGTCAAGCTCTTAGCCAGAAGCGGAGGAACAGTTGTCATTTGCTACGATTCCGATTCCGCTGGAATTGAAGCTGCCTTCAGAGCTTCTAAATTGCTTGTTGAAGCAGGATGTAATGTAAGGATTGCTAAAATGCCTGAAGGGTTAGACCCTGATGACTACATTCGGACATACGGAAAGGAAAAATTCAAAAACGATGTAATAGGGGCAAGTCTCTCATTAATGGCATTTAAGATGGAATATTTTCGAAAGGGGAAAAATCTCCAGGATGAAGGGGACCGAGCGAGATACATTCAAGAAGTGCTTAACGAATTAAGCGGCCTTCCGAGTGGGATCGAACAAGAGCTGTATATCACGCAGCTTTCTGAAGAATTTTCCGTATTAAAAGAAACGTTAATGGCAGAGCTTCGGAATATAAATAAGCGGAAAAGAAGAAGACCAGAAAAAACGAGCCTCAAGACTGATGCATTACAACGGAATGCACTGATGCCTGCTTATCAAAAGGCAGAACGCCTTCTAATTGCTCATATGTTGAAAAGCAGGGAAGTGGCAGAAAAGGTTCTTCATGCGATTGGTGGAAATTTTAACGTGGAGGAGCATCGGGCTATTTCATCCTATTTATACGCTTATTATGAGGAAGGGAACGATCCGGACATAAGCCACTTTTTGACGAAGCTCAAAGATCCTTCATTAAGCCGAATTGTATCGGAAATTGCCATGATGACAATTGGCGAACAATTGACTGAGCAAGAGCTTCAAGACTATGTAAAACATATCTTGAACCATCAAAAAATGCTCATCCTAAAGGAAAAGGAAGCTGAGAAGAAAGAGGCTGAAAAACGAAAAGATTATGTAAAAGCTGCCGAAATTGCAATGGAAGTAATTCAGCTGAAAAAAGGATTAATGTGAAAGCTTGTATAACTCTGGAAGGAGGGGATCCAATGGCTGAAAAACAAGCCCATTCAAAAGATTTAGAAGCTGATGGAACTGTTGAGGAAGTGAAAAATCAGCTTATTCAATTAGGAAAGAAACGCGGAGTATTAACATATGAAGAAATTGCTGAGAAAATGGCAAATTTCGATATTGATTCAGATCAAATGGATGAGTTTTATGAATACGTTAATGAACAAGGAATCGAATTAATTAGCGAAAACGAAGATGTTGATTCCAATTTGCCGGATTTAGACAAAGAAGATGAAGAAGAATTTGATCTAAATGATCTTAGTGTACCGCCGGGTGTGAAAATAAATGATCCGGTTCGAATGTATTTAAAAGAAATCGGCCGGGTTGATCTCTTATCGGCTGATGAAGAAATCGAACTTGCCAAGCGTATTGAACAAGGGGACGAAGAAGCGAAAAGAAGGCTTGCAGAAGCCAACCTGCGCCTAGTCGTCAGCATTGCAAAACGCTACGTCGGCCGCGGAATGCTCTTCCTCGATCTCATACAGGAAGGCAACATGGGGCTGATGAAAGCTGTTGAAAAATTTGATTATCGAAAAGGATACAAATTCAGCACATATGCAACATGGTGGATTCGCCAGGCAATTACACGGGCAATTGCAGATCAGGCGAGAACGATCCGCATCCCTGTCCATATGGTTGAGACAATCAATAAGTTAATTCGAGTCCAACGCCAATTGCTTCAAGATTTGGGTCGTGAACCGACACCAGAAGAGATCGCTGAAGATATGGATTTGACTCCAGAAAAAGTTAGAGAAATCTTAAAAATTGCCCAAGAACCTGTATCATTAGAAACACCGATTGGCGAAGAAGACGATTCGCACTTAGGTGATTTTATTGAAGACCAAGAGGCTACTTCTCCATCAGAGCATGCTGCATATGAATTATTAAAGGAGCAGCTTGAAGATGTTCTCGATACCCTTACAGACAGGGAAGAAAACGTTCTGCGCCTTCGTTTTGGACTGGACGATGGAAGAACTCGGACTCTGGAAGAAGTAGGAAAAGTTTTCGGTGTCACTCGAGAACGCATTCGGCAAATTGAAGCGAAGGCTCTGCGAAAATTGCGCCATCCAAGCCGAAGCAAGCGGCTGAAAGACTTTTTGGAATAAAAATAAAAATGTTTTTTTCTTTCCTTGGGCAGACTTATTCGTCTGCCTTCCCTTCAATATATGTAAACGCTAACAACAATAACTATTTGTACTATATTTTACTGAATCTTCTTTCATTTTGCAAATGACATTTGTTAAAAAACATAAGATCTTTTTAAATTGTTTTTTTGTCTAATTCGTGAACATCACAAGGAACTTATATAGAAAGACTTTTCCTTCAAAGAAAATTAAAGTACAATAGAGATTGTTTAGGTTAGTTTCAGCTCGTCCATGTTGAGCGAAAAAAGCAAATGTACGGTTATACATAAGGGAGGTTACAAAATGAATCGTAATCCGCTTATTCCATTTGCATTAATCATTGTGTTTGGAATTGGACTAATGGTTGCATTTTCTTTCATCGGACTGGATAATATGAAAGAGATGGCTGAAGAAAAAGAGGGGGGCGGACAAAAAACGGAAGACGTCGCTAATGCAAAGCCGGAGGATATATTCAAGCAAAGCTGTGCAAGCTGCCACGGTCAAAACTTTGAAGGCGGAGCAGGTCCTTCATTAAAAGGTGTTGGCGACAAATTGTCTGTTGATGAAATTAAAGAAACAATTAAAAACGGCCGCGGTGCGATGCCTGGCGGGCTAGTACCTGAAGAAAAGCTTGATGAAATGGCCGAATGGGTTTCTAAAATTAAATAATAAAAAACATATTGGTTGAAAAGTCTTCCTTTTGGGGGACTTTTTTCGTATTTTCATGTTTACCAAATTGGAATAAAGGGTGAAATAAATTGAACAGTGTCCAACTTTCAAAAAGACTGTCGGCTGTGGCAGAATTTGTTCCGAATAATCAGGTGACAGCAGATATTGGATCAGATCATGCATATTTGCCATGTTATTTAGTGCTTGCCAAAAAAACAGTGAAAGCGATTGCCGGTGAAATCAATGAAGGCCCTTTTCAAGCGGCAAAAAAGCAAGTGGAAAAAAACGGGCTCCAGCATGTAATTTCCGTTCGGAAAGGGGACGGATTGTCCGTATTACAAAAGGATGAGGCAACATGCATCACGATCGCTGGCATGGGCGGCTCGCTTATTAAAACGATTTTGGAGGAAGGAAAAGAGAAGCTCGGGAAGGTTGAACGGCTTGTACTTCAGCCGAATATTCATGCAATTGAAGTTCGAAAATGGCTGATTGACAATGGTTGGGAGCTCGAAGGAGAAACAATTCTAGAAGAGAGCGGAAAAATATATGAGGTGCTGTCCGCTAAGCGTGGAAATGCAATGAAACCGTACGAAGCTTTGCCATTTGAAGCAGCTTTGTTAATGGGTCCATTTTTGTTAAAAGAAAAGAACAACGTTTTTTTAAAAAAATGGAAACACGAGCTTTCTCATCGGAAGGACATTCTACGGCAGCTGGAGCAATCCAACGGAAATGAACAGCTTATGCAAAAAAAAGAAGAAATAAAAAAGGTGATCGAGATCATTGAGGAGGTCATAAAATAAATGAAGAAAATCGCTAACGGCCAACATATTATTCAATTATTTGAACGGTTTTCTCCAAAGCATTATGCATTGGAAGGAGACAAGATCGGGCTGCAAATCGGCACATTAAACAAGCCTGTCCGAAAAATTATGGTCGCTCTGGATGTTTTGGAGGAAGTCGTTGATGAAGCAATCAATCAAAAGGTTGATTTAATTATCGCTCATCATCCTCCCATTTTTCATCCTTTAAAGCATATTAGAACAGATGATCCGGCAGGGCGTATTATAGAAAAATGCATCAAGCATGAAATTGCCGTTTATGCAGCCCATACAAATTTGGATGTGGCTCCAGGCGGAGTGAATGATCTTTTGGCCGACCGCTTACAACTGGTGAATCAAAAAATACTTGTCCCAACTTATCAAGACCCATTAAAAAAGCTTGCTGTATTTGTACCAAAAGACTATGAGGGGGACGTTCGGGAGGCGCTTGGCAAAGCGGGTGCTGGATTTATCGGCAACTACAGTTATTGCACTTTTTCCTCGGCAGGAACAGGAACATTTTTACCTTTGGAAAATGCAAATCCCTTTATCGGAGATACTGGAAAGCTTGAAATGGTTGAAGAAGTCAAAATTGAAACGATCTTCCCGCAGTCAATCCAAAAGAAAGTCATTCAAGCGATGTTGAAGGCGCATCCTTATGAAGAAGTTGCTTATGACATCTATCCATTAGAAAACGAAGGGAAACAGCTTGGATTAGGGAAAATTGGAGAGCTTGAAAAAGAAATGACATTGAAGGAATTTGCAGAGCATGTTAAGAAAGCTTTAGAAGTGGAAAAAGTAAGAGTAGTAGGGGATTTACAGGCAACTATAAAAAAAGTAGCCGTTTTAGGCGGAGACGGAAATAAATACATTTATCAGGCAAAAATGAGAGGCGCAGATGTTTATGTAACTGGTGATGTATATTACCACACAGCTCACGATGCTATGATGCTCGGCTTACATGTAGTTGATCCAGGTCACAACATTGAAAAGGTGATGAAAGAGGGAGTGGCGGAAAAACTAACAAAGCTGTGTGCTGAAGAAAATCTGGAAGTAGAAATTATTCCTTCCCGCGTCCATACAGATCCGTTCAAGTTTCTATAATTAAAAGGGGGATCAGTCCTTTTTAGTGGACCGATCCCCTTTAATCATTAAAAAGGTTTTGTCTATGATTTTTTGACTTTTACCTTTGGCAATATTTTTTCAAGAGGGACATTTGAAGTTAAATCCCATGTTTCTGGATTTTCTGGATCATAATTCTCCAAAAATCGAATGACCTCTTTGACAATCGGCGTTGGGGTTGATGCACCGGCTGTAACGGCAACTTTTTTAACGTCTTTAAGCCATTCCAGTTTGATTTCACTTACATTCGCCACACGATAAGCTTTCGTGCCCGCAATCTCTTCAGATACTTGCGCAAGCCGGTTTGAATTGTTGCTGCGCGGATCGCCGACGACAATGGTTAAATCAGCTTCTTTTGCCTGTTCGGCCACAGCTTCCTGGCGAACTTGTGTTGCGAGGCAAATTTCTTTATGAAACTCGACATGCGGATATTTTTCCTTCACTTTTTCCATTATATCAGCTACGTCCCATTGGCTCATTGTTGTTTGGTTCGTAACAATGATTTTGTCGTTGGAAATATCGAGCTCTTCAACATCGTTGACAGTCTCGACTAAATGAACGATATCCGGCGCTACACCTACTGCTCCTTCCGGTTCCGGATGCCCTTTTTTTCCAATATAAATGACGTCATACCCTTCTTCTTTTTTTTGCTTAATAAGTTCATGAGTTTTTGTGACGTCAGGGCATGTAGCATCGATCGTGACAAGCCCTTTTTCCTTCGCTATTTTGCGCACTTCTGGCGAAACGCCGTGAGCAGTGAAAATAACGGTTCCTTTATCGACTTTTTTCAAAATCTCAAGTCGATTTTTTCCGTCTAACGTAATAATCCCTTCTTTTTCAAAGGCATCTGTTACATGTTTATTATGAACGATCATTCCTAAAATATAGATCGGTCTAGGCAGTGATTTATCCATTGCTGCATTTTTGGCTATCACCATTGCATCAACAACACCATAGCAGTATCCTCGAGGGGAAATTTTAATAACCTCCATGTTTTTTCCTCCTGATATTTAGTAAAGGAAAATAAAAAAGCCGTCAAGCGGCTTGACTATCTAACATCATTATACCTAACATGGAGGAAGAAAACAAAACACAATTAAATATAAAGCTTAGGTTTTGATTCGCCCGACGTATTTTCATCTGAAGGGCTGTCATCGGCTGTCTGTTCCTTCAATCTTTTAGATGACGAATTTTCTTTTATATCATCTTCTTCGCTACTGTCTGTATCAGCATTTTTCAATTCTCTATAAATTTTGAACATTGCCGGGAGATTACGAATCAGAGGACCGTATTGCTGAACCATCGGTGTGACTTGCTGAGCGACACCGAGAACTTTTTGGACATTCGTCAACATGTTTGAAAGATTGGCAGGGTTTGTTAAACTTTGAACAGCACCGCTTGACGGTATACTTCCTGCATGCATTGTGCTCGATGGAAGAAAACGCGAAAAAAGCGATTGTAATCCTCCCCTAGGCGGAACCGGCCATTGCTGAACAGGTGGCTGCCCCCAAAAAGGATGGTAGCCTCCGCCAAAAAAAGGGCGGATCAATGGCTGCTGCCGGAAGGGAGGAAAAGCTCGATAAGGATGCATAAACTTTTCCCCTTTCTTTTGCTGTTTTACCTACATTAAACTATGCGGCGTTTTAGGAAAATGTTTTATTAAAATTGGAGTTTTTCCATTATATTGTTTATAATCAAAAAATGGGTTGATTGATTATGAAGGAGTTGTTTTGCAATGGCAGCTGATTTTAAAGATTTTCCATTTCAAGATTTTATTATAGATGCCGTTCAGTCGTTAGGTTTTAAAGAACCGACTGAAATTCAAGCACAAATGATCCCAATCATATTAAGAGGAGCAAGTGCCATCGGCCAATCACAAACAGGTACAGGCAAAACACATGCTTATTTGCTACCGTTAATCAACAGCATTTGCGGAGAGGAAAAGCGTGTCCAAGTTGTTGTTTTAGCACCGACGAGAGAGCTCGCGACCCAAATTTACGAGGAAGCGTTAAAAATCATAAAATTTGCCCCGCCGGAAAAAGAATTACATGCAAAACTTTTTATTGGCGGTACAGATAAAATGCGGGCGATCGAAAAGCTAAAAACTCAGCCCCATCTTGTGATCGGAACACCTGGCAGAATTCTTGATCTTGTCAAGGAAGGGGCGCTAGATTTATATTCGACCAAAAGCATAGTTGTGGATGAAGCCGATTTAATGCTAGATTTAGGCTTTATTTATGAGGTCGACCAAATAGCTAGTCGAATGAAAAAAGAACTGCAAATGCTTGTGTTTTCTGCCACCATTCCTGAAAAATTAAAGCCTTTTTTAAAAAAATATATGGAAAATCCTGAGTATGTTCATGTATCTCCAAAACAAGTACATGCCAAAAACATCACGCATGTCCTTGTTCCGCTGAGGCATCGAAACAAAATAGATCTTTTATACAATATGGTAGTTTCCTTAAACCCTTATTTAGCGTTAATTTTTGTGAATACAAAAGCGAATGCCCAAGATGTGGCATACGGTCTTGCCGAAAAGGGATTAAAGGTTGGGCAAATCCACGGCGGTCTTACCCCGCGTGAACGGAAAAAAGAAATGCGTCAAATAAAGGATCTTGCCTATCAAGTTGTAGTAGCAACTGATTTAGCTGCAAGAGGAATTGATATTGAAGGTGTTTCCCATGTAATCAATGCCGAGCTGCCGACTGATTTAGATTTTTATATTCACCGAACCGGAAGAACGGCTCGGGCTGGCTTTTCAGGATTTGCCTATACAATCTATGAAGACGATAACGAACAAATGCTGCAAAAGCTTGAAAAAATGGGGATAATCTTTGAAAATCGAGATATTGAAAACGGAATATGGAAAGCGCTCGATGACCGAAATCGCAGACAAAAAAGAAAAAAACAACCAATGGAAACAAACGCGATTATCGGAATCATCAAAAAGCCAAAATCGGTAAAACCAGGATACAAAAAAAAGATGAAAGAACAAATTGAAAAGCTAAAGAAAAAGCAAGCAAGAAAAAATAAATAAAAGGTTGTAAGGAGAGGAAAAACATGTTAAAAATTGGCTCGCATGTATCGATGAGCGGCAAGAAAATGTTGCTTGCGGCAAGTGAAGAGGCAGTTTCATACGGCGCTAATACGTTTATGATTTATACAGGAGCCCCGCAAAACACGAGAAGAAAAAAAATTGAAGATTTAAATATCGAAGCAGGTTTGGCGCATATGAAAGAGCATGGCATCGAAGAAATTGTCGTTCACGCACCATATATTATTAACATTGGCAATACAACAAATTTAGCGACCTTCCAGCTTGGCGTTGATTTTTTAAAATCGGAAATTGAACGCACGGAAGCAATCGGTGCAAAACAAATCGTGCTCCATCCGGGAGCTCACGTTGGAGCCGGTGCAGAAGCCGGAATCAAAAAAATTATTGAAGGTTTAAATGAAGTGCTGGAGAGGGGGCAAAAAGTGCAAATCGCCCTTGAAACGATGGCCGGCAAAGGTTCAGAATGCGGAAGAACGTTTGAGGAGCTTGCGATGATCATTGATGGTGTTACCTACAATGAACATTTGTCCGTTTGTTTCGACACTTGCCATACTCATGATGCCGGTTATGATATTGTCAATGATTTTGATGGGGTTTTAAATCAATTTGATAAAATCATCGGCATCGACCGTTTAAAAGTTGTTCATATAAACGACAGCAAAAATCCGCGCGGGGCCCAAAAAGACCGTCATGAAAATATCGGATTCGGCCACATAGGATTTAAAGCAATCAATTATATCGTCCACCATCCGCAATTAAAAGACTTGCCAAAAATTTTAGAAACTCCGTATGTCGGTGACGACAAAAAAAATAAAAAGCCGCCTTATAAATTTGAAATTGACATGCTGAAGAATAAGACGTTTGATGAAAATGTTTTGGAAAAAATAGCGAATCAATAAAAAAGGACAAGCTCCCTTTTTTAGGGAACTTGCCTTTTTTATTTCCAATTGCCATTGAAGAATTGCAAAAATAATTGATTTGCTTTTTTGGCTGTTTCCGGCGAAGTGATTTTGGCAATTTGTTTTAACAAAGCAATTCTTTCTTCTTCATGAAACACGTTGATTTTTTTTCCCTGTACGAGTTGAAGCAGCTGTTTTGCTTCGTTAATCGAAATGGATATATCATATTGCTTTGCATATGACACAAGTTCTTCAGGTTTTAAACTGTTAATTTTTTGTTGAATAATTTTTTCAAATAAAATCAAAGATCTCGCCTCCCCTCTTATTCGTATGAACAGAGGGGAAGATAGTTGCCTTTTTTTAAAAAAAATGGGTGGAGAAAATGACATAAATATCGTCTCAGCAAAATTTTTATAATACAATATGATTAAAAAAACTAGGAGGAGAAGATGAGTAAAAAACATCATAAAAAAGAAAGCTTAAGACACATCATTTATCGATTGTTAATGATTGTGATCGGAGCTGTTCTGGCAGCCGTAAGCATCGAGCTGTTTTTAGTCCCAAATCATATGATTGATGGCGGTATCATCGGTATTTCGCTTATTTTAGACCACATATTTTCGAATCATATTAAAATCATTAATTTCGCAACATTAGTTATTGTGTTAAACCTTCCTTTTATGTATTCCGGTTATAAGCAGATTGGGAAGACATTTATGTTTTCGTCCATATTTGGCATCATTTGTTTGGCCATTGCGGAAAGGCTGGCCCATGATTTTGAGGTCTTTACTACAGAGCCTTTGCTAGCCACTGTATTTGGTGGTTTTTTGCTCGGTGCAGGAGTGGGACTTGTCATCCGACACGGAGGATCTCTGGACGGGACAGAAATTTTAGGAATTCTTTTAACGAAAAAAATTCCCTTTTCCGTTGGTGAAATCGTGATGTTTTTGAATATTTTCATTTTTGGAAGCGCAGCGTTTGTCTTCGGGATTGAGCAAGCCATGTATTCCATCTTTACATATTATATTGCCTTTAAAACAATTGATGCGGTTGTTCAAGGTCTTGATGAAACAAAGGCCGCCATCATTATATCTGATCATTACGATGAAGTGTCTGATGCCATATTGTCACGCTTAGGACGCGGAACGACAAAATTAAAGGGAAAAGGCGGATACACGGATACGGAAAAAGACGTCATTTATGCAGTTGTTACAAGGCTTGAAGTGGCAAAATTAAAATCGATTGTACATGAGATTGACCCGAACGCGTTTATTACCATTATGAATACACAAGAAACGAAGGGCGGAAAATTTAAATCTGCCATCCATTAATTAACACATTGAAATAGAGGGAGAACACATTTTTCTTTACAAATGTGCTCTTCTCCTGTATACTTTAATGATAAAAATAAATCGTAATGATTCCTATAAAATAGGTGAGAAGCATGGGGGAAAAAATAGTAGAAGTAAAAAACCTTTTTTTTCAATATGAGAGAAAATATGTGCTCGAAAATATCAATATTTCCATTGAAAAAGGAGCATTTTTAGGTTTAGTTGGGCCGAACGGCTCCGGAAAATCGACATTATTGAAATGTCTGCTAGGGCTTTTAAAGCCTCAGAAAGGGACGATTCATTTATTTGGTGAAGATATTCATCAATTTAACGATTGGCATAAAATTGGCTACGTTTCTCAAAAGGCAAACAGCTTTAACTCTTCGTTCCCGGCTACTGTTTTTGAAGTAGTAGCGAGCGGCTTGACTCCCAAACTCGGTTTGTTTAAAAAAATGAAAAAAGCTGATCGGGAAAAGGTAATGGAAGCGATCCGGGCAGTTGGAATGGAAAAGGCAGTTCACCAAAATATCGGTGAGCTTTCAGGAGGACAGCAGCAAAGGGTATTTATTGCTCGCGCACTTGTCAGTGAACCTAAATTATTGATTTTAGATGAACCAACTGTAGGTGTAGATAGTCAGACAGTCAATCATTTTTATCAGCTTTTGCATCATTTGAATAAAGAATTGGAAATCACATTAATACTTGTTACCCATGATATTGGAGCTATTACAGATAAAGTTACGCATGTTGCTTGCTTGAACAAACAACTTTATTTCCATGGAAATAAAGACGAATTTGAACGCCTGAAAGAAACGGAATTGACCTCATTGTACGGGCATCCAGTTCAGTTAATAACGCATGATCATGAGTAGATGGAGGAAATGAAGATGTTTAGCAGTATTTTACAATTTGAGTTTTTGCAAAATGCATTTCTTTCAGGTATTTTAATCGGTTTTATCGCACCTCTTTTAGGTGTTTTTGTGGTGGTCAGACGATTATCACTAATTGCAGATGCACTGAGTCATGTGACCTTGGCTGGAATTGCGGGCGGTCTTTTTTTATCTTCAAAAATATCCTTCTTTTCTTCATTGAATCCAATTTATGTAGGAATGGGTTTTTCTGTTTTAGGCTCACTTGTGATTGAAAAGCTGCGAGCTTTTTATAAATTTTATGCGGAATTGGCCATTCCGATAATTATGTCGGCTGGGATCGGTTTTAGCGTTGTATTTATCTCTTTGGCAGACGGGTTTAATACAGATCTTTTTAATTACTTATTTGGAAGTGTTAGTGCGGTTTCTAGGACGGATTTATATATTATTACTGGTGTTGCAGCATTGGTTATTTTGTTGATCGTATTGTTTTATAAGGAATTGTTTTTACTGTCGTTTGATGAAGAATATGCATCTGCATTAGGGCTGCCGGCAAAAGGCTTGCATCTTTTGTTTATTTTAACAGTTGCCCTAGTGATAAGCGTTTCCATGAGAGTTGTTGGAATTTTGTTAGTTTCCTCGCTTATGACCCTTCCTGTTGCTGCAAGCATTAGAATAGCAACCGGTTTTAAAAAGACAATTTTTCTTTCCGTTATAATAGGAGAAGCTTCCGTTTTAATCGGTTTAGTATTATCTTATTATTTAGATATTGCTCCGGGAGGAACAATTGTCATTTTAGAGGTATTGGCTTTGATTTTTTCCATTATTTTGTCAAAAGCTAGGAGGGGCAAAATATGAATGTCGAACAAGCTTTACAATATTTAAAAGAAAAGGGATATAAATATACATCCAAAAGGAAAGAAATGCTTCAACTAATTGCCGATTCTGATAAATATTTGACAGCTAAAGATGTTTTGGAAAAAATGAATAAGCGCTATCCCGGTTTAAGTTTTGATACGATTTACCGGAATTTATCATTGTTTGCAGAGTTGGGTATATTGGAAACGACAGAGCTTTCAGGTGAAAAGCACTTTCGCTTTCATTGTGACTTAGGACATCATCACCACCATTTTATTTGCATGGAATGCGGAAAAACGAAAGAGATCGAATCATGCCCAATGAATACGATAGAGGAGTATTTGGACGGATATAAAATTAATGGACATAAATTTGAAATTTATGGGTTATGCCCGAATTGCCATGAACAAACCTTGTGAAATTTGATCACAAGGTTTGTTTTTTATGGGAATTCATGATAAGAAGGGATGAACTCGAGTTTTGTCATTTCTTAAAAAAAGAATAAAATTTCACAAATAGTAAAAAAATAAAGGATCAACATATTTCTTCCCGTCCTCTGATCCAACATTAAATCCTATTTGAAAACATTTCCATAATAATGGGAATTGATTTGCTTATACTATAAATGCTCCTATCTTTTGAAAGCGAGGGATATGGCAATGGCAAACAAAAATTTCCCACATGCCGGCAAATCAACTGAAATAAATGCCATTCAGGAAAACCGAAATTTTGAAAACCGGAATAATGAAAACCGAGATTATCTAGAAGAAACTGCGGCAGAAGCTGGAGCAGTTGAATCTAGAAATACAAATGAAACATATAATTATAATAATGACGCCGATGAAGCTGGCGGCCGCAATTTAGGATGGCTGGCGCTGGCACTATCGATTATTTCTTTATTTGTTTTGCCCGTTTTATTAGGAGCAACGGGTATCATTATTGGGTTTATCGCCCGTCGGCGCGGTGCGGAAAATCTGGGAGCATGGGCGATCGGAATAGGTATCGTTTCCTTGCTGCTTGGAATTTTCGTATTGCCGTTTTTTTAACAAAAACAAAAAGCTTGGGGCATCCGCTCCAAGCTTTAAACTTTTTCCTTTTCTTGTTTTTTGAAATATTCTTCAGCGATTAAATCCACTTCTTTTTTTAATTCTTCGACCATTGTTTCTTCCGGAACTTTCCGAACAATTTTTCCTTTTCTAAAAAGCAATCCTTCGCCTCGTGCACCAGCAATTCCAATATCGGCTTCTCTCGCTTCGCCTGGACCGTTTACTGCGCATCCTAAAACAGCTACTTTGATTGGCGCACGAATTTTTGAAATATATTCTTCGACTTCATTCGCGATTTTAATGAGATCTATTTCAATTCTTCCGCATGTAGGGCATGAAATAAGTGTTGCTGCATTGGCAGCCAGGCCGAATGATTTCAGCAATTCTCGGGCAACCTTCACCTCTTCGACGGGATCAGCGCTTAATGATATACGCAAAGTATTGCCGATGCCTTTGCTTAAAATGGCTCCAAGGCCGGCAGCGCTTTTGATTGTCCCCGCAAACAAAGTGCCAGATTCGGTAATCCCTAAATGGAGAGGATAATCAAACGCCTTTGCAGCTTTTTCATATGCTTCGATTGAAAGCCGTACATCAGACGCTTTTAAAGAAACGATAATATCGTGAAAATCAAGATCCTCTAAAATTTTTATGTGATGCAATGCACTTTCAACCATTCCGTCAGCAGTAGGATAGCCGTACTTTTCTAAAATCCTTTTTTCAAGTGAACCGGCGTTTACTCCAATTCTGATTGGAATGTTTCTTTCTTTCGCAGCCTTCACAACGGCTTCTACTTTTTCCCTTCGCCCGATGTTCCCCGGGTTAATCCGTATTTTATCTGCTCCGCCTTCAATCGCTTTTAAAGCGAGCCGGTAATCAAAATGTATATCGACAACTAGAGGAATGTTAATGCGTTTTTTGATTTCTGGAATTGCATTTGCAGCCCGTTCATCAGGACAAGCAACACGAACGATTTGACAACCTGCTTCTTCCAGTCTGTGAATTTCTTTTACTGTGGCTTCAACATCATGCGTTTTCGTTGTGGTCATGCTTTGAATGACTACTTCATTATTTCCGCCAATTTGAATGTTGCCTACTTTGACTGGACGTGTTTTCGTACGATGTGTGATTTCGCCCACGTTTATCGCTCCTTAAATATAAATACGTTTGATGGAACATTTGCCATCCTATGATATTGTACCAATCATAGCCAAGCAATGACAAGAATTAAAAACTTTAACTAATTGTTATATAAGGGGAATTTGTATGTTTTTCCTGCTTGTATACTGTACACATCTTCATTTGAATTTAATTCCCCAAAATCTTTAATAATCTCTTCAATGCTTGCTGGAACAGGCTTATTGTGTATTTTTTCAACAATGGAAAGAACCGTATCTCCTTCCTTCACTTTTACCTCCATAAATTGTTCTTCAGCATGCTGTTCATTTTGTATGGAAGATACAGGTAATGTACCGTTTTTTAAATCATAATAAATAACAAAACTGAAAAAGATAACTAGTAAAGCGGAAAATAAACGTTTCATCTCTATGTTCCCCCGTTTTGTTCTTTATTAACATATATGTTTTTTTATGTACAAACATACCAATTATGTCTTTGCTGGCATACACAAGTGAAAAGTTAGCAAGTTCGGAGGACCTGGGGAGAAATCAACATCTCTTTTCTCGCTTGAGACAAGCTGCTGAAGCTGTTGCAAAGCGAGTTCGATGCTTTTTTCGATCTTTCTTCCTTCTCAAATGGAAAATTTATACAGATTAAAGCTTTCAGGCAATGCGGGCTCAAATTTATGAATTCAGATCCTTTCCAGCTATTCTTTCCGAAAATATGTTCAAGCTGAAGCCAGTGCCTGAATTAATGCGAGAGGGAAGCTCAGTTAAACCTAAAGGGTAGAAGAGGCAGCTTTACGATCGAAGAGCATTTTGAAAACGTCCAAGATATTCTTCGGTTTAACGCATTCCCTGCTGTCAACAATGAATTCATGCATCAATTCGAAATTCGAGTAAACGAAGGGAGATAAATATGAGAGAGCATATCATCATTATGTTATTAGGGATGCTTCCGTTTATGATGGTGCTAGGGAATTCGATGCTGATCCCGATATTGCCGGAGTTTGGACAAGCGCTTGAAATTACAGCTGCACAGACGAGCTTTATTTTAAGCATATTTAATATACCTGCAGCGATCATCATCCCAATCGTAGGTTTCCTTTCCGACCGTTACGACCGAAAAACATTTATTTTATGGTCGCTTTTATTGCTGATCATAGGTGGGGCTATCTGTTTTTTCAGCGGTTTTGTCAACAAATCTATTGCTTTTTGGACATTGTTAGCTGGACGTTTGGTGCAAGGGCTTGGCACAGGAGGAATATCGTCTCTAGCCATGTCATTAGCAGGAGACATGTTTACGGCCGAAAAACGGGATCGAGCTCTTGCCGTTTTAGAAGTGTTCAACGGAACTGCAAAAGTAGCCGCTCCCATTTTAGGAGCTTTGTTAGCCCTTGTAGCATGGTATTTTCCATTCATTCTTTTCCCTATTATTGGAACTCTCTTACTTTTTTTCATTCTTTTTTTTATAAAGACTTCTCCATCAGGCGAGGAAAAAATATCGCTTCACGAATATGTGCAAAGAATAGCTGATGTGTTAAAGGTGCAAAAAGCGCGATTGTTATCTCTTTACCTGTATGGCGGTACAAGTATGTTTTTGCTTTTTGGGCTGCTGTATTATTTAGCCTATTTAATTGAAGAGTTATATCATATCGATGGATTCTTTAAAGGATTTGTATACTCTTTTCCGTTAGGCGCATTATCTATATCGTCTTATTGGACAGGAAAGCGATTGGACTATGTAAAAAACCGTTTTCTTTTTTTATTGGTAGGGATGTTCATGACGTTTTTATCATTTTTCAGTTTTTTGATTTTTCAACAGTTTTCGCTATTTTTGTTTTTTATCACTATTTCATTTGGCGGCTTAGGTTTTGTGCTGCCGGTTATTAATTCGTTGATCATATCAAGTGTTGATGATGCAGAAAGAGGGATTGTAGTTAGCTTATACGGGATGGCGCGCTTTTTAGGGGTTGCGCTCGGACCGGTTGTTTTTAGCTTGTGGATTGGCAATGAACAGTTGTTGTTTAAGCTTTTATTTTTTATGTTGTCGCTCGTTCAATGTTTACTCCTATACGTATTTAAAAATAATTGGAAAATAGTATGTAGCAAAATGTGGAGGAATTTACAATAAAAATAAAAAAACTTTAAATTCCCTTAATAATCTTTTGTCATAATGCTGTTAAGCTTATAAAGGGGGAAATCATAATAGTGAAAAAGAAGAGAAAGAACATGTCGATAGGAGAGCGAATACCTCTATCTGTAAGATTGATTTTGTTTGCGCTCATACTTCTTATTAGTTCGATAACTGTTGTCGGTTATACTGCTTACCAAAAAGCAAGTGAAACAACTTTTAATTTGATAGAGGATCGATTAAAAAGGGAAGTATATATGACAGAGATTGCTGCCAGCAATCTTCTGTATGCTTATGTAAATAGCTCTGATGATTTTTTCGAAAGATTTGATAAAGAAGTCGTTCAAAGGCAATCCTCCCAGCTGATTCAGGACGGTTTAAATGCTGACTTTTTTTTCGTTCGAAATGAAAAGGCCACACCATTTTCGGTTAGCGTTAAAACAAAAACTCAAATCCCAACTGCAATTGTAAAGGAAATAACGAAAAAAAATAGCGGAATTATTCATAAATCTTTCAATGGACAAGATTATACGTTGGCCTTTAAAGAAATGCAGGAATTGAAAGGAATTTTTTTGCTTGCCGTTCCGACAGAAAGTTTTATAAAGCCTGTGCATGAACTAGCTTACAATACAATCTGGATTGGAATAATCAGTGTCTTTTTTATGATGGGAATATTGTTTTTAGCTGTCAGAAGTATGACAAAACCGTTGACGATTTTGAGGGAAAAAATGAGAAAAATGCGTGAAGGAGATATTCAGCTTGATTTAAACATAAATACAAATCTTCCAGAAATCCTTTCGCTCATCAAAAGCTTTAAGCAATTGGCAGGCTATTTGGGGATGATGATTCAAAGGATTAATACCACAACAGAAAATTTGTTTTCGACAGGCCGGAAGCTTAAACACTCTTCTGATGACGTATTAACATTACATACGAATCTTGTTGAAGCGATTGAAATGGTGAAAAACGGTGCGCAGCAAACAGCTTCAAGCTCTGAAGAAAGCGCAAAAGTATTTCATTCCATGAAAAATACAGTTCAAACTGTGCTGGAGAGAATAGAGCGCCTTTTCTCAAGCGCACAAGGCATGAACCGATCAGCCAACACGGGAGAACAAAATATGAGACAGATGATCGAATCGTTAAATCGCTTTGAAAAAGAGTGCAAAACTATGTCTAAAACGATCCAAAGTGTTCGAGATCATTCGACGGCGATTGAAAAGGTTGTGGAAATGATATATGCAATATCTGAGAAAACAAAGCTATTGTCATTAAATGCAACAATTGAAGCAGCAAGAGCTGGAGAAGAAGGCAAAGGATTTGCTATCGTTGCTGAGGAAGTCCGAAAATTGGCTGAACAGTCATCCAAAGCGACGGAAGACATAGCACAGTCTGTAAAAATGATGCATGATATTTCTCAGAGCGCTTATCAGCAGTTTAAGCTAATTTTGGAGCTTGTGCAAAACCATTTAGAAGTTGCAGGTAAATCGCGGCTTTCATTTGATCAACTAGTAGATGAGATTGGAAAAGTGAATGAAATATTGTCTGAAACAAGACACAGCTTACATACTTTAGATGATTGGCTCCCTAAAATGGAGCAATCTGCTGAAAATTTTTTATCAGTCTCTCAAGAAACGTTCGCCAGTGCAGAGCAAATGCAATCTGTCGCAAAAGTACAGATGGAACAAATTCGCGAAACCCATGCTATTGGACTAACTTTAATGGAACTGTCAGAATCTCTAAAGTCCACTACAAACAAATTTCAGTTTAAATCATAGTGTTAATAACCCCTTAAGGCAGAGTTGGAAATTCTGCCTTAAGGGGTTTTTTATGCAGCTTTTATTGGTTGTTTCGGGCTCGGGATTTCTTTTAATACAAGATATAAAACAGTTATATGTACAAACCAGTTTATATAAAGAGCAAAGGATATATCGATGAGAAAAAAGTTCATAATGGCAAAAAACACGGTTGCAAGCGTGACGCTGTAGGCTGAAATAGTCCAAAGCTGTTTAAAATTTAATCTTTTTCCCATCCTCTTTTTAAACAACAGCCCGACAATAGCTAAAAACGTAATTTCCACAAATTTAGAAGTGGCTGACATCGCAAATAGTGTGACAGATATCACGGGAATGATAATCGGAGCAACTTCAGACAGCTGTTTGATGGCAGCTGTCAAATCCTCTTTTGTTATCTCTGTTTCCTGAAAAAAGTTATACTCGAGCTGCTGCATTGTGCCATTGGAAACGAAAACAAATTCATTCGATAAGATGCCGATGACGTTTTCCTGCCATTTCAAGTCATCCCTTGTGAAAGTTCCTTTTGGGTCAAAAATAATTGTATATTGATCATGCTTTGCTTTCACAACCGCATTTTCCTCGGATTTTAAAGTTCCGTTATGAATGGTGAATTCAGGGATTTTTTCATTTATCGTTTGGTCAAGCCCGTTTATAGCATTTACAATAGCTAAGTTTAAATATATGCAATTGGGCAGGGCGGCAAGAAAGGCCAATAAAAATCCATAAAGAATAGGTTTGCCGATTTTTTGAAATCTAGTAAGAGCGATTGTTTTTGGAGAGTATATGCTTTTAAAAAGGAGGACAAATAAATTCATTGATCGAAACACTTCCTTTTATAACATTTCTATTTGATTGTACCAATGAAACAAAAATAATGAAAATAAGTTATATAGGCGATTCGGCAATAAGAATAACAATTGTGAACAAAATGTAAAATTTTTTTGTTAAATTTAAAATATAAAAGTAACATGTGTGGGAGGAACATGTTAAAAATTAATTTTGTTTGCGGGGCATATCGGCTTCATCCATTATTATAGATAGAAGCTGCAGGAGCCTGCACCGATTGCAAAATAAAAAAAGTGGATTTGAAGGAATTTGGTAATGGGAAATATAAACGTTTCTTTTTCAAAAATGATTCAACTGTTAATACATTTGGAAAAATAAGGAGGTGAAACGAGTGGATGTAGATGTTCAAAAAATATTATTTGAATTTCTTGGCGGGATTGGAATTTTTTTATTTGCGATTAAAAGTATGGGAGAAGGTATGCAAAAATTCTCCGGAGATAAATTACGAGATATTTTGGATAAGTTTACGACAAACCCTATTATGGGTATTTTTGCTGGGATGTTTGTGACAATGTTAATTCAATCAAGCAGCGGTACAACTGTTTTAACGGTTGGTCTCGTTTCTGCCGGCTTCATGAGCTTAAAGCAAGCAATAGGCGTGATCATGGGAGCAAATATCGGAACGACTGTTACGGCATTTATTATCGGATTCGATATCGAAGCTTATGCCTTGCCAATTTTATTTATAGGTTCTGTTCTTTTATTTTTTTCTAAAAACAAAAAAATAAACAGCATCGGGCAGGTGATCTTTGGATTTGGCGCTTTGTTTTTTGGGCTTGAATTGATGGGAGACGGCATGAAGCCGTTAAGATCATTAGAAATTTTTCATGACTTGACTGTCAGCATAAGTGCAAATCCGCTGCTTGGCGTTGTAATTGGAACCGTTTTTACAATCATCGTTCAAAGTTCAAGTGCGACGATTGGGATTTTGCAAATGATGTTTTCACAAGGGTTAATTGATCTCAACGCTGCGCTGCCTTTATTATTCGGTGATAATATCGGAACAACCATCACAGCAGTTTTGGCATCAATTGGAGCATCGATTGCTGCTAAACGGGCTGCTTTGACGCATGTAATGTTTAATTTAATCGGAACGGCAATTTTTCTAATTATTTTACCAATTTTCAAATATTTTATCGAATCATTGCAAGCCCATTTGTATTTAAATCCTGAAATGACCATTGCCTTTGCTCATGGAATATTTAATGTTGTCAATACGATCGTTCAAGCGCCGTTCATCGGTGCACTTGCACTGCTTGTCACAAAAGTTATACCTGGTGAAGATTTAGCGATAGAGTATAAAGCGAAGCATTTGGATCCAATTTTTATTGAACAGTCACCAACCATTGCTTTAGGGCAAGCGAAGGAAGAAGTGCTTCGGATGGGTCAATATGCATCATTAGGGCTAGAGGAAACGAGACAATTTTTGATGACAAATCAGCAGAAGCACGCACAAATGGCGATGCAGCTTGAAGAGGCGATCAATAATTTAGATAGGAAAATAACAGATTATCTCGTATTGATTTCTGGAAAAGATATGTCGCAAAATGATTCACGCCGACATTCCATTTTAATGGATACTGTTCGAGATATTGAACGAATCGGCGACCATTTTGAAAATATAGTGGAGCTTATTGATTATAAAAATAATAATAAAGTCACCATTACTGTGCAGGCATTGGAAGATTTATTGGAAATGTTTGAAATTACCTTGTAAAATGTGAAGGATGCGATCGACGCTTTAGATGATAACGATGTTGTATTAGCAAAAAAAGTATTGAAATCTGAAGAAAAAATCGATAGAATGGAACGCACTTTACGCAAAAAACATATTATCCGCATTAATGAAGGGATTTGTACCGGACAAGGCGGAATAGTATATGTAGATATTATCAGCAACTTAGAACGAATTGGCGACCACTCGGTGAATATTGCGGAAGCTGTTTTAGGATACCGTCAATAATCGTTTCAAGTGGATTAAATTGTTCATTGATTTCTAATTTCTAGGAGGATAAGCAAATGGATGTAATCATTTGGATTTTGATCATTGCTCTTTTTATCTTATCTTTTGTCGGGCTGCTTTTCCCCATTTTACCGTCAGCGTTATTGATTGTAGCAGCCTTTTTTATCTATGGAATTTGTTTTAGCTTCAGCCAGTTAACCATTTCATTTTGGGTTGTTGAAAGTATGTTCATCATTCTTTTATTCCTATCGGATTATTTGGCAAATATGGTAGGAGTTAAACGGTTTGGTGGAAGTAAAGCAGCCGGATGGGGAAGTACGATTGGTTTAATTGCCGGGCCATTTATCATCCCGTTTGTTGGCATTATTTTAGGACCTTTTTTAGGGGCTGTTGCGGCAGAGCTTCTCGTACACCGCAAAACATTTAGCGAGGCTGTAAAGGTTGGAGTCGGTTCTTTATTGGGGTTGTTGGCGAGCACAGTAGCAAAAGGGCTGATTCAGCTGTTGATGATCATTCATTTTCTTTATACAATATTCTAAATTAGCCATTGACTTCAACAGCTATTTAGTGATAATTTACTTATGTGTTTGAAAAAGGACCCTTAGCTCAGCTGGTTAGAGCAGACGGCTCATAACCGTCCGGTCGCAGGTTCGAATCCTGCAGGGTCCATAAAATTAGTCGAATAATGTAACCGCTTTTTTAATTGCACATTAATTGCATCATTTTAATAAGTTTGGTAATCTGAATATGAAAGCTTCAAGGCAGAAAGCATTTAGTACATATTAATCATTAAGGAGGAGATTCATTATGGCTTATGAATTACCTAAATTGCCATACGACTATGATGCATTGGAACCTCATATTGACAAAGAAACAATGACGATTCACCACACAAAACATCATAACACATATGTGACGAACTTGAACGCTGCTTTGGAAGGTCAAACTGAACTTTTATCTAAAAGTGTAGAAGACTTAATCTCTAATTTAGACGCTGTTCCTGAATCTGTTCGTACAGCTGTTCGAAATAATGGCGGAGGACATGCAAATCACAGCTTGTTCTGGACCATCCTCTCACCGAATGGAGGCGGCGAGCCAACTGGAGAATTAGCAGAAGCAATTAACAAAAAATTTGGAAGTTTTGAAGCTTTTAAAGAAGAATTTGCTAAAGCTGCTGCTGGTCGTTTTGGCTCCGGCTGGGCATGGTTGGTTGTAAACAACGGCGAGCTTGAAATTACAAGCACTCCAAACCAAGACAATCCTCTTATGGAAGGGAAAACTCCAATTTTAGGTCTTGATGTTTGGGAGCATGCTTATTACTTAAAATACCAAAACCGTCGTCCTGAATATATTGCAGCGTTTTGGAATGTTGTGAATTGGGACGAAGTGGCAAAACGCTACAGCGCTGCAAAATAACTGTTATAAGAGGCTGAGATATTCGAATCTCAGCCTTTTTTTATTTGGCGCGCCCAGCTAAGCTGTTATCTGCTAGTTGGTGCAAATCCAACTCGAGTAAATGCCAGGACGCTCGGTAGCTGACAGGCAACTGGTGGAGAAACTAGACCTTGAAATCAACAAAGAAAAATCCAAACTGGTCAAGCCTATGGGACGACACAAACGGATTTGACTTTCTGGACAGCCCCTGAAATCAGTTTTCTACTCTACTATTTTTTGGAAATGACTGGCATAATTCGCGTTTCAGCGGTTTCTGTGCATTTTTTTGAGGCTGATCACTGAAAGGTAACGAAAACACCTTTCTTTATACATAACTCCCCTTTAGCTAGGAAAAATAGTAGTAGCAAGTAAAGGGGAGTTTTATATGATAAACGTCAAAAAATGGATTGGATCAAGAAAAACAGACCATGATTTAATGCTGCTGTTGATGATCGGCGGTTTTTATTCATTAAGCATTGCACTTTCGAATACGTTCGTAAATGTTTATTTATGGAAACAGTCAGGGGAATTGATTGATTTAGGATTATACAATTTATTTATTGTCATTTTTCAGCCGCTTGCTTTCATTATTGCTGGGAAAGTATCCAAAAAAATTGATCGAGTCGTTGTACTTCGCCTAGGAGTGTCGTTTTTAGCCGCATTTTTTCTAACCGTTTTAGTTTTAAAAGATCAAGCTGTCAACTACATGTATTTGTTAGGTGCAATCATTGGCATCGGCTACGGTTTTTATTGGCTAGCCTTTAATGTGTTGACATTTGAAATTACTGAACCGGAAACACGGGACTTTTTTAATGGCTTTCTTGGGATATTAACTTCCCTTTCAGGGATGATTGGACCGATGTTAGCCGGTCTGATTATTTCAAGACTTACAAATACTATTGGGTATAAAGTGATTTTTGCAGTTTCGTTAATGTTATTTACTGTTGCTGTCATGTTGAGCTTCTTTTTTACGTCTAGAAAAGCTCACGGAGATTACATTTTATTGAAAATCATTCAAGAAAGAAAAAGAAACAAAAATTGGAGATTAATTACAAACGCTCATGTGTTTCAAGGATTGCGTGAAGGAACATTTACATTTTTCATTAATGTGTTTGTATACATCGTGACCAAAAGTGAGATGGCTTTAGGTACATTTAGTTTTCTAAATTCTTTCGTAGCCTTTTTCACTTATATTGTGGCTTCTCGGTGGATTACGAAAAAAATGAGGAAAAAAGCTATTCTAGCCGGCGGGCTTATGCTATACTTTTCCTTGTTTCTCATTTTATTTCAAATTTCCTATGAAAGATTGTTAATATATACTATTGCAATCGGAATTGCCTATCCAATTTTGCTTGTTCCGTACTCTTCGATCACGTATGATGTGATTGGAAAAGGGTGGAATATTGCGCAAGCAAGGATCGAATATATTGTTGTTCGAGAAATTTTTCTAAATGCAGGAAGAATCCTATCGATCCTCTTTTTTATTTTTACAGTTGCTTTGACAAATGAAACAAAAACCATTCCTTTTTTATTGCTCTTAATAGGTTCAGGCCATGCGTTCATATATCTGTTTGTTAAACAAATTAGGCTGAAAGAAAGCAACCGCCCGTTAAAACAAGAAAAGCGCATACACAGGCCAAATCTAGCGGATGGAGAGAAGGGATAAAATAAATGCGGAATGCCGTTTACGCAGCATCATCTGTTTTTTATACACACAAAAAACAAGCTTTACAAAAGCTTTACATTCTATTAAAACTTGTTTAATACTTGAAAGTTAATCTTATATACGTAAGATGAGATCACGAAATAATAGGGGGAAGTAACCGAATGAAAAATTTTAAATTTTTGGCGTCATCCATTATGATCAGTTCTGTATTAGCTTTTGCAGCAGCCTGCGGTAATTCGGATGATGCAAACACAAATGGTTCAAACTCCGGACAGCAATCATCTTCAGAAAGCGGATCAAGCGAGCAAAAATTAGAAGGTGAAATCGCTATTGATGGATCATCAACTGTTGGTCCGATAATGGAAGCTGTTTCTGAAGAATTTGCTGCAGAACATCCTGATGTAAAAGCTCCAATTGGAATTTCAGGAACAGGCGGGGGCTTTGAAAAATTTACAGCTGGTGAAACTGATATTTCTAACGCATCTCGCCCAATTAAAGACGAAGAGAAAAAAGTTGCTGAAGAAAATGGTATTGAATATACAGAATTCAAAATTGCTTTTGACGGTTTATCCGTTGTTGTAAACAAAGAAAATGACTGGGTCGATAAACTTACGATCGAAGATTTAGCAAAAATTTGGAAAGGCGAGCCGAAAAAATGGTCTGACATCAACCCTGAGTGGCCGGATGAAAAAATTAAATACTTCTCGCCTGGTACAGATTCCGGTACGTATGATTATTTTGATGAAGTTGTTTTAGGCGGTGAGCCGATTGTAAAAGATGCGACATTGTCCGAAGACGATAACGTACTTGTAAAAGGAGTCGCTAACGATAAAAATGCAATAGGTTATTTCGGCTATGCATACTATTTAGAAAATAAAGACCAGTTGAAAGTTGTACCGATTGTAAACTCTAAAGGGGAAGCAGTCGAGCCGACAAATGAAACGATTGAAAAAGGAACTTATGAACCGCTTTCCCGTCCGCTATTCTTTTATGTGAACAACAAATCATTAAAAGAAAAGCCGCAAGTGTATGAATACGTGAAGTTTGCCTTGGAAAACGCTGGGCAATTGGCAGAGGAAGTTGGCTATGTAAAACTTCCGCAAGAGCAATATGATGAACAGTTAAAAACGCTTGAAGGTTTAAAATAAAAATAAATAGACTGGTTGGATGAGAAGCATCCTTGCTTCTCATCTTCCTATGGGCATGAAAGGGGTTTTCATGATGGCTTTATCTGCAGGAAAATCGGTTCGGGAAATGATCAAAGAGAAAAAAACAAAAAAATCCACGCGCGATTTTATGGAAAAAATGGTCCCAGCCGTTTTATTTGTTGCAGCAGCTATTTCCATCTTAACAACTATCGGAATCATTGCTACTCTTGCTACAGAAACAATCATGTTTTTTTCACGAGTTTCTTTTTTTGAATTTATCACTGAAAAAGAATGGTATCCGTTTTTAAAAGATGATGCCTCATATGGAATCATGGCTCTTGTTTCTGGCACGCTTTTAGTAACGGTTATTGCCATGATTGTTGCGCTTCCAGTCGGTCTTGCATCTGCTATTTTTTTGAGTGAGTATGCGTCAGATCGGACAAGAAGGATTATCAAACCGATTTTAGAGGTTTTGGCAGGAATTCCAACTATTGTATATGGTTTTTTTGCTCTGACGTTTGTTACTCCTCTCTTGCAAAAATTGATCCCTGATATTGGCTTTTTCAATGCATTAAGCCCGGGCATTGTTGTTGGAATTATGATTATTCCGATGATTGCTTCCCTTTCAGAAGATGCGATGAGCTCTGTTCCGAATTCCATTCGAGAAGGCGCACTTGCTTTAGGTGCGACAAAATTTGAGGTGGCTTTAAAAGTAGTACTTCCTGCTGCCACATCGGGAGTCGTTGCCTCGTTCGTACTAGGAATTTCCCGTGCGATTGGCGAAACAATGATTGTCACATTGGCTGGAGGAGCCACTCCAAAATTAACGTTTGATCCAACTGAATCTATTCAAACGATGACGGCTTATATCGTTCAAGTCAGCACGGGCGATGCGGGATACGGAACAACAATCTATTACAGCATTTATGCTGTCGGTGCCACGCTTTTTGTCTTTACAATGCTGATGAATTTATTAGCTCAATTTATCTCGCGCCGATTCAGGGAGGAATATTAACATGAAGTACATTGATCAAACGGTTGTTCGAAAAATGATGGGCAAAAGGGCCATGAAAAATCGTTTTTTTCAAACACTGTTTTTTGTATCTACCATTTTCGCTTTAGTAGTACTTGCTATTCTGTTATACCGAATATTCACTCAAGGAATTAGTTATGTAACACCGGAGTTTTTCCAAAATTTTGCCTCTAGGAGAGCTTCTGCATCAGGAATAAAAGCAGCCCTGGTCGGCTCAATTTGGGTTATGGGAGTGGTCATTCCAATTTCCCTCCTGCTTGGTGTAGGAACAGCTATCTATTTAGAGGAATATGCGAAAAAAAATAAACTTACAAATTTTATTCAGGCGAATATTTCGAATTTGGCGGGTGTCCCATCTATTGTTTTTGGTTTGTTGGGGCTTACAGTATTTGTTCGGGGAATGGATTTAGGCAGAAGCATTTTGGCAGGCGGTTTAACGATGAGTTTATTAATATTGCCAGTTATTGTCGTGGCGGCACAAGAAGCGATCCGTTCGGTTCCGAAAGAGTTACGTGAAGCTTCTTATGGAATGGGAGCAACGAAATGGCAAACAATTTATCGAATTGTTCTTCCAGCTGCAATTCCTGGAATTCTTACCGGAAGCATTTTAGCTTTTTCACGAGCTATTGGAGAAACAGCCCCTCTTCTTGTGGCGGGTGCATTTGTATTTGTTAACTATTTACCAGAGAATTTATTAAGCTCCTATACGGTTATGCCGATTCAAATTTACAATTGGGCGTCGCGACCTCAAGCAGAATTTCAAAATGTAGCAGCTGCCGGAATCATTGTGTTGTTTATTTTCTTAATAGTAATGAATTCGGTTGCGGTGTTGATTCGAAACAAATTTCAAAAGCGTTATTAAATGGGTTTTCCTAAAAGGATGAAGGAGGTTTTTATTTTGGCAATTACTGAATTGAAAAAAACTGAACTGAAAAAAGAACAAGAAATTGTTTATGAACAAAATAGCGAAGACAAGAATGAAAAGAAAATTGTCTATAAAACGAACGGCTTAAATTTATGGTACGGTGATGATCAAGCTCTAAAAAACATTGATTTAGACATTTATGAAAATGAAGTAACTGCAATCATCGGTCCTTCTGGGTGCGGAAAGTCGACTTATATCAAAACATTGAATCGAATGGTCGAGCTGATTCCATCCGTTCGAATCAACGGTGAAATATTATATCGCGGAAAAAATATATTTGATAAATCTTATCGTGTTGAAGAACTGCGCACTCAAGTCGGCATGGTTTTCCAAAAGCCGAACCCGTTTCCGAAATCTATTTATGACAATATTGCGTATGGACCGAGAATACACGGCATCCGTGATAAAAAAATATTGGATGAAATCGTCGAAAAAAGTTTAAGAGGCGCGGCTATATGGGATGAAGTAAAAGATCGGTTGAAGGAAAACGCGTATGGCCTGTCAGGAGGACAACAGCAGCGTTTATGTATTGCGCGTTGTTTAGCAATTGAACCTGATGTGATTTTGATGGACGAACCAACGTCAGCGCTTGATCCGATTTCTACGTTGAAAATTGAGGAATTGGTTCAAGAATTAAAGAAAGATTACAGCATTATTATTGTAACGCATAACATGCAGCAAGCTGCACGTATATCTGATAAAACTGCCTTTTTCTTAAACGGAGAAGTTATCGAATTTGGCGAAACCGACCAAATCTTTTCTAATCCGTCAGATAAGCGGACGGAAGATTATATTACAGGACGCTTCGGATAATAATTGTTTTGAATAACACGGTTCATGTTGGAGGAAAAAAAATGAGAGAAAAATTCGAACTTGACTTGAACACGTTACACACCAAGTTAATTGAAATCGGCAGTTTGACGGAAGTTGCATTAGGCAAATCAATCCGCGCATTAGAAAAGCAGGATATCGATTTGGCTATTGAAGTATTAGAGCAAGATGTGAATGTCGATCAGCTCGAAGAGGAAATTAATGACTTTGCAATTCTTTTAATTGCAAAGCAGCAGCCCGTTGCGATTGATCTAAGAAGAATCATTGTTTCCATTAAAATAGCTGCTGATATCGAACGAATGGCAGATAACGCAGTCAACATCGCAAAATCAGCAATTCGAATTGGAAATGAACCGCTTATAAAACCGCTTGAACAAATCACAAAAATGCACAAGCTGGCATCAGAAATGCTGTCTTTATCGCTGAAAGCTTACCATGAGGAAGATGTTGCATTAGCAAGAAAAATAGCCGAAATAGACGATGAAGTAGATGATTTATATGGTGAAGCAATTAAGGAGCTTTTGCAAATTATTCCTGAGAACTTAGAGTATATGAATCAAATTACCCAGCTCTCTCTTGTAGCAAGATTTATTGAACGTACTGCTGACCATGCAACGAATATCGCGGAAAATGTTTTATATTTAGTTAAAGGCCGCCATTATGCTTTAAATGATTAAAGGTTTGCCGTTTTCAGGCAAACCTTTTTTATATAAATAAAATCGCTATGTTATTCGTAAATGGTTCCGCGATACTAAAAAGCCCCTCCTAGTGCTAAAATAAATTTTGGTTCGCCGCCCAAATTTATCTAAATAGGAAGGGAACTTTTTATGTCTTTCGATTTAAATAGTTTATCGCATATAAAATGGAATTGTAAGTATTATATCGTGTCTATGTCTGAAATATAAGAGACAAGTGTTATGGAAAAATTTCGGGCAGAGCATAGGGCAATTTTGTGAAAGAAAAGGCATAAAATTTTGGTGGGCTTTTATAAGTACTATTGATTAAAAAAAGACAATTTAAAAGCCGAGAAAAGCACAAAATTGAGGCTGGGACAATGATCTTGGAATGACAATAATCAACACGGTCGGGAATGGGAGAAAAATGATAAGGGCAATCTTTTTGTGGTTCTGAACTTCACCATTTTGAGTTTTGAAAAACTTCCTTTTTTTACAAACGGCTGGTTTCAAACCTTATTTATAAAAAAACGGATCGCAGCCCCTTTTATCTTGTAAGGGCTTCTGCGATCTCGTAGTAGCTCATCCCTTTTTTTACTTCAAAAGTTCCAATTTGTACACGCTTATGATAATCGTGTTTAATTAAGTATTGATTAAATTTGGAGGCGGAATCAATAATGCCCGATTGTTCAAGTATTTTTGATACGTCGCTTGTCGTCATGCCTTCTTTAATATTTACTTTTACAGGTTTTACCTCAGTTTGTTGGTTATTGTTCTTTTGTTCTTGGTTTTGATTTTGTGCATTTTGGTTTTGTGCATTTTGATTTTGCTGCTTCTGCTGCTGTTCATTTTGTTGAGGTGTTTTATTCAGATTTTTTACTTTTGTATCTTTGTAAGAAAGAAATTCTTCATATTCTTTATTGGATACAGCAATTTTATTATTTTGAGCTAAATACTCGTTAACTGATTTGTCCGTCAACTCTTTTTCAGCCACAACCTTTTGATCATAGTTCCCTAAATAAAAAGTGAGGGTCAAAATTGAGGTGGAAACGATCATCCCTGCTGAGAATGCTTGTAAAATTCGTTTATTCATGATAGTTCCCTCTTATTTTGTTCGATTATTAGCTTTACTTCATCGGTTGTGGCATTTTCCGATTTTGCAATTTCAGCAATTGACATGCCTTGCTGATATTTTGATAAAATTTTGTTTTTCGTGTAATAATCAAAGTGTATAACGGACTGTGTGTCTTGCGAAACAGGCTTTGTGTTTGTTCCTTGCAGCAATTCTTCTTCCAATACCCTCATTTTCTTTTTCATTTTGTATATTTCTTGCATCGCAGAAACGGATAAATGCTCAACTTCTTGTTCCAACTCTTTTATATCGTCACGCTGAGTATAAGCAATTCCTAATAAAGCAATGCTGACAAGGAAAAGAATAATAATCACAATTTCCATGCATCTCACCTTCCATTAGTTGTCCCTTTATTGTTATATCATATATTTTAATAGAACAAAACGGCTTTTAACGAAATTTCATGTTAACTTAAAAAAAATGTAATTTGAAACGACTTGAAACTTTGTGTTCAAAAATAAACATAATGTAGATTTTACAATGCAAAAATGATATTATATAAAAGTCTGAATTTGAACATGAAATAGTTTGGAGGGAAAGATATGCGCGTAAATATTACTCTTGCTTGCACAGAATGCGGCGATAGAAATTATATCTCTACAAAAAATAAACGTACAAACACAGAACGCATCGAATTGAAAAAATATTGTCCAAGATGCAAAAGTCATGCTTTGCATCGTGAAACGAAGTAAAAGCAGTGGGAAGATATTTCCTGCTGTTTTTTTATTATAAAAAAGGTAAATGGGAGGAATTTTTAAGTTGGAAAAAAAATTTGAAATTAGAAATGAAGTGAAACGGATGTTAAAAAACATGGGGCATGAATTGCATGCGGACTGGTCAAACAAAATTGCTGAAACTCTTTTTGAAACAGACTATTGGCAGGAGGCGAATACCATTGGCCTTACAGTATCCAAAGGCTTCGAGGTCGATACAAAAAGTTTATTTTTTCGCTGCTGGCAGGAAAAGAAAAAAACAGCTGTGCCTAAATGCGACCCAAATATAAAAGAAATGGAGTTCAGGGAAATAAAATCGTTTGATCAATTAGAGAATGTTTATTTAGATTTACAGGAGCCGATCTTTGAGCAAACAACACTCATAACGCCAAAAGAAATTGACTTGCTCATCGTCCCTGGCATCTGCTTCGACCGGCGTGGGCACAGGATCGGATATGGCGGGGGTTATTTTGATCGTTATTTACATAAATACGCAAATGTAACTATTGCGCTTGCTTTTTCCTTTCAAATAGTTGAGGAAGTGCCGATTGAATCCCATGATATTCCGGTTGATATCATCATTACTGAAAAAGAATTGGTGGAGTGCAGGAAATGATCATTCCTTTATTGTTCATTATTTTTATTGCGACTATCGCTTATATTTCCTATAAGTCAAAAGCTTTGTCGATTTCTGGAGCAATAAGCTCCGTATTTGTCGGCGCTAGCATCTATTTTAGTTTTGGTTTTCCAGGGCTGGTCCCCCTTGGATTATTTTTTGCGTCATCAAGCATGATCAGTAAATGGAAGAAGGAACGAAAAGCGCAAATGGCATCAATTCTTGAAAAAGGGGAAAGACGCGACTATGTTCAAGTGCTGGCAAATGGCGGGATTCCAGTATTGATCAGCATTTTCAATATAGTGGATCATGATGACCGCAATTTTTGGTTCATTCTTTTAACCATTTCATTCGCTTGCGCCAACGCGGACACATGGGCTTCCGAAATTGGCAGCTTAAGCCGAATAAAACCGATTCTTTTATTTCCTCCAAAATTTGTCGAAAAAGGAACATCAGGTGCTGTTACCGTTCTCGGAACTTTTGCTTCCATCCTCGGTTCTTCGTTTGTTGCGCTGGGGAGTTCTTTTTTTATAAAAAATGATGCTCAAATTTTACCTTTCATTATATTATTTGGATTTATTGGAGCTTTGATTGACACGCTGTTCGGATGCTTTTTTCAACGAAAAAATAAATGTCTCGTCTGCCATGCTGAAACGGAAAAAAGAATACATTGCGGGGAATATACGGTAAAGACGAAAGGTTTTGTCTGGATGAATAATGACGCAGTTAATTTTTTATCAATTTTCATTTCAACAGTAATTGCGTATTTTATTTTGGATAAAAATTGAGCAAAAAGTTTATTTTAATTAATGGAGGGATTAAATTATGAAGCGATTAAAAAGAATTCTTCTAGTATTCGGCATTTTCTTCATATATTCAAATCGATACAAAATTATGAACGTATGCCTAAAAAGCAAATGGATGCGTGAGAAATTTATTCAACTGACAATGCAGATACCGCTAATTGGCAGGAAATTTCTCCAAGGTGCTTTTAAATAGGTGGAAATGGAAAGCTGAATCGTTTTTGATTCAGCTTTTTTCTTCAAACTGCCCTTCCACATTGGTATAATAAAGGAAAAACATGCGGAGAGATTTTAAATGGGGACTCAGCTAGATTTTATTTTTTGGAAAATTTTGCGAAGTCTTGTGGTGGAGCATAATTACAGGCTAATCAATATATCCGGCGATCATTCGGAGGTTTGGCTTGAGCCGTTTCGCAACAAATATTTTCAGCTTGTACGATTTGTCAGAAAAGATATTGACTGGGGAAATTGGATCTCTCAAGACATTGAACATACGGCGCATATTTTTGAAACGATCCGAAAACAATCTATGAGAAGGGACTTAAATATTCTTAACATTTATGTGACCACATTTCCTCCTGTTGATGATTGGGAATTTCGGATTAAAGAACCTTTTGCGCATGGGAAAACAGTCGTCAAAACAATGCTGCTGGATCAAGAGCATATAATGGAAAAAACAGGTGATTTGGAAGATGCTCTTTCGGCTTCGTTGAAAAAACTTGATTATGCAGCAGAAGAATCAAATTTTGAATCAGTTGAACGAATAAAAGAAGAAATATTTTCTTATATAAAAAGGCAGGAAAGGCTGGAACGCTCCTTTTTTGAAAATGGCAGGCCTTTCTTTACATATGTTTTTTTAACAGCACAAATTGTGATGTTTTTTCTTCTTGAATGGTACGGGGGAAGCACAAATTCTGATACTCTTATAAAATTTGGAGCGAAATACAATCCTGCCATTTACGATGGCGAATGGTGGAGATTTTTTTCACCAATTTTATTGCATATCGGTTTTTTGCATTTGATTATGAACTCTTTAGCCCTTTATTATATTGGAATGACTGTTGAAAAAATGTATGGTTCGATTCGATTTTTGCTTATATACTTGTTTGCCGGATTTACTGGTTCGCTTGCAAGCTTTGCTTTCAGCCCCTTTTTGTCCGCAGGTGCATCAGGTGCGATATTCGGCTTGTTCGGTGCGCTCTTGTTTTTAGGTGTGTTAAACCCTAAATTGTTTTTCCGTACAATAGGACCCAACATCTTGATTGTAGTTTTAATTAACTTAATGCTTGGCTGGGCGATTCCGAATGTGGACAACGCTGGTCATATAGGCGGTTTAATTGGCGGATTTCTGGCAGCTTTTGTTCTGCAGATTCCAAGGATGTCCAAATTTTTCACGAGAGCAGTGGGGCTTATTTTATCGATCATCTTCGTTTTCGGTCTTGGGTATTATGGATATGAAATAGCCCCTAAGCGCAATTCGGAAATGGCTTTAGCAAGGGCGCAGGCACTAATTGAGAACAAGGAGTTCCAAAAGGCTTCCGAAGTGCTTTCGGAAGCGAAGGAGCTTGATGATGCAAAAGTTGAAATCATCTATTTACTTGCTTATACGGAATATCGTTTGAACAATGTGGCAAGCTCAATTGAATATTTAAACAATGTATTGGAAAAAGATCCGACATTTCATCAAGCTTATTATGTACTTAGCCTAATATATGCAGAACAGAATGATGTTGTGAAAGCACAAGAAGCGATTGATAAGGCATTGAAGCTTGATCCGGGAAAAGCGGAATATCAGCAGCTAAAACAACAGCTTGACAATCTATAGCTCGATGACTTGTTCGGAAGTTTTCAAAAAAAGAACTTTAGCAATATGTGCAGCTTATCCGCATTTTTATTTAGAAGGTGATGTTTTTGAAAACGATTTACGACATACAACAGCTTTTAAAACGTTTCGGTACTATCATATACATCGGGGATCGTGTGGCTGATCTTGAATTAATGGAGGAGGAGGTGAAGCAGCTGTTTGAGTCGCAGCTGATTGACGCAAAAGAATTTGAAATGGCCATGCTATTGTTAAGACGAGAAATAATGATAGAAAAAGATAAGAGAAAAAGAGTAAAGGATGAAAAATATGATCGATAATTGGCTAGTTGGTGTGGACTTAGGGGGAACTACGATAAAAATTGCATTTATCAATATAAATGGAGAGATTATTGAAAAATGGGAAATCCCTACCGATAAATCAGGAAAAAATATTGTTAGTGATATTTCTCAATCTATATACGAAAAGTTGAAAGAACTTGGTGAATCGAAGCAAAAGCTGATTGGAATCGGCATGGGGGCGCCTGGCCCTGTCGATTTAACAGAGGGAATCATTTTTAGAACTGTCAATATTGGATGGGAAAATAATTATCCGCTTAAGAAAAATCTTGAAAAAGAAACTGGTTTGCAAGTAATCGTTGATAATGATGCCAACCTTGCAGCTCTTGGTGAAATGTGGAAAGGAGCGGGGAATGGAGAAAGGGATTTAATATGCGTCACACTCGGAACGGGAGTCGGCGGAGGAATCATTGCAAATGGAGAAATAATCCATGGGAAAAATAGCGCAGGCGGAGAAATCGGCCATATAACTTCCGTTTTGCATGGAGGTTTTCCGTGCAACTGCGGAAAAACGGGCTGCCTGGAAACGGTCGCCTCTGCAACTGGAATAGTTCGAATGGCTATAGCCAAAATGGAAGAGTTTAATGGGAGATCAACGCTGAATCGGGAATTGGAAAGAAAAGGATCGATCACTGCAAAAGATGTGTTTGATGCTGCGAAAAACGGCGATGAGATGGCATTGCAGGTTGTCGACGACATGACGATGCATCTTGGTCTTGCTCTTGCCAACTTGGCTACTGCTTTAAATCCTGCCAAAATTATCATTGGCGGTGGAGTATCAAAGGCTGGGGAATTTTTAATAAAAAGAGTTAAAAATGTTTTTCAACAGTTCGTTTTTCATGAAGCTTCCGCAGCAGATATTGCTCTTGCAACGCTTGGCAATGATGCAGGTGTAATTGGCGGCGCATGGCTGGTTAAAACGTACATACTTGAAAATTGAGGAAGACTAAAAAGGAATTGTCCGATAAGCCCCTAAAATGAAGCAAGTGGAGAAAAACAATGTGTTTCTCTCCACTTGCTTTTATATTTGTTCGATTTTCATCTGAAAGTAGCTGGCGGATGCCGGCTCCTTTCAGTATGTGTGCGCTAAAGCCACAATCCCAAACTCGACATGTACCTTGTCGAGGTCCAGCAAAGAAAATCTGATAGCGCTTTTAAAAAAGGCGCTATTTTTTTGGCAGCTAAATTTGGATTATAACAAATTCTGTTTATATGAAACTTTTTTAATTTTTGTCCGTCTAAACATAATAGGTACTGAGATAAAATAATATATAAAAAGCTAGCATCTTATTGTAAATATATTGTAAAAAAACATTGATTTTTTTTGGAAGAAGTATTAAGATAATCTTTAGTTATTCACTAAGATGCCTAAAAAATGGAAAAAAACACTTAAGTGTAGAAATGCGCAGGTCCACCGTTTGAGGAGGTAAAAAAATGCGTAAAAGCACATTTTCAAAAATTTCTTTTTTGTTATTAGCGACATTTTTTATGTGGATTAAAACGTACATTGTCTACAAAACTAGCTTTGATATAAAAATAGAAAATTTCAAGCAAGAGATTATTTTATTCATCAATCCGCTGAGCTTTTTGCTGTTTGTTTTTGGTATTGGATTATTTATGAAAGACAAAAACCGGAATCGCTGGGTGATCGGTGCCAGCATTGTGATGACCTTTCTCTTATTAGCTAATGTTGTTTTTTATCGGTTTTATAACGACTTTTTGACTATTCCCGTGCTCTTCCAAGCTAGCAATATGGGAGATTTGGGAAGCAGCATAACCGAGCTGATTCAACCTGTCGATATATTAATGTTTGTTGATATAGCCATTTTAATTTGGCTTTCACGGAGACCTGTTTTCCGCAAACAGGAAAAATTAATGCGCAAAGAAAAAACAGCATATTATTTAATGGTTGCAGCTGTGTTTTTCTTTAATCTTGGATTGGCTGAAACAGAGCGTCCGCAGCTTTTAACAAGAACGTTTGACAGGGAGATGCTCGTCAAAAATATCGGTGTATACAATTTTCATATTTACGATTCTTTGCTGCAGTCCAAAACGTCTGCACAACGTGCGTTAGCTGACAGCAATAACTTGGTCGAAATTCAAAATTATTTAAATGCGAACAAAAAAGAACCTAGTAAAGAAATGAATGGAATTGCAAAAGGTAGAAATGTCATTATCGTCTCTATGGAGTCGTTCCAAAACTTTGTTATCAATCAGAAATTGAACGGACAAGAAATTACCCCGTTTTTAAATGATTTTATTAAACAAAGCTACTATTTTGATAATTTTTACCATCAAACAGGACAAGGCAAAACGTCAGATTCAGAATTTTTATTGGAAAATTCTTTGTATCCGTTGGGAAGAGGCTCAGTCTTCTTTACAAATGCGAACAATGAGTACAATGCAACTCCGGAAATTTTAAAGGATTACGGTTATTACACAGCTGTATTTCATGCAAATAACCGCACATTCTGGAATCGCGATGTGATGTATAATTCTCTTGGATACGACCGTTTCTTTGATGTCAGAGATTATAATGTGACGGAAGAAAATTCGGTAGGATGGGGATTGAAGGATATTGACTTCTTTAAGCAGTCGGTACAATTATTGAAAAATGTTCCTCAGCCTTTTTATACGAAATATATTACATTAACGAACCATTTTCCGTTTGAGTTGGGTGAAGAAGATAAATTGATTGATGAATTTGATTCCGAAGATGGAGTCGTGAATCGCTATTTTACGACGGTTCGTTATACAGATGAAGCCTTGAAAGTGTTCATCGAAGATCTAAAAAAAGCTGGACTATATGAAAATTCAATTATTATATTGTACGGCGACCATTACGGTATTTCCGAAAACCATAACAAAGCGATGGCACAATTTTTAGGGAAAGAGGAAATTACGCCGCTTGATACGATTCAGCTGCAAAAAGTTCCGTTAATTATCCATATTCCAGGGGTTACCGATAAAAATCCGAAAGTGTTCCATCAAGTCGCCGGGCAAATTGACTTGAAGCCAACTATTTTAAACCTGCTAGGCATTGATACGAAAAACGATATCGAATTTGGTACAGATATTTTTTCAAAAGACCGTATTCCGTTTGTTGTGTTAAGGGACGGCAGCTTTATTACGGATCAATATGTGTATACAAGAGGAATATGCTATGACAAATCAACAGGCGAAGCTGTTGAGGATAAAAATGCATGTGAACCATATATGGAAAAAGCGAAAAATGAGCTTGATTATTCGGATGAAATTATTTATGGTGACCTGCTGCGGTTTTTTGACAAAGAGGATGAACCATCTCCGAATTCAACCGAGCAGCAAGCTGCAAAAAAACAGTAAAAGGCTCTGGCCATTAGGTCAGAGCTTTTTTATACGTTTTATTAATGAAACATGATGTCGTTCATATAATATGTTATGTACTGAATAAAAAGGGGAGAGGGGTTTTTTTATGGAAATCTGTATGAATGAAACAGCGGATTTGGAGTACTTGGGAAAAAAATATCAACTTTCGAAACGATTGTTGTTGGATTCAAATCCCTTCTTCGAAAACGAAAAAATCTTTAAAGGGGAAAAAATCGTCATTCCCGGATGGGGTTTCGTACAAAATAATCCGTTTCATCCTTCACCAAGCTTGACTAAAAATACATACAATGCTGTCCCAATTTCATGGCCTGTAATTGATCCAAAACGGCCCTATCATTTTTTTGCTTTGACAAGCGATATTGCGGTGTTAAAAAAAAATTACCCATTTATTAAAGAGAGGATTATCGGCCGCAGTGTTCTAGGGAATCCTTTAGTTGAACTTCTTATCGGTTCCGGAACGAAAAAAGTTCATATGAACGGTTCGTTTCATGCAAATGAGTGGATTACGACAGCCATTATGATGAAATGGCTCAATGAGTATGTTCGGAAGCTTATTTTAAACGAATCGATTAATGGAATTTCTGTAAGACAGCTTTATGAGCAGATTACTTTATCGTTTGTCCCGATGGTGAATCCGGATGGAGTGAATCTTGTTTTAGCAGCTGAATCGTTCGATCCTCAAGTGAAAGAACAGGCCGTCAAGTTAAATAATAACTGTGAAGATTTTTCCGATTGGAAAGCAAATATTCGCGGCGTTGATCTGAACAATCAATTTCCTGCCTTTTGGGAAATTGAAAAAGAAAGAAAAAGCCCTAAATCCCCGGCTCCTCGTGATTATCCAGGTGATTATCCTCTCTCAGAGCCGGAAGCAATTGCTATGAGTGAACTAGTCAAGCAGTCTCAATTTGAACTCATCGTAGCCTTCCACACACAAGGAGAAGAAATATATTGGGGGTATTTAAACTATGAACCAGAGAAGTCGGAAGAAATCGTAAAAGAGTATGAGTTGTTAAGCGGATATAAAGGAATCCGAATGATTGATAGTCATGCCGGTTTTCGCGATTGGTTTATTAAAGAATACAGAAAGCCGGGATTTACCGTTGAATTAGGCAGAGGAAGGAACCCTTTGCCGCTTGACCAATTTGATGAAATTTATCGGAAAGCAAAGGGAATATTTTGGGCGTCGCTTTATTTGCTGTGCAAATAAATTTTTTGAAACATTTTTTTGAAAAATTCGTAAATTATAAGTGAAAATTGGATGAGAAGGATGAGGGTGATGAGGGCAGCCTTTTTTTTCGTCATGTGCTTTCCGATTCTCCTTTTGTCGTCTTGTGAATTTCATCAGCTTACGAATGAAAAGAAACAAGTGACAAAAGAGAAAAAAATGGAAAATGAGTTTGAAAACTTTAAAGCAGAACAGAATCTTTTAGAGAACATTCAACCGATTGAAGCAGAGGAAAATACCTTTCAAAATATTACTGGATGGTTTCATGAAACGGCTGTGCTTTACATTAAAAATCTTGAAGACCGTTCGGAAGTTATTTGTCACGATCTTCAAAGCGGAAAAGATGAACTATTTTTTCAGACAAAGCATCCGATTATTCAAACAGTGCCCAATGATCGCCGAACAATTTTTCTCATTCATTCAAGCCCTGAAACCAATCAAGCCATCCTGACATTTGTAAACACCGAAGGAGAGGAATTATTTCATTGGGAAATCAATGCGTTTGAACTTCAATACACATGGAATCCCTATAATGAAAAAGAGCTGATGGTTACAGCATTTGCTGAAGATTGGTCATATAAGACTTATTTGCTTGATTTGAAAGAGAAAAAAGTTGTGGATAGTCCCTATCAAATACCTTTTTTTCAATGGACAGATGAAGATCGCATTACATATGTAAAATGGAATAACGATGAGCCTGAGTTAAGCGCTCCGCTTTATGAAGCGAACTTAATGAAACATCACGAAAAAAAAATCGCTGATCATGTCATCGGAAATGGAAATTTTTCATCGATTGTCATGTATTTGCAGGAAAATCAACAGGAAAAAGGATTCGGTCAATATGTTTTTATAAATTCTTCATCAAAAAAAGTGTTGTCTACATTTCGTGTCCCTTTGGCTTCCGATTACTCTCAATGGATTTTTCCCTACTATGACTTCAATGCTCAAAATCAGCAGTTTTATACATTTGTGCCCGTTGCCAAATCCCAGGACGGTTCCTTTGAACTGCAAAGATTTAACCTTATCACTAAGAAAAAAGAAACCATCTTCAAAAACGTGACAAACGATCCTATCCTCATTTCGCCATCCGGTCATTATGCTTTGTATGGGCCGAGATTGGAAAAAATCATGGATTTAAGTAAGGAAAAGATTCAGGAGATTGTAAAATAAACAGGAGTGAAAGCATCTTTTTTGGCAATATGAAGCGGAGGTTAAAAGACGGGTGTGTGACAACTGAATGTTTATTTATTCATAAAAAAAAGAATGGCCCCGCCATTCTTTCTTTTTTAGTGTGGCACTGGTATACCGTGGTGAACAATCGTTTTATAGGTAAACCATCCAAAAACAGCGACTGTTCCAAGCGCAAACAAAATTCCCAATATGTTTTTTTGTTTTAAAGAACGGAAAATAGCATAGATACCAAGCAAAGTTACTAAAGTAAAGATAATGACAGTACCCATTGTATAGCCCCCAATCTTTTATACGTTGAAGTGCGGCAAATATCTTCCCCTTCATATTTTAATCTCTTTTACTAGATTTGTCGAGGTAGGAACGGTACGTTTGCATAAAATGACTATGTCAATTTTATGAACGGTATGTCCTGCACATTTTAGGTTTGGCCAAAAATTTTCTAACTATTCCTTTTGCGCCAAAAAAGAATGTTTTGTATGATGGAAATGAAAAGAAAATGACCTGAGGTGAGAGCATGAAATGGATGAGAATCCCGCTCGGATTGCTGCAAACAAATGCGTATATTTTAACAAATGACAAAAATGAGTGTATTTTATTTGATCCAGGCGATGAAGGAGAAAAGCTAATTGAAGTATTGCGCAAACATCAGTTGACTCCCCTTGCCATTTTGTTGACACATGCACATTTTGATCACATCGGAGCGATTGATGATGTTCGAAAAGTTTGGAATATTCCAGTATATGTCCACGAAAAAGAACAAAAATGGCTTGGCGATCCTTCTTTAAATGGATCTGGTCATTTTATGAATGGAAAAAATGTAATGGTAGAGGAAGCGGACGAAATCATTCGGGAAGAAGGAAGCTTGACAATTGGTTCTTTCCAGTTCTCTTTATTTGAAACACCGGGGCATTCTCCTGGAAGCATCTCCTACTATTTAGAAGAAGCAAATGCTGTTTTTTCAGGCGACGTATTATTTAAAGGAAGCATTGGCCGTACGGATTTGCTTGGAGGGAATCATGAAGAACTGCTGAAAAGCATTCATGAAAAACTGCTAGTGCTGCCGGAAGAAACCATTGTGTTGCCTGGCCACGGTTCAGAAACAACCATTATAGAAGAAATGGAAACAAATCCTTTTTTAAATGGATTTTCGCTTTCGTAAAAATTGAAGAAGGTCAAAAAACAGGCAATTCCATTGCGGAATTGCCTGTTTTTATTAATGGCCGCCTTGTCCAGGGACCATCATAAACGTCGTCCAATATGTAAACCCGACGAAGAAAATGGTCAAATATGCTCCGAAAATATAAATATACATACGTTCAGTTAATTTTAAATAAGATAGTAAAACAAAAAATCCAGTTTGACCAAAGAAAAGTAAAGACGTCGTCTTCATATCGCCTAAATAAAACATAATAGCAAAAATACCTGTCCAAAAACCGAGTACACGGAACATGCGATCCATTGTGTTTCCCTCCTTTTCCCTCAATCGGTCGCTTTTTATATTATAATGTACAGCTTGATACATTGTAAATATACCGTTTCCAATTGTTATTGTATCCACTTTGTTTTCAAACATGTTGTAAAAAAATGTTCAAAAATTATGAGTTTATAGCAAAAAATTGTTTTCTAAACAGTCTTTGCAAACAATTGTTATTTTTCGGTTATGCTCAATTAAATTTTGCAAAAGGAAAGGGAAAAGAAAAATCCATTATCTACGTTCGCATTTTTCTCTTCAATTCGTTAAGATGAATCCTAAGAAAAGAAAGGGGGGATATGGAATGATTGAAATTGAAAAGCTTAGCGAAAAACTGATTGAACTGGCGTGTTCATTTAGTGCCTCAGACATCCATATTGTTCCGAAAAAGAAAAAAGCAGTTATTCAATTTCGAATTGACGATGACATCAAAGAAATATTTCATCTGCCTAAAGCTATTTGTGAACGCTTAATTTCTCATTTTAAATTTATGGCCCAAATGGATATTGGCGAAAAAAGGCGTCCGCAAAACGGTGCTTACTCCTTCCATACGATTTACGGAGAGGTGCATCTTCGTTTATCGACATTGCCTACAGTATTCGATGAAAGTCTAGTCATCCGAATATTGCTAGAGCAATCGATTCAATCGCCTGAAAAACTTTCATTGTTCCCGTCAGAATCCAAAAAAATGCTTTCATTTTTAAAGCATTCTCACGGTCTCCTGATCCTTACCGGTCCGACCGGTTCGGGAAAAACGACCACTCTTTATTCGCTTCTCCATTATGCAAAAAAACATTTTAAAAGAAACATCATCACACTTGAAGATCCTGTGGAAACGAAAAGCGATGAAATGCTTCAAGTGCAGATCAATGAAAAAGCTGGAATTACGTATGCAAATGGGTTAAAAGCAATATTAAGACACGATCCCGATGTCATTATGGTCGGTGAAATTCGGGATCATGAGACAGCAAGGATTGCGGTCCGGGCTGGGCTTAGCGGACATTTAGTACTGACCACCATGCATACGCGGGATGCAAAGGGAGCTATTTATCGATTATTAGAATTTGGTGTAACCTTTTCCGAAATTGAGCAAACTTTGATCGCTGTTGCTGCGCAGCGTCTCGTTCATTTAATATGCCCGTTTTGCAAAGGGAATTGCCCGCCTTATTGCAAAAAATTAAAGGAAATTAGGAGAATTGGGGTCTATGAACTTCTTTACGGCAAAAATTTAACCGCCGCTATTCGGGAAGCAAAAGGAGAGGAGCAGAGTGAGTTAGATTATATGAAGTTAAAAGATGTAATTAAAAAAGGAATCGCTCTTGGGTATTTATATCCGGACATATATGATCGTTGGGTGTTTGAATATGAATAGGCATCGATGGAACAAAAAGATGCAGGCACAATTTTTGAAGAAAGTGAGTGAGCTGCTTTCAGAAGGGTATGCATTAAATGAAGCTATTCGCTTTATGAGTTTTCATGTAAAAGAAAAATACCGACAAGATATTGAGACTTGTATACAGATGTTGACGAAAGGAAATTCGCTATACACGGCTTTTGAGAAGCTTGGATTTCATCGAGATGTACTAAGCTATCTTTTCTTTGCTGAAAAGCATGGTGATATACATTTTGCTTTAAAAGAAAGCTCAGTAATGCTGGAAAAACAACTCCTCCATTTGGAAAAATTTATTCAAGTTCTCCGCTATCCGCTCTTTTTAATTGCTCTTCTTTTAATTATTTTATTTGTCATCCAAGCAGTTGTTACCCCGCAATTTTCGTATATGTATGAAGCAGTTGATTTGAACGCCTCCTTCTTTCTGACATTTGTCATGTTTACCATTAAAGGCATCAAAACGTTTTTTTTCATTTTGTTTAGTTTCTTATTGCTCCTTTTTTTCTACTATTGGGTCTCTTTCCGAAAAAAGCCTCCGCTTGAAAAACAGAAGCTGCTTATGAAAATTCCGATCGTTTCAAAAGGTTTGCGGTTATTTCACAGCTACTATTTTTCTTTGCAAATGAGCAATTTGTTGAAGGGAGGATTGTCCGTTTTTGAATGCTTTACTCTGTTTCAAGAACAACATTTTCTCCATTTTTATAGGGAAGAGGCCAATCTGTTTATCGAGAAATTAAAGAAAGGAGAATCGCTAGAGATAATATTTGCTGAAAGTCCATTTTTTGAACAGGAACTTTCCTCTGTTGTTCAACATGGACAAGCCGTCGGTCAATTGTCTAAAGAGTTGTATATGTACAGCCGGTTCGTATTGGAGCGGATGGAACAAAAAATAATGAGAATCATTAGTTATATTCAGCCGGTCGTTTTTCTGATGATCGGGGTCTTCGTATTGATCATTTATTTATCGATTTTGCTTCCAATGTACCAAATGATGGGTCAAGTATAGGAGGATGAAAATAGTGAAAAATGAACATGGATTTACATTGGTGGAAATGCTGGTTGTACTGTTAGTGATCTCGATTTTGCTTATTATAACGATTCCGAATGTTATGGCTCATAATAAAAATATTCAAAATAAAGGGTGCGAAGGTTTAATTGATATGGTGCAGGGGCAAGTCGTCGCATATGAAATGGAGTTTCATCAAACACCAACAATTAATGATTTAATCACTAAAGGGTACTTGCCGAATAATTCTGGAAAATGTCCAAATGGTGATGAGATTGAAATTGATGCAAATGGAAACGTCATTAAGAGCAACTAGGCAAAGTGGTTTTACTGTTCTGGAGATGCTTCTTGTTCTTTCGATCTTTTTATTGATCAGCTCTTTTATATGGATTGGAGCAGTAAATATTTACAGAGAAAAAGTCATCGATCAATTTTTCGTTCAACTGGAAAAAGATTTGCTATATGTACAACAGCACGCATTCGTTAATAAAGAAAAAATTTATTTGTTTTGGTATCCTGACAAACATTACTACGAAGCTGAACGATCCGGCTTTAAAGGGGAACTGTTTGAAAGAGCATACGATCAAAACATAAAAGTCGAATCAGGAAACATAAAATTTCCAATCGAGTACTCTCCTTCCGGCTATTTTTATCAAGCTGGAACAATCTTCATTTCGTATGATAAAAAAACGTACAAAATCATTTTTAATTTAGGGAGAGGAAGGTTCCGTGTGGAAAAATTATAGCGGATATACGATAACAGAAATATTAATAGCATTTTCCATATGGTGTTTGCTTTCGCTGACGCTGGTCCCTGTGTCAACAGCCTTATTGAAACAGCAAAAAGAAGCAGCAGCATCTGTGCTGGCTTATCAACTGCTCAAAGAAGAACTTGAACGTTTTGTATTTGAAAAGAAAAAAACAAATGGCCAAGTTGAGCGGCAAGGGATGATGTTCGAACTGGTGTGGGGAAAGGAGGGGCAATTTGCTGAATTATGTGTTCTTTCGGATGAAAATGCAGAACAAAAGGTTTGCGGCTACATTTATGAACAATAAAGGATATACGGCAGCAAACATGCTGATAGCCTTTCTAGCGACAACCATCATCATCTCTTCCTTTGCACCCATGCTCTCATTTTTTCTAAAATTGAATACGAGGCAGCAAGATTTACATCCAAGCGAGTGGAATTTATTTCTAATTGAGCTTCATCGTGAAATCAAAACATCTCAACAAATAATGGTGAAGCAAAATGTTTTACAATATAAAAATCAAAAAGGAGAAGTAGTCACACTCAGTCAATATAATGATTTGCTGCGCTATCAGGTTGACGGAAAAGGACATGTTATTGTGCTGCGCGGTGTTCAAGCCGCTCATTTTATTCCAATAACACATGGTGTGAAAATTGAAATCACAAGCTTAGAAGGTAAGCGGTTTGAAGGAACCATTCGCGATGTGAAAGGAGTGATTCCTGATTGAAAAATGAAGATGGTCATATTTTTCCAATGACGATCGGCATATTTCTGCTTTGCATAATGATTCTTACCGCATATGCTTCCTCATATATACAAGAGCAAAGATTTCGGCATGATGCGAAAGAGTTTTATTTGCAGGAAACGTTAATGCTTGCCGGTGTTCAATATTCGCTGAAAAAAGCTGACTATTCTGATACCCAGGAAATACTTGAACTCCCAAATGGAACCATTTCGTATAAACGAACGAAAAAAGAAAAAGGAATCGTCAATATTTCCATTACATGCAAGACGTTAAAAGGAACGGAGTATACGGCAAACTTTCATTATGATTTGAACAATCAACAGATTATGAGCTGGAATGAATATTCATAGCTTTCATCGTTCAGCGCCTTATCAAAGCTTCAACCAATCGTTTATTTGCCAGAATGTCTGTTTAAATGAACAGAGTTTAGGAAATAATATAAAAAAATTTTATTTCGAGGTGCCCACTTATGTCTGGTAATGATTATGTGAAATATGTAACCGAACAGTTTGTAAAGTTTATCGACACCCCAAAAGAAGCAAGGAAACAAAGGCGTGAGGAACGGAAAAAAGATCGTCTTCCATTATCAATGAGATGGTTTGGATTTTTGCCGATGGCGTTTTTAATTTTGATCAAGAAAAAGAAATAAAGGAAAAGGAGCCGTTTACCAGCTCCTTTTTTATTGAAAAGTGATGAGATCATTCAATTTCGAGCGTATTTTCTGCGTCTTGATTTTATTTTAATGAATTATAGAATCCGATGATAAATAAAAAATTCCTCCATTGTGGACTTCTATTTCAATGCGCGGTTCATACAGCTCTTGAATCGCCTTCTTTTCTGTCCAATAAACAGAAGGTTTTTCATCTAGATCTTCATAAAAATGCTCCAACAATGCTAAATCGGCATTCATTCGTTCTCTCGCTTCTTCCGCCCACCGATGGTCATCTTCTTCAATTTTTTTTATCACGTAATGCTTCAATCGAGTTAATCCGCTTTTTGGTGTAATTAATGGCGTAATGGTAAAACAAAAATCAGGAATTTTCGGTGTCAAATGAATTTTTTCTAGCTGCTCCTGAAAATTTTCAACAATCCTTCCGTTGATTAAATGCAGTCCTAATGAATAAGTTTGATCCTTCTTTTTGTCACAAATATACGAAATCGTTACATTCATCCCAATCCAAGGGTGCAGCGGCACGTTTGCTTTGGAAGCTGCTGTCTGTTCATATAACCGAATATAAGAAGACATTTTCTTCGTTGCCGCAAAAATTTGGTGCAGTCTCGGCGATCCGAAATGAATCCATTCACCTTTTACATCTTCCGGAGCCTCCTTTGAATCCGTGATGAAAGTAAGTTTCATCGGATTTGGAGTTCCGCCGGTTTTTTCTAAATAATGCCAGTAAAAAGGCCGGTTCATTAATTCTTTATCCATTTCAACAGTTAATTGAACGGTAAAATATCCGTTTTTTTCTTCAATAATTGGACAATTGGTCGCCTGAAAAAAGCGTTTTAAAAATGTGGAAATTTGAGCCTGCTGCATCATTCCGCCTCCTATTTAAAAATTTTGCAAGCAGCTATGAAAATAAAGAAATCAGTTATTCTCGGCCTGTTGTAATTGTTCACCAAAGTTAAGAATAGCCGCTAAATTTTCCATTTTAATTTTCATTTCTCCTTCCGAACTCGACTGAATCATAATATCTTCTATATGTTCATGAATATTGCGGAGGTCAAGTTTTGCTAAAATACTGTCCAATTCCCCAATAACACGTTCAAACAGATTTATTTTTTCATATAATAGCTTTAAGATATGCTCCTCTACTGTATTTTTTGTCGCCATGTTATAAATGAACACATCCCGTTCTTGTCCGAGACGGTGGATGCGCCCGATTCGCTGCTCCAAACGCATCGGGTTCCAAGGCAGATCATAATTAATAATATGATTGCAAAACTGCAAATTTATCCCTTCCCCTCCTGCCTCTGTCGCGATCAGTACTTGCGCTCTATTTTTAAATAAATCCTTCATCCAATCCTTTTTGCCGCGTTTAAATCCGCCGCGGAACGGAACAGATGTTATGCCGTGCTGTTTTAAAAACCATTGTAAATATAATTGTGTTGCCCGGTATTCGGTAAAAATAATCACTTTATCGTTAATGTTTTGAATGAGTTCGACCGTTTTTTCTGCTTTCGAATTTTTTGTTACTTGATCGATATAGCCCATTAGATTGCGAATGATCTTTTCAGGCAATTGTGGAGCTTCATCCTTTTTATCAAGCATTTTTTTTAATGTTATGTACACTGCTTCTCTGCTCGAACATGCTTCACGCTGAAGCGTTAAAATGGAGAAACTGCTTGTCGGAATAGAGAATGACGACCGAATTTGGCTGATGGCATCATATAAAGCCTGTTCAGCTTTCGAAAATTGAATCCAAATCGTTTCCACATGTCTTTTTGACCATTCAATTCCTGTATCAATGCGGCGGTTTCGTATCATAACTTTATTGACAAGTTCTCGTAAATGCTCATCGTCACGAATATTCCGTCCTTTTTTCTTAAACATATCGTGAAAGAGCTGTTCATTGCCGAGATGTCCAGGTTTTAAAAGAGAAACAAGGTTGAAAATTTCTTCAATGCGATTTTGAATAGGCGTTGCCGTCAATAATAAACAAAATTTTTTCTTTAAATTTTGAACAAACTCATAGTTTTTTGTTTTGTTATTTTTTAATTTATGCGCTTCATCAATGATGACCATGTCATAATCCAATCCGTGAATAATTTCTTTATGGGGGCTTCTTTTTGCTGTATCAAGGGAAGATACGACAACATCGCATTGCTCCCAAACATAGCTTTTCTTTTGCTCAACGGCAGGAATGTAAAATTTTTCATTTAATTCCCTCACCCATTGGGAGACGAGTGAAGCTGGAACTAAGATGAGCACTTTTTTGACAAGTCCGCGAATCATATATTCTTTTAATATTAATCCGGCTTCAATTGTTTTGCCGAGACCGACTTCATCAGCTAATATTGCTTTTCCGTTTAATTTTTCTACTACTGTTTGTGCGACCTCCAATTGGTGGGGAAGAGGGGTTACATGATCAAGATGCAAAGGAGCTACTAAACCTTCAAATGATGGAATGGACAAATAATTCGTAACTTCATAAGCTAATTTGTATAATTCCCAGTTTGCCCACGGACCGTCTTCCTTTAATCTTTGCAAAAATTCTTCTTCCCATGTTGTTTTATAGCGGATGTTTATATTCATTGCCCACACCCCATCCTTTATTTTTATATTCAAAGTGAAATGTTCATTTTTTTTATCGCTAATTCAAAAACCGTTCCGTTTTTTGATTATAAATTTTTATAAACACGAACAATTAACAATGATTTTTTAAAATTATTTGGGAAAGGTATTGCTGAAACCGTTTAAAGATGATACCATTAAAATACGTTTGAAGTCTTTTTCTTTTGTTTTCTACTCATCTTTTTCCTTTTTGTCGAATATGTCATTTGTTATTTTTTCACAATTTACAAGAAAATATGTGCGGATGAGAGCAAGGGGAGAGACCTCCTTTGTGAGGCGCCGAAGGAGCAAGCATATGTGAATCTCTCAGGCAAAAAGACTCTTGTTTGACGCAGCTCTGGAGAGTGTTTGCATATTGTGCAAACCACCAAAGGGGAAAGCCTTTTTAAGGTAAACTTTCAGGTGCAAGGACAGAGACGGTGTAGCAAAATCTTGTCGATTGGAATAGACAAGACGATACTAGGCCGTTTTCTGTCCTTTTTTCTGCTTTTTAAGCTGAAAAATTTTGAGAGAAATTAGATGCAAAAAATAGATCAGGAGGGGAAATGATGAATGAATTAAAACGCACTCCTCTTTTTGAAGTGTATAAACAATATCGAGCAAAGACGATCAATTTTGGAGGATGGGAATTACCTGTGCAATTTACTTCCATTAAAGAGGAGCATTACGCTGTCCGCACCAATGCAGGTCTATTTGATGTTTCTCATATGGGAGAAATCATTGTAAAAGGGAAAGATAGTCTTCAGTTTTTGCAAAAGGTATTAACTAATGATGTTTCAAAGCTTCGGGATGGAAAGGCTCAATACACAATTATGTGTTATGAAGATGGAGGCTGTGTAGACGATTTAATCGTTTATCGGCTAAACGAGGAAAAATATCTTTTAGTAGTCAATGCAGCGAATATTCAAAAAGATTTTCAATGGCTCATGTCTCAAAAACACGGAGATGTTGAATTGCAAAATATTTCTGAAAGCTGTGCTCTCCTTGCATTGCAAGGCCAGAAAGCGGAAAAGGTGCTGCAAACTTTAACAGACGTACACTTATCTGAGTTGAAATTTTTTGAATTTATTGAAAGTGCTGAGATCGCAGGTAAAAAAGCGCTCATTGCCCGAACTGGTTATACCGGGGAAGACGGCTTTGAAATCTATTGCCAAAGTGAGGACGCCGTTTATTTATGGGAGAAGATTTTGCAAGCAGGAGATAAAGAAAAAGTTGTTCCATGCGGATTGGGCGCTCGTGATACGTTGCGGCTGGAAGCAGCTTTGCCGTTGTACGGTCAAGATCTTTCGGAAGACATTACTCCGATAGAAGCAGGAGTCGGATTTGCAGTGAAGCTTACGAAAAAAGAGAATTTTATCGGAAAAGATGTATTGCAAATACAAAAAGAACAAGGGGTATCGAGGCTGGCGGTCGGCTTGGAAATGATCGAAAAAGGCATTCCCCGTTCAGGCTATAAATTGTTTTCTGGAAATCAACAAATTGGAGTTGTTACATCAGGGACGCACTCTCCTACTTTGAATAAAAGCATTGGAATCGCTCTCGTCAAGAAAGAATTTTCGGAGATCGGGAATGAAATTGAGGTGGAAGTTCGGACAAAACGATTAAAAGCAAGAGTAGTACCAACTCCATTTTATAAACGACCAACAAAAAATGGAAAATAAAGAAAGGAGAAGCTTTCGATGAAGCATCGCTATTTACCGATGACAGAAACTGATCGAAAAGAGATGTTGGAGGCGATCGGAGTCGAATCGATCGATGACCTGTTTGCCGACATTCCAGAAAGTGTACGGTTTAAAGGAAAATACAACATAAAGGCTGCGAAACCGGAAACCGAGCTGTTTCGCGAGCTATCTCAACTTGCTGCCAAAAATAAAGATGTAAAAACAAACGTTTCCTTTTTAGGAGCTGGAGTGTATGACCATTATATTCCGGCAATTGTCGATCATGTCATTTCCCGATCAGAGTTTTATACGGCTTATACGCCATACCAGCCAGAAATTTCTCAAGGCGAGCTCCAAGCAATATTCGAATTTCAAACAATGATTTGTGAATTGACAGGAATGGATGTCGCCAACTCGTCGATGTACGACGGAGGGACAGCTTTAGCAGAAGCTGCATTATTAGCTGCAGGTCAAACAAAAAAGAAAAAGGTGCTCGTTTCGCAAACGGTGCATCCTGAAACGAGAGATGTGCTAAAAACTTATGCAAAAGGACAAAACGTTGAGGTAGTGGAAATCCCTTACCGAAACGGAGTGACCGATGTAGAGGCATTAAAAGAAATGATGAACGCCGAAGTAGCATCAGTCATTGTACAGCATCCAAATTTTTTCGGCCAACTTGAACCGCTTCACCAAATCGAAGACATCTCCCATTCCGAGAAAAGCTTATTGATTGTTTCAAGCAATCCTCTTGCTTTAGGTGTGCTTTCACCGCCTGGTTCATTTGGTGCGGATATCGTAGTAGGCGATGTTCAACCGTTTGGAATTCCAATGTCTTTTGGCGGTCCAACTTGTGGATATTTCGCCGTAAAAAAAGAGCTGATGAGAAAAATTCCTGGGCGACTCGTCGGTCAAACAGTAGATGAAGAGGGGAAAAGAGGCTTTGTTCTCACTCTGCAGGCAAGGGAGCAGCATATCAGAAGGGATAAAGCTACATCAAACATTTGCTCCAACCAAGCGTTAAATGCTCTTGCCTCTTCTGTTGCCATGACTGCTCTTGGAAAAACAGGTGTAAAAGAAATGGCTTATCAAAATATCCAAAAAGCAAACTATGCGAAAAAGATGTTTGAGAAGAAAGGTTTTTCCATTCCGTTTCAAGGTCCAATGTTTAATGAGTTTGTCGTGAAGCTGTCCAAACCAGTTTCTTTGGCCAATAAAAAGCTGCTCGAAAAGGGAATCATCGGCGGCTACGACCTTGGCAGAACGTATCCGGAACTTGAAAAACATATGCTTGTAGCGGTAACAGAGCTTCGTTCGAAAGAAGAAATCGATTTATTTGTGAACGAGTTGGAGGGATGGCAATGAAGGATCAACCGTTAATTTTTGAAATATCAAAACCGGGACGGATCGGATACAGCTTGCCTGATTTAGACGTACCGGAGGAAAATATTGATCAGCTGATTCCTAGTGACTATTTGCGGACAGAAGATGCCGAGCTGCCGGAAGTATCAGAACTTGACATTATGCGCCATTATACTGCTTTGTCGAAGCGGAACCACGGTGTGGATTCCGGTTTTTATCCGCTTGGTTCCTGTACAATGAAATATAATCCGAAAATAAATGAAAATGTGGCAAGATTAACTGGCTTTTCTTATATTCATCCATTACAGGATGAAGCGACGGTTCAAGGAGCAATGGAATTAATGTATGATTTATCAGAACATTTAAAAGAAATTACAGGTATGGATGCTGTTACATTGCAGCCGTCTGCAGGGGCGCACGGAGAGTGGACGGGGCTCATGATGATTCGCGCCTACCATGAGGCAAATGGAGAAAAACATCGAACACAAGTGATTGTACCTGATTCAGCCCATGGAACAAATCCTGCTTCAGCGACCGTTGCCGGTTTTGAAACTGTCACGGTGCGATCTGATCAAAACGGACTTGTCGACTTAGACGACTTAAAGAGAGTGGTAGGAGAAAATACAGCTGCTCTTATGTTAACAAACCCAAATACGCTCGGTTTGTTTGAAGAGCATATTGTAGAGATGGCGGAGATTGTTCATTCAGTTGGAGGAAAATTGTATTATGACGGAGCGAATTTAAATGCAATTTTAGGCAAAGCGAGACCAGGGGATATGGGCTTTGATGTCGTTCATTTAAATCTTCATAAAACGTTTACAGGCCCCCACGGGGGAGGGGGTCCCGGTTCAGGACCTGTCGGTGTGAAAAAAGAGTTAATTCCTTTTTTGCCGAAGCCTGTGCTTGTCAAGGATGAAAATGGACTTCGTTTCGACGAAGACAGGCCGCAATCGATCGGACGAGTAAAATCGTTTTATGGAAATTTTGGAATCAATGTGCGGGCATACACATACATCCGCTCCATGGGTCCGGACGGTTTAAAGGCGGTCTCTGAAAATGCGGTATTAAATGCGAATTATATGCTGAAAAAATTAGCGCCTTATTACGAAATGCCGTATGACCGCATTTGTAAACACGAATTTGTCTTATCTGCGAAACGGCAAAAGAAGCTCGGTGTCCGTGCGCTTGATATTGCAAAAAGGCTTCTCGATTTCGGGTATCATCCGCCGACAATTTATTTTCCGCTCAATGTTGAAGAATGCATGATGATTGAACCGACTGAAACGGAATCAAAGGAAACATTGGATGCCTTTATCGAAGCGATGATTCAAATTGCTAAAGAAGCGGAGGAAGAACCGGAAATCGTTCAAGAAGCTCCTCATACAACAGTCGTCAAAAGGCTCGATGAAACACTCGCAGCAAGAAATCCGATATTAAAATATGAAAAAAAGTAAGGATTCGCGTTTTGCGAATCCTTATCTTTTATACTTCATTTTATTTCCCTTTTTTAATTTTTCCAGTCCACTTTTTAAAGCCGCCCTTTAAATAATAGAGCTCCTGATAGCCTTTTTTCTTCAGCATTTGTGCGGCTCGCCCGCTTCTTGCACTTGACTGGCAATATAAATAAACCGGTTTGTCTGGGCGGATTTCTTTATAGCGCTGTCTCAATTGGGAAAGGGGAATATTTCTTGCTCCTAAAATGTGGCCACCTTCAAATTCATTCGGCTCCCGCACATCGATGAGCTGCGCTTTCCGATAGCCGGCTTTAAATTCTTCCTCCGTTAATCCTTTCATAATCTTTTTTTGATATAAAAATGTGGCCAAAAAATAAATGATAATAGCTGCAAGAATGAGCAATGACCATTCCACGCTTGTTCGACTCCTTTTTATTTGTTTGAATTTATTTGTTTGAAGTTCATGTGAACATACATACGAATGTTGGACAACATTTATTATATAAAACAAGAATGGAAATGTCATTTCTTTTCGGGCGTTTTATTTAACAATATCCTCTTCATTTGATAGACTAAAAAAGCAAATATAAAATAAAGAGGGTTGCGATATGGGAAAAGAAATATGGAATTATATTGATTCTGGCTTTTCATCCCCTTTTTACAATATGGCTCTTGATGAAGCTTTATTGGACTGGCACAGTGAAGGAAAAATCGCTCCGACGATTCGTTTTTACGGATGGAATCCGCCGACATTATCCATCGGCTATTTTCAAAAGGTTGAAAAAGAAATTGATATGGATGCTGTAAGACGGCACGGCCTTGGCTTTGTACGAAGACCAACAGGCGGAAGGGGCGTGCTGCATGACAAGGAGCTTACATATAGTGTCATCGTATCCGAAGATCATCCGCGAATGCCCAAAACCGTGACAGAGGCTTATCGTGTAATTTCGGAAGGAATTTTACATGGATTTCGCTTGTTAGGCTTAGACGCTCATTTTGCAATTCCAAGAACGGATGAAGAAAAACAGCATTTAAAAAATCCGCGGTCATCTGTATGCTTTGATGCACCGTCTTGGTATGAGCTGGTAGTTGAAGGAAGAAAAGTTGCCGGGAGTGCCCAAACTCGCCAGAAAGGCGTTATCCTGCAGCACGGCTCGATATTGCTAGATTTAGATGAAAAGCTGCTGTTCGACTTGTTTAAATATCCTAATGAGCGAGTCAGGGAAAGATTAGAGAAAAACTTTAAAAATAAAGCGGTGGCGATCAACGACCTTAGAGAAACTCCAGTCACAATGGAAGAGGCATGGAGCGCCTTTAAAAAAGGGTTTGAATACGGGCTTGATATTGAGTTGAGACCGTACCAATTGTCTAGCGAACAAGAAGAGTATGTGAAAAAACTGGCTAAAGAGAAATATGAAACAGAAGAATGGAATTTTAGAAGATGAAGCGGCGAACATGCCGTTTTTTGTATGATCAAAATGAAATGGATCGTTGCTTGTAAATCAAGGTGCCGATGTGTTTTCAAAAACTGCAACTGACAAATTTCTTCAAATACCGCCGGAATGATTCTAAGATCATTAAATTTCTTTTCCTTGCTTCTTTTTTTGGTTAGTTTTACATTTGACATTTTCATAATGTAGCGTATATCATACAATATATAGAGCAAACAAATGTTCTTTAGCACAATATATTGTTATTTTTTCGTTGATAATATCATCTAAATGTGGTAACGTATATCAAGTACGATATTTTTAAGGGAGTTGTGAATATGACAGTGGCGCTGAATGAGAAAATGAAAATTGATGTGGAGAAGCTGAATAAAGATATCAGCCTTTTCCCGCAGGTGCATCCGATTACGGAAGATATGAAAATCACGCACAAAGGTGTTTCGCGCCTTGTAATGCTGGACAGGTATTCATTTAAAGACACTGAAAAAATTACGCTATCTGAAGGCGATTTTGTAGTGCTGACGATCAAGGAAGATCCAAAATTTCCTGCAAGAGGGCTAGGCTACATTAAAGAAATTGATTGGGAAAATAAAAAGGCAAAGGTTCAGGTCGAAGAAGAGTTTCGTCATACTCTTGAAAAGCCTGAAGAACGGGAGACGGGAATCATCGTTCGCTCTTTAGATGTCATCGAAAAACCGCTTGAAATTTTTTATGAACAAATTGCCAAAAGAAATGCAACAGGTCTTGCTGCTGTTGAAAAAACAGAAGAAAAAAGAAAAGAATGGTTTGAAAAATTTTATCAAGAGCTCGTCAATCTGCATTTTATTCCGGCTGGCCGGGTTCTTTACGGCGCAGGAGCAGGAACCGAAGTGACGTATTTTAACTGCTATGTCATGCCCTTTGTAAAAGATTCCCGTGAAGGGATCTCTGAACACCGCAAACAAGTAATGGAAATTATGAGCCGCGGAGGCGGTGTCGGCACGAACGGTTCAACATTGAGACCAAGAAACACATTAGCCCGAGGTGTAAACGGCAAATCATCAGGATCTGTGTCGTGGCTGGATGACATTGCAAAATTAACCCATCTTGTTGAACAAGGTGGCTCACGGCGAGGAGCCCAAATGATTATGCTGGCCGACTGGCATCCTGACATCATTGAATTTATCGTTTCCAAAATGCAAAACCCGCGCATTTTGCGCTACTTAATTGAAAATACAAATGATGAAGGAATTAAGAAGGCGGCTGAAGACAAGCTCAAATTTGTTCCTCTTACACAGCAAGAGCGCGACATGTATCAAGGAATTGTCAACTTTAAAAATGTTCCGGGCAAAGGAGGCTTTTCAGACGCTGTTATTAGAGAGGCGGAATTAAAGCTTCGAGTCGGAGGAACATATACTGTTCATAATCCGGAATTTTTAACAGGCGCTAACATTTCTGTCTGCTTGACGAAAGAGTTTATGGAAGCAGTGGAAGAAGATCGGGAGTATGAGCTTCGCTTCCCAGATGTGGAAAGCTACAATGATGAAGAAATGAAGATTTACAATGAAGAATGGCATAAAGTTGGCGATGTGCGCGAGTGGGAGAAAATGGGGCATCGCGTGCGCGTGTACCGCAAAATTCGCGCAAGAGAGCTTTGGAAGCTGATTAACATTTGTGCAACCTATTCAGCGGAGCCAGGTATTTTCTTCATTGACAATGCCAATGATATGACGAACGCAAGAGCATACGGTCAAAAGGTTGTTGCAACAAATCCGTGCGGTGAACAGCCTCTTGCACCATATTCCGTCTGCAACTTAGCAGCAGTAAACTTGGCGAAGATGGTCGACAAGGAAAAGAAAGCTGTTGACTATGAAAAGCTCAAACGAACTGTGGAAATCGGCGTCAGAATGCAAGATAATGTCATTGATGCTACGCCTTATTTTCTCGAAGAAAACAAAAAGCAAGCGCTGGGTGAACGGCGCATCGGCTTAGGCGTTATGGGTTTGGCGGACTTGCTTATCTACTGCGAAAAAGAATATGGAGCAGAGGACGGCAACAAGCTTGTTGATGAAGTGTTTAAGGTAATTGCAACGACCGCATACCGGGCATCAATAGAACTGGCAAAAGAAAAAGGCAGCTTCCCGTTCCTAGTCGGCGAAACGGAGGAAGAGACGCAAAAATTAAGACAAGCCTTCATTAATACAGGATATATGAAAAAAATGCCGGAAGATATTCGCGAAAACATTTTAAAATATGGTATTCGCAACTCGCATTTGCTGACGGTAGCACCGACAGGATCAACTGGCACTATGGTTGGCGTTTCTACAGGTCTTGAGCCATATTTCTCCTTCTCGTACTACCGAAGCGGGCGTCTTGGCAAATTTATTGAAGTAAAAGCGGATATCGTTCAAGAATATTTAAACGAACATCCGGAAGCTGATCCGAATCATTTACCGCATTGGTTTGTGTCAGCGATGGACTTGTCGCCTGAAGCTCATGCCGATGTGCAATGTATCATTCAACGATGGGTCGATTCAAGCCTTTCAAAAACAGTAAATGCGCCGAAAGGCTATACAGTTGATCAAGTGCAAAAAGTATATGAGCGCCTATGGAAGGGCGGAGCAAAAGGCGGAACTGTTTATGTAGACGGAAGCCGTGATACCCAAGTCCTGACATTAAAAGCGGAAGAAAATGTATTGAATGACGACATTCCGGAATCGACGAAAGAAAATGAAGGTAAAGTTGTGTTAATGAACACTGTTCAAGATTTGCGCTCAACTGATGTCACATATGGCAACGAAGTCGGCAATACATGTCCTGTTTGCCGGGAAGGAAAGGTTCAAGAAATCGGCGGCTGCAATACTTGTACAAAATGCGGTGCCCAATTGAAATGTGGATTATAATAAAGCGGCAGACTTGTTCTGCTGCTTTATTCTTTTATTGAAAACAAACTTCTAAACATCGTTTTCCCTTCTTAAAATGTAGTAACGGAATAGTAAGGAGGGAATGCTTTGAAAATTGACGGTGTTTTTTCTGGTGGAGGGATCAAAGGCTTCGCTTTTATTGGAGCATACAAGGCCTTGGAGGAAAAAGGATTTGAATTCGCCAGGGTTGCTGGCACGAGCGCCGGTTCGATCATTGCCGCTCTCATTGCAGCCGGCTACAAAAGTGATGAAATCCTTTCTTTGATGGACAGCTTAGAGCTGCGAAAGTTTTTAGATAAAAGAAAAGGAATTATGTCATTTATGCTCATGAAATGGATCAGTGTTTATTGGCGGATGGGACTATATAAAGGACAATTTTTAGAAGAATGGATGGAAGAAAAATTAAAAGCAAAAGGAGTTTCAACATTTGCAGATTTGCCGAAAGGAAAGCTTCGTGTGATTGCCTCCGACCTTACGAACGGAAAAATTGTTGTATTGCCGGACGATTTAAGCAAATATGGAATCAATCCTAATAGATTTTCTGTTGCAAAGGCAGTCAGAATGAGCTCATGCCTCCCGTATTTTTTTGAACCTGTCAAACTATGGACGAAGGATGGCGTCAGTATTGTTGTCGATGGAGGAGTGCTCAGCAATTTCCCGATTTGGCTTTTTGATGGAAAAATAAAAAAAAGACCGATCCTCGGTTTTCAGCTTAGCGCGCATATAGAGGAAAGGCCAAGAAATGAAATAAAAAACGCTTTATCAATGTTTCACGCGTTATTTGAAACGATGAAGGAAGCGCACGATGCAAGGCATATTGCCACAAGGCATGAACGCAGCATCGTTTTTATTCCGGTTGAAAATATTTTAACGACGGAATTTAAAATTACGAATGAGAAGAAACAGGAATTAATTCAGCTCGGCAAAGAAAAAACGGAAACCTTTTTAAAAAAGTGGTCCTATTAGAAAAGAGCTCTATTTTTCTTTTTTCCTTTTTTACCTTCGATGACTGTCAAATGATTGTTTTCTCTCCGCCTTTTAGCAGAGATAGCCGTTTTGTTTTTTTTGTGGAGTACGTGCTTTTGAGCATAATGTATCTTTTTATCTTTAAATCTTTTTTTCGATCTTTTCGCAGCTTTTAAAAACTGTGAATACTCATTATTTGTACGTTTTTTCATCACTAAGCGATAAATGAGGATGATGATCCCGATGACAACCGCCCAAATAAACAATTTGAAAAAAGTCTTTGGATTGAAAAAGAGCATATAAATAAGCCCTAAACCTCCTAAAGTAGCGATAACGGCGAATACGGGATGGACGGGAAAACGGTTCATCTAAAGGCCACCTCCATCAGTCGTTTTCAAGAAAAAGAAAAGCTCTCGTTTATCAAATCAACCAATACGCTCCATTTTTTCCGTCTCTTCTTCCAATAAAAGCAGCTTTTGAAAGCTTGCAATCGCTACTTCCACTTGATCGTCTGTAGGTTCTTTTGTCGTCAGCAGCTGAAGCCATAGTCCTGGATAACCAAGATATTTTAAAACAGGCTTATGCCGCAGCTTATTTGTAAACTGCAATACTTCAAATGAAATGCCGAGAACAACCGGTATAAGAGCGATTCGGTCAACAACGCGAAGCCAAAGCGGGTCTGTCGGAACGAGCAGATACACAAATACTCCAACAATAACCGTAAACAAAATGAAACTGGAACCGCATCGATAATGAAGTCTTGATTGTTTTTGTACATTTTCAACAGTTAAAGCGAGCCCGTTTTCATAGGCGTTAATCACTTTATGCTCAGCCCCATGGTATTGAAAAACACGCTTTACTAAAGGAGTCATCGAGATGAAATAAATATAAGCAAGCAACAGCAAAAGCTTAAAAAAGCCTTCGAGCAAAATTTGCCCCACATCCGATGAGATGATCGGCCTGAACCATTCTGCGATAAACACTGGAATTAAAGTAAAGATAAATTTGCCAAGCAAAAATGACAGCACTCCGACAGCAGCAGCTCCTAAAATGAGTGAAAGCTTCGACTCTTTTTTTTCTTCTGACAATAATTTTTCATCATCGGCTGGATCAACATCGTATCGATCTGAAGAATAGCTTAAATGCTTGGAGCCGTTTGCGCTTGCTTCAATAATGGCGGCAATTCCGCGAATAAAAGGAATTTTTTTGAAGCGGGATAATATAGGATGTTTTTTTCGCGGCAATTGAAAAAAATCAATTGAATTGTCTTTTCTCCTGATCGCTGTGACGAAATGATGCTTCCCTCCAAACATAACTCCTTCAATTACCGCTTGCCCGCCATACATAGTCTTTTCGTTTTTCATGACGCACCAACCTGCCTATCTATATAATAAAAAAGCTATTGAAAAGTTTTATTTATTACTATTCTACAAAAAATTAGATGAAACCTCTAGGTTGGATGTGTCTTTTTTCCAATAGGGCGGCGTGAAAAACTTTATCATTATTTAGTATGAATGAAATAAATTTTTTTATACAAAAAATAAACTTTTCATGAAAAATTCATCAAGAAAAGAAAAGTGGACATATTAAAAAAGGGAGGTGGACGGATGCTTAACAGCGAAAAAAAGAATTCTACTGGTAAGGAAAAGAAAAAAGAACCATTCCGATCCTTTTTTCTGAAAATTGTTGTCATTGGTTTTACTGGCGGAGTATTATGGAGTTTGATAGGATATTTAGCGTATGTGTTGAACTTTACGAAAATCGGGCCAAATCGAGCTCTCATGTTATTTGCCTTTGATAATTGGAAGAACGGAGTCGCTGGGCATTTTGCGGGAGCTGCCTTCATAGGCATCATTTCTATACTTACTGCATTTTTATATTATGTTCTGTTCAAAAAAGTTCGGTCAATATGGGGAGGCATTGTTTTCGGAGTCGCGCTGTGGGCCGTTGTTTTTTGCTGGCTGGGACCGGCTTTTCTAAAAATCGATCCGCTCGGTCGGCTTGGTACAAATACCATTGTCACCTCCATCTGCTTGTATGTGCTGTTTGGCGTTTTTGTCGGGTATTCCATTTCCTACGAATATGGGGAGCGTCAATCATAAACTAGATTATAGAACTGTGTCAGGGTCACAAGATCCAATCATAAACTAAATGATGAGAGATCAAGAATCTTATGGTAGAATGTTCATAATACTGGACATTCTTTTTTAATACATGATAGAAAGGTGTAATCGATGGAGAGAATACTTGTGATCAATGGCCCGAATTTAAATTATTTAGGCGTGAGGGAGCCGCATATTTACGGAAAAAAAACATTGGCAGATTTGGAAAATGAATTGAAATCTCTCGGTGAAAAAAAACAAGTTCAATTTTCTTTTTTTCAATCGAATCATGAAGGAGAGATTATCGATAAGCTTTACGAAGCCGATCAACAATTTGATGGAGTGATTTTAAATCCAGGAGCTTTTACTCATTACAGCTATGCGATACGGGATGCAATTGCCAGCATTTCAAAACCGGTAATTGAAGTCCATATCTCCAATACAAATCAACGGGAACCGTTCCGGCATCATTCTGTCACAGCACCGGTGACACAAGGGCAAATAATTGGCTTAGGGTTTTACGGCTATCAATTGGCAGCTTTATCTTTACTACATTTGATCAGGGAGGAAACACATGAAGCTTGAAAAAGTTCGTTCACAAATGGAACAGTTAAATATTGACGGCATGCTCATTACAAACGAATATAACCGCCGCTATTTGACGGGATTTACAGGTACGGCCGGGGTCGCACTGGTGGCAAAAGAGGATGCATGCTTTATTACCGATTTCCGGTATGTAGAACAGTCAAAAAAACAAGTAAAGCATTTTAGAATCGTGCAGCATTCAGGATCGATTTTTGAAGAAGTCGCTGCACAGGCGAAGAAAATGGGGATCAAAACGCTCGGGTTTGAGCAGGATCATCTTTCTTATTCAACATACACATCGTACAAGGATGTTTTAAAAGGGATTGAATTCGTTCCTGTCTCAAATATTGTGGAAAAGTTGCGCTTGATAAAGACTGATGAAGAGATTAAGATATTAAAGGAAGCCGCTGAAATCGTTGATGCTGCCTTTACACACATTTTACATATGATCCGTCCAGGTGTGAGAGAGATTGAACTAGCGAATGAGCTCGAATTTTTTATGCGAAAAAAAGGAGCAGCTTCCTCATCTTTCGATACGATTGTCGCGTCAGGTTATCGGTCAGCCCTTCCCCATGGTGTAGCAAGTGAAAAACCAATTGAAAAGGGAGAGCTTGTAACGTTTGACTTTGGCGCCTATTATAAAGGATACTGTTCAGATATGACGCGGACAATTGCTGTTGGAGATCCTGGAGATGAAATGAAAGAAATTTATAACATCGTGCTTGAAGCACAAAAGAAAGGCGTGCGCGAAATCAAGTCTGGAATGACTGGAAGGGAAGCGGATGCTGTTACACGTACCTACATTGAGGATAAAGGGTACGGGGAATATTTCGGTCATTCAACTGGACATGGAATCGGACTTGAAATCCATGAAGGACCGACACTATCAGCTCGCTCTGATACCGTTCTTCATCCAGGCATGGTGGTCACGGTTGAACCTGGTATATACCTTCCAGGAAAAGGCGGGGTAAGAATTGAGGATGATATTTTGATCACTGAGCACGGAAATGAAGTGTTGACTCATTCGAAGAAAGAGCTCATCATTCTCTAGCGAGTGCCCCAATCAATGTTGTTAAAGAAAATGTAATAGGAGGACCAAATATGATTTCTGTAAATGATTTTCGTACAGGTTTAACGATTGAAGTCGATGGGGGGATTTGGCGCGTTCTTGAATTCCAGCATGTAAAGCCTGGTAAAGGGGCGGCGTTCGTTCGTTCAAAATTGCGCAACCTTCGGACAGGTGCCATCCAAGAAAAAACGTTTCGGGCTGGCGAAAAAGTAGCACGTGCTCAAATTGACACCCGGAAAATGCAATATTTGTATGCAAATGGCGATCAGCACGTTTTCATGGACACAGAATCGTATGAACAAATTGAGCTTACTTCAAAACAAATTGAATATGAGTTGAAGTTTTTGAAAGAAAATATGGAAGTATACATCATGATGTATCAAGGCGAAACAATCGGAATTGAGCTTCCGAACACGGTTGAATTAACTGTTACGGAAACAGAACCTGGCATTAAAGGGGACACTGCATCAGGCGGCTCTAAACCGGCTACGCTTGAAACAGGGCTTGTCGTGCAAGTGCCGTTTTTCGTTAATGAAGGGGACGTTATTATCGTCAATACTTCTGACGGTTCTTATGTTTCCCGTGCGTAATTATTCTTAAAAAAATAATGAAAAAAGTCAAAGAAAACGAAAAGACCCGCAGAATTCATAACTGATTTCTGTGGGTTATTTTTTTGAAAAGAAAGATTTTATAGCTATTTTCGCAATCGTTTATAAAAGATCAGAATACACAAGCTTTCCAACCTGGCCTTTTTTTGAACAGGATTCAATTACAGCTTGTCCACCTTTAATGATCCATCCACGCTTTTTTCTTTTTCCTCAATTCACTGAAAACGGCAAAAGGTATAACAATATAAATAAAAGCCGCAAGAAGCCATACAAGTCCATCATAAATTTGAACCAACATTCAATCACCACCCCCTAACTCCATTATAACTGTTAAAATCAGAAAATTCTATCAAATTCTATTGAAATGATAAATGCAAAAAAAGGAATAAGAGAAACGGTAGTCATAAAGTGGCCAAGCTTGCATACATTGAAAATAAATAAGGTATTAAAGGGGGAAGGAAGATTGAAAGAAATCATCTCAATTTTTCCCGAAACAATTGCAAATGAATTAAAGCAGCTTCCTTCTTCTTTTTTTGAACAGATGGAAGAAATTCGCATACGTTTGTACAAGCCGATTGAAATCATCGCTTTCGGCAAACCGCACTTTCTTCACTACGAGGCGACAAAAGAAGACGGGATGATGATTTTAAACAAGATCAGCCAATATTCGATTTACACACTGGAGGAAGAATTAAAGAGAGGTTTTATTACGATTGGAGGAGGGCACCGGATCGGCCTTGCTGGAAAAGTGATTACAGAAAACGGCAATGTCAAAGCCATACGGCACGTTACATCTTTTAATATCCGGATAGCAAGGGAGAAAATAGGCCTAGCTGAGCAATATATTCCTTATGTATATGAAAAAAAATGGTTAAATACGCTTATTTTTGGACCTCCCCAATCAGGAAAAACGACTCTGCTGCGCGATTTTGCCCGGATCATAAGTACTGGGGTTAAAACGATCCCGCCTCAAAAGGTCGGCATTGTGGATGAAAGATCAGAAATAGCCGGCAGTGTAAAAGGAATTCCGCAATTTACTTTTGGTCTTCGCATTGATGTATTGGACGGATGCCCGAAAGCAGAAGGGATGATGATGTTGATCCGTTCGATGAGCCCTGACATCATTATTGCTGATGAAATAGGGCGTAAGGAAGATACCGATGCATTAATGGAAGCTGTGAACAGCGGTGTTCAGCTGTTTGTGAGCGCTCATGGCGAATGCTTTGAAGATTTGCTGCACCGTCCGACCTTAAGAGAACTTATTCAATTAGGCATTTTTGACCGATACATGGAATTGGAGAAAAAAGGTACTCCAGGGACGGTTTCCCGTATATTTGGAAAAAAAGAAAAAGAGATTGTGTATAAAGCAGGTGTGAAATAGCGATGAAATTGCTAGGGTCTTTATTCATCTTATTAGCAACAACATGGATTGGGTTTGATTCGGCTAAAAGATTGACAGAGCGGACAAGACAATTGCGGCAATTAAAGGTTTCTTTGCAAAGCTTGGAAGCTGAGATCATGTACGGCCACACACCATTGCAGGATGCATCGCTTCATATTGCCAAACAGGCAGCCCCTCCGCTTTCTAATCTATTTACATTATTTTCTGAGAAATTATCGCAAGGCGACATGGATGTGAAAAGCGCATGGGAAAGCAGTCTGCTTGAAATATGGCCTTATACATCGCTGAAGGAAGGGGAATTGGAAGTTTTAAAGCAATTTGGAGAAACATTGGGGCAGCATGATTTAATCAGCCAGCAAAAGCATATTAAATTGACAATGGCTCATTTGGAAAAAGAAGAAAAAGAAGCGCTGTTTAATCAAGAGCATTACGGAAAAATGACGAAAAGCTTAGGATTTTTAGCGGGATTGCTCATTATCATTCTTTTGATGTAGCGATATAAGCTGGGAGGAGAAAGGGACATGGGTGTTGACGTCAACACAATTTTCCAAATCGCTGGAATCGGAATTATCGTTGCGTTTCTTCATACCATTTTAGATCAAATGGGGAAGAAAGAGTACGCCCAATGGGTTACATTGTTGGGATTTATTTACATACTTTTTATGGTTGCTTCCATTGTCAACGATTTGTTCCAAAAAATTAAAGCGGTTTTTCTTTTTCAAGGATAGGAGGTTTTGGAGATTGAAATTTTTCAAATTGTCGGGCTAGGATTGATTGCAACTTTGCTCGCTCTTGTCATAAAAGAACAAAAGCCGACCTTTGCCTTTCTATTAATCGTCTTTACCGGTGTCTCCATTTTTCTTTTTTTAGTGGATCAAATTTATGAATTGATTCGAATGGTCGAAAGAATTGCGAATGAAGCAAGCATTGATTTGATTTATGTCGAAACCATTTTAAAAATCATCGGAATTGCCTATATTGCTGAATTTGGTGCGCAAATTACGAAAGATGCCGGACAAGGCTCCATTGCATCCAAAATTGAATTGGCAGGGAAAATTTTAATCTTATCTATGGCAATTCCGATCATGACGGTGATTATACAAACGATGATTAAGCTTCTCCCAAATATATAAGTTTTAGGGGGTGATGGGGATTCAGTTATCATTTTTTCGCGGCATCCTTTTTTTGGCGTTTTTTGCTTTCGCTGTGCCAAACATGGTACAAGCCTCTCAAGAACAAAATTCATCGGCAGATCCTCCAAAAGAAGAAGCGATTCAACAAGAATATATGGCAGAACAAATGGACGAGCTTGGGATTGAGGAAATTAAAAATTTTTGGAATGACATTATGACGACATACGGAGGACTTCTTCCGGAAAGCCAGAAGGGAAGCTTGATGGATTTTATTAAAGGTGAAAAACAATTTTCTATAAAAGAGTGGGCCGTTGGCATTTTGAAATTTCTTTTACATGAAATCTTGGCAAACGGAAAGCTTCTTGGAACCATTATCATTTTAACGATATTTAGCGTTCTTCTCCAGCATTTACAAAACGCCTTTGAAGAAAAAAATGTGAGCAAAGTTGCTTACTCCATTGTTTATATGGTGCTTGTCATTTTAGCTTTAAACAGTTTTCACGTAGCCATTTCCTATGCAACGAATGCGATTAACGGGATGACAAGCTTTCTTCTAGCCTTAATTCCGATGTTAATAGCTTTAATGGCGTCATCTGGAGGAGTTGCTTCGGCTGCATTTTTTCACCCCATTACCATTTTCTTGATGAACGGAAGCGGTTTGTTGATTGAAAAAATTGTTCTCCCTCTGCTGTTTTTGTCTTCTTTGTTATTTTTAATCAGCACGATGACGGATCAATATAAAGTTACTCAGCTTGCTCAGCTGTTCAGAAGCATTAGCATCTGGCTTTTAGGCATTTTCTTAACCATTTTTTTAGGAGTGATTTCTGTCCAGGGGGCGACGGCAGCTGTGACAGACGGGATCGCCTTGCGGACGACAAAGTTTATAACGGGAAACTTTATACCTGTGCTTGGAAAAATGTTTACGGAAGCGGCTGATACGCTCTTCAGCGCATCGATGCTGTTAAAAAACACAATTGGCGTCATTGGTGTTGCCATTCTCTTTTTGATCACCATTTTTCCGGCAATGAAAGTACTGGCGATTGCCTTCATCTATAAATTTGCTGCTGCCGTTTTGCAGCCTTTAGGGCCGGGAGAGATTATCTCCTGTTTAGACATCATCTCCAAGAGCATCATCTATATACTAGCGGCACTGATCCTTGTATCGTTCATGTTTTTTTTAAGCATTACAGTTATTATCGCAGCGAGCAATGTCACCATGATGGTTCGATAGGAGTGGTGGTATATGTCATTCATCACCGAATGGGTCACTAATATCATATTATTTATTTTTATTGCCATTATTTTAGATATGCTGCTGCCGAGATCCGCAATGCAAAAATATGTAAAAGTCGTTGTTAGTTTATTATTAGTGTCTGTCATTCTTACGCCGATTTTAAAAATATTTTCCTATGATTTTCCGAACTTGTTATCCGAGGAGCTGCTGAACTCGGAAGCAAAAGAAGATTCAATAAAAAAATCAATAGAATTTAAGAAAAATGAAATACAAGCTAACAACCGTGCATATATTTTAGAACAAATGGCTGTCCAAATGAAAAATTTAGCGGAAGAGGAGCTGGTAGAAAACTATGGTTTAAAGGTTCAAAAAATTCATCTTTCGGTTGATGAAACAAAAGAGAAGATTGAATCAGAAAACGATTTAAAGCAAGTTACAGTTTTCGTGGAAGAAAAAGATCTTCCCCACACGGTTGAAACGGTTAAACCGGTTGAAATCAACATGAACGAAGAAGACAAAAAAATGCTCGCAAATGAAAACGAAATAATTGCCCAGCTTGCTGAAACATGGGGAGTATCGAAAGAAAAAATTTCGATTGAAATGGAAGGAGGCGGCCTAAGTGAATGATAGGAAAAATTTTTTGCAGCGACTAGCCTCTCTTCTTCCCGGACGAAATATGCTCAAAAAATCAGCCACCTATCCATTCATGCTTATACTTTTGACGCTTGGAATCGCTTTTATGCTGATCGGCAGTTTTTTATCCGGCGAAAGCAAAACAGTAGAAACGATAAACACCGCTGCAGAAGAAGAGGATGTTGAGCCCGCATTTAAACAAACAACAAGTGAAAAAGGAACAATTGAACGTTATGAACAGCAGTATGCAAATGAGCTAAAAGGAGCGCTTCAGTCCATTTCAGGCGTAGGTGAGGTAGAAGTTATTGTCAATGTTGACTCTTCATCTGAAAGTGTGTTGGAAAAAAATCGCTCGATTCAAAACCAAACGACAGATGAGACGGACCGTGAAGGCGGAAAGCGGCAGGTGGAAGATAAATCTGTTGACGAACAAGTGGTAATCATTCGAAAAGGGGATCAAGAATCGCCCATCGTTGTAAAAACCGAAAAGCCGAAAATACGCGGGGTGTTAGTAGTAGCAAAAGGTGCTGAAAACGTTCAAATTAAAAAAATGATCACCGATGCAGTTACAAGGGTGCTTGATGTCGATAGTCATAGAGTAGCCGTATTGCCAAAAAAGTAAAGGAGGATGCTTGACATGTTAAAAAAACAAACTGTTTGGTTATTAACCATGTTAAGTTTAGTTGTTGTGCTGTCCGTTTATTACATTACATCTCCTGAAGGAGGATCTTCCCCTGATGTGGTGTTGACGGATACAGAGACGAATTCGAATGAAAAAGAAAGCGGAAATGACAATAATAAAGAACAAACAGAGCAACAAAAAACTGATGCGAAGCAGCAAGAAAAAGAACAATCGAGCAAGCAGTCCAGCTCAGAAGATGGATCGGTAGTCTCCACAATAACGGACGATGATTTATTTACTGCGCTGAGAATGGAAGTGGAAGATGAAAGAAGTGAACGCAAGCAGGAGCTGGAGACAATTATTGGGTCCAATGATGTCTCATCTGAGGAAAAAAACAATGCATATGAGGAGATGCGCGAATTATCCAAGCTGTCAGAGAAAGAGAAGGTATTAGAAACACTTATCAAAACAAAAGGCTACGAGGATGCATTAGTTCGCGCTGATGGAGACAAGGTGAGAATTACCGTAAAAGCGAAAGAACACTCCCCGCAGCAAGCAAACGAACTGATTCAATTGGTGAAGGATGAAATCCAGTCCATGCAAGATGTTGCCGTAACATTTGAAATAGCAAAGTAACATGACTCCCCGAAAAAAATCGGGGATTTTTTCATGTGAAGAAAAAGCTGCTTTGAATTGTTTGCTCATATTTTTAATAGTTATTGAATTTTAGCAAAAAGTTATCGTATCATAAATGATAGCTACTTTTAATACTTGATGATAATATCTAGCAAATTGGAATTCATTTTAAGGAGTGTTTTTTTATGTTAAATTTTAAAGAAATAAAGGAAATCATCAAATTGATCGATGATTCATCCATTGATGAATTTACATATGAAAGCGAAGGGGCAAAGGTCCAATTAAAAAAAACTGCGGCTCGCGCTAATCAGCATGTTGTCTATAACAATGCTTCTGAAATTCAAGCTTTGCCAAAGCAGCCAGCTGCTGAATCTTTAGAACAGCCGAAAAAAGAGGTGCATTTGCCGAAAGAAGAAAGCGAGCAGAAAACAGAAAATTTACATAAAATTACTTCACCGATGGTCGGCACATTTTATGCTGCTCCAAACCCAGATGCAGATCCTTATGTTACAATAGGATCAAAAGTAAAAGAGAATACCGTTGTTTGCATTGTAGAGGCAATGAAATTATTTAATGAGATTGAAGCGGAAGTAAAAGGCGAAATTGTCGACATTTTAGTTGAGAACGGTCAGCTTGTTGAATACGGACAACCATTATTCCTTGTAAAACCAGAGTGAGGGAAAGAAAATGTTTAAAAAATTGCTGATAGCAAACAGAGGAGAAATTGCAGTAAGAATCATACGCGCCTGCAAGGAATTAGGGATCGAAACAGTCGCCATATATTCTGAGGCGGATAAAGACTCCTTGCATGTTCAGCTTGCAGATGAAGCGTATTGCATAGGACCGACTGCATCTAAAGACAGCTATTTAAACTTTACGAACATCGTGAGTGTAGCGACGCTGACTGGATCAGAAGCCATTCATCCAGGCTACGGATTTTTGGCAGAAAACGCTGATTTCGCCGAGCTTTGCAATGATTGCAACATTGTTTTTGTAGGCCCTAGTCCAGAAGCAATCACAAAAATGGGAAAAAAAGATGTTGCTAGGGAAACAATGCGGCAGGCGGGTGTTCCGATTGTGCCTGGGTCAAAAGGGATCATTAAAAGCGAAGAGGAAGCAGTTGAGATCGCAAATCAAATCGGTTATCCAGTCATTATTAAAGCAGCCGCCGGAGGCGGAGGAAAAGGAATACGCGTTGCGAATGACGAAGAAAGCTTGCGGAAAGGGATCCAAATTACTCAGCAGGAAGCGCAAACAGCATTTGGAAACCCAGGCGTTTACATTGAAAAATGTATTGAAGATTTCCGCCATGTTGAAATCCAAATTCTTGCCGATCACCATGGAAACGTCGTTCATTTAGGTGAAAGGGACTGCAGCATTCAAAGGCGCTTACAAAAGCTGGTGGAAGAAACTCCTTCTCCTGCACTATCTGATAAAATGCGACATAAAATGGGGGAAGCGGCTGTAAAAGCAGCCAAAGCGGTGCGTTATTCCGGTGCAGGTACAGTGGAATTCATTTTTGATTATAAAAATGAGCAATTTTATTTCATGGAAATGAATACCCGCATTCAAGTTGAGCATCCTGTTACTGAAATGGTCACAGGCATTGACCTGATCAAAGAGCAGATCAAGATTGCAGCAAACGAACCACTAAGCTTTGAACAGAAAGACATTACATTTAACGGCTGGGCGATCGAATGTAGAATTAACGCAGAAAACCCGGAAAAGAATTTTATGCCTTCAGCTGGTAAAATCGAAATGTACCTGCCTCCGGGCGGACCGGGTGTCCGCATTGATTCTGCCTGCTACCCTGGCTATTCCATTCCGCCATATTATGATTCAATGGTCGCAAAGCTGATTACACACGGAGCGACAAGGGAAGAAGCGATAGCCAAAATGAAAAGAGCTTTAAGTGAATTTGTTATAGAAGGAGTGCATACAACCATACCTTTCCACCTGAAATTAATGGATCATGAAAAATTTATCAGCGGGGAGTTCAACACTAGATTTCTTGAAAATTATAAAATCATGTCATAATTTTGGAGGTGTACTATTTGAAAGATACAGGATTGGAAATGAATCATGAAGCAAGCTTTGGAAAAGTGGAAATCGCTCCGGAAGTCATTGAAGTCATCGCCGGAATTGCCGCATCTGAAATAGAAGGGGTAGCCCAAATGCGCGGCAATTTCGCTTCAGGAGTCGCTGAACGCTTTGGCAAAAAAAATCATGGTAAAGGCGTAAAAGTAGACTTAGGTGAAGAAGGCATTGTCATTGATGTATATTGTGTCATGAATTTCGGGGTTTCCATTCCGGCTGTTGCACAGAAAGTACAAGAAAACATTCGTCAAACGCTTTTAACGATGACGGCGCTTGAAATCAACGAAATCAACATTCATGTAGTGGGCATTCAGTTTGAAACGAAGACGGAAGAGCCTGAAATTCAAGAGGAAATGTAAAGGCGGAGGATATCCTCCCCTTTTTTGTTTAAAATAAAGAATAATAAGAAAGATTCTGAAATTTCTTTTCGGATGAACTTTCATATGTGATACAAGAGGCAGTTATGATATGATTCATATATGACATTTCGACATAGTTTGAAAAAAGGAGCAAAAAGATGAAACGGAGAACAGCTAGGAAAAAGGCATTGCAGGCACTGTTTCAAATTGACTTGGCTGAAGCGCTTCCTGAGGAAGCCATCAATCATGTTTTGGACGGTAATGAACATGATCCATTTTTAAATAAGCTTGTACTCGGAACGGTTGAACATCAAAACGAAATTGACGAATTGATAAAAAGGAATTTAACCAATTGGAAATTGGAAAGATTGGCTAACATTGACCGTGCCATTTTGCGTTTAGCTGTATATGAGATGAAATATGAACCGGATATTCCGTTCAATGTAACAATTGATGAAGCGATTGAACTTGCTAAAATGTTCGGAGATGTTCAGTCGAGCAAATTTGTAAATGGTGTCCTCTCAAGTATAAAAGAAGAGTTAGAAAAAAAAGCTTAGGAGGAAAAAGATGGTGGCGACGATTATTGACGGAAAAGAATTGGCAAAAGAAATGCGAAGCGAGTTAAAAAAAGAAGTGGAACAATTAAAGGAAAAAGGGGTAACACCCGGCCTTGCCATTATTTTAGTTGGGAATAATCCTGCTTCCCTTTCTTACATTAAGGGGAAGCAAAAAGCTTCGGAGGAAATCGGCGTTTCTTTTAAGCTGGAACATTTGGAGGAGTCGATTTCACAAGAAGAACTGCTTGAAGTGATAGAAAAATATAATCAGGACGATCGTTATGACGGAATTCTTGTTCAGCTTCCGTTACCTGACCATATTGATGAAACAGCAGTCATTGAAAAAATTTCTCCAGAAAAAGATGTGGATGGCTTTCATCCGATTAATGTTGGACGCATGATGACGGGACAGGATGCGTTTTTGCCGTGCACACCGGCCGGAATTGTTGAAATGATCAAATCTGCAAATATCGAAATTGCCGGAAAGCATGTTGTCGTTGTTGGCAGAAGCAATATTGTCGGAAAACCGGTCGGACAATTGCTTCTAAACGAAAATGCAACGGTTACATATTGCCATTCGAAAACGAAAAATTTGCGGGAGCATACGATCCAAGGAGATATTTTAATCGTTGCTGTCGGGCGTCCTCATTTCATAGGTGCTGATCATATTAAAGAAGGTGCAGTCGTAATAGATGTTGGCGTCAATAGACTTGAGAACGGAAAACTTGTAGGCGATGTAAAATTTGATGAGGCAAAAGAAAAAGCAAGCGCCATTACTCCTGTTCCCGGCGGAGTAGGTCCAATGACGATTACGATGCTGGTTTATAATACGGTTAAATCCGCAAAGAAGCGGGTACGTCCATAAACTTGCTTTAAAGGAGTTGTTCATGAGTAACAAAAAATTTGTAACCGTTTCGGCGTTAACAAAATACCTTAAGCGAAAATTTGATGTTGATCCACATTTGCGCGATATTTGGGTAAAAGGCGAATTATCAAACGTAAAAATTCATGACAGCGGACATATTTATTTTACGTTAAAGGACGAGCATGCCAGAATACAGGCGGTTATGTTTTCAAGTTTTAACCGTTCTCTTCCATTTCGCCCAGAGGACGGGATGAACGTATTGGTACGCGGTGAAATTACCATTTACCAGCCCGGAGGAATATACCAAATTTATGCAAAGGAAATGGAGCCTGATGGAGTAGGAGGGCTTTATCTTGCATTCGAGCAGCTGAAAAAAAAATTGGAGCAAGAAGGGCTGTTCGATGTCAAGCATAAAAAAACGATTCCTGCCTTTCCAAAGACGATCGGTGTGATCACATCGCCGACAGGTGCAGCCGTCAGGGATATCATCACAACGATCAAACGAAGATACCCTGTGGCAAAAGTGGTGGTTATTCCCGCAATTGTTCAAGGTGTACAAGCGGGAAAATCGATTGTGAATAAAATACAGCTTGCCAACTCCCTCGGTTATTTCGATGTCCTCATTGTTGGAAGAGGAGGCGGGTCGATTGAAGAGTTGTGGGCTTTCAATGAAGAGGTGGTGGCAAGGGAAATTTTTAAATCAAAAATACCCGTTATATCTGCTGTAGGCCATGAAACAGATTATACAATCGCAGATTTTGTCGCCGATCTTCGGGCGCCGACTCCAACCGGAGCAGCAGAGCTGGCTGTTCCTAATATAACGGATTTAATCGAAAAGATCCGGGAACGGAACATTAGAATGACGAACGCTTTAAAGGAACGGATCAAAAAGGAAAAGCTCAAGCTTTTCCGCTTAACCAACTCATATGCATTCAAATATCCGAAAAAGCTTTATATGCAAAAAGAACAGGAGCTGGACATTTTATTCGAACGTTTTAAAAAAGCAGGAAAACGTTACTTAAACGATCAAACGAACCGATACTTGTTATTGACGAATCGTCTTAAAAACGAACTTCCATATGACCAAATTGAGCGGGCGAAGACAAGAATGAAGGATCTGGACAAAAAAATGCTGCGCGAGATGACAGCTTTATATCAACAGAAGCTGAATCGCTTTCAAGCATTGGCTTCTAAACTTGATGCGCTCAGCCCATTAAAGATTATGGAACGTGGATACAGCCTTGTGTATAAACAAGATAAGCTGGTAAAGAGCGTAAAACAAACGGCTGAAGGGGATTTTATTCAAATTAAATTGCAGGACGGGACCATCCATTGTGAAGTATCTGAAATTGAGGAGAGAAGATCATGAATGATCAAAAAGAATTAACGTTTGAAGAAGCGATGAAAGAGCTGGAAGCAATTGTTTTAAAATTAGAAGACGGAGATGTTCCATTAGAACAGGCGATCCAATATTTTCAAGAAGGAATGAAGCTTTCAAAGCTTTGCCATGAAAAATTAACGCAAGCTGAAAAGCAATTGGATTTTATTCTTGATGAAGATGGAACGATCAAACCTTTCCAAGCACAGGAGGAAGAACAAAAGTGATGTCTTTTCCGGAATACTTAAAAACGCGCAAAGCTGCCATTGATTCCGTTCTTCCCACATATATTGAAAGATTAAATGCCCCGAAAATTATTAAAGAATCGATGATTTATTCCTTAAATGCCGGCGGGAAACGTCTGCGCCCTATGCTCTTGCTTGCCGTTCTCCATTCGTATGGAAAAGAAGAGAAAATTGGCTACCCGGTCGCATGTGCGGTGGAATTGATTCATACGTATTCGCTCATTCATGATGACCTTCCATGCATGGACAATGATGATTTTAGAAGAGGAAAGCCGACCAATCATAAAGTATATGGAGAAGCCATAGCCGTGCTGGCAGGTGACGGATTACTGACTGAAAGCTTTCGGCTGATTGCTGATGCTGAAGAGCTTTCAGATCGCGTAAAATTGACGCTCATTTCAGAGCTTTCAAAGGCGGCTGGTGCAGAAGGAATGGTTGGCGGACAAGTTGCCGACATGGAAGGAGAAAACAAACAATTAACTTTAAAACAGCTTGAATATATTCATGAGCATAAAACAGCAAAGCTTCTGGCTTTCAGTATTATTGCAGGTGCCATCATTGCTGAGGCGTCGATTGAAGAAATAAATAAATTAAAGGAATTCGCATACCATATAGGCATTGCCTTCCAAATTAAAGATGACATATTAGATGTTGAAGGAGACGAAGAAAAGATCGGAAAGCCTGTTGGTTCCGATGAAGAGAATAAAAAAACAACGTATTTGTCCGTACTGTCTTTGGAAGGCGCAAAGGAAAAATTGTCGGAGCATATTGAAACATCAAAGGCTATTTTGCAAACATGTTCCATAAACAATGAGCTTCTATTATCGTTTTGTGATTTAATTGGGGAGCGCGAACATTAAACGATGAAAATTCGGTGCACCTCCAACGGGTTGACAAAATGTGAGGAACGGGATTCGCATTTGAATGTGTGCATTCTCCAACAAGTTGAGGAAAACACTCCTATATGATATAATTCTGTCAGAAAACATGATGGAGTGGTGCAGTATTCTAGTCAGCCCTCCGGTTCTGAAGGCGGGCCTAAAAATCCGCTAAAGGGCACATCGATGAAGTTCCTGGTGTTGGCTTGAGGCGCCCAGCCTTGGGTTGATGCTGGGGGTTAAGGTTAGAGGGCGATCCACAATGGCATGTGGGCGTTGACCCTCTTTCCGCGGAGGCCCATTTTATGTGCAAAATGGGTATGAACCTGTCTACGCGCTTCATAGTGCAATGAGGCGCGGACAGCGTAGCCTGCCTTGAGTGGAGGCCGAGGGGATTATGGAAACAAGGAACTTTTTCATATGGCCAATGAAAGAGTTTCTTATGTGACATATGAAATCGGCTCTGCAAAAGAGGCTAGGAACCGGCTAAAGGCTGTTTGAGGAAAACTCCTAGACTGTTCACATGACATATATAGAGGATTGTAGTACGGACTAAGTGGCAATCCAGTCTAGCGTTTGGCGACAGCGCTAAGTCAGGTTTAAAGGGAAACCGCCGGGGCGGCAACGCCTGGTACTTGACTGGGAAAACCTACTGGACCTAAGCCGTAATGTTTACTCTATATATGACCACTCCATTTCGTTATATATAGTTTTTACATAGAAATCAGGTGTTATGCATTTCATGATGAAAGAGCTAATTCGATATTCAATACGATGGAGTTTAGGAATTGCCGTTATCACATTCGTGTTAGCGGCTCTTTTTTCAATTGTATCAACTGTTCTTCTGGAAGGCGTCGGATGGGCTGCCGGTATGATGATCGTTTTTGTGATCGTTTTAATCGGCATTTTTTTTGATATGCTCGGCATTGCTGCCACATCAGCAGATGAGGTACCGTTTCATGCGATGGCGTCAAAGCGTGTGAGCGGTGCCAAGCATGCCATTCAAATTATCCGAAATGCCGATCGCTTTTCGAACTTTTGCAACGATGTTATTGGCGATATTTCCGGCATAATCAGCGGAACAGCCTCGGCTGTTGTCGTAGTGCAGCTGGCGGTGACGTTTGCCGACCGTCAAACTTCGGCGCTTGAGTTTACGATTTCAATCGTATTCACAAGCATTGTAGCCGCTCTTACTGTCGGAGGAAAAGCGTTTGGAAAGGCGTTTGCAATCCGTTTTTCAACTCCGATTATTTTTTATGTCGGAAAGATATTTTATTTTTTTGAAAAAAGATTTAATATTGTTTTGATGAAAGAGAAAAAAGGAAAGAATCATAAAAAAGCAAGCATATCTAAAAAGCGAAAGTGAGTGATCCGTTTTGGATCTATTGTCCATCGAAAATCCAAAATTTCTGAAAAAGTTTTCAATAAAAGAACTGGAGCAATTGAGCGCGGAAATTCGCCAATTTTTAATTGAAAAGCTGTCAGTGACCGGCGGACATATTGGACCAAATTTAGGAGTAGTTGAGCTGACAATATCTTTACATAAAATGTTTGACAGCCCGAAAGATAAATTTATTTGGGATGTAGGTCACCAGGCGTACGTTCATAAAATTTTGACAGGCAGGGCGAAAGAGTTTGATACGTTGAGGCAGTATAAAGGATTGTCCGGTTTTCCGAAGCGTTCAGAAAGCGAGCACGATGTTTGGGAAACGGGGCACAGTTCAACTTCACTTTCTGCGGCAATGGGAATGGTTATTGCCCGCGATTTAAAAGGAACGGATGAATATATTGTGCCGATTATCGGCGACGGTGCTTTAACCGGAGGCATGGCGCTTGAAGCATTGAATCACATCGGCCATGAACAAAAGGATATTATTGTTGTGTTAAACGATAATGAAATGTCTATTGCTCCAAACGTCGGTGCTCTTCATCATATACTTGGAAGATTAAGAACAACAGGCAAATATCACTGGGTAAAAGAAGAGTTGGAATACTTGTTAAAAAAAATTCCAGCTGTCGGAGGAAAGCTTGCCTCAACAGCAGAACGGCTTAAAGACAGTCTGAAATATTTATTCGTTTCGGGCATGTTTTTTGAGGAGCTTGGCTTTACCTATTTTGGCCCGATTGACGGACATGATTTTCAGGCATTGATGGAAAACATTAGTTATGCCAAAAAAACAAAAGGCCCTGTTTTGCTGCATGTTATCACGAAAAAAGGAAAGGGCTATTTGCCTGCCGAAAAAGACAAGGTTGGAACATGGCATGGAACAGGCCCGTATAAAATTGAAACAGGCGATTTTGTTAAACCGAAAATATCGGCTCCGTCTTGGAGTGAATTAGTAAGTGAAACAGTTCGAAAATTAGCGAGAAACGATGAAAGAATTGTTGCAATTACACCAGCCATGCCGGTTGGTTCGAAACTTGAAAAATTCCGAGAAGAATTTCCGGACAGAATGTTTGATGTCGGTATTGCCGAGCAGCATGCGGTGACGCTTGCAGGAGGACTTGCTGCTGCCAATATGAAGCCGTTTTTGGCAATCTATTCAACCTTTTTGCAGCGCGGTTATGACCAAATGGTTCATGACATTTGCCGACAAAACTTAAATGTGTTTTTCGGAATTGACCGCGCAGGACTCGTCGGAGCTGACGGAGAAACCCATCAGGGAGTATTTGACATCGCTTTTTTGCGCCATATACCAAACATTGTATTAATGATGGCGAAAGACGAAAATGAAGGACAGCATATGGTTTATACGGCTCTGAAGTACGATGAAGGGCCGATCGCTCTTCGCTATCCGAGAGGAACAGGATTGGGTGTGCCTCTTGATCCTGAGCTGAAAGAAATTCCAATCGGTACGTGGGAAGTTCTTTTACAAGGTAAAGATGCTGTCATTTTAACATTTGGAACGACGATTAAAATGGCATTGGATGCAGCGAAAGCACTTGCCAAAAATAATGTTTCCGTTCGAGTCGTCAATGCCCGCTTTTTAAAGCCGCTTGATGAGAAAATGCTTCTTGAGATTTTCAACGAAGGAATACCGATTTTAACAGTAGAGGAAGCAGTTCTTGAAGGCGGTTTTGGCAGCTCGGTATTAGAATTTGCTGAAAAGCATGGCTTTACAAATCTTACAATGAAAAGAATGGGAATTCCAGATCGCTTTATCGAGCATGGAAGCGTGGAAAAACTGTTAGAAGAGATTGGATTAACAAAAGAAGGAATAATAAAAAATGTGCTCGAAGTAATACCAAAAAAAGAAAAAGGAATCAAATATGGGTAAAAAGGAACGTTTAGATGTATTGCTTGTAGAAAGAGGACTTGCAGAAACGAGAGAAAAAGCAAAAAGAGCCGTTATGGCCGGGCTTGTTTATTCAAATGAAAAACGATTGGATAAGCCTGGCGAAAAAATTGATCGCGACATCCCGTTAACTGTAAAGGGAGATGCGATCCCGTATGTTTCAAGAGGCGGTTTAAAGCTGGAAAAGGCATTGAAACAATTTGAAATCAGTGTGGCAGGAAAAATTATGGTAGATGTAGGCTCTTCTACGGGAGGATTTACCGACTGCGCCTTGAAGAACGGCGCAAAATTATGTTATGCGGTGGATGTCGGGTATAATCAATTGGATTGGAAGCTGCGTCAAGATGAACGTGTTATCGTGATGGAACGGACAAACTTCCGTTATGTAAAGCCGGAGGATTTTCAAAAGGGGCTTCCGGAATTTGCTACCATTGATGTATCGTTTATCTCTTTAAAATTGATCCTCCCTGTTTTAAAAACCATTTTGGTGCCCACTGGTGAATGCGTCGCGCTAATTAAGCCGCAATTTGAAGCAGGAAAAGAAAAAGTCGGGAAAAAAGGAATTGTGAAAGATGCTCGGGTTCATGAGGAAGTTTTGCATGACATAACGGCCTTTGCAATCAATGAAGGATTTGATTGCTTACATTTATCGTACTCTCCGATCACTGGCAGCAACGGAAATATAGAGTTTTTGCTCCATTTGTATTGGGGAGGGGCAAAAGAAAAAGGTGACATAAAATTTACGGAAACAATTGAAGAAATTGTGAAAAACGCTCATTCGACGTTAAAAATAAAGAGACAGGGATAACGAATACAAGTTATTCCTGTTTTTCTATGAGATATCATAACAGGAAAGAGAATAGGGGTGGTCGCTAATGACAAAAGGACAGCGTCTTATTAAAATTAGAGAGCTTGTCACAAATTACGAAATCGAAACGCAGGATGAACTAGTTGAAATGCTGAAAAATTTAGGTTTTAATGTCACCCAAGCAACCGTATCCCGCGACATCAAGGAGCTCCATTTAGTGAAGGTTCCGACATCTGATGGACGTTATAAATACAGCCTGCCCGCAGATCAGCGCTTCAATCCCCATCAAAAGCTGAAAAGAGCATTGATGGATGCGTTTGTTAAAATCGATTCTGCCGGACATTTGCTTGTGATGAAAACAATGCCGGGAAATGCTCATGCAATTGGTGCATTAATTGATAATTTGGACTGGGAAGAAATATTAGGGACAATTTGCGGCGATGACACGATTTTAATTATATGCAGGAAGAATGAAGACACCAAAACGTTGACGGAAAAATTTTTGGACATGCTTTAACAAGTTTGGGGTGAAAATGCGATGTTAGCGGAATTGTCGATTAAAAATTTTGCCATTATTGAATCCCTATCTCTTTCTTTTGAAAAAGGGCTGACAGTGCTGACGGGAGAAACAGGTGCTGGGAAATCGATCATTATTGATGCTATATCTCTTCTTGTAGGAGGACGCGGTTCTTCTGAATTTGTCCGAGCCGGTGAAAAGCGCGCTGAATTGGAAGGGTTGTTTATATTGGAAGAAGAGGACCATCCGTGCTTGAAAAAATGCCATGAATTAGGAATAGATGCTAGTGAAGGCATGATTGTTTTAAACCGGAATATCTCCGCTAACGGAAAAAGCATTTGCAGAATTAATGGAAAGCTTGTCACAATCGGAATTCTCCGGGATATTGGGAGCACATTAGTCGATATACATGGACAGCACGATCATCAAGAGCTGATGGACGAGCAAAAGCATCTTCATCTTCTCGACGAATATGGCGGCGAAGAAGTGAAAAAAGCAAAGGATGCATACGTAAAGCTTTATAAAAAATACGCGGACTTAACAAAGCGGTTAAAAGCCCTTTCAGAAAATGAGCAGCAGATGGCGCATCGATTGGATTTATTGAAGTTTCAATTAAAGGAAATTGACGATGCCGATTTAAAAATGGATGAAGATATAAAGCTTCAGGAAGAACGGCAGGAAATGTTAAATTTTGAAAAAATTTATGAAGCCTTGAAAAATAGCTATGAATCGCTGCAGGGAGAGCAGCGCGGGCTTGATTTTTTACGACTTGCCATGAATCATTTAGAAGAAGCAGCAGAATTTAATAAACAGTTAAAAGAAATGTCCGAAACGCTGTCGAACAGTTTTTACGTTGTAGAGGATTTAACGTTTCAGCTTAGAAATGAATTAGAACGCATGGAATTTAATCCTGATCGGTTAAATATGATAGAGGACCGCCTCCATGTCATTCATCGGTTAAAACGAAAGTACGGGCAAACAATCAAAGACATTTTGCAATATAGAGATGAAATTGAAAAAGAGATCGATACGATTGAAAACCGTGATAGCCATATTCAAACGCTTAGAAATGAGCTTAAATCTGTCGTCGAAGAACTGCTGACAAAATCCCAACATTTAACGGCAATAAGAAAAAAATATGCAAACAAGCTAACTGCTCAAATCACATCTGAATTAAAACAGCTGTACATGGATAAAACTACATTTAAGGTTCAATTTTCGCAGAAAGAGGCCCAAGATTCCGCTTTGATCGATGGAATTCCAACGAAATTTGGAAGTGACGGCATGGATTTTGTGGAATTTTACATTTCCACCAATCCAGGCGAACCTCTTAAGCCTCTTGCGAAAATTGCTTCCGGCGGGGAATTATCAAGAATCATGCTTGCCTTAAAAACGATTTTTTCCAAGCATCAAGGAATTACTTCCATCATATTTGACGAGGTGGATACTGGTGTAAGCGGCCGTGTCGCCCAAGCGATCGGAGAAAAAATTTATCAGGTGTCGATTAACTCTCAAGTGCTATGCATCACGCATCTTCCTCAAGTTGCAGCGATGGCTGACAACCATCTATTAATTGCTAAGGAAGTAAGCAAAGAGGGAAGAACGAAAACAAAGGTTATTCCGCTTTCTGAAAAAGAAAAAATTGCAGAAATCGGCCGGATGATTGCTGGAGCGGAAGTGACGGAATTGTCGAAGCAGCATGCAAAAGAGCTGTTGGATCTGGCTATATCGGTGAAATCCTCCTAGCGGAAATAATTTCTTTAAGAAAAAGTTATAAATGACCTCGCTCAAGGAAAAATTATTAGATGTAGCCATGTGAAATAGTCATATGGTGTGGGTTAGGAGCGAGGAGAGTGAAGAAATGACTTTAGAATACATCAGAAAAATAATTGGTACGATTCTCCTTGTTTCTTTAATCAGTTTAGGCTTTTCAAAAGAGGTGCGACAATATTTACACATTCCGAAAACAATCACCATTTTTGAAAATGACGTTTATACAATAGAAAAAAATGTTATTCCAGCTCAAGCTCAAGTTCAGGATGTTCAAAACGCTTTCAAAGTGTCGGAAAGCGGGGACGAATTGCAGCTAAAAGGCACGAAATCTGGAGATGGACAAATTCTCTATGAAATAAAAGGCATGCCGGTTAAAAACGTGAATGTCAAAGTTCTCCCGGAATTAAAGGTAATTCCTGGAGGCCAATCGATCGGTGTTAAGTTAAATACACTTGGTGTTTTAGTAGTCGGCTTTCACCAAATTGAAACTGAAGCCGGAAAAAAATCACCGGGTGAATCGGCAGGTGTAGAAGTCGGCGATATGATAACAAAAATTAATGGGACAAAAATAGAAAAAATGAGTGATATTATTCCATTTATACAAGAAGCAGGAAGAACAGGCCGCCCTTTAGCGATCGAAGTAAAACGCAACAACAAAGTTCTCAACACGAAATTGACACCAGTCAAAGACAAAAGCGACAAAACGTATCGTATCGGTCTCTATATACGGGATTCTGCAGCAGGCATTGGAACGATGACGTTTTATGATCCGAAATCAAAAAAATACGGTGCTCTTGGGCACGTTATATCAGATATGGATACAAAAAAACCGATTGTGGTTGAAAACGGAAAAATTGTCCGGTCTACGGTAACGTCGATTGAAAAAGGAAGAGGCGGAAGTCCAGGTGAAAAATTAGCAAGATTTTCAGAAAAACATGAAGTGATCGGCTCTATTTCAAAAAACAGTCCATTCGGCATATTTGGCAGGCTGAATCAAGAAGTGAAAAACGGAATTATGGACAAACCGATACCAGTTGCTTTTTCACATCAAGTGAAAGAAGGTCCTGCACAAATTTTAACAGTGGTAGATCAAAATAAAGTGGAAGCATTTGATGTAGAAATTGTCAGTACCGTTAATCAAAAGTTTCCTGCAACAAAAGGTATGGTCATAAAAGTGACAGATAAGGAGTTGCTTAAGAAAACAGGAGGCATTGTTCAAGGAATGAGCGGCAGTCCAATCATTCAAGATGGAAAGCTGGTTGGCGCTGTGACTCATGTATTTGTCAATGATCCGACATCTGGTTACGGTGTTCACATTGAATGGATGCTGCAAGACGCAGGGATTAGTATGGACGAAAAGCAGCAAAAAGCGAGTTAACGCACTCGCTTTTTCTTATTACATGATGCAGCGTTCTTAAATAAATCCTTTTGCGAAAAACGTCACGTTCACATAAAGGAGTTTTGTGAAGTGGGCTGTTTGCTTTAAAAGCAAGGGAAGTGTACTGGCTCAATCAAGCGAAAATTTATGTATAAACTTATTTAATTCGACATACATATTTATTACAAAAACGCTGTTTATGTTTGTTAGAGGAGAATTTTGCTTGAAATCGAAAACTTTATTCATAATAAGAAGAACTTTGAAAAAACACATAATTTTTCACTTTTTTTAAAAAAGGAAAAGGATTCTCTGTAAAGTTGTCGAAAATATCTTGTAGATCAAACAATGTATAATTTTGTAAAGAGGATTGGGAGGAGTGCGTGTGGAAAAAATTAAAGTATGTATCGTTGATGATAATCGAGAGCTTGTTGCCCTTTTGGATGAATATTTATCCAGCCAGGAGGATATGGAAGTAATCGGCGTTGCTTACAATGGTCAGGAATGTTTAAATATTTTGAATGAAAAAAGCCCGGACGTCCTTGTTTTGGATATCATTATGCCCCATTTAGATGGATTAGCAGTACTGCAAAAGCTCAAGGAGCTAAACAAAGCGAAAAAGCCGAACGTAATCATGTTAACTGCTTTTGGCCAGGAGGATGTAACGAAAAAAGCGGTCGACCTAGGGGCTGCTTATTTTATTTTAAAACCGTTCGATATGGAACAGCTGGCTGGAAATATTCGTCAAGTGAGTGGAAAGCCTTCGCCTCTAATGAAAAATATATCTTTACATAAATCTGGCTCTGCTGTTTCTGAAAATAAAAATGACAATCTAGACGCTAGTATTACAAGCATTATTCATGAAATCGGGGTTCCTGCGCACATCAAAGGATATTTATATTTAAGAGAAGCGATTTCCATGGTTTATAATGATATCGAGCTGTTAGGATCGATTACAAAAGTGCTTTATCCAGATATTGCGAAAAAATTTAACACAACGGCAAGCCGTGTGGAACGTGCTATCCGCCATGCTATTGAAGTAGCATGGAGCCGCGGCAACATTGAATCTATCTCATCGCTGTTTGGCTACACAGTCAGCATGTCAAAAGCCAAACCGACGAACTCGGAATTTATTGCAATGGTGGCAGATAAATTGAGATTGGAGCATAAGGCCTCCTGAAAAAAAAGTAACCGCTGAGCCTAACGGCGGTTACTTTTTTTCTGAAAACGCGGCTGAACTCGATTGCGTTTTCTATCTCTATGCAAAATAAATCCTCCTATAAAGAACAATCCTGCTAGGAAAAATAATAAACCCATTAAAAATTGCAGCCATAAGTAAGGAAACGGGGGCTGTAAAATGCCAAAAAGCATGTCTCTCATTAATTTAATTCCGTAAACCGCCAGGATCCCTGGAATCACCATAATCAACAATGCAATAAGCCTTATCATTTGACTTTATATCCCTTTCTGTTAAAATAGAGCGAATCAATTTCATTTTTACGATCATATTACAATTTGTCAATACAAATAAACATGTTATGATGAAGATATGCCATTTTATTAACGATGAATGGACAAGGAGCATACGTCTTTTCTATATAAATATTTTTAAAAATCGGTTTTTTAGCATACATAGAAGAGATGAAGGAAGGAGAGTTTCATGGCCAAAGAATATGATGTAGTGATTTTAGGAGGAGGAACGGCAGGATATGTTACAGCGATCCGGGCATCCCAGCTCGGAATGAAAACAGCTATTGTTGAAAAATCAAAGCTTGGAGGGACCTGTTTGCATTCGGGCTGCATCCCGAGCAAAGTTTTATTGCGAAGCGCTGAAATATTTGCTCAATCAAAAAAAAGCAGCGACTTTGGAATCGAGCTGTCCAATGTTCAAGTCAATTTTGATAAAGTGCAGGAGCGGAAGGAAAAGATAGTTTCTCAACTTTATCAAGGGGTCAGGCAATTAGTCAAAAAGGGAAAGATCGATGTGTTTCATGGCATCGGACGAATTTTAGGTGCGTCCATCTTTTCTCCGCAGCCAGGAACAGTTTCTGTAGAGATGGAAAACGGGGAGGAAAACCAAATTTTACTTCCGAAATACGTTATTATTGCAACTGGATCGCGCCCTCGTGAATTGCCTGGATTAACGATTGACGGCGAGACTATTTTGACGTCAGATGAAGCATTGCAATTACAACGCCTTCCTTCATCTATGATCATTGTGGGCGGCGGAGTGATTGGAATGGAATGGGCATCTATGCTCTCTGATTTCGGAGTTGAAGTCACGATCCTTGAAATGGCGGATCGAATTTTGCCGTCAGAAGATATTGAAATAAGTAAAGAAATGGAACGGCTAATGAGGAAAAAAGGAGTCCGCATTTTTACGAATATATCGATTTTGCCTGAAAAAACAGAAATACAAAACGGAATCACAGTGTTCATCGAACAGGATGGACAAGAAATCAGTTTGCACAGTGAAAAACTGCTGTTGTCAATAGGGAGAAAAGGGAACACAGAAGGAATTGGATTGGAAAATACCGAAATTGAAATCCATAATGGCTATATTGTGACAAACGAGTTTTATCAAACAAAGGAATCAAACATCTATGCAGTCGGTGATGTCATCGGCGGTCTTCAGCTTGCCCATGTCGCATCGCAAGAAGGAATACGCGCCGTAGAACATATTGCAGGAGAGAATGTTTTGCCAATTGACTACAAAAAAGTCCCTAAATGTATTTATTCGAATCCTGCAGCTGCAAGTATCGGTTTAACAGAACAAGAAGCGAGGGAAAAAGGCTATACCATCAAAATCGGAAAATTTCCTTTTCAAGGAGTTGGAAAAGCGCTCATTTATGGAGAACCGCAAGGGTTTGTCAAAATTGTCGCAGATGAAAAGACCGATGATCTTTTAGGAATTCATATTATCGGACCAAATGCAACAGAGCTGATTTCTGAAGGAAGTTTAGCAAGCTTTCTCGATGCAAGCTCTTGGGAACTCTCCCGTACGATTCATGCCCATCCAACATTGTCAGAAGGGATAATGGAAGCGGCTCTTGCGGTAAATGGCAAAGCAATACATATATAAGCTAGGGAGGTCTTGTCATGCCCAAAAATCGTCATCAGTCTTTAGGTTTAACGGATCAGGACGTATTAAACATGTATGAAACGATGCTTCTTGCAAGAAAAGTGGACGAACGGATGTGGCTTTTAAACCGAGCAGGAAAAATCCCATTTGTCATCTCATGTCAAGGGCATGAAGGCGCTCAAGTTGGTGCAGCCTTTGCCTTGGACAAAACAAAGGATTATATCTTGCCTTACTACCGTGATGTAGGCGTTGTCCTGCACTTTGGAATGACCGTGAAAGAATTAATGCTATCAGCATTTGCAAAAGCGGAAGACCCGAATTCCGGGGGCAGGCAAATGCCAGGACATTTCGGCCAAAAGAAAAATCGGATTGTAACTGGTTCATCCCCTGTTACAACTCAAGTTCCTCATGCAGCTGGGATCGCCTTAGCAGGAAAAATCGATAAAAAGGATTTTGTCACATTTGTTTCCTTTGGGGAAGGATCATCGAACCAAGGAGATTTTCATGAAGGGGCGAATTTTGCTGGAGTACATAAATTACCTGTCATTTTGATGTGTGAAAATAACCAATACGCCATCAGCGTTCCGATTCAAAAGCAATTAGCTTGCGAAAAAGTGTCAGACAGAGCAGCAGGGTACGGCATGCACGGGGTGACTGTAGATGGAAACGATCCTCTTGAAGTGTATAAAGTTGTGAAGGAAGCGAGAGAAAGAGCTGTCCGAGGAGAGGGACCGACATTGGTTGAAACGCTTGTGCACCGCCTTACACCCCATTCGAGCGATGATGATGATCGGAGCTACCGGACAAAAGAAGAAATCGAAGAAGCTAAGAAAAAAGATCCGATTTATACGTTTGCATCCTATTTAAAAGAAATTGGATTGTTAACAGAGGAATTGGAACAAAATATGCAGACGAAAATTGCAAGCATAATCGATGAAGCAACTGATTATGCAGAAAATGCGCCTTATGCGGCTCCGGAACATGCACTGAAACATGTGTATGGAAACTGAAGGAGGAAAAAAGATGCCAATTATGTCATATATCGAAGCAGTTACAGCTGCACTTCGTGAGGAAATGGAGCGAGATGAAAAAGTATTTCTACTAGGAGAAGATGTCGGGAAAAAAGGAGGAGTTTTTAAAGCGACTCAAGGGTTATATGAACAGTTTGGAGAAGAGAGGGTAATCGATGCTCCCCTTGCTGAATCTGCTATCGCTGGCGTTGGAATAGGAGCGGCCATGTACGGAATGCGCCCTGTTTGTGAAATACAATTTGCTGATTTTATTATGCCGGCTGTCAATCAAATTATTTCAGAAGCAGCGAAAATACGGTATCGCTCCAACAATGACTGGAACTGTCCGATTACGATTCGGGCGCCGTTTGGCGGAGGAGTGCACGGTGCTTTATACCATTCTCAGTCTGTTGAAGCGGTATTTGCCAACCAGCCCGGTTTGAAAATTGTCATACCTTCTACGCCGTATGACGTAAAAGGATTATTAAAAGCAGCGATACGCGATGATGATCCTGTCTTATTTTTTGAACATAAGCGGGCATACAGGCTCATTAAAGGGGAAGTTCCGGCAGATGATTATGTTTTGCCGATTGGAAAGGCGGATGTCAAGCTGGAAGGGGATGACATTACCGTTATTACATATGGATTGTGCGTTCATTTTGCTCTGCAGGCAGCTGAACGATTAGAAAAAGATGGAATTTCTGTCCACCTTTTAGATTTAAGAACGGTATATCCGCTTGATCAGGAGGCTATTATTGAGGCCGCTTCAAAAACCGGCAAGGTGCTTCTCGTGACTGAGGATAATAAAGAAGGCAGTGTAATGAGCGAGGTATCCGCCATTATTGCAGAGCATTGTTTGTTTGATCTTGATGCACCAATTAAACGGCTTGCAGGCCCGGATGTACCTGCGATGCCATTTGCACCGACAATGGAAAAATTTTTTATGATGAATGCAGAAAAAATTGAAAAAGCGATGAGAGAATTGGCAGAGTTTTAAAAGTTGACCCTAATCTCAAGGAGGAATCAACGTGCTAATCGAAGAAATGAAAATGCCTCAATTAGGAGAAAGCGTGACAGAAGGAACAATCAGCAAGTGGCTCGTCTCCATCGGCGATAAGGTCAACAAATATGATCCCATTGCAGAAGTTATGACGGATAAAGTAAATGCAGAAGTTCCTTCATCATATACAGGTGTAATTAAAGAGCTTTTAGCTGAGGAGGGAGATACTCTCCAAGTTGGCGAAGTTATTTGCAGAATTGAAGTGGAGGCTGTGGCGGTTGAACAAGAAAAAAACATTCAGCCAAAAGACAGTCTTTATGCTAATGACCATCAGCCGGCTGAAAAAGAAGAAACGGAAAAGAAGACTATGAAAAACAGGTATTCTCCGGCAGTGCTCCGGCTAGCTCAAGAACATGATATTGATTTAGAAAAAGTCAACGGAACGGGAGCTTTCGGAAGAATTACCCGAAAAGATGTGTTGAAGCTGATTGAAGCAGGTAATATACCGAAAAAGGGCTCCTTGATCCAAGAAACGAAATCCTATAAATCACCTAAAACAGCCGGTGATACTGAAATTCCTGTTTCTGGGGTGCGCAAAGCCATTGCTCAAAATATGGCGCGAAGCAAAACAGAAATTCCCCATGCTTGGATGATGATTGAGGTCGATGTAACTGGGTTAGTTGAATTAAGAAATTCGATCAAGGAAGAATTTAAAGCAAAAGAAGGTTTTCCTTTAACATTTTTCCCGTTTTTTGTGAAAAGCGTTGCAGAAGCGTTGAAAGAATATCCGCAAATGAATTCGACTTGGGCGGGGGATAAAATTATTCAAAAGAAAGACATTAATATTTCGATCGCTGTTGCAACAGATGATGCGCTTTATGTACCAGTTATTAAACATGCTGATGAAAAATCCATTAAAGGAATTGCTCGAGAAATTAACGAGCTTGCTTTAAAGGTTAGAACGGGAACGATTGAAGCGAAGGAAATGGAAGGCGGTACATTTACCGTTAACAACACAGGTTCATTCGGCTCTATTCAATCAATGGGAATTATTAACTATCCACAAGCGGCTTTGCTGCAAGTAGAAACGATTGTGAAAAGATTAGTTGTCATGAAAAACGGAATGATCGCCGTGCGCGATATGGTGAATCTCTGCCTTTCTCTCGATCATAGAGTATTAGATGGGGTTGTATGCGGAAGATTTTTGCAAAGAGTAAAACAAATATTAGAAGGTATTTCGAAAGAAACAACATCCGTATATTAGTCCTTTGAGTTATTAGAAATAATGCTTAAGCAACATTGGTTAACATTTGCTTCAAAGATTGCTGTTATTGTAAGATAACAATATAATGGTGAAAAAAAGGGAAAGGGGTGCGAATGAATGAGCATCGATTTTAATTTCTTCATGAACGACATAGTTCGCCAAGCGCGTGAGGAAATCGTTGCCGCTGGCTATACGGAATTGAAAACACCGGAAGAAGTGGATGAAGCTTTAACGAAAAAAGGAACCACTTTAGTAATGGTTAATTCTGTTTGCGGCTGTGCAGGCGGAATCGCAAGACCGGCTGCATATCATGCGCTTCATTATGATAAACGTCCTGATCAATTAGTGACTGTATTTGCAGGTCAAGATAAAGAAGCTACGGAACGAGCTAGATCTTATTTTACCGGTTATCCGCCGTCTTCTCCATCTTTTGCGCTGCTCAAGGATGGAAAGCTCGTTACCATGATTGAACGCCATGAAATCGAAGGACATGAGCCGATGTCTGTTGTCCAAAAATTGCAAGAGGCATTCGAGCAATATTGTGACGAAGTATAAAAAGAAAAGGCTGCCATTTTTAGATGTGGCGCCTTTTTTATTTCGAAAAGAGAATAGGCAAATGATGGTGATGAGTAATGAGAAAATTTAAAATCGGTTATCGTACGTTAAAAACAGCGATAGGTGCTTCTCTATCGATATTTTTAGCACAGCTGATGGATTTAAACCATTTTGTTTCCACCGGCATCATCGCGATTCTTTGTATTCAAGTAACAAAAAAGAAATCATTGAAAAGCGCTTGGTCCAGGTTTTTTGCTTGTATAACGGGAATGATGTTTTCTTTTCTTTTTTTTGAAATTTTTGGTTACCATCCAATTGTCATTGGATTTCTGTTGCTTTTTTTCATACCGACAATGGTGCTTTTTAAAACGACAGAAGGCATTGTAACGAGCGCTGTTATTATTTTGCACTTATATGAAGCAGGTCAAATAACGCTGGATATTGTTCAAAACGAACTTTTGATTATTGTGACAGGGATCGGAGTAGCGCTCTTAATGAATCTGTATATGCCGAGCTTGGAAAATGACCTTAATGTTTATCGAAAAGAAGTAGAAAAAAACTTTGCGGTTATTTTTGAAAAAATTGTAGCTTTTTTAAGAGAAGGCGACTATACGTGGGATGGAAAAGAAATTCCTGAGACAGCCGATCTCATTGAAAAAGGGAAAGGATTGGCGCTCCGAAATGTAGAAAATCGTTTGCTAAGACATGAAGACCAATATTATGCATATTTTAAAATGAGAGAAAAACAATTTGAAATCATTGAACGAGTGCTGCCGACGTTCACGATGATCACCGCAAACGTAGAACAAGCGCACCTTATTGCACAGTTTATTGAAGAGTTAAAAGACAACATTCATTCCGGAAATACAGCAAAGAAATTTTTAAAAAAGCTAGATGACATCAAAAAAGAGATGGAAAGGGCACCGCTTCCGAAAACAAGAAAGGAATTTGAAACGAGAGCAAGGCTTTATCATTTTTTATATGAAATGGAGCAATATTTAATTATTAAAAGCCAGTTTAAAGGTCTTGCCGACGCCAAAAAAGGAAAAGGATGAAGCGCTTGTCATTGAGCACAATAAAACGAGAGATCGTGTCAATGCTTTTTTCGTACATATGTTTAGAAGAAACGCCTTTATGAGCTGCACTTTTCAAAATACAAACAGAAGAATGGACCGTGTCTGCTGAAAAAAATCGGCTAAGAATGTTCACCATATCGGTTCGCATGATCTGAAAATATTCGTGAACAGCTATGGAATAAATCAGCGTGATCTGTAAAAAAATTCGCGGCAACGATGCCAAAAGTCCGCAGCGGACGAGATTGATTTTGCGAAAATGAATGTGCGGAATTCATGGACTTTATCGGAAAAAATGTAACAAAAGGTTGGATGAGGACGAGCAATCGAGAGGAGGAAGCACCGATTTGAAAGAAATTGTTTTTCACCAAACAGCCTATGTGGTGTAAAAAGTGCATGTTGAATTTTTAAAGCCACATAGTGATGCCTGTTAAAATTGAGGTGATCAGCAATGAACCTAACATAATATAAACAACCCACTTTTGCATTTTTTTGCTTGTCATCATGATTCCCTCCACATACATGATTTATAAAACATTGTACAACGATTTTTTAGAGGGGACAACCTTCATCGACAGCTTCTTTTTGATTTCACAAGCGGAATCAAAATCGGTTACACTAAACATGAATACATAATTAGGAGGAAAGACAAAATGGTTCAGGAAAACCGGCTAGTGAATGAATTTTTAGAACTCGTGAAAATTGATTCAGAAACAAAATTTGAACGGGAAATAGCAAATGTATTAAAGCAAAAATTTACCGAGCTTGGACTACAAGTAATAGAAGACGAATCAATTGAAAAAACAGGACATGGAGCAGGAAATTTAATTTGTACGCTAGAGGCGACGAAAGAAGGCGTTGATACGATTTATTTTACCTCTCATATGGATACGGTCGTACCTGGAAAAGGGGTAAAACCTTCTATACAAAACGGATATATTGTGACGGACGGAACAACGATTTTAGGCGCTGATGATAAAGCGGGCCTTGCCGCAATGCTGGAAGCGGTGCGTGTATTAAAAGAAAATAACATTCCTCACGGGAAAATCGAGTTTGTCATTACGGTTGGAGAAGAATCAGGTTTAATTGGGGCAAAAGCGCTCGATTCAAAACTGATTACCGCGCAATACGGGTATGCATTGGACAGTGACGGAAAAGTTGGAGACATTATTGTTTCGGCGCCGACACATGCAAAAATTAAAGCGACGATTCACGGAAAAACCGCTCATGCCGGGGTTGCGCCAGAAAAAGGAATTTCCGCTATTACGGTTGCAGCAAAAGCAGTTGCCAATATGCCTTTAGGCCGAATCGATGAAGAAACAACGGCAAATATCGGCCGTTTTGAAGGGGGAACGCAAACAAATATCGTATGCGACCGCGTTGATATTTTAGCTGAAGCGCGTTCACTTGTACCTGAAAAATTGGAGCAGCAAGTACAAAAAATGAAGGAAGCTTTTGAAACAGCTGCTGCCGAAATGGGAGCAAAAGCAGAAGTGGATATTAACGTAATGTATCCCGGATTTACGTTTACCGATGAAGATAAGGTCGTTCAAATTGCTAAAAAAGCTATCAAAACAATCGGCAGAGAGAGCAGATTGTTAAAAAGCGGGGGCGGAAGCGATGCGAATATTATCGCTGGCTTCGGTATTCCGACTGTTAATCTTGCTGTTGGTTATGAGGAAATTCATACAACAAATGAAAAAATGCCGATTGAGGAGCTTGTCAAAACAGCAGAATTAGTTGTCGCCATTATAAAAGAGGTAGCAAACCAATAGAGCTTTGAAAATTTGAAGCCGGAAGCTCGTCACTCAGCAAACGATCCGATGTGCCAGGCCTTAGGCTTCATAATAAGAATTGACAGCTCCAAAACATCTGCAAGACCTCTGATAGTTTTTACAACCTCCGGCTTCTATAATATTGACAGCCGTTCCGCTCTTCCAGCGTCGTGTTGGAAGAGCATCTTTTTTATTGATATTTTTCTAGTACTGAGAAAAACTCTTTAGCAAATTGATAAAACACTTTAACGGACGGGGCCAGCTCGTAATTTTTCGATATAATAATGCCGACATTTCTGCTTACACGAGGCATTTCAATCGGAATTTTTACCGTAAAACGAGGCATTGTTTCATAAAAAGTGCTTTCAGGCAGCAATGTTACGCCAATTTCTGCCGATACGAGCCCTTTGATGGCATCTAAATCTTCCCCTTCCGATGAAATAATTGGGGAAAATCCAGCCTGTTGACACGCTTCATGCACGATTTTATGCAGAATATAACCTTCTGGAAACGTCACAAACGGTTCATTACGCAATTCAGTCAGCACTAAGCTTTTTTTGTGCGCAAGCGGATGATTGTGCGGCAAAAGGGCTGCAAAGGATTCCGTAAATAAAATATCCCCTTTCACATCGTTGTCATCCGTCGGAATAGGACCGAGAAAAGCTAAATCGATTTCTCTTTTTTTGACGGCTTCAATTAAATATTTATAAGAACCTTGTCGCAAATGAAAGGAAACGTTCGGGTGTTTTGCTTTAAAAGCGGAAATAACAGTCGGCATTGTATGGCTTGCCAAGCTGGTCGGAAAGCCGATTTTAACTGTTCCTCTTTCCGGATCCAAAAATTCTTCAATTTGCTGTTTGGCGTGTTCGATCGCTTTTAAAGCCGTCTCGACATGGGGCAAAAAATGACGTCCAATTGGAGTAAGCTTAACATTCCTTCCTTCCCTTTCAAAAAGCTCCACTCCGAGCTCCGCCTCTAAATTTGCTATTTGCCTGCTGATAGCCGACTGTGCGACATGAAGGGCTTCAGCAGCTTCTGAAACATGCTCCCGCTTCGCAACCTCCCAAAAATATATAAGCTGTCTCAGTTCCATTTGACTCACCCCCAAGCAATTTATATCAAAATGAGATTATTATTATCTAAATTATATATTGTTAATATTATTTTTGAAAACTACAATTATACATACAGACTTATCGGCATGAGAATGGGGGAGAAGAGATGAAACAGATAGGATTACCAAAGGCACAAGGTCTCTATCGTCCTGAATTTGAACATGATGCATGTGGGATCGGTTTATATGCTCATCTGAAGGGGAAACCTTCTCATGATATTGTCAAAAAAGGCCTTCACATGCTTTGTCAATTGGAGCACCGCGGCGGACAAGGAAGCGATCCGAAAACTGGAGACGGTGCAGGCATTATGGTTCAAATTCCGCACAATTATTTTAAAGTTGCTTGCGGACGAATGAACCTTCCAGAAAAAGGACGATATGGAGTCGGAATGGTCTTTTTGCCGAGTCGTGAACATGATCGGATACATTATGAAACAGAAATCAATAAAATCATTGAAAAAGAAGGACAAATATTATTAGGTTGGAGAACTGTGCCGGTAAATTCTGAAAAGATCGGTTGGCTTGCAAAAGAGAGCAAACCTTTCATCAGACAAGTATTTATTGGGGCGAGCGATGATATTCAAGACGAGCTTACTTTTGAGAGAAAGCTGTATGTTATTCGGAAACAAGCAGAACGTCTTGTTCAAAATAATGAATTTTATTTTGCAAGTTTATCAAGCCGGACAATTGTTTATAAAGGTCTCTTGACGCCTGAACAATTAGATGAATTTTATGTAGACTTGCAGGACGAGAGATTTCAATCAGCTTTTGCTCTAGTCCACTCCCGATTCAGCACCAATACGTTCCCAAGCTGGGAAAGAGCGCATCCAAACAGATATTTAATCCATAATGGCGAGATCAACACATTGCGCGGCAATGTGAATTGGATGGCTGCAAGGGAAAAGCTGTTTGTTTCAGACGTTTTCGGGGATGATTTGACAAAAATCACACCTATTTTAGATATGAACGGAAGCGATTCATCCATTTTAGACAACGCTTTTGAATTTTTTGTGCTGGCAGGGAAAAAGCTGGCGCACGCGGCGATGATGCTTATTCCTGAACCGTGGTTTTGGGATGATGAAATGGATGATGATAAGAAAGCATTTTATGAGTTTCACAGCTGTTTTATGGAGCCGTGGGACGGTCCAACGGCCATCTCGTTTACAGACGGAAAGCAGATCGGAGCTATTTTGGACCGCAATGGACTTAGACCAGCCCGCTACTATGTGACGAAAGATGATTACATTATTTTCTCATCAGAAGTCGGTGTGATTGATGTTGAACCGGAAAATGTGCTTTATAAAGACCGGCTGAGTCCAGGAAAAATGCTGTTGATTGACTTGGAAGAAGGAAGAATCATTTCTGATCAGGAAATCAAAGAAGAAATCGCCAAAGAAAAACCATATCGCCAGTGGATCAATGATCAGATGATTTCTATTTTCGACATCAATGTCCCTGAAGATGTTGAAAAGGTTGACGATCTAACCAAACTCCAAAAAGCGTTTGGTTATACGTATGAAGATGTTGAAAAAACAATTGCAGCAATGGTGATCGATGGAAAAGATCCGATCGGCGCAATGGGAAATGATACTCCTCTTGCAGTGCTGTCAGATCGCCCGCAAAGCTTGTTTAATTATTTTAAACAATTGTTTGCCCAAGTAACGAATCCTCCGATTGATGCGATTCGTGAATCGATCGTCACTTCTACGATGACACTGTTAGGAAAAGAAGGAAATATTCTCGATCCTGATCCATCAGCAGCACGACGCATTCGCTTAGAATCTCCAATTCTTTCGAATGAAGAACTCGCTGCTTTGAAAAATAATCCGTATCCTGAATTTAAATGCGTCACTTTGCCAGCTTTGTTTAAAGATGATTTGAAAAATGCATTAGATCAGCTCTTTCAAGCTGCTGATGAAGCGGTGGAAAACGGCGCTACACTTCTAGTTTTATCAGATCGCGGAGTAAATGAAGAATATGCAGCAATTCCAGCACTGCTTGCCGGAAGCGCTCTGCATCAATATATGGTGAAAAAAGGAACCCGCACGAAAGCAAGCATTATTGTTGAATGCGGAGAAGCGAGAGAAGTGCACCATTTTGCGGCTCTAATAGGATATGGTGTAGATGCGGTCAATCCTTATTTAGCTTTAGAAACAGTGCGAAATGCTGTTCGAAAGGGAACGATTCCATATTCATATAAAGAAGCAGTAAAAAGATTTAAAAAAGCGGTGACAGACGGGGTCGTCAAAGTCATGTCAAAAATGGGAATTTCTACGATTCAAAGCTACCGCGGAGCCCAAATTTTTGAAGCGGTCGGCATTGGAGAAGAAGTTATCGAGGAATACTTCACTGGAACAGCCTCGCAAATTGGAGGAATCGGATTAAAAGAAATTGAAAAAGAAGCGAAAATGCGTCATGCTCAAGGATTTAAAACAACTTATCGAGATGAAACGCTCGATCCAGGCAGCGAATTTCAATGGAGAAGAAACGGAGAACACCATGCATTCAATCCGAAAACGATCCATACGCTGCAATGGGCATGCCGGAAAAACGATTATAAGTTATTTAAAGAATACTCGAAGATGGCCAATGAAGAGCAAGTGACGTTTTTGCGCAACTTGTTTGAATTCAATGAATCTAGAAAACCGATTCCTATTGAAGAAGTTGAGCCGGTGGAATCGATCGTACGCCGCTTTAAAACAGGAGCAATGTCCTTCGGTTCCTTAAGCAAGGAAGCGCATGAAGCATTGGCGGTTGCGATGAACCGCATCGGTGGAAAAAGCAACAGCGGTGAAGGTGGAGAAGATCCGAACCGCTATGTTCCAGATGAAAATGGAGATTTGAAGCGAAGTGCCATAAAACAAGTAGCTTCCGGCCGCTTCGGCGTGAAAATCCATTATTTAGTCAATGCTGACGAGCTGCAAATTAAAATGGCTCAAGGAGCAAAGCCAGGTGAGGGCGGACAGCTGCCAAGCAAAAAGGTGTATCCTTGGATCGGAAAAGTTCGCGGCTCTACACCGGGTGTGGAATTGATTTCACCGCCTCCGCACCATGACATTTATTCAATTGAAGACTTGGCGCAGCTTATTCATGATTTGAAAAACGCGAATAGAGATGCCCGAATCAGCGTCAAGCTTGTTTCAAAAGCTGGAGTAGGAACGATTGCTGCTGGAGTTGCGAAAGGTGCAGCGGACGTTATTACAATCAGCGGCTATGACGGCGGTACCGGGGCATCTCCAAAGACGAGCATTAAGCATGCCGGACTTCCGTGGGAGCTCGGCCTTAGTGAAACACATCAAACGCTTATGCTCAACGGATTGCGTGACCGAGTCGTTCTTGAAACAGACGGCAAGCTGATGACAGGCCGTGATGTTGTGATGGCGGCATTGTTCGGGGCAGAAGAATTTGGTTTTGCAACCGCTCCTCTAGTCGTTCTAGGATGTGTCATGATGCGTGTATGTCATCTTGATACATGTCCAGTCGGAGTGGCAACGCAAAATCCTGAACTTCGTGAAAAATTTATGGGCAAGCCAGAGCATGTTGTTAATTTCATGTATTTCATCGCGCAGGAAGTTCGCGAAATCATGGCAAGCCTCGGATTCCGAACTATTGATGAAATGGTTGGAAGAGTAGATGTATTGAAGGTTAGCGACCGTGCAAAAAAACATTGGAAAGCAAAGCATCTTGACCTATCCCGCTTGCTTTATCAAGTGGAGGGTCCGCGAACATTTGCACGTCCGCAAAACCATAAAATCGACCAGTCATTAGACGTGAACGAAGTATTGCCGAAAGTTGAAGAGGCAATTAAACGGAAAGAAAAAGTTGAACTCCATTTGAACATTAAAAATGTGAACCGCGTCGTTGGAACCATTACAGGCAGCGAAATTGCAAAACAATATGGCGAAGAGGGGCTGCCGGAAGATACGATCAATCTTCATTTCTACGGCTCAGCAGGTCAAAGCTTTGCAGCGTTTGTACCGAAAGGAATGACGATGACGCTTACTGGCGACGCCAATGATTACATTGGAAAAGGCTTATCCGGCGGAAAAGTAATTGTCCGTCACCCGAAAGAAGCATCTTTTGCATCAAGTGACAATGTCATTATTGGAAATGTGGCGTTCTACGGTGCAACGAGCGGTGAAGCATATATTCAAGGGCGAGCCGGCGAAAGATTTTGTGTAAGAAACAGCGGTGTGAATGCTGTTGTTGAAGGTGTCGGCGATCACGGTTGTGAATATATGACCGGAGGACGTGTTGTCATTCTCGGATCTGTCGGCAAAAACTTTGCAGCTGGTATGTCCGGAGGCATTGCTTACGTATTGGCGGATGATCAGGAGAAATTCAAACGAACAGCCAATAAGGAATTAGTGTTATTTGAATCTCTTGAAGATGAAGAAGAAATCCGCACTGTATATGACATGATTTCGAAGCATTTCCAATATACAGAAAGTCCAAAGGCCCGGCATATATTAGATCATTGGGAAGAGTATGTCGGAAGATTTATTAAAGTGATACCTAGAAACTACAAACTAATGATCAGCACGATTGAAAAAATGGAAAATTCAGGTCTTACGAAAGAAGAAGCTGTACTTGCAGCATTTGAAGCGGTTGCGAATGAGAAAACAACCGCCGGTGAACCATTCGCTTTACAGGCTGTTGCAAATTAACCTCATTGCACACCTAGTGAATGGATGAAAAGGAGGGGGAGACTCGTGGGAAAAGCAACAGGTTTTATGGAGTATGTACGAGAAGAAGAGAAAAAACGTGATCCGCTTTCCCGCCTTGATGATTGGAAGGAATATTCATTCCCGTTTTCAAATGAAACACTTGCCAGACAAGGTGCCCGCTGCATGGACTGCGGGACTCCTTTCTGTCATATGGGAATGGAGATTAACGGCTTAACATCAGGTTGTCCGATTCATAATTTAATCCCTGAATGGAATGATCTTGTTTATAGAGGTAAATGGAAGGAAGCGCTGGACCGTCTTTTAAAAACAAATAATTTTCCTGAATTTACCGGAAGGGTTTGCCCTGCACCGTGTGAAGGATCTTGTACGGTTGCGATTTCAGATCCTGCTGTTGCCATTAAAGGCATCGAGCGCGCAATAATCGATAAGGGCTTTGACGAAGGATGGGTTCAGCCGAGAATTCCTGAAAAGCGCACAGGTAAAAAAGTCGCTATTGTTGGGTCAGGTCCTGCCGGTCTGGCATGTGCGGATCAATTGAACCAAGCGGGACATTCCGTTACGGTTTATGAGCGGGCTGATCGAATCGGCGGGTTATTAATGTACGGTATTCCGAATATGAAGCTTGAGAAGGAAATTGTTGAAAGAAGAGTGCGTCTTTTAGAAGAAGAAGGAATTACGTTTATAACTAATACGGAAGTAGGCAAAGACATCACCGCTGATGAGCTTCGCTCCCAATATGATGCTGTTGTTTTATGCACAGGAGCGCAAAAGCAGCGTGATCTTGTGATTGAAGGAAGAGAATTAAACGGCGTGCACTTTGCGATGGATTATTTAACAGAAACGACGAAAAGCCTGCTCAATTCTAATTTTGCAGACAAAAAGTTTATTGATGCAAAAGATAAGCATGTCATCGTCATTGGCGGCGGTGATACAGGTGCTGACTGTGTAGCGACAGCATTGCGGCAAAAGTGTAAAAGCGTTGTGCAATTTGGTAAACATCCAGCCTTGCCGAAGGAGCGGGCGGAAGGCAATCCATGGCCTCAAGCTCCGCTGGTCTTTACGTTAGATTATGCATATGAGGAAGCCAAAAGCAAATTCGGACAGGATCCTCGTCAATTTTGCATCCAAACAAAGAAAATTGTCGGCGATGAAAATGGCAATGTAAAAGAATTGCATACGATTCAAATGGAAAAATCATTTGATGAAAACGGCAATGCGGTGTTTAAAGAAATACCCGGCACAGAAAAAGTATGGCCGTGCGATTTAGTCTTTATCGCAATCGGCTTTGAAGGGCCGGAACAGCCTGTTCTGAAGCAATTTGGCGTTGAAACGGTAAACAGGAAAGTGAACGCTCCGTACGGCAAATTTACAACAAATGTAGAAGGCGTATTTGCCGCAGGTGACGCAAGAAGAGGACAGAGCTTGATTGTCTGGGCGATTCATGAGGGAAGAGGTGCCGCAAGGGAAGTGGATCGCTTCTTAATGGGAGCGACGAATTTACCTTAAAATTATATTTTGAAATCCCGGGGCTGTCTAGAAAGTCCAATCGCCATTGAAAATAAAAAATCATAAACACCGATATATCAACGTTTCTAAAACATTAATGGGGGTGTCAATAAGCCGTAAAAACGACTTATTAGACACCCCCTTTCCTTTATTTTTAAAGCATTTGCATAGCAGGCAGCAAGAAATGCCAGCTTCATTCAGCTCTGTCCGCCCATTCAAAAGAACAAGGGAGCCTCTTTTATTTATGTATGGTACAATGATATTGGGTGATGTGTATGAGCCGCGTTATTTTGCATATTGATATGAATAGTTTTTACGCATCTGTTGAGGCTGCCTTTGATCCGTCGTTAAAAGGGCTGCCGCTTGCGATAGCCGGCAACCCGGAGGAGAGGAAAGGAATTGTTGTGACTTGCAGCTATGAAGCTAGAGCGTTTGGGGTAAAGACGACCATGCCAGTATGGGAGGCAAAGAAGCTTTGCCCGAATTTAATTGTCAAAAAGCCCCGTTTTGATCGTTATCGAAAAGCATCGAAAGCAATGTTTGCGATTTTATGTTCATACACACCGATTGTAGAGCCGGTTTCTATAGACGAAGGATATATGGATGTCACAGACGTCGCAAGACATCCGCTCGATCTGGCAAAGGAAATTCAACAGCGGCTTCTTGATGAGTTGGAGCTGCCGTCCAGCATCGGAATTGCCCCGAATAAATTTTTGGCTAAAACAGCTTCTGATATGAAAAAGCCTTTAGGCATAACGGTTTTAAGGAAGAGGGATATTAAAGAGAAATTGTGGCCTCTTGATGTAGAAGAGATGCATGGCGTAGGGGCGAAAACAGCTGAAAAATTAAAGAAGATCGGAATTCGGACAATCGGTGACCTTGCAAGAGGAAACGACGTTCAACTAGAAAAAATAATTGGTATTAATGGATTAAGGTTAAAAGAAAAAGCAAACGGCATTGACCATCGCCCGGTTGATCCATCGTCCGTTTATGATTTTAAAAGCGTCGGAAATCAGATGACGCTGCCCGAAGATGAAACAAATGAAGAAGAGTTAAAGAATGCCCTAAAAAGTTTGGCGAAATCGGTAAGTCTCCGATTGAAGAAAAAAGAGGCGGTAGCGACAAAAGTTGCAGTGATGCTTCGCTATAAAGACCGGACGACTGTAACAAAAAGTATGAAATTAGAAAACCCAACCGATGATGAAAGAACAATTTTCCAGCATGCTTTGATTGTTTTTCAAAAGCTGTGGAAAAACGAGCCTGTGCGCCTGCTCGGAATAACAGGGCAGGATGTGATGCACAAAAAAAATGCTTTTAAACAGCTTGATCTATTTACTTTTGAAGAAGAAGCGAAAAATGAACCGCTCCATCAGGCGATAGAAAAATTGTCTGAAAAATATGGAGAAGGAATTATCAAAAAAGGACTGAGCATGCATAAAGAGATTGATTCTTTCGGCTCGAGCTTCGGGAAAGATTTTTTCTTTAAATAAGTTTTTTAAACCTGTACTTTGTATATGGCTTTGACTTGAAAACAATCTATTAATTATGGTATTTTCAGTTCTGTAGAATAGTTATTCGAAATAGAAAGGGACGTATTCATATGTCAAAACAGCAAATAGGTGTTATCGGATTAGCAGTAATGGGAAAAAATTTAGCATTGAATATTGAAAGCAGAGGCTACAGCGTTTCTGTCTACAACCGTTCTTCAGAAAAAACAGACGAAATGCTAAAAGAAGCAGCAGGAAAAAAAATCGTCGGAACGTATAGTATAGAGGAATTTGTCAATTCTCTTGAAAAGCCTCGAAAAATTTTACTAATGGTTAAAGCGGGTGCTGCGACTGATGCAACTATTGAACAGCTTCTTCCATATCTCGATGAAGGAGATATTTTAATTGACGGCGGAAATACATATTATAAAGATACTCAACGCCGCAGCAAACAGCTCGCTGAACGCGGCATCCATTTTATTGGCACAGGGGTTTCCGGCGGGGAAGAAGGAGCTTTAAAAGGCCCTTCCATCATGCCGGGAGGACAAAAAGAGGCTCATGAGCTTGTGCGTCCAATTTTTGAAGCGATCGCCGCTAAGGTAAATGGTGAGCCGTGCACCACCTACATTGGTCCAGATGGAGCAGGACATTACGTAAAAATGGTGCATAACGGCATTGAATACGGAGATATGCAATTAATTTCCGAAGCTTACTTCATTTTAAAACATGTTCTTGGGTTAAATGCTCAAGAGCTTCATGAAGTGTTTGCTGAATGGAATAAAGGAGAGCTCGACAGCTATTTAATTGAAATTACAGCAGATATTTTCACAAAAATCGATGAAGAAACAGGAAAACCGCTTGTCGATGTCATTCTTGACACCGCCGGGCAAAAAGGAACAGGAAAATGGACAAGCCAAGACGCGCTCGATTTAGGAATCCCTCTTCCGATCATTACTGAATCAGTATTTGCCCGTTTTATTTCCGCCATGAAGGAAGAGCGTGTTAAAGCAAGCAAACTGTTGAGCGGACCGAATGTACGGCCTTATGAAGGAAGCAAGGAAGAACTCATTGAAGCCGTTCGAAAAGCGCTGTACATGAGTAAAATTTGTTCTTATGCTCAAGGGTTTGCGCAAATGAAAGCAGCAAGCGAAGAATATAATTGGAATTTAAAATACGGCGATATTGCCATGATCTTCCGCGGCGGCTGCATCATCCGCGCAGCGTTTTTGCAAAAAATCAAAGACGCTTACGATCGCGACCCTGATCTTCCAAACCTACTGTTGGACCCTTATTTTAAAGAAATTGTTGAAAGCTATCAGGGAGCTTTACGACAAGTTATTGCGATTGCCATCGAAAGAGGAATTCCAGTGCCGTGCTTCTCTGCCGCTCTTGCTTATTATGACAGCTACCGCACTGAAACATTGCCGGCAAACTTAATTCAAGCACAGCGCGATTATTTCGGCGCTCATACGTATCAGCGTGTTGACAAAGAAGGCATCTTCCATACAGATTGGCTGAATAAATAACGATAAAAAGCATCGGTTTTAACCGATGCTTTTTCATTTCGCCATGATTTTCCTTTCTCGTGAGCACCGTTCTGCTATTTTTCATTTTGAAAAAGAAAAATACAAAATTTTTCTTGATAAAAAGTTCGAATCAACAATGGGATTATGTTGTCTCCTCTTTAAATATAGAGGGAAATGTTAAAAATTAACATAAAGTAGGGTTGAAAAAGATGATTCAAGTTGCGGATTTAAAAAAGTCGTATCTGGCGAAAATGGAAATATTAAAAGGAGTTCAATTTACATTAGAACCAAATAATATCTATTGTCTATTAGGGAGGAATGGTGCGGGAAAAACGACATTGATGAAAATTTTGTCCGGCATTCTAGCTTATGATTCCGGCACGATTATAATAAAAGATAACAAAAAGCTTAATGAGCTTGTTCATTATGTTTCAGAGAAGCCAATTTTTCTAGATTTTTTATCTGGCTTTGACAACTTAGATTTTATTCAAAAAATCTATCATTTGAATATGTCGAAAGATGAATTGGAAAGGTTTTGTGAAGAACAAGGAATTCAGTCGTTTATCCACGAACTGGTCATCAATTATTCGCATGGAATGAAGCACCAGCTGGCTTTAGCCGTTGCTTTTTTAATAAAACCGAAGGTATTGCTGTTGGATGAGCCGCTAGTATCTTTAGACCCGATTAACATTGCTGAAACTTATAAGAAGCTCGTTTCTTATGCCAGAAGGGGAAATATTGTTCTTCTTTCCACGCATATGATCCCGATCGCCCATAAATTGGCCGATGAAATATTATTGCTGAAAAACGGGAAAATTCATCAAGTTGCCAATCAATACAGCGAAAGCGAATTGGAAGATTATGTGTTAAATCAAATATAATAATATTTTTGCTAGATGCTTCAGCCATTTCAAAATCGATGCCGTTAATTATGCTGTCGTGCTTAAAACATCAATTATTGTCAAGACCGAAAAAATCACCGATTTATCATTCTCCAGAAAGATCTCATTGATCCTTTTATTGGGAGCCTCTTTTCCCGTAATCGACAGCTTCAAAAGGGCTGAACGTTGCAGCCCTAATTGTTTTGGGGAGAATTCACCAGTATGCTGTAAAATCTCCATATAATTATAAAGAAAAGGATATATCCAAAAAAAGAATAGAAATGATTCCAATCAGAAGAATGGATAAACACGCCCGCTCGTTCAGCCGCTTGTTCAAAAATGCAGGCTAAAATACCAATTAAGCAAAGTAGGATTGGGCGAACAAAAGGACGGATTTTATGCATGACGATTAAAAATGAGGCGGTGATAATAGGTAGAATGACGAGCGTAAACAAGATGTTAATAGAGAAGATTTTCGGGAACAATCGTTTTGGAAAGGCGTAAAATCTGCATTCAACAAAAATCAAATCTAAGTATGTTCCAAGTAAAGAGGCAAAAAGTGTTGCAGCAAGTAAAGCAATATTATTCCTTTCTAAGAAAAATTGCTTTTTTCGCCATGATGGTAAGTTCAATTTTTTCGATTGTTTTACAATAATCTTCATAAATATCCCCGCCTGAAAATGTTTCTTCTTTTAAATAGTGGATGACCTTCCAATCATGGAACCAATCTCCACTGTCCGCGTCTTCGTGTTTGATATTTCCCCAAGCGAATTTTAATTGAGGGCTGTAAATGCGCGGCTCTCCTTTTTTCAACTCGCACTTTTTTGTCCTTCGTTTATAGATTGTGCCTGGCAATGATTCTTTCACATGATGAAAGAGGTGCCCCCAGTAATCTGCTCTCGAACCTGTATGCTTATTTTTTTTGGCCCAACGCAGCACTCCTTGTAAAACGTTCTCTTGGTGAAAAAGCAAAGAATATAAACGTTTACCTAACATAATTCGTTCATGAAGCGATGCAAAATGCTGCAGTGTCGCTCCGATTAAAGCAGGCTTTGTTTCATTTTCAACATACGGAAAGATGATGTGATTAAATCGCAAAAAATCATAAAGCTTGAAACCAATCGTGTTTAATACGGTCTTTTGAAAATGATGATTTTGAATAACATGTTTTTCTAAATAGTTTTGTTCATTGATGACCGTTGCGATTGCCAGTAGATAATAGTTTCTGTTTTCCCAATAGTGATTCCAGATTGTTTCCATAAATGTTGATACGTTTAAATAGGGGAGGAGGTAAAATAAGTTTCGTTTCATGCGCAAGCTGTGGTGATAAAGTAAAAATTGCGGGAATACATCTTGAAAGATTAACCAATTTCCACGTTCTAAAAATAAAAAGTAGTTTTTTTGCTCCTTTTCTGATATTAGCCTTGTTAACAAGTCTCCTTTTAAATCTGTCATATGCCATCCTCCATTCCGGGAAACCATATGTCCTAAGAGCGCCCAATGGATGTCTGGATGCCTGATATAAAAATTTTAAATATGCAGCTGTTCTAGTTACGTTGTTAGCGTTGAGTGTATTTGTCACGTTCACAATGGAATCAATGATGTTTTGTTCCCATGTTTGTAATGGAGGCATAGGCTGATTTACGTTACATTTCATTTTTTCGACGAGATCTTCCTTAATTTTCAAAAGCTGTTGATCGATCAATTTATTGTTGTTCAACCATGGAAAGACCATCCTATTCCTCCCTCATCGAATAGCTTCCATAAAAGCTGAATATGTATAAGAATAAGCTAAAACTTACTACATGAAGTGGTGGTGAATAGGATGAAACAACGAATTGAAGCTGAAATCAATCGATTGGCGGAATTCATCCTAAAGAGGAAAAATTTTGACGGTGCTTGGGATTTCCCATTTGAAACGGGTATTGCCACAGATTGTTATATGATTATCTTATTACGAACATTGGAAATTCATGATGAACAATTCATTCAATCACTCGTTGACAGGATATTAAGTAAACAGGAGAAAAACGGAGCATGGAAGCTGTTTTACGATGAAGAGAAGGGAAATCTATCCACAACAGTTGAAGCATACTATGCTTTACTTTATTCGGGATTCATCGATCAAAACAATACAAACATGCGACTAGCTAGGAAGTTTATCATAAACTATGGTGGCATTGGAAAAGTAAATATGTTTACGAAAGTCATGCTTGCTTTAACGGACCAAATCAAATGGCCTAAATCCTTTCATCTGCCGATCGAATTCATTTTATTTCCGACTACTTTTCCTGTAAATTTTTTTGACTTTTCCGTTTATGCAAGAGCCAATTTAATACCAATATTGATTGCTGCTGATCGCAAGTTTAGTATAAAGACAAAGCATACTCCTGACTTATCAGACTTATATGTTCATAGAAATGAAGACCTTTGGGACTTGGGCTCTTCTGAATGGCGTTCTTTTTTTTCGTTTATATATGACGGCATGAAACAATTAGTAGGTATTCCTTTTGAGCTTCATCGATTGGCATTACATCGAGCAGAACAATATATGTTAAATCGAATTGAACAAGATGGTACCTTTTATAGCTACTTTAGTTCAACATTTTTAATGATTTTTGCTCTGATGGCTCTAGGATATTCGAAAAAGCATCCAGTTATTGTTCGGGCTGTTCAAGGGCTAAAGTCAATGAAGACAACAATAGATGGACACACTCATATTCAATACACGACGGCAACTGTTTGGAATACGGCATTATTAAGCTATTCATTACAAGAAGCTGGTGTACCATCTGCGTCAGCTTCTATTCAAAGAGCAAATCAATATTTGCTTTCTCGCCAGCACTATCTATATGGTGATTGGGCTGTTCATAATCCGTATCAAATACCGGGGGGATGGGGATTTTCAAATATTAATACGATGAATCCGGATATTGATGATACAACAGCGGCTTTACGCGCGTTGCGAAAAGAAGCATTAAATAATCGCTCCTTTTGGGATCGAGGAATGAAATGGCTCCTGTCTATGCAAAACGATGATGGAGGCTGGGGATCGTTCGAAAAAAATGTCAATAATTCATCGCTATCTTGGCTTCCGATAGAAGGCGGGGAAAAATGCTTCTTGACCCATCAACGCCTGATTTAACGGGAAGAACGTTGGAGTTTTTAGGTAATTTTACACGATCAAGCTACAATCAAACGTTTATAAAGCAAGGGGTAAAGTGGCTTTTAAAAAATCAACGAAGCGATGGTTCTTGGTATGGACGATGGGGAATTTGTTATATTTATGGATCATGGTGTGCATTAACAGGCTTAATCGCAGTAAAGGTGAGAAGAGATCACCCTGCCGTACGAAAGGCTGTGAAATGGTTATACTCCATTCAAAATGACGATGGGGGCTGGGGAGAGTCTTGTAAAAGTGATATACAGAAAAAATTTATCCCTTTACCAGCTAGCACTAGAGTGCATACCGCATGGGCATTAGACGCTTTGGTAGCGACAGAAGAAACGGTTACACCACAAATGAATCAAGCAGTGAACTATTTATTAAATTCAAAAGATGAAAATTCATGGACAATCACATACCCAAAAGGTCAAGGCTTACCTGGCGGATTTTACAATCATTATCCAAGCTATGAATATATTTTTCCTTTGCTGGCATTGGCTCATTTTGTAAAGAAATGGTGATTAGAGGATGGAAATTTGTACGCAAAAAGCTACGGCCGTAACATTTTTGATAATTAATTTTTAACCTTTTTACCGAAAAATAGTAGAACGATGTTTCAATGGAAAGCTATCCTCATTTAAAGTGAAATTCGCGAGACTCCTAAAGGGAAAAAGCGATCAGTGTAAGACAAAAGCTATGAATTATTTCCCTATGAGGAGTCATACATGAGAAATTTATGAAAAATAAAAAGGAAATCGCACTAGTTTATAATAATATTAATAGATAGAAGGCTTGTAGATTATCAAAATATTTAATGGGATTAACTGTAAACGGTTACAATTTATTTGAGCTAAAGGTGAAATATATGTCAAACAAAAGATGGACATTAACTTTTTTATTCTTAATTATTTTGTTTCTATATGTTTTTATTCAATTTATATGGACGTCAAAGCAGATGGAAGAGACAGTGGAAGCTCTTGACAAAAGGGTTTCCCTACATGAAGAACCTCCGCATTTTATTCTTATTGCTCAAGAATTCGATAATCCATACTGGCGGAAAGTAGAAAAAGGTGCTCAGGATGCTGCAAAAAAGTTTCAAGTAGAAGTTGAATATGTCGCTCCGTTACGAACAAGTATTGAAGAACAGATTAAGCTATTAGAAAAAGCAATTGCTTCTAAAGTAGATGGAATCATTGTTCAAAGTTTGGATGAAGAAACATTTACTCCCATCATTAATAAAGCAATATCAAAAAATATTCCAATTATCACAATTGATACAGATGCTAAAGCGAGCCGTCGTCTTTCCTATATAGGGACAGACAATTTTGCAGCTGGTCAATTGCTTGGGAAAACCGTGGTAGATATGACAACAGGGCAGCATAAAATTGGGGTTATTATTGGGAGTGAATCATCTGACAATCAACAGGAGCGGCTAGATGGTTTTTTGTCAGTTATTAAACAACATCCAAGGTTAGAAGTAGTGGAAGTCCAAGCATCCAATATTTCAAGAATACAAGCGTCCATTCAAGCTGATATTATGTTAAGAAAATATCCCGATATTTCAGTGATGGTTGGGACAAGTGCTTTAGATGCTATTGGTATGACAGTGGCTGTGAAAAATTTGCAACGATCCGATATTCAAATTTTTGGATTTGATGACGTCGAAGAAACATTATTGGCAATAAAAAAAGGAGAGATTACAGCGACCATCATTCAAAAACCATATGAAATGGGTTTTATTGCTGTTCAATTAATGTCCAAGCATTTGCAAGGACAACCTATTCCAAACGTATATTTTACTTCAAGCAAAAAAGTAGATGCATCAAACGTACAAATGGAGGTAACACCGTGAATATACGGACAAAATTGTTTATCTTTATTCCATTGCTCGTCATTTTACTCAATACTATAGCATTTTTTATTTTTGATAGTGGAAAAAAAGTTCAAAAGAGCTATGACTTCATGGTCCATCGTATTTACTTATACAAACAAATTTCCAATGAAACTCAAGAAAATCTTCGCTATTTAAGTAGCTATCTCATATATCAAGACAAAGAAAATCTTAACTTGCTAATTAAACATAAAGCTAATTTAGAAGCTCTGCAAAATAATTTAAGCAACAATTCGGCCAGTAATGCTTTAGTAGTTGATAATTACAAAAATATGATCAATACTTTTCTCCAACTGGAAGAAGCTATTTTAACAAACTTAAAAGAAAAAAAATTTCTGGATCAAGCTGATCAATTCAAAGAAATAGAAAGAGTTGCTTCTTTCATTCGGGAGGATAGCCAACAACTAGTAGACATGGAATTGAGTGAATACCAGCCTGTGTATAATAGTATGTTGGCAATTAACGAAAATATGAATAAATGGGGAGGAAGTTTGTTTATTGTAACCACAGCATTAAGTATCGTATTTGCTATCTGGCTGTCTCGAAGTATCGTCATTCCCATTCAGCAGCTTGTTCAAACAGCTAAACAAGTCGCTGCGGGAGACTTAAATACGAACGTGCCGATATACCAGCCAAATGATGAGGTTGGGGTACTAGGAAAAGTGTTTAATCAGATGATTGAAAATTTACGAAAATTAATCTCTAAAAATATGGAAATACTAGAAAAAGAAAAATTAATGAGAGAATTAGAGTTAAAAGCACTTCAAAGTCAAATTAACCCGCACTTTTTATTTAACACATTAAATGTGATCTCAAAGCTTGCATATATTGAAGGAGCTGAAAAAACGAGTGAACTAACCATTTCTACTTCCAATTTATTACGATATAATTTGCGGAAATTAAACGAACCTGTCATGCTGCGTGAAGAAATTGAAAATGCAAAAGAGTATTTTGCCATACAAAAAGCACGATTTCGTGACCGTATTTCATTTCAAATGGAGATTGATAATCATTGTTTAGACCAATCAATACCTGCACTTACGATTCAGCCTTTGCTTGAAAATGCTTTTGTTCACGGGATCGAATCAATGGAATCAGGAGCTGTTATTGAGTTAAGCGTCAAAGAAAAAGAAGGAAGAGTGTTGGTGAAAATTTCGGATAATGGTGTAGGGATGGATGAAAAGATTGTGAAAACAATACTCGAGTCACCATCTTTTTCAATTAAAAAATCAACAGGACATTCAACAGGATTAGGAATGGAAAATGTGTTTCGACGTTTGCGATTATTTTACCAAGTACATGATATCGTGGATATTAAAAGCAAGCAAGGTCGCGGCACCACGATTTTGTTGTCATTACCAAGAGTAAGGGGGGAAAAGATGCATGTATAAACTTCTCATTGCAGATGATGAACCTCTAGAGCGTGAAGGGTTAGAATTGATGATTCAAAAATGTTTGCCCAATCAATTTCAAATTTTTCATGCTGAAAATGGCCGATTGGCGATACAACAGATGGAAAAGCATCAGCCGGAAATTATATTTATGGATTTAAAAATGCCTGGTATTCAAGGACTGGAGGCGATTGAAGAAATAAAAAAACAAAATCCTAAGATTAAAATCATTATATTAACTGCATTTGATTATTTTTCCTATGCAAAAGAAGCCATTGAACTCGGTGTGAATGATTATATTTTAAAACCGGCTAAAAAAGAGAAAATTGTCTCTGTGTTGAAAAAATGTATATCAGAATTAGAAGAAGAATTGCAAAATCGTGAGAAGGAACTGAAAATGAAAGAAAAGCTGGGACACCTTTTTTCAATTAGTGAATCCGAATGTGCCCTAATGATTATGATGGATGCAGTATCAGAAACAGACGTGGATGAATTGCTTTCTCTGTTAAAAATCCCTCACCGAACTAGCGTAGCCTTAGTCATTGAATTTTCCGATATAAAGATGGAAGAGAAACAAGATTTATACCAAATTGTCAAAAGGTATATGAAAAATAAACAAGAGTGTTTATGCAGTCCTTTAATCGATCATCGTATGACGATATTTTCTTTTCCTTCCGATCAGGATATGACGAGAAATCAATGGATTACTCTTTCCATGAAATGGTTGAAGGAAATCGAAAAACGAACAAACAAAAAAATTAAAATAGGAATTGGTACCTTACAAAAGGATATTCAAGGCTTTAAAAAGTCGTATCAAGAAGCTCTTCTGGCTGTAACATCTCAACCGTATTTTGGACGGGTAAAACATATTTCAGAAGTAGAGGCTGCACAAGATTCAGACAAGAAAGAAAAGAATCGAGCTTTACTAAATTCAGAGAATACGAAGGGACTAGATATAGCACTTCAATTTATTTCTGATCATTTTCACGAAGATATTACACTAGAGGAAGTCGCTCAATTGATGAATTTTCATCCACACTATTTTAGTAAACGATTTAAACAGGAAACGGGCCAAACGTTCTCTGATTTTTTAACACATATGCGTATTGAAAAAGCGAAAGAACTGATGAAACAATACCATCTTAACGTAAAAGAAATCTCTTATTATGTTGGTTATAACGATCCTAACTATTTTAGTCGAGTTTTTAAAAAAGTTACGAAAATGACGCCAAAAGAGTATCGAAACCAACTGCAGAAAAATAAATGATAAATTCGATCACTTCTCCTATACGTGCAGGAGGGGTGATCTTTTTTTTTAGCACTTTTTTGACAAATATTAAAAGAATCCTATTTTGATAGTCGGTCAAATTTTTACAGGTGAAAAATGTCTCTTTATAAGTCGAAAAAGTGAAGGAAATAAGAAAGAAATCGTTTTCATATGCGTGATAGGCTTAAAAATGAAAGCGTAAACATTACGAGGGGGGTTTCAAATGAAGAAATGGTGGAAAACTTTATCTATGGCAGCTGCATCACTTGTTTTAGCTTCTGCTTTAACAGGATGCGGCGTTGTTTCATCGGGAGGCGAGGACAAAAGCAGTCAAGCAAAAGAAGATGGCGACAAAATTGTGGTTGGTTTCTCAATGGATACGTTAAAGGAGGAGCGTTGGCAGCGCGATAAAGACCTGTTTGAAGCAAAGGTAAAGGAATTAGGAGCAGAAGTAAAAACGCTTGCGGCTAATGGCGATGATGCTGCTCAATTGAATCAAGCAGAACAATTAATTTCCGAAGGGGTAGATGTGTTAGTTGTTGTACCACATAATGCAGAAGCTACAGCAGCTATTGTTGACAAAGCGCATAAAGAAGGAATTAAGGTTATTTCGTATGACCGCCTGATTAAAAATGCAGATGTAGACTACTATGTATCTTTTGACAATGTTCGAGTTGGGGAAATGCAGGCGAAAGAGATTGTTAAGCAAGCACCGACTGGAAACTATGTATACATCGGTGGTGCCGATACAGATAATAATGCTCACCTATTCCGTGAAGGAGCTATGAATGTGTTAAAACCGCTTGAAGAAAAAGGGGATATTAAGATTGTTTATGATCAGTTCTCAAAGGACTGGAAGCCTGAAGAAGCATTGAAAAATATGGAAAACGCTTTAACAGCAAATAAAAATAATATTCAAGCAGTTATAGCAGCAAATGATGGCACAGCTGGCGGCGCCATTCAAGCATTAGCGGCTCAAGGACTGGCAGGGAAAATCCCTGTGTCTGGTCAAGATGCAGAGCTGGCTGCGCTGCAACGCATCGTGGAAGGAACGCAAACAATGACGGTTTATAAACCAATTCATGCTATTGCCACGAAAGCGGCTGAAATAGCTGTAGCTGTTGCAAAAGGAGAAAAAATCGAAACAGATCAAAAAATACCGAACGGTAAAATCGATGTTCCATCTGTCCTTCTCGATCCTATTGCTGTAACGAAAGAAAATGTTCTAGATACTGTCATTAAAGATGGATTTCACAAATTAGAAGATGTCTATCAAAATGTTCCAAAAGATCAATGGCCAAAACAGAATTAAATGTTATAAAGGCTGACTCTTACAAAAGAGTCAGACCTTTCTCATTCTATCATGCTGCGAATGGGAGGGAAGATGGTTGTATTCGTTAGAGATGGATCAAATAACAAAAGAGTTTCCCGGAGTGAAAGCATTAGACCGTGTAACATTTAAAGTGAAAAAAGGTGAAATTCATGCGCTCTGTGGTGAAAATGGAGCGGGTAAATCGACGTTAATGAAAGTATTAAGTGGATTATATCCAACTGGAACATATTCAGGAGAGATTCGTATAAACGGAACCCCTGTACATTTCCGCAATATTAAAGATGCAGAAAAGGCAGGGATTGCAATTATTCACCAAGAACTTGCACTCGTTAAAGATTTGACAGTTGGAGAGAACATTTTTCTAGGAGCAGAACCGAAAAAATATGGCGTCATCCAATGGGATCAATTGTTTTATGAGTCATCCGAATGGTTAAATGCAGTAGGTTTAAATGTGGCCCCTCAAACGAAAATCTATTCACTTGGCATCGGGCAGCAACAACTTGTGGAAATTGCCAAAGCTTTGTCTAAAAATACGAAGATATTGATTTTAGATGAACCGACAGCTGCCTTAACAGAGAGTGAAGTCGAAATATTAATGGGAATTTTAGAGGAATTAAGAAAAAAAGGGGTAACATGTATTTACATTTCTCACAAAATGCCTGAAGTTTTTCGTTTAGCTGATTCCATAACCGTCTTACGTGATGGAAAATCCATTGCAACTCTATCCAAAGATGAAACAAGTGAAGATGAAATTATTTCTTTAATGGTCGGCAGAGAATTAACGGAACGATATCCGCAAGCTGAACGAACTCCAAAAGAAACGATTCTTGAAGTGAAAAACTATTCTGTCTGGCATCCAGACATGCCAAAAATGAAGGTAAATGATAATATTTCCTTTTCACTTAGAAAAGGAGAAATCCTTGGAATAGCTGGATTAATGGGGTCTGGTAGATCAGAGCTTGCCACAAGTCTTTTTGGAGCATATGAGGGAAAACGGGAAGGCGAGGTATGGATAGAAGGTAAAAAGGTTCACATTCGCAACGTTCAAGATGCTATTAATGAAGGGATAGCATTAGTGACAGAGGATCGAAAACGCTTTGGTCTTGTTTTAAGCATGGATGTGAAAACAAATACCACTCTTGCCAGTTTGAAAAAAATTAGCAAATGGGGCGTTATGAACCATAATGAAGAAATGAAATCAAGCCAACAGTTTGTCCAGAAGTTAAAAACTAAAACGGCATCTCTCGAAACGAAAGTTGGAGCATTATCGGGAGGGAATCAGCAAAAAGTCGTTATTGCCAAATGGTTGATGTCTAAGCCGAAAATTTTAATTTTAGATGAACCTACACGGGGAATTGATGTAGGGGCAAAATATGAGATTTATCAATTAATGAATCAGCTGGTTAATGAAGGAGTCGCAATCATTATGATCTCATCAGAGCTGCCTGAAATACTTGGTATGAGTGATCGAATTCTGGTCATGAACGAAGGCAGATTTGTGAAAGAGCTGACGAAAGAAGAAGCCACACAAGAAAAAATTATGTCAGCAGCAACGGGAGGAGGGAAATAAATGGAATTAAAAGTGACGGCTCAACAAAAGACAAATGTCAAAAAAAAGTCGTTGAAAGATATAATCGGAAAAATTGACGTACGGGCTTACACGATGATTGGTGCCATAGTTGCGATTTGGCTGTTCTTTGGAATTTTGAACGATACATTCTTAACAGCGCGTAACCTTTCAAATTTATTCACTCAAATGTCTGTTACTTCTATTTTAGCGATTGGAATGGTCCTCGTTATTGTTGCCGGACACATTGACTTATCTGTCGGATCCATTGTAGGTCTTACAGGAGGTATTGCTGCCATATTTAGTAACTGGATGGGAATGCCAACGATTGTTGTCATTGTTGTCACGTTAGTTGCTGGTGCAATTGTTGGCCTACTTCAGGGTTGGCTAGTTGCCTATCAGGCAATTCCTGCATTTATTGTCACTTTAGGCGGTATGATGGCATTTCGCGGTATCTTAATGGGAATAACGAAATCAACAACCATTCCTATTTTTGATGCGAATTTTATTGCCCTTGGAAGTGCCTATTTTACAAATATGTTTGGGATTGTGTTGGCCATACTAGCAGTAGTCATTTTGGTTATTTTAACAATAAGAAAACGAAAAACTCGCTTAAATTATGGATTTGAAGTAATGCCGCTTTCATTGGAAATCATGAAAATACTTTTTCTTAGCTCACTCATTGTTTTATTCGTCATCACGATGAACAGCTATAAAGGAATTCCGTTTCCCATTATATTTGTTATCGGTTTGGCCGTCATTTTTTCATTTATTGCGAATAACACAACATTTGGCCGTCATATTTATGCAATTGGCGGAAATTCAGAAGCTGCGCGTTTATCAGGAATTAATATTAAAAGTCGCACGATGATGCTGTTTGTATTTAGCGGATTGTTATCAGCCGTTGCAGCAATTGTGTTAACAGCTCGTCTTTCTTCTGCTACCATTTCGGCTGGTCAGATGTATGAATTAGATGCTATCGCTGCATGTGTCATTGGCGGAACCTCTTTAATGGGCGGATCTGGAACGATTATTGGTGCGATTATAGGGGCCATGGTCATGACATCGCTCGATAATGGAATGTCCCTTATGGGGCTGGACACCTATTGGCAGTACATTGTGAAAGGAAGTATTCTTGTACTAGCAGTCTGGATAGATATTGCAAGCCGTAAAAAAAATAAGTAGTTAAAAATCTGCGACAAAAGGGCTGAACTTTGGATATCATTCATAGTTTCAGCCCTATTTGTATTGGTAAAAAATGTACCAGTATGCTGTATATAATTATGAAGACTATATCAAACTATGGAAAGCTTGGAATAAACCTCATTTCATTTCCTATCCTTGTGGTCATTTAGGCATCGTATTTCAACGAAGGAAAATCACTAAGGACGGAATGTGATTTATTAAATGTAAAATCACATAAATAAAAAAGCCTATAGGTAACTCCAGAAACAATTAAGAAGTTCGATAACTAAACTTACCTCTTAAATAAGCCTAATTTTTTTTTGCTGCTTTTTTCTTCCATTTTTTTAAATGTTGTTGACATGGTTTTTGACCGTTCGGATGGAAATGAACATTTCATCTGCAATTTCACGTATTATCTATGAACTCTAATATTTTTCATTCGGTTGGCGTTAGTTGTGATTGGATTTTTTCCATCTTATATTGATTTTCTATCTTTTTAACTTGCAAAATTCTTTGGTCAAGTCCAAATTATTGTGTAAATTCCCCCCTACGAACTTTACTTTCTATAATTTGGATGGGGATGTTTAATAAGTCGTTTTTCGGCTTATAGACGCTCTTTTAATGTTTTAGAAATGTTGATAGATTGATATTTTTCAATGAGGATTTGACTTTTTAGACAGCCTCTATTGGATATATTTTTTAACTATCACTTTTTTGATTAATTCTTTCACAAACCGTTTCGTTTATATCTAAATTCGGTAAAAAATAAATTAAGATAGAAATGAAGAATATTTATGAAAGGAGTGAAAAAATGAAGCAATACCATATCATTGTTTCAGGACGTGTGCAAGGAGTGGGGTTTCGATATTTTACGCGGTCGAGCACCAAATTTCCGGTTGGGTTCGAAACAAGATGGACGGAACGGTTGAAATCGTTGCAGAAGGAGAGGAGCAAAATTTACAGAACTTTCTTGCCTCTATTCAAAAAGGTAGTCCTTTTTCAAAAGTTGAAAATATACAATTAACGGAACATGATGAAGTGGAAGGCTTTCAAAAGTTTGATATTCGTTATTAATCATTAAAGCATCAATATGATAAAACACCCCTATTTGTACAAGGGGTGTTTTAATAAGGCAACACTTTTAAATTGAAAAATGTCATTAGATCGGCCACCAATGGAAGCCGTCTTTGGCAAGAAGTTCATCCGCTTCTTTAGGACCCATCGAGCCTGCCTCATAGTTAGGGAAGGCCGCTTTTTTGCGGGACCATGCATTTGAAATCGGATCAACATATGCCCATGATAAGGCGACTTCATCCCAGTGGGTAAAATTCGTGGCATCGCCTTGCATGCAATCATATAGCAATCTTTCATATGCCTCCGGAGTGTTCATGCCGTCGATGCCGTTATTGTTGTAAGAAAGCTTAATTGGTGTAGCCTCTGAGCTTACTCCCGCTTTTTTGGCATTGAGATGAAGCGTAATCCCTTCATCAGGCTGGATATGGATGACAAGCAAGTTTGGAACGCGGTCGCTTTCCTTTTTAAAGTATAGGTTCATTGGAATATCTTTAAATTCGACAACAATTTTTGTTGATTTTTCTTTCATCCGCTTTCCTGTGCGAATGTAAAAAGGAACGCCTGCCCAACGGTAATTGTCAATCAAAATCTTTCCGGCCACAAACGTTTCTGTATTGGAATCGGGATCTACATTTGCTTCTTCTCGGTAGCCGATAACCTCTTTTCCATTAATTATTCCCTTTGTATATTGGCCTCTTACAAAATAGCTGTCGACTTCATTTTCCTGAATTGGCCGTAAAGCACGAAGCACTTTAATTTTTTCGGAACGAATTTCGTCAGTCGTTAATTTAATTGGCGGTTCCATCGCAAGCAAGGCCACCATCTGCAGCATATGGTTTTGCACCATATCTCTGAGCGCACCGGATGTTTCATAATAGTTGCCCCGGTCTTCCACGCCGAGTGATTCGCTTGAAGTAATTTGAATATTGGAAATAAAACGGTTATTCCATAAATGTTCAAAAAGCGCATTGGCAAATCGAATGACTTCAATATTTTGCACCATTTCTTTTCCTAAATAGTGGTCGATTCGGTAAATTTGCTCTTCATCGAATGCGGCGCGGATTTCATCGTTTAATTTTTGGGCGGAAGCTAGGTCATGGCCGAACGGCTTTTCAATGACAAGTCTTGTCCATCCGTTTGTATCTTTTAAACCGTGCTCTTTTAAATTGTTAGCGATGATTCCGAAAAATTCAGGCGCCATCGCCAAGTAAAAGACTCGGTTCCCTTCCGTTTGATATTTTTCATCCAAGTCGGAAAGTAAGCTTTTTAAGCTGTGATACGAAGACTGGTTCGATACATCAAACGGATGATAATAAAAATGCGAAGTAAAGGATGTTAGATCGCTGTTGACGGAAACTGCATTTTCAACGGAATCTTTAACATTTTCCCTGAACGTTTCGTTCGTCCATGGTCTTCTTGCCACGCCAACGACCGCGAATTCTTCGCTGATCTTACCGCTTTGATATAAACGGTAAATGGATGGGAATAATTTCCTTTTTGCTAAATCTCCTGTTGCTCCGAATATAATGATGATTGCTTTTGGTAACTGGATTGTATTCACTGAACGTACCTCACTTTATCGTTTTGCTATAAATTTTGCTAAAAATATGTACCCGTTCAAATATTTAATTTTAAAGGTAAACGTACTGTAACGCAAATAATATTTGCTGATTTTTCTGCTAAATATTGAATGAATGTATTATAATAACAGATAAAAAGACATTTGGAGGAGCGAACGTTGAATCTTTATTTTTTAGGAACAGGTGCTGGTCTGCCGGCCAAACATCGAAATGTGTCTTCCATTGCGCTTGAATTGCTTGAAGAACGCGGTTCTATTTGGCTGTTTGATTGCGGCGAGGCGACACAGCACCGGATTTTATATACGAACATCAAACCGGCAAAAATTGAAAAAATTTTTATTACGCATTTGCATGGTGATCATATATACGGACTTCCCGGTTTGTTAGGAACAAGATCCTTTCATGGCGCCGAGAGCCCGCTCGTAATTTACGGTCCTCCCGGCATTAAAGAATTTGTGGAACAAACTTTGAAGTTAAGCTTTACTCATCTTAAATATCCGCTTATTACAAAAGAAATATTTGACGATGAAACCGTTTTTGAGGATGATCAATTCATCGTTAAGGTAAAGAAATTGGAGCACGGTATCCCTTCATTCGGTTATCGGATTATAGAGAAGGATCTGCCCGGAACACTTTTAGCGGATCGATTAAAAGAAATTGGAGTAAAACCTGGACCTATATACAAAAAATTAAAAAATGGCGAAACAGTCCAACTTGCTGATGGAAGAGTTTTGAATGGAAAAGATTTTTTAAGTCCTGTCAAAAAAGGACGGATTGTTTCGATTTTGGGTGATACAAGATATTGCAAGCAAAGCGTCGAATTATCAAAGGATGCGGATGTTTTAGTGCATGAGGCGACATTTGCAAAGGATGAAGAGCTTTTGGCCTACAATTATTTTCATTCGACAACAGTTCAAGCAGCGCAAATTGCTTTAGAGGCAAACGCAAAAACGTTATGGCTGACGCATATTAGCTCGCGATATCAAGGCGAAGAGGATTGTCAAATGCTTCTTGCTGAAGCAAGGGCTGTATTTCCAGAAGCAAGCCTTGCCCATGATTTTTTATGTGTCCCAATTCCTAAAAAGTAGAAAATGGTATGGGGATGCCAAAAATGAAACTTTCGCCGCCTTTTTTACATAGAATAAAAGAATCGTCTACAGGCATATTTAGTCCTATAATCGGGCAAAAAAATCGTCGACATGATTCTTGCAGAATCTCTGAACTTTCAAAATTTTTTCGGTTGCGGCAATGAAAGAATTATATGTTGATTCAACACTCACTGTATGCTTTGGAAAATGCAATATGCAAACAAAAGCTGCCTCAAAAGGCTTTTTTGAGACAGCTTCTTCTTTTATACGCGCCATCCGCGTTCATATTGTGTCGGCGATTCAATTTTTGCGTTTAGTTCATTAGCTGCATGGTAAGGCCAATATGGATTTCTCAATAATTCGCGGGCGACAAAAATAAGATCCGCCCGGTTGTTTTTTAAAATCTCTTCCGCCTGCAAAGGTGAAGTAATTAAGCCGACTGCCCCTGTCTTGATGTTTGCTTCCTGTCTGATTTTTTCGCTAAATGGCACTTGGTACCCGGGATAAACATCTATATTTGCCGGGACAAGCCCTCCTGAGCTGACATCAATCAAATCGACACCATCCTCTTTCAGCCATTTAGCAATTTGTACGTAATCATTTATCGTCGATCCGCCTTCAACATAGTCACTGGCGGAAACACGAACAAACAACGGGCCTTCCCACACTTTCCTTACGGCTTGGATAACCTCTTTTAAAAACCGGTAGCGGTTCTTTAAGCTTCCTCCGTACTCATCATTGCGCTTGTTTGATAGCGGAGATAAAAATTCGTTAATGAGATAACCGTGGGCTGCATGGATTTCGATGATATCAAAGCCTGCGTCCTTAGCTCGTTTTGCTCCTAATTGAAATTTTTCAACCGTTTCTTTTATTTGTTCTTTTGTCAGTTCTTTCGGTGTACGGCTGTTTTGATCAAAAGGAATTGAAGATGGGGCGAATATGTCTCCGCTCACATTTGACTTTCTTCCTGCATGAGCAAGCTGGATGCCTGTTTTCGCTCCGTATGATTTGATTTGCTGCACAAGTTCAGCCAATTTTATAATATGGTCATCTTCCCATATACCGAGGTCCAATTCAGAAATTCTGCCTTCCGGCGTAACAGCTGTTGCTTCAAGAATGATGAGGCCCACCTGTCCCACCGCTCTTGAAATGTAATGTGTGAAATGAAAATCTTCAAGAAATCCTTTTTTATTTGCGGCTGAGTACATGCACATCGGCGACATGACAATTCGATTTTTCAATGTGACATCTTTAATCGTAAATGGAGAAAATAATAATCGGTCTTTCATCTTTTATTCGCCTCCCTAAATATTTCCTTTAAAATTTTAGCAATTATGATTATTTTTGTCATATGATCTGCTTGGTAAATATAAAAAAGGGGTTCAGTATTGCTCGCTGAACCCGAGTCCGATTTCAGATTATTGTTTGTTCACCAGTTTTTCCTCCAAAGCGCTGTTTAATTCTTTTGACCGTTCGACTGCCCGTTTCACACAGCTTATAATAGCTTCATCTACGTGATGATTGTTTAGGACGCTTAAGCCGGCTTCAGTTGTGCCGCCTGGGCTCATTATTTCTTTTCTTAGAGTAGACGGCTCTTTGTCAGACGTTTTTAACATTAATGCTGCCCCATAAAGTGTTTGAACAATGAGGGAGCGTGCCATGGACTTTTCTAAACCGATTTCTTCTGCTGCTTTTTCCATTGCTTCTACTATGTAATAAATATAGGCTGGTCCGCTTCCTGCCAGTCCTGTGACGGCATCGAGCTTGTCTTCTTCAACAATTTCAACTGTTCCGATCAATTGAAACAGTTCAACAGCTGCTGACAGGTCACCATCCGTTGCATATTGTCCTTGTGCCAAGGCGGTTGCTGATTGTCTGATGGTAGCGGACGTATTCGGCATTGCTCGAATGACGGGAATACGTTTGTTGAATAATGTTTCAATTGCTTTCGTTGAAACGCCTGCGAGCATGGAAATAACAAGATGGTTTTCTGTTGCGTATTCGCGGACTGTTTTTACTGCCTCGTCAACGTCCTTCGGCTTCATCGCGAAAAAAATCGTTTTTGTGTTGTCAAACAAATGCTTTTTATCTTTTGTAATCGTGACACCGTATGTTTTTTGCAACTCCTCGAGCCGCTTTTCATTGGAACGGTTTGTCACAACGATCTCTTCTCTCCGGCACTTGTTCCCGTTGATCAATCCGGATATAATAGCTTCCGCCATAGATCCGGCTCCGATAAATCCAAACTTGTACATAAAAAGAGACTCCTTCCTGATCGTTTTATATGTTTCTTTTGAACTTCTTCCCTATAAACTTAGTTTAAAAGAGAAGAGATTCAGTGGGAAAGGTAGCGAGAAAACGTTTTACTATTCATCTGTTAAGCAACAGAAGCGCATGCTTTGGATAGGCTTGTATGATGAAATGTTTCCCTGCCTTAAATTCTAAAAGCGTTGTAGAATTAATTTTTTATCAGTTCCTACGGCTTGTCAAGTATACTTATGAATTATTCGAATAAAATGACAAATTGATTTATCATGTGTAAAATAAGTTATATTAAAAAATTAAAGGCGGTTTGCAAAAATGTTCAGCAAAGATGCAATTTATAAAATAACGATCCCTATACCTTATCCGATTAAAGATGTGAACGTGTATGTTGTAAAAGGGGACGCATTGACATTAGTGGATGCAGGGATGAAAACGGAGGAAGCGTGGAGAGTTTTTGAACATAAGCTGAAGGAAATAGGGCTTGTGCCTGAGGATATTGAGCAAGTCATTCTTACCCACCATCATCCTGACCATATCGGTTTGCTCGATTTTTTTGATGGCGATCTTCGTGTTTTGGGCCATCGTTTGCTTGCTCCTTGGCTTTCTCATGATGTGCGTTTTTTTGATCGGCAAAAGGAATTTTTTTTTAGAATTATTGAAGCAGTTTGCCGTCCCGGAGTCGTTTGCGTCACACTTAGATCATCTTGATCTTTCCTTATATCCACGCAATCATCCGCTGACCTCCTCCATTCAAGAAGGAGATGAAATAGACGGGATGCCTGGGTTTACGGTCATTGAGACTCCTGGTCATGCCCAAAGCCATATCGTTTTGTACAATGAGAAAGACTGCCGAATGATCGGCGGCGATCATTTGCTGAAAACCATTTCCTCCAATCCTGTTCTTGAAATGCCGTATGAAGGAAAAGAGCGTCCAAAACCTCAGCTGCAATATAATGAATCTTTGAAAAAGCTTTTGCATATTCCGATTTCTGTTGTCTTTCCGGGTCATAAAGATGAATTTTTCGATCCTCACCTGTTGATTCGGAACCGTTTAGACAAACAGCATGAACGCGCGCTCACCGTATTAAAGCATTTAGAAAAACAGGAAATGACGGTGTTTGCTCTTTGCAAGCTTCTTTTTCCGTCTGCTTATCAACAAGAGCTTTTATTTGCTATATCAGAAACTGTTGCTCAGCTTGATTATTTAGAACAATATGGAAAAATTAACAAAAGAATAGAAAATGGCGTTTTACTTTTTTCCGCGCAACGAAGAGGTGACAAATAAATGAATTCGCGGCTTAAAGATCGATTGGTAGTTATTACGGGGGCATCGAGCGGGATCGGGGAAAAAATCGCAAGGATCGTTGCAGAAAGCGGTGGACATTTAGTTTTGCTGGCTAGGAGGAAGGATCGTCTCAAGAAACTTTCGGATGAGCTTCAAGCCTCTCACTCTATTTCTTGTACATATTACGAACTGGATGTCAGTGACCTTGACGCAGTTTCCGAAGTATTTACGGACATCACAGAGAATTTTGACCGAGTGGATGTTTTAGTCAATAATGCTGGTTTTGGTATTTTTCGAAATGCAGAGGAAGCAACATTCGAAGAGATGCAGCAAATGTTTAAAGTAAATGTGTTCGGATTAATTGCTGCGACAAAGCTGGTTCTTCCGAAGATGCTGGCCCAACGGGAAGGGCATATTATTAATGTCGCCTCTCAGGCTGGCAAAATAGCTACTCCGAAATCAAGCATCTATTCTGCTACAAAACATGCTGTTTTAGGCTTTACGAACAGCTTGCGGATGGAAGTGGCGGACCGCGGGATTTTTGTAACATCTGTCAATCCGGGTCCAATTGAAACGGATTTTTTCAATCTTGCCGATACGTCAGGGGATTATGTGAAAAACGTCCAACGCTGGATGCTTAATCCGGAAGCTGTTGCACAAAAAATCGTGAGCGTGATGCTGACAAATAAACGGGAAATTAATATGCCTGTTTGGATGGAGCTTGGCGGGCTTGTTTATCGTCTCATGCCCTCCCTATTTGAAAAAGTTGCCGGAAATTTGTTTCGGCAAAAATGACCGGGAGCATGATGCAGGAAATGAACAGAAAGCTGAAGGCGGACTTTTCGCTAAAATCTCCGCTCTCACTTCTGAAAAGGCGCGTCAAGCGTCTTTTTATTTTGATAAAAAATTCAGCTCTTTCACCGATTTGTCTCCAACTTAAATCTTCTAAAAAACGCGGCTGTATTTTGAATAAGCTTTCCAAGCTTAATATCTGTTTTTCGATGCCGTACTTCGTTGTTATGCTCCTTTTGTACCGCGAAAAATGGCGCAAATTCCCATTGAAACCGAACGTATATTCCCATACAATAAAAATAAAATAAAACCGAACATACATTCTCATGAGGGGATGATGGAATGAATTATGAATCGTTTCCAAACCGGCATATATTATGCATCGATATGAAAAGCTTTTATGCGAGCTGTGCGGCGGTCATACTTGGGCTTGATCCTTTAACAGCCCACATTGCTATCGTTGGGGACAAAGAGCGGACAGGAAGCATTGTATTGGCCGCTTCACCAAAACTGAAGGAAGATTTCGGAATTCAAACCGGATCCCGCTTATTTCAAATTCCAAACGACCCCCGCATCCGCCTCATCACTCCGAAAATGGCGACGTATTTACGGATTTCTGCTGAAATTACTCGGCTGCTGAACCGCTATGTTCCGAAAGAAAACATTCATGTTTACAGCGTAGATGAATGTTTTATTACTGCGGATGGAACAGAAAGACTTTGGGGGGATGCGCATAGTCTGGCCGAAAAAATTGTGGAAGATTTACGAAATGAATTTTCTCTCCCATGCGCGGTTGGGATCGGTCCAAACATATTGATGGCGAAGCTTTGTCTAGATTTGGAGGCGAAAAAGAAAGGTATAGCGGAATGGACGTATGATGATGTCAAAACGAAGCTGTGGAGCATCAAGCCGTTGCGTAAGATGTGGGGGATTGGGACAAGACTTGAAAAAACGTTAAATCGAATGGGAATTTTTACAGTTGGTCAGCTCGCAAATTATCCGTTAGAGCTCCTTGAAAAGAAGTTCGGCGTCATGGGGAATCAGCTTTATTACCACGCATGGGGAATAGATCTTTCCGACATAGGCTCTCCGATTATGCTGGGGCAAATCAGTTTTGGAAAAAATCAAATATTGCTTCGCGACTATCCGGACCCCGAAGAGGTGAAATGCGTCATCTTAGAAATGTGCGAGGAAGTGGCAAAAAGAGCGAGGGAACACCGGATGGCGGGGAGAACAATCAGCCTTGGAATCGGCTACAGCCAAAAGGAAGGCGGAGGAGGATTTTACCGTTCCAAAACGATGGATGTCTCAACAAATATTACGATGGATCTTTATCGAGCCTGCCTTTTGCTGTTTGATCGTTTTTATGAGGGGAAGACAGTCAGAAAAATTTCCATCTCTCTTTCCAACGTGGAAAAAGACAGCGGCATGCAGCTTGATTTGTTTAGGCCGAACCGCATAAAAGAGCATCGTTTAGGATATGTAATGGATGCGATTCGGAACAAGCACGGCTCCAATGCACTGCTGCGCGCTGTTTCGTATACGAAGGCAGGAACGAGTCTTCACCGCAACAAGCTGATCGGCGGGCATTATGCGTAACGAATATGAAGAAAAGAAAGCAAAGGATGGGATAAACAATGATTCAGGATCGTGGAAGCATAAAGTGGACAGCTATGATGCTGCCCGAGCATGTGAAATTACTAAGGAAATACAATGAAAGTTTAGATAAAGTCGAAAAACCGGTTTTAGATGAACAAAAATATGAAGAATTTAATGAAGTTATCTGTGAGGCTATGGAAGAGAACATTACTCTACAATTCACCTATTATCAAAAAGGTGAAATAAAGAAGCTTGTCGGCAATATTCATTATATCGATCAGCTAAAAAGAGAATTACGAATTGTTGATTACTTGACCAAAAAACATGTTTTAAAATTAGGAGATATTATTGAAATTGAGCAATACTAAGAAAACAGCATTAGAAATACAAATTTAATAGGGGTAGCGTAAGGTCAGGAAAATGCAGATTTACAACGCTTAGAAAATGACGATAATTAACAGCCCAATTTCTAAAAATTTGAGAAATTGGGCTTTTTGCTACTCTACCATCGGCGTCCTATAATGGAATAACTAAAACATGATCTCAATCTTAAAATCAATTAATTTTTCTTTCACTAAAAAAGCACCCGTTAGTGAATAAGTGACATTCACGGTTAACTAAAAACAATTAAGTTTCACTCTGCCACTATAGGGTCATTTTCTGGAATAAGTAAGAGAATTATTTTCTTAGCTCCTGTAATAATTTACACTTATTAACTGTAGATGAGCAAATTCACTAACATAAATTTACATCCGAACAAAAAAGGAGACATGAACCCGATTCCTTGATTAGAATAGATGTGTCACCAAA
>NZ_VISS01000003.1 GCF_007827555.1 Aeribacillus composti
CGGTCCGCTCGACTTGCATGTATTAGGCACGCCGCCAGCGTTCGTCCTGAGCCAGGATCAAACTCTCCAAAAAAAGTTTGTCACCAAATGCTCTTGTCAGAATCAACAGGCACGCTTTTCGTTTTGTTCAGTTTTCAAGGATCATTTTGGAGCGGGTGATGGGAATCGAACCCACGACATCAGCTTGGAAGGCTGAGGTTTTACCACTAAACTACACCCGCGCGAAAATATTTGTTTTTTTTCTATTTAGATGATAAACACGCATTTTCCATGCCTCTTCCTCTTCCAGCATTGTTCGAGGATGTAAATGCGTCGAGGCAACTCGCAGATTATTCATTGAAGTGTCGCTCGTGGCTGAGGTTTTACCACTAAACTACACCCACATATCTTAATTTATTCATGCAATTTTGCTTTTAAGCCTATATTGATCAAAATCGGGAAGACAGGATTCGAACCTGCGACCCCATGGTCCCAAACCATGTGCTCTACCAAGCTGAGCTACTTCCCGTATATGGCGCGCCCGAGAGGAGTCGAACCCCTAACCTTTTGATCCGTAGTCAAACGCTCTATCCAATTGAGCTACGGGCGCATTCCACAGGTTTTTTATTGTAACTCACTTAAAATATGATGTCAACACTTTTTTGGTGCGGTAGAGAGGACTCGAACCTCCACGGGGTCGCCCCCACTAGGCCCTCAACCTAGCGCGTCTGCCATTCCGCCACTACCGCGAATATGCGGGTGGAGGGACTTGAACCCCCACGCCGTAAGGCGCTAGATCCTAAGTCTAGTGCGTCTGCCAATTCCGCCACACCCGCATTAAATGGTGAGCCATGGAGGATTCGAACCTCCGACCCTCTGATTAAAAGTCAGATGCTCTACCGACTGAGCTAATGGCTCATAAAAAGTAATTTCTTCTAATCTGTTTTAAAGTCGGTCAGATGTCCCTTCCTCTTCCAGCTTTCTCAAGGTGCTGGATGCGTCGGGACAACTCGCTGCTTATTCAACGAAGCCTTGCTCGTTGCTCTACCGACTGAGCTAATGGCTCTTATTATTTTTATAATAAGTGGCTGGGCTAGCTGGATTCGAACCAGCGCATCACGGAGTCAAAGTCCGTTGCCTTACCGCTTGGCTATAGCCCATCAAAAAGTCACAAAATTTATTGTAACATTTTTTGAACGCTATGTAAAGACTTTTTGGTTTGGATTTTTTAAAGTTAGAAATAGGAAGTTTTTCAACTTCCTATTTCAGCGAATATGAATGACCCGTACGGGATTCGAACCCGTGTTACCGCCGTGAAAGGGCGGTGTCTTAACCACTTGACCAACGGGCCATTTTTCATGGCGGAGAAGGAGGGATTTGAACCCTCGCGCCGCTTACACGACCTACTCCCTTAGCAGGGGAGCCCCTTCAGCCACTTGGGTACTTCTCCAAATTGGCTCCGCAGGCAGGATTCGAACCTGCGACCGTTCGGTTAACAGCCGAATGCTCTACCACTGAGCTACTGCGGAATGAAGAAAAAAATTGACGACTGTAACCATTGTAATGAGCATTTATAATTTTGTCAACAGTTCGTTATATATTGTTTTTCGCTGCCATCCAATTAGCGACGGCTTTTATACTTTATCATATCTTTCTCCTTTTCGTCAACCATTATTTTTATAAAATTGAATTTTTCCTCCGCACTTTCCGCATAAATATCGTTCTGGGTTCATTTTTCTACGGCGAATAAAAGTGCTCATACATGATAGGCATTTATAAATATAAATAATATTATTTTTATTTTTTTCTCTTAATGGTGTGCAAAATCTAGGTGCACCTACTTTTTTTAAAAGCATTTTAAAGTCAGAGTCCCGATGCCGAAAACCTTTTCCTTCGATATGAAGATGGTAGTGGCAAAGTTCATGCTTAATAATCCCTATTAATTCGTCCATTCCGTATTGTTCATAATATTTTTTATTCACTTCAATATCATGGCTGTTTAATAAATATCTTCCGCCTGTTGTTCGAAGACGGTGATTAAAATACGCTTTGTGAACAAATTTTTTCCCAAAAAAGGATAGTGAAATTTGCTCCACAAGTTTTTGAAGCTGGTCATCATTCAATGTACTGCACCTACTTTAAAAACATGTTGAACAGGACAACAACTTAACGCATACAATAAATATTACTACATCTAATCGGACTCACATATTTTATTTTAGCATATGCTTTTTTTCTTGACCATAAAATGGCAAGCCAAAAAGAACAATACATCCAAGGAGGTATTAACCAATGCCGAATTGGCTTATAAATCAAATGAAGAAAGCATATTATGAAAAAAACGTTTATCAAATCAAGTTATTAAATCAATGCTGGTATTTCTATAGAAAAAAGCATTGCTCATAATTCAACAGCTCTCAAAGAATAGACTAACTTTTTTTCAAAATTTTTGGTTGATAGATAGTTGTTTGCTTCCATCAGCATGCAATATAAGGTTGATAAAAAATCAGCTGTCGACTTTGCCGACAGCCGTGATTTCTGTTGTTATTTATTTAACCATTGTTAAAGCGACTCTTCCTTTATCAACATCAACTTTTTCCACCCAGACTGTCACGATGTCCCCAACCGAAACAACGTCCAAAGGATGCTTTACATATTGTTTGCTTAATTTTGAAATGTGCACAAGTCCATCCTGTTTAACGCCGATATCAACAAATACACCAAAGTCTACTACGTTTCGAACCGTTCCTTGCAGCTCCATTCCTTCTTTCAAGTCTTCAAGCTGCAGCACATCTTTTTTCAAAAGAGGTTTTGGAACTTCATCACGAGGATCGCGCTCCGGTCTCATTAAAGCATCGCATATATCCTTCAAAGTATATTCGCCAATATGCAAGGCTTTTGAAGTTTCTTGAATATTCAGCGATCTGATTTTATCTTTCAACAGTTCTGTACCGATATCATCGACTGTCAATGAAAGGCTTGACAGCAGTTTTCTAGCGTCTTCATAGCTTTCAGGATGAATGCTCGTCCTGTCAAGCGGATCGTCGCCGTCCAATATTCTTAAAAAGCCGATACATTGCTCATACGTTTTCTCCCCAAGCCGTGGGATGGATTTTAAATCGTTGCGATTCACAAATTTTCCAATTTCTTCTCTTCGTTTCACAATATTATGAGCCACTGTTTTTGATAATCCAGATACGTATTGCAACAGAGACGGCGAAGCAGTATTTACGTTGACACCGACTTGGTTGACAACTGTTTCCACAACAAACGTTAAAGAGTCATGCAATTTCTTTTGGGATACATCATGCTGGTATTGACCAACACCGATTGATTTAGGATCAATTTTCACCAATTCAGCAAGCGGATCTTGAAGCCTTCTAGCAATGGATACTGCGCTGCGTTCTTCGACTTCAAGATCTGGGAACTCTTCCCGGGCTAAATCAGAAGCTGAATAAACACTTGCTCCCGCCTCGTTAACAATTAAATAATAAATATCTTCTTTTAATTCTTTTATTACATCTGCAACAAATTGTTCTGTTTCTCTTGAAGCTGTTCCATTGCCGATAGCGATTACTTCAATTTGGAAGCGTTGAATAATATCGATCAGCTTTTGTTTTGATTTTTCTATTTCATTTTTTGGCGGATGAGGATAAATCACATCAATATAAAGAACTTTTCCAGTTTCATCGACTGCCGCAAGCTTGCATCCTGTACGGTAAGCCGGGTCGATTCCTAAAACGATCGTTCCTTTTAATGGAGGTTGAAGGAGCAGTTTTCTTAAATTTTCGGAAAAAACACGAATGGCCTGATCTTCAGCTTTTTCAGTCAATTCTTTTCTAATCTCCCGCTCAATCGAAGGCTGTATGAGCCGTCTATACGCATCCTCCAACGTTTCAATTAAAATATCAGCAGCAATTGTCCTTTGATCCGAAACAATTTTTTTCTTCAAATAGGCTACTATTTGTTCTGTCGGCGGCTCGATTGCCACCCTTAAAATCCCTTCCTTCTCCCCTCTGTTTAACGCCAAAACACGATGGGGAACGATTTTTCTGATCGGTTCTTCATATTGGTAATACATTTCGAATACTTTTTTCTCATCTTTTTCTTCGTCTTTACACGTTGAGACGACCATACCTTCTTTCAACGTTTGCTCCCTTATCCATTGCCGATAATTCGGATCGTCTGAAATCCATTCTGCAATAATATCTTTTGCACCAGAGAGAGCATCTTCAACCGTATGGATTTCTTTCTCTTCATTGATGTATTTTTCGGCTTCTTCTTCAATCGATCCCGCTAGCGGCAAGGAATATATCCATTTGGCTAAAGGCTCAAGCCCTCTTTCTTTTGCAATCGTTGCTTTCGTTCTTCTTTTTTGCCGGTATGGCCGATACAAGTCTTCAACTTGCTGCAATTTTTCAGCCGCCAGTATTTCATTTCGCAAAGATTCTGTTAGTTTTCCTTGTTCCTCAATTAACCGAATAACTTCTTCTTTTCTTTTTTCAAGGTTTTGTATGTATTGCCAGCGTTCACTAATGTTTCGTATTTCCACTTCATTTAAAGCGCCTGTTTGTTCTTTTCTGTACCGCGCAATAAAAGGAACGGTGTTGCCGTCTTCAAGCAATGCAATGACATTTTGAATTTGTTTGGTGGATATTGATAATTCGCTGCTTAACATTTGAAAAATTTTCTCATTATTTAACATTCTTTAGCCTCCACTACTGTTTCCATCTACATAAACATTTTATCAAAAATTTTTTCAACATAAAAAGACAACCGTTATCCATCCGATTGTCCCAACAATTAAAAAAGCTGCCCGATTATATAAGTTAAATCATCTGTCCGATCGGAAAGAAATTTATTGAAGCCTTTCGCAATCTCGTGAATAGAAGAATGATCTTTTAACGCCGTTTTAATGTTTGAAGCATAAAGGCCATCAGTGTGAATAATAAATTTTGACCCTTTTTCATATGAAAAAGTGCGGATGCGATATTTCTTCATTTTACCAGGTAAATATCCAGCGGTTGGAATTGGATAAATGTATTCCCCAGAAGGCAAATATAAGATGAAACGAACGTTTCCTACCGAGCCGTATGTAATAGTTTTGTCTACGAAATCCACCTTTAATATTCCGGCTGTCGCGCCTCTTTTACCTTTTAATTTCTTATGGCACTGTTTAAAAATCTCATGTACAGTTTCCTGCTGGTATTGCTTCACCGTTTGGCATATGATTTCAGATGATTCACGCGCAGCTTGTCCACTTCCCAACCCATCTGCGACAACACAAACAAATCTATGCTCGTCCGTACAGGTGAAAAAACTGTCTCCACAATAAGCACTGCCTACTTTTCCAACCTGACATGTCAAAAATTGAATATGTTCAGTTTCTTGATATTGAATCATTGCCCTATCTCCATTGGATCAGCGTGAACAGCTTTTTTTAATTTTTTTAATGCTTGGCGCAATAGTCTGGAAACATGCATTTGGGAGATACCTAAAATTTCACCTATTTCTTTTTGACTGCGGTTATGATAAAAAGAATGTAGAATAATTTCTTTTTCTCTCTCAGTTAAAACGTGCATAATGTTTTCAATAGTCAGTTTTTGAAGAATGCGTTCAAAGCCCTCGTCTTTTTGTCCGACAAGATCTAAAATGGTGACCGCGGTTCCATCCGGTCCAGCTTCTATTGAGTGATCAACAGAAAGCGTATGATAGTTTTTGACCATTTCCATAGCTTCCAAAACTTCTTCCTCAGCTGCTCCTAAATATTCTGCTATTTCCTTGACCTTCGGAGAGCGCTCCAGCTGACTCGTCAACTGCTCCACCGCTGCATTTATTTTTGGTCCAAGTTCTTTCATTCTGCGGGGCACATGGACGCTCCACGTTTTATCCCGAAGATAGCGTTTGATTTCTCCAATAATCGTTGGAACAACAAACGCATCAAATGATTTCCCAACTGTTGGGTCGAAGCGATCAATCGCTCCCAATAAACCGATCATCCCGACCTGTACCAAATCCTCCTGATACATTTTCGAACTTGAGTACTTTTTTGCCAGTGCAACAACAATTGGCTGATAAAGTTCAATAATTTGTTCTTGTGCTTTTTCATCTTTATTTTCCTGAACTTGACGAATGAGTTCATGGATTTCGTTATTGCTTCGTTTTTGACCATGAGGTTTGTTCATTTCTCATTCGCTCCTCATTTAAAAGCTTGGACATCTTGACAGTTACTCCTGAGTTCATATCGATTGTCACTTCATCCATTAGCGTTTTAATTAGAAACAAACCTAAACCGCCCTCGCTCAATTTTTCAATCGGCATGGAAGGAGAATAAGGCCCGGTGTTTTCTTTCATTTTTGATAAATCGAAATTTTTTCCATCGTCTGAAACAGTGATCTCTAATCGATTTTCAAACAAGCTGAAGCCGATTCTCACTTCACCGTTTTCATTATGACCGTAGGCATGCTGCACCGCATTTGAACACGCTTCACTGACGGCAATCTTTAAATCTTCAATGTCATCATATGTGTACCCCATTCTATTGGCGATACCGGATAGAGTCAATCTGACAATCCCTATATACTCAGTTTTCGCAGGTATTTTCATTTCAATGTAATCAATACATTTATCCATTAATCCTCACCTTTTCTTGAAATCTCGATGATGCTGTCCAAACCGGTAATATGAAATAAGCGCTCCAGCCGCGGCGACAAATTTGTCAATTTCAGCTTTCCGCCTTGTTTTCTGACCGTTTTCAACAATCCGACAAAAACTCCTAATCCGGTTGAGTCCATATATTCAACATCTTTTAGGTTGACTTCAATAAAAGGTTCGCTTTCCTCAGAAATGGGCGCAAGTTTATTTTTTAGCGCTGGCGCAGTATAGGCATCAATCTCTCCTTTTAGATGCACATACGAAACCTTTTTTTCCCTTTTAATATCAATTTCAAGATTCATTCTGATCCCCCTCATAAAAGACAAAATCATCCATTCACTTATACCCTTTTTCGAAGCCGTTTAAACATTTTTTTTCATAATGATTAAGGTGAAATCATCCCGCAATTGAAAACCTTGCATTTTCTCAAAATCTTTATAAATATTTTCTACTATTTGCTGAGCAGGCAAATGTAAATGAGCTCGGATGGCGCTCGTCACTGCAGCTCTATCAATAAATCCTTCCTTCGTTCTTGTTTCAGTTACTCCATCTGACAAAAGAATAATCATATCGTTTTGGAAAAGATTTAATTCATATTGCTCATATTTCACTTGCCGGTCAACACCTAAAACAAGCCCTTTTGATTGAAGGTCATAAAAGTGATCCTCGCTGGCGCAATAATAAAAGCCCGGTTCATGTCCTGCAGATGCATATGTAATCTTATTCGTCCGAAAATCGTACTTACCAAAAAACATGGTAATAAACATATTGACATCGATGTTTTGTTCAACAACTCTATTTAAATTTTCTAATATGTAACTCGGATTTTGCCTTGATTCCAGGAGGCTGTCCATCGCATATTTAATCATTGATATACACAATGCTGCAGGTATGCCTTTGCCTATGACATCCGCAATCGCAACGCTCATTGTGTTTTCATGTTCTGCAAACTGGTAATAATCTCCGTTCATAATTTTGGCAGGAACGCTGATGACCCCTATGTCCAATTCTTCGACTTTTGGAATATTTGTTTGCAGCAGTGCCTGCTGTACGTTTGCTGCAATTTCAATTTCGGATTTCAGCTCAAGCTGCCTGCCCCTCAAAAATTGATGTTCTTGATAAGCCAGACCATAACCAACCATTACCTCCAATAAAAAGTCAAAGGAATCTAAAATCTTTTTTGGTATGTCTGGAAATAATTCTTTTAAAACTTTTAAATGGATGTTGATGATTTCCTCAGGCGGTATTTTATGTTCAATTGCTTTCCAACTGAAGCGCTGCCCTTCATATAAAGCTTGTTCGGTCAGTTCTTGAATGTAATTTGCTAACATCTCTTTATATTTCATTTGAATATCATCATCAAACGCCATAAAATCCTCCTAACGAAGCCATTTCACCACTTGTACAACGGTCCCTTCGCCTGTCTTTGAGTCGATATAAAATTCGTCCATTAAGCGCTTAACACCAGGCAATCCAGCCCCAAGTCCTCCTGACGTCGTAAATCCATCCTCCATTGCCTTGCGAATATCAGGAATTCCCGGCCCATGATCAGAGGCGGTAATTTTAATTCCTTTTTTTTCTTTTTCTTCAATTTTGTCGATGTAAATTTTCCCACCATTTGCATAATGATAAATGTTCCTTGCTAATTCTGATATTGCGGTGGTAATCCGGGCTTGGTCCACTGCGCCGAATCCAAGTTCTTTCGCAGCATGACGACCCAATTGGCGGGCAGCCACAATATCCCATTCGTTCATAATCATTACACAGGATTGGCCATCCATTCTAATCCTCCAGCTCCTTAAGCAATTCCAGCCCTTTTTCCAAGTCAAGCGCAGTATGAATATCTTCCAGTTCAATGCCTAATTCGATCAGCGTAATAGCCACTGCAGGCTGAATACCTGTCAATACGACCGTCGCCCCCATTAACTTAGACATGTTGACACAGTCCCCTAAAATCTTGGCGATAAATGAATCAATGACATCAACCGAAGTTAAATCAATGACAACACCTGTTGCTCCTGTTTCATGAATTTTCTTTAATAAATCTTCCTGAAATTGCATCGCTGTTTTGTCGTCCAGCTCCCACTGTATTGAAATTAATAGATTATTATACAGTTTTAAAATAGGTATTTTTGACGTTTTCATCATCTGCGTTCACCCATTGAAACAATTTTTCGATTGGTCATTTCAAGCGCAGCTTCGATGCCTTTTTGAAGGGTATTTTTCGTCGTAATTTGACTTAAATCAATGCCTAGATTCACTATCGTTTGCGCAATTTCAGGGCGAATGCCGACAAGCAAGCTTTTTGCTCCTACAAGACGAACTGCTTCTGCAGCTTGTATAATGTGATGGGCTACCATCGTATCCACAACAGGCACACCGGTTATATCAATCAGCACCACTTCAGAACGATATTTAACGACCCCTTTTAATAAATTTTCCATAATTCTTTTGGCACGGTCCGTATCAATCGTTCCAATCAATGGCATAACAGTGATGCTATCAAAAACCGGAATCAACGGCGCAGACAATTCTTGCAGAGCCATTTTTTGGAGATTAATGGTTCTTTCATATGAAGAGGTATATTGCAGAAATACTTCCCGATTAACCGGTGAGGTAACTTTCTCTATCTCCGATAATAATTCAAGCGGATCACCCGGTATTTGTTTCTCAAGCAATTTAGCAAATAATATTTTTTCAAAAGTATGTAAGCATTGAGCAATTTTGTCCATTGGCCAGTCAAGCTGGACAATCCGTTTTGAAAATTCATGAATTTTTCTGGAAAATTCATCTTCTTTGTTTTTGCTCCATTCGATGAGAATATTCACATATTCTGCAGCAATTGCTTGATCAATTTGATCAGACTCAGCGGAAATTGATTGGGCATCAGCCTTGTTGAAGCGATCAATCCAATCCTTCATAATCTCGTCTCGATGCATTCGGATAAATTCAACTATTCCAGAAATTTTCAGTGACATGTTGCATGTCTCCTTTCAAAAACTTTGCCTTTTCAACTTTTATAGAAAAATAAAAAAAAATTATAGATATGTTCCCGTTTTTATCATTTTTCTTCCACAATATCTGCTAAGCTGTCGCATTCATTGCTTACAGCTATTTTATAAAGGGAACGCGGCAAATCTTCCTTTCGCTTCTCGACTATGGAAGATGCTGTTTTTAAATGCTTCGTCGTTTAAAAAAGCGAATGCAGCTTGTCAGCACGTCTGTTCATTTTTGCGCAAAAATCAAAAATACCACAGTTTCGCAACTGTGGACATTTTTTCAATCTTATTTATCTTAAACATTCTACCTGCAGGCAGTCCTTTTGAAAAGATCGTTGAAATATACGTAAAAAATATTAGAAATCGATCAGCCCTAAACTGATTTGTAAGGCATCGTCCACTTTATCCATCATTTCATCATCAAGATGGGTAATTTTATCCGTTAACCGTTGTTTATCAATCGTTCTAATCTGCTCAAGCAAAATGACCGAATCCCGTTCAAATCCATATTTTTTCGCATCAATTTCAACATGAGTCGGCAATTTTGCTTTTTGAATTTGTGCTGTAATAGCGGCTACGATCACCGTTGGACTAAAACGATTCCCTATATCATTTTGGATAATTAAAACTGGACGAACGCCGCCTTGCTCTGAACCAACTACAGGGGATAAATCAGCAAAATAAACGTCGCCGCGTTTAACAATCAAAAGATTACCCCCCGCTAACTAAGCGTTCAACGGTGTGTTCAGCCTCATACTCTGCCAGAAAAGCCTCCGATGCAATATTTAGATTGATCTTCGCCATTTCCATATAACCGCGTCTCATTGACTCCCGAATTTGGCGTTTTTTACGCTCTCTCAAATACATTTTCATTGCTTGATAAATAAATTCACTTCTGTTTCCGTTTTCCTGTTTCACGATTCCATCTAATTCAGAAACAAGTGCTTGTGGCAATCGAACAATAATTTCCGTTGTTGAGCTGGATTCAGACACCAAAATACACCTCCACCGTTCCTACAAAGCCGAAATCATTTTATTCCAATATTAATATTAACATTTATATTCGTTGAAGCAAAGCCATTTTTCAAATAATTTCTTCAATATTATCGGCATTGATATGAATATTTTATTCAAGTTTCTTCATTTTTCAGTAAGCAGAGGATTTCTTACGTTTGTTTTGCCTCCATTTCTTATATAAATCCGAGGAACCCGCCAATTGATCATGCATGGAATTTCATAATTAATCGTTTCCAGCCGTTTGGCCACTTCATCAACTGAAATCATGTCATTGCCTTGTGAACCGATAAGTGTCACTTTTGTCCCGACAGGTTTTTTTTCCGGAAGCTTAATCATCAGTTGATCCATGCAAATGCGCCCGATAATAGGAACGCGCCTTCCATCGACAAGAACTTCCGAACCAGTCAATTTTCGAATCCATCCATCAGCATAACCGATTGGAACCGTACCAATCCATTCCTCCTCTTTCGCTGCGTATGTTGCTCCGTAACTTACTTTTTCCCCTTTTTTTATTTTTTTAATATGAACAATCTTTGAGTGTAAAGAAAAGGCTTCATATAACGGAAAAGGCAGCGTGCTTTTGATAAATTCCGATGGCGCCAAACCATACATGGAAATGCCAAAGCGAACCGCATTAAAAGTTTTTGTTGGAAAGCGAAGAGTCGCAGCACTGTTAGCACAATGAATAATCAAACCGTCTGTATCCACGATTTGCAATAATTCCAGGAAACGTTCATATTGCTGTTCAAAATATGCTGTATCGTGTTCGTCTGCTGTGGCAAAATGAGTGAATATACCTTCTAATCGACATAACTGCTGTCCCTTTATGAGCGAAATGGCTTGTTCGAGTTCTTTTTTATCTCTTATTCCGATCCGTCCCATACCTGTGTCTAATTTCAAGTGGATGTTGACTGATGTTTTCCCTAAATATTTCCCAGCACTTTCCAGCCATTCAGCTGAATAGGCAGTCACACTTATCCCATTTTCTCCTGCAACTGTAACATCTTCTGGTCTTACCGCTCCTAAAACGAGGATAGGGGCCTTTATTCCTGCTTGTCTCAATTTCAATGCTTCATCTAGAAAAGCGACTGCTAATTTAGCAGCACCTGCTGACAATGCTGCTTGGGCAACTTCCACATCTCCATGACCATAAGCATTAGCTTTCACAACAGCAATAATTTCAGTTTCATTCGGCAAATGTTCCTTTAATCCATGAATGTTCGCTTCAATATGATCTAAATTAATTTCTGCCCATGTATCTCGGAAATAGTTCTGCATCTTAATTTCATCTCCAACGATATCGTTTTGTTTATTTTATATCACTGTTTCTTTTTAAACAATAGTACATAAAAAAGGCGGCAGAAGATCGTTTCTTTTGCCGCTCAATTTTACTACTTCCCTGATTGGCTTTGTACAGAACGAGCAACTGCAATCATTTCTTCTTGCGTCAGTTCGTTTGAAGCGAGCATATAATCCACACCATTATATGTCCATGTTAAAGAATTGTCGGTCAGCGCTCCAACTGCAAACCCTAAGTCGACCAGCTCTCCGCTGACAAATTCTGAAGAGGTAACTGGTGAAACTTCCGCAAGCTCCTCAATAAGAGTAAATGATTTTTCGCCTCCGTAAGTTAATACTACTCGTTTTCCGCTATCTGTATTCAGCTCTTTTTCTTGGACGAGATCGACACCTTCCGGCAAGTCTTCCTTAAGCGGATAAAGAACAGCAAATTGTTTGTTCGCTGATTGAGCCAAAACAGGAATATCCACTTGGGCATTGGACATCGTTTTTTCTATTTCAAAGGCATTTTTATCAAATTTTGGATTCGATTCAAAATTGGAAAATTCAACAGAAACAAGCGCATTCCGATCAACATCCATCACTTTCACATATGAAGGTGTCAAATTTTTCTTATGAAATGCAATTTTTTGGTATGGGAGCATTTGATTGTTTTGATAATTGGTTTTTGTTTCAAATACATAGTTCTTTTCCCCGACTTCAAATTTCGCTTCTTTATCCTTCAATATATCTTGGACAAGCGATTCATACAGGTAAGCTTGACTCGAATTTTGCGGCCAATTGCTTTGGAAACGGAAGCTTTTGTTCAAAGCAGGAGTCAGAACAAATACCCCATCATCATTTCTTAAAATAATCTGGCTTTGATCCCTGTCATCATTTTTTAATAGCACTCGATAATAATGGGGCTTTTTGTGCCAAATTTCCACTTCATACACATGCGGCTCTTCCGCTGTTTTGATCGTCATTTTGGCGTTCACCTTATAGCCTTTTAATTCTTCAATTTTTTTGTTCAATGCACTTGAAACGTCTTCTTTTGATTTTACGCCACATGCAGATATTAATCCCACAAAAAGCAGACAGACAATCACGAGCTTTACGCCTCTCGTCAAATTTTTCAACCCCTTTGCCTCAATTAGCGTCACTAGGAAGTTTTGAAGAGTCAGTGAACAATTTCTGACTTGTCTCCCCTACCGCATTACAACTATATGAGGCAAGGTCAGCAAATATGCAGACTAGCTTGACAGGCTTTCAATGATTACTTGTGCAGCAGCAAAATTTTTTGAATGAGTGATTGTCACAAACACCCGGTCTGATGTAATATTTTGCACAATGATCGGTTTCCCTTTTTCATCATGTAAAATTTCAATATCTAAAAAGCCCACTGTCTTTCCGATTCCTGTCCCTAATGCTTTGCTAAATGCTTCTTTAGCGGCAAATCTGCCTGCCAAAAACTCCAATTGTCTTGAATCCCGCAATTTATTAAAGATTTCCTTTTCGCGAAACGATAAGATTCTGTCAATAATGTTGGATCTCCGCTCCATAATATCTTTCATCCTGTCCATTTCAACGATATCAAGTCCAATCCCAACGATCACACCATCACATCCCTTTAATTTTCTACTGTACTATTTATAAATTGAAAATCATACAAATGATTATAGAATACTTGTCCTGTTGAAAAGGAGAATTCACATGTTTCGCAGAACAGAAAGCCTTCACACTTTTATTCGCCTTTATCCTGCTGTCACGATCATAAGCTGCATACATGTTGTGTTATGGATTATGATGAAACTTTCTTTCCCAATTTTTACGCTTCTATTTTCTTTTTTAACCGGATACAATGCAGGGGTTCATTCAGGGGAATGGTGGCGGCTCATTACACCAATTTTTTTGCATACTAGCTTTTCCCATCTTTTGTTTAATACAATCACACTTATTATTTTTGCCCCGCCGCTGGAACGAATGGTAAAGTCAATTTATTTTCTGGTCATTTACAGTGCATCAGGCATTATAGCCAACATTGCAACCTATTTGATCATGCCAATGGATTATTCTCATGCAGGAGCTTCAGGGGCGATTTTTGGCATTTTGGGCACGTACATGTTCATCTGTTTTTTCCGAAAGGAATATATGGATCAAAAAAACTCTCAAATGATCTTAACGGTTACAGCCATAGCTCTCGTACTGTCCTTTATTGATGCCCATATCAATGTAGTTGCACATGTAACAGGACTTCTGGCTGGATTTTTGCTAGGTAAAGTGTTTGTCCGCAAAAAACCAAGCTTCATTCATTATACGTATTATCATCAACCGGTTCGGCAGGAAGGAATGAAATTATTTTTCAAAAAATGGTCGATATGGATTTTTGTTTTCGTTTTTATACTTGCGGCTATTTTATATGTGTTGTAAAAATTTAAATCACTCCCATCCACATGAGAGATGGGAGCTTCTAAACTTGTCCTTCACTTCTTCTTGAAAACCATTTATAAATTCCCATTCCGTCCTTTTCCTCGAGGTTTTTAACAGCAAAAAAGCTTCCAGTAGACTTGGAAATAATACTGCACTGAACAGAAGTCAGATCTTTTTGTCTCTGAAAATAGGATTGTTTCAATTCCAATGATTGAATCCGCTTTTTTTCGAAAAAGACGGTTGTCTTATTCAACACGCGGAAAGACAGCGTCAATTCTTTTCCATTTAAATACCAACCTGTATCTTTATATTGAAAATATCCGAGCACCAGTGCAAAAGGAATGAGAATAAGTGATAAGTAGCCCCATGGTTTAAAAAACAAGCATAAAGGGACGGCTATGAGAAGTGATAAAATCAGCATACGGAGCAAAAATCTGGACAGCGCACGCCGCGGAACCGGGTGCAGTGTCTCGTTTATCGTCAAATGAAAAAAGCTTTCAACCTTTTCTTTAACTTGTTTCTTCCGAATTAACGGAAACAAAATGGTCTCGACATCCTTGTCACTTCCGCCTCCCGCCGATTCAATATGTACAGTTGCATATCCAAAAGGCTGGCGCAGCCAATTTTCTGTTACTTTAATTGCTTGAATACGATCTATTGGTATAGAAATCTGTTTTTTTTCAAAAATGCCACTTGAAATAATAATCTGTCCGGCTTCTTCTCGAACTGTAAAATCTCCGTACTGGAGTAAAACCCCGATAAAGCTTATAATCCACGCAATGATCAAACCAATCAAACATAAGATGACAATCATCGTCACACTTGCATGGACAATCCATTCCAGCTTGTCAAATATTTTTTCGTACGGAATAATTTCATCAAATTGGCTTAAAAAGGCTACGATTGACAGAGCAACCCCTAAGCCGCTTGAAGTTGCTGCAGTAATAAGCAGTTCGTTAAAGCTTATTTTGTAAAGAACCCTTCCTTCTTCCAGTTTGTCTTGCTCTGCTTCTCCTTGTGCTATTTGTCTTTTTTGCTCCTTGATGATTGTCCGAATCTGTTCTGCCTCTTCTTTCCGTATGGCGCTAAGTTCAACCTCTGCTTCGCCCATGCCGCCCGCTGTTTCGATTTCAAGCTTCACTACACCGAAGAGGCGCTGGATGAAACCGGCGGTTACATTTATGGATTGAATTCTTTCAATCGGTATATATCGATTTTTTTTTAAAAAAACGCCCTGCTCAACACGAAATTCATTTTCTTCAATGCGATAAGTAAATTTCAACCAATTTAACACACTGGAAATGATCGTGAGTATAAGTGCTAGAATCGTTCCGATCAATAAAAACGACCGGATGTTTCCTATGTTTGTGACAAACAAGAAAATATTCGTTACTATAATTTCTTTAATCGCCTTCGCAATTTTCACTAAAACAGCTACGGGATGCAATCTTTTCTGATCATACATCATCCTTCGCCTCCCGTGCCAATTTCGAGATATAATCGCGAAGCTGATCCGCTTCTTCCATTTCCAGGGCAGGAATCTCGTGAACCGTTGCTGCAGTGGAAATAGTTACAGTCGCCAAGTTATATTTTCTTAAAATCGGTCCTTGTGAGGTATCTACATGCTGAACTCTCACCATTGGAACAAGCACACGGGTAACTGTAAACAATCCATGCTGCAAATCCAGTTCATTCTCATGAACTTCATATCGCCATATTTTCAACCGAATATTTGGAAAAATGAAAATGGAACAAATAGAAGACACCAACCAAATAATTGCCAATATAGGAATAATCCATTTCGGCCAGTTGAAAAAAAATATCAATAAGGATATGCCTATGATCACCAGCAACTCAACGATGCTCCAAATAGCCGCAGTGATCTTCCATACAGTAACAGCTTTAGGACTAATGCGATTTTGTGGTTCGCGCCGCAAGTTTTTCCCTCCCTTGTCTCCTTCTGTAAAAAATTACGTTTCATTTAGGCAAAAAGTTTCAAATATATAAAAAGGAGGCAGCTCCAAGTTTTGGAATGCCTCTTTTTCCATGTCTGATTATTCTTTTTCATTCCAATTATTTTGGGCTAGCCGATCCTTTTGTCGATCTTGCTGAATGAAAGGAGCGTTTCCGTCCAACCCGTTTGTTTTTTAAATCAAGCTTTCGTTTATTTCTGCTTTTTTCTTTCTTCATAGGGAGAGGAGGTTCCTCCGTCAATTTTACAGGTGTCGTATCCGGCTCCTTCGTTAACATTTTAATAGCTGCTGCAAGCAATGGGACGGAATCATATTTTTCCAATAGCTCCGCAGCAAAATTTTTATACTGATCTAAATTTTCAGTTTCCACTACAGAGCAAATTTTTTCGACCGTCATTTTTTGTTTTCCTACTAGTGCTTCATCTAAAGTAGGAGGACGCATTCGATCCATTTTTCTTTTTGTTGTATGCTCAATGGTTTCCAAAATACCGCGTTCCCTTGCGGTTATAAACGTCATCGCTTTTCCTGACTTCCCAGCCCGTCCTGTTCTTCCAATTCTATGCACATAGCTTTCAGGGTCTTGAGGTACATCAAAATTATATATATGGGTGATACCAGATATATCAAGCCCTCTGGCTGCTACGTCTGTTGCAACAAGTACATCAATGGCTCCATTTTTAAATTTGTTCAAAACAGATAAGCGTTTCGCTTGGCTTAAATCGCCATGAATTCCTTCTGCTGAATAGCCGCGGACATTTAATGCTTCAGAAAGTTCGTCCACTCGGCGCTTTGTCCTGCCAAACACAATCGCAAGCTCCGGTGATTGCAGATCAAGAAGTCTTGTCAAAACGTCAAATTTTTGTTTTTCAGGCACTTCTAAATAATATTGCTGCACATTTGGAACCGTTACTTCTTTCGCTTTTACACGGACATGAGTCGGATTTTTCATAAAGCGTTCTGCAATTGATTTAATTGGACCAGGCATTGTCGCAGAAAATAGAAGGGTTTGACGCTCCCTAGGAATATTTGAAAGAATGTGCTCAATATCATCAATAAACCCCATGTTGAGCATTTCATCCGCTTCATCTAAAACGACAGTGTGCACAGAATCAAGCCGCAGCGTATTGCGCCGTATGTGATCCAATAACCTTCCAGGTGTTCCAACAATGATGTGGGGCGGCTTCTTCAAAGCCCGAATCTGCCTGGAAATGTCCTGGCCTCCGTAAATCGGCAATACTCTTGTCCGTTTATCATAGCCGATTTTATATAACTCTTCTGATACTTGTATAGCAAGTTCCCGTGTTGGGGCTATCACGATCGCTTGAACAGCTGAATCATGAACATTAATTTTTTCTACTAAAGGGATGCCAAAAGCTGCTGTTTTTCCTGTCCCTGTTTGCGCTTGTCCAATGATGTCTTTATTGTTCAAGCCTAAAGGGATCGCCTGCATTTGAATGGGAGTCGCTTCTTCAAAGCCCATTCTTTTTATTGATTTTAACAGCTCCGGACTCAACCCGAACTGGTGAAACAAATTTGTCAATTTTTCCAAACTCCTTTAAGACTTTTATTAAGCGCTGCTGGATAAAAAGGCTCTTGTGCGTATTTTCTAGAAACTGTAAGCTTATCATAGTCGTGAGAATAGTGTAAACTCCGATTTTTGCTGGAAAGTACGCATAGGGATTTTTATCCATTCACCGCAGGTGTTATCATACCATTTCCATCAATCTATTTCAACTTACCGCACTATAGCTAAAAAAGCATAAAAACAAAAGCACAAGCAAAATGATGTTTTATTTTATTCTTCCATTAATGCATGAACAACATCTTCCAGCTTCATTCCTCTGGACGCTTTCACTAACACAAGATCTTTTGAGCCTGCAGCTTTCTTTAATTCATGAATTAGTTCATCTTTGTCAAAAAACACATGAATTTTTCTTTCATCTATAACTTTCTTTGCACCAACGGCAATTTCTTTTCCGAGTTTTCCAAATGTAAAGAGGTGATCAATTTCTTGATCAGACAGCATCATTCCTACTTCTTGATGAAGTTCAACTTCTCTTTCGCCAAGCTCCAGCATATCCCCTAAGACAAGAATTTTTTGCGAATATCCTTTTAGACCATGGACTAAATCAATGGCTGCTTTCATCGCTGTAGGATTCGCGTTATATGCATCATTTATGATGGACATACCGTTCTTCGTTTGAATCAATTCAAGTCTCATGTTTGTTATTTTCAAATCGCGAAGCCCTTTTTCAATACGATTCAGTCCGATCTTTAGGAGTTCTCCAACAGCGATCGCTGCCAATGCGTTTAAAACATTGTGACGGCCTAAAACAGGGATAAAAAAAGGCTGTTCAGCTATATTGGCGCGAAACCGTGTTCCTTCACCCAACAGCTCCATTGATGTCGGAAAAAGATTATTGTTTTTATTTTCTCCAAACGTTACGGTTTGACATGAATAGTCTTTTTTTAACAAAGGCTCATCACCATGATAAATGAGCGTTCCATTCTCTTTTAAACCCTTTATAATTTCAAGCTTTGCTTCCGCAATCCCTTCACGAGAGCCTAAATCTTGTAAATGAGCATCGCCGATATTGGTAATGACGGCTATATCAGGACGTGCAATTGATGATAATAATTCAATTTCTCCCTTAGCGTTCATGCCCATTTCTAATACGGCCACTTCTGTATCTTCAGGCATATCTAATATTGTTAAAGGCAGACCGATATGGTTGTTGAAATTCCCTTTCGTTTTATGCACGCGATACCGAGTGCCCACAACCGATGCGATCATATCTTTTGTCGTTGTTTTGCCATTAGAGCCTGTAATCCCTACTACTTTTGGGTTTACTGCCAACAAATAGTGAGAAGCAATCTGCTGCAATGCTGACAAGGTGTCGTCGACAATGATCAATGGTTTGTCTTGCGGCGGATTCGGGACTGATCTAGACCATAAGGAGGCATGAGCACCATTTTCGAACGCTTTCTCGACAAAGTCATGTCCATTAAACTTTTCGCCAATAATGGGTACAAATAAGTTTCCTTTACGGACATTCCGCGAATCAGTCGTTACTCCTTCGATTGTAATCTTCTCAAATTCCTCTTTTAATTCTGCGTTGTTTGCCATCTGCTTAATTGCTGATAATTGCCGTTTTATCATGCTTTTTTGTTCTCCTTTCAAAAGGCGGCTTTACACAGCCGCCCTAAGAACGATCTTTAAATAGTATACTTGATTCTCTGTTTTAGTTCATATCGCTCGATTCCAAGCTGAACCAATTTTTCAATCAACGCCGGATAATCGATGCCGCTGTGCTTCCATAAAAGAGGGAACATGCTAAACGGCGTAAATCCAGGCATTGTGTTCACTTCATTGATCAACGGTGTTCCGTCTTTTCTCAAGAAAAAGTCTGCCCGAACAAGTCCAGAACCATCGATAGCTTTAAATGCTTTCAGCGCCATTTTTTTGATTTGTTCATATTGCTCTTCCGTTATGTCAGCTGGAATAATGAGCTCCGTATCTCCGTCTTCATATTTCGCTTTATAATCGTAAAACTCTTTTTTCGGAGCAATTTCCCCAACAACAGAGCAGATCGGTTCATCATTTCCAATTACTCCGATTTCAACTTCCCTTCCATCAATACTTTCTTCAATAATCAGCTTCCGATCATACAGAAACGCTTCTTCAATAGATTGAATGAGCGATTGCCGATCTTTTGCCTTGCTGATACCTACGCTTGAACCGAGGTTGGCTGGCTTTACAAAGCAAGGATATCCGAGCTGCTCCTCGACTTTTTGAAAAACCTCCTCTTTATCTTTTTCCCAGTCTTTGTTCGTAAACCAAACGTACTTTGCCTGAGCGAGTCCTGCTTGGGCAAATAAATTTTTCATAATGATTTTATCCATTCCCGCTGCTGAAGCCAAAACTCCATTCCCAACATAAGGTATATTCAGCAATTCCAGCATTCCTTGTATCGTTCCATCTTCACCATTCGGTCCATGCAATAGCGGAAATACGACATGGACTGGATCAGCGCTTCCTGGAGCGTTAAATAGTTCTTGACTGAAAGGTACCGGCAAATGTTCACCTTTTTCTCCAGCTTCGGAATTTCCCGCTAGAAACTTCAAGTCTTCTACACTTTCAACTGGACCGTTCAATTGCTTTCCTTTTACCCATTGCCCTTGCTCCGTAATATAAATTGGATATATGTCAAATTTATTTTTATCGAGAGCGTTTATTACTGCCCGAGCTGTTTGTAATGATACTTGATGCTCGGCAGATTTGCCCCCATATACAAGCGCCAGTTTGATTGCCATTTATTTTTTCCTCCCGTTTTGAAAAAAATCATCTGTTCTATTTTATCATTATATAGGTTGTTTTTGTTATCATTGCCGAACAATTTATTTGCGGGAGAAAAAAATTCACTTCTTCTTTACCATGAATTAAAATAAATACGAAGGAAGGAGGGGTTATCCAATGAAGCCAATAGAGACAGCAGAACAGTTTGAACAAGTGATTCAGAGCAATCAAGAAACCATCATCAAGTTTTTTGCCGATTGGTGCCCTGATTGCAAAAGAATGGACATGTTTATCGGCGACATTTTAGAAGAATACGGTCAATATGAATGGTATGAGATCAATAAAGATCAATTCCCCGACCTAGCTGAAAAATATCAAGTAATGGGAATTCCAAGCATTTTAATTTTTAAAAACAACGAAAAAATCGCTCATCTGCACAGCGCATACGCAAAAACACCTGAGGAAGTGAAAGAATTTTTAGGCTCGCATCTTAAATAAAGAAAAAGCCGCTGGGGGTGTCTAATAAGTCGTTTTTACGGCTTATAGACGCCCCCATGAATGTTTTAGAAACGTTGATATCGGTGTTTATGATTTTTTGTTTTCAATGGCGATTTGATTTTCTGGACAGCCCTTTCATAAAAAGCACGAATCTAAAAAAACTGGACTTCGGATGTTTTTTCATCCAGTCCAGCCTCAATTCTTTTCCTATCAAAATATTTCTATTCCTTTTTTAAATCCTCTAAAACCGTCAATAAATCTCTTAATTGGCTGATTTCATAGTCTGGAGTGACTTCTCCGCTAAGCTCCAACTGCTTTCGATTAATCCAAACAGACCGGATATTTGTCCGTGATGCCCCAAGTATGTCAGTGCTCAGTTTGTCTCCAACCATTACCACTTCATTGCTTTGAACACCCATTAAGTTTAGTGCGTGTTCAAAAATTGACGGATCAGGCTTACCTTTGCCGAACTCACCTGAAATGACAATATGCTCAAAATACGATGAGAGAGCAGAAACACTAGCAATCTTTTCTTTTTGCAGGCTTGGATCCCCGTTTGTTAAAAGAAGCAAACGATAGTTTTGTTTCAGCTGTTCTAATACTTCAAATGTATCTTCATATACGAGCGGTCTTTTGCGCCGTTCTGCATGAAAAAGCTCAGCCAGCTTTTCCCCGAATTCAGCATCATCTATACCGACCGCCTTCAAACCGTTCGTCCAAGCATCTTTTCTGTAAACAGGCGCCAATTGATTAAGCTTCCCAAACTGTTCGTGCACGATTTCGCTAAAATTCGCCCAAAGGCCTTCAAACGGATTGATGCCAATCATTTTTGTAAATGGATATGTTTCATAAGATTCATACAATTTTCTCGCTTCTTGACGAACCGCTTCCTCAAGCTGTTTTGAATCAACCCCGTATTGTTCTTCGGCTGTGGTGCAAACATATTGGAATGTGTCGCTGACGCTTTTTTCATCCCAAAGAAGTGTATCATCTAAGTCAAAAAAAACAGCTTTAATCAATCATCTATCTCCTCTCCATATTCTGTTCCATTCTTACCTAAAAACAATTTTTTGACACTGCCAATATTTCTGATTCGAAAGCAAATAAAGATGGATGACACCTTAATAAATTTTATTTGAAATCAATATAAAATTGAATTATACCTCTTTCGTCCAGCCGAACTTGTCTTCCGCTTTTCCGTATTGAATGTTCGTGATCGTTTCATAAAGCTTTTTAGAAAACTCGCCTGTTTCTGAATTATTCAATAGCATTTTATGCTCATTCCATTTCAGCTCTCCGACCGGCGAAATTACCGCTGCTGTTCCTGTTCCGAAAACTTCTTCCAATTCCCCGTTTTTGTAGGCATTGAAGATATCTTCTATTGAAATGCGTTCTTCATGCACCGGTACTCCCCAATCTTTCACTAGCTGGATAACGGAGTCTCTTGTTATACCGCTCAAAATGCTTCCGTTTAATTTTGGCGTATACACTTCACCGTTGATTTTGAAGAAAATGTTCATGCTTCCAACTTCTTCTACATATTTATTTTCTTTTCCATCGAGCCAGAGCACCTGATCGTATCCTAATTCCTCCGCTTTTTTTTGGGCGTATAAGCTAGCGGCATAGTTTCCGGAAGTTTTAACATGACCAACTCCTCCCGGTACAGCGCGAACATATTCATCTTCAACATAAATTTTTACAGGAACGAGCTGACGGCCTGAATAGTAAGCTCCAACTGGCGACAGGATAATCATAAACTTGTATTCGCTTGCTGGTCTAACTCCTAAATATGGTTCCGTTGCAATGATGAACGGTCTGATATATAAAGAAGTGCCTTCTTTATTTGGAATCCAATCTCTTTCCACTTCAACAAGCCGCACAATGGCTTCCAATACTAGATCAGGGTCAATGGGCGGAATACACATTCGTTCGCAAGAGCGGTTCAATCGCTCTATATTTTTATCCGGTCTGAATAACAATGTGCGGCCGTCATTCGTTTTATAAGCTTTCAGCCCTTCAAAAATTGCTTGCCCGTAATGAAATACCATTGCTGACGGCGAGAGCACCAACGGTTCAAACGGCACTATACGAGGGGAATGCCACCCTTGCACCTTATTATAATCCAATATAAACATATGGTCTGTAAAATGTTTTCCAAATCCTAACGATTCAAGATCAGGCTTTTCTTTTAACCGGTCCGATTTAATAAATTCAATAACTTGATTCATGTTCATCCATCCTTTCTCATTATTTTAATTTTATTGTGCGCTGCTGACTAGACCTATTGGGTTGCCAATTTTTATTGAATGCTTGATTGGCTAAATCGGGCTTTTCTTTTAGCGGGCAGCATGGCGAAATAGCCAATTAAAAAAACATGCCCCAGCAATCACCAACGCATAAAACATCGGTTGATTGCTGGGGCGAGATGCTTCGCGGTACCACCCAGCTTCTCTGTATTCCTCACAGAATACAGACTCAGCAAGTCACACATAGATGACTTTCTTCGTAACGGAAGATCCGTTGTTTTATACTTTGGCAAAAAGCCATTTCTAAAACAAGGCTCCAAGGCGATCTTCAAAGAGAGATAACGGCTGGCCTTTCAGCCTATGGGTCAGCTCTCTAATACGTCATCGCTCTCTTCTACTGCTCCTTTTCCTCACCTTTTTCATATGAAATTATCAAAATAAAAACTCGCCTCAATCCAAAAAGAAATATTGGATTGTTGAGGCGAGTTATTCGCGGTACCACTCAACTTTTCTGTATTCCTCGCGAAATACAGACTCAGCAAGTCACGTACATGACTTTTCTTGATAACGGAAGAACCGTTGCTTTATACTTTAGCTTGCGCTATTTCTAAAACAAAGCTCCAAGGTGACCTTCAAAGAGTGGTGAACGACTGACCTTTCAGCCTGCGGGTCAGCTCTCTATGCGCCACCGGCCTCTTTTACTGCTCCTTTTCTTTGCTTTTCTTATCTGAAAATAATTTATTTAGTAAATAATTTTGAAAATGATTATATAACCTCTTTCGTTTTAAGTCAATAAGAATTTAGTTTTTAACAAAAATTTGTTTCCGACACGTCTCGATTTCACCCAATTCATCACTTTTTCTCTATATCTGAATACACTGACATAAGAAAAATGAAAGGTGGGATATTTGCATGTATGCTAATACACATTATGTAAACTACTATTATCCAGTTTACGACCACAGCTTCATTAGACAAAATAGAAACAACAGCTCCATTGACAATATACTGAAGGCTATCTTAAACGGAATTTCTTCTGAAGCAAGTGCTATTGATTTTTACACAAGATTGGCAAAGGCGGCGGAAACTTCTGAACAGAGACAGGCAATTGAACATGCGCTAGAAGACGAAAAAATACATTTACGAACATTCACGCAGCTTTATCAAACATTAACAGGAAAAAAACCGGTTTATCAAACAAAAATAACTCGATTCCGAAATTTCCAAGAAGGTCTGCGGATCGCTTATGAACAAGAATTGGAAGCATATGAGACATACCGCGATAATTATTTATCTACACAAGATCCAATGATTCGAGATGCTTTCTTTAGAGCCATGACTGATGAAATTGAACATGCGTTAAGATTTAGCCACGTACTAAACAAGAAGTAGTCGAAATCAATTTTTGCTTCCAGTCATATGAGCGGTCTCATTTGGGTCAAATGCTAAAGGGACTTTTGTAATTTTACTTGTTGTTTCATCAAGTGCGACAAGATCACTTTTGTTCACATCATGAACATTTGTTTTCCCTAAACCTTTGACAGCGACCTGTATTTCTTCCGAAAATGACGTTAAAAAATTAGATAAATAATATGCTGCCTCCTCTTTATTAAATTGATCCGCCATTCTTCCGCTATAAAAGGCCAATACCGTCGGTGGCTCAAATGGTATTGTTTTTACGACCTGTGTATGCGTCATTGCCCATAAAGCAGCAGTTCCTATATAAACAGCGTCTGCTCCAAGCGCCAAAGCCTTCAATGCATCCCCGGGAGTATTGATTCCGCCGCCAATCAATAAGCTCACTTTTCCTTTCATTTCTCTTTTTGTTATATAGTGGACAGCCCTAGTCAATGCATAAATCGTCGGCAATCCGAAATCATCTTGTATGATCGGCGCCGATCCTTTTGTACCTGCCTGACCGCCATCAATCGAAATAAAATCCACACCTGCCAAAAGTCCGTATTCAATATCTTCTTCAAGCCTGTTGCTTGCACAAATTTTGATTCCGATCGGGACTCCTCCAGTGAGTTGTTTTAATTCTTTTACAACCTTTCTTAAATCGTTCGGACTGTTCCATTCATTGAATCTTCTTGGAATAACTGCGGTCTCATCCGGTTTTAAACCTAATATATCACGGGCTTTTCCTTGCAAAAATTCAGGTGAAATTCTTGCCGGGACAGCAGCTGAAGCTCCTTGCCCAATATGGATTTCCACAGCATCTGCCTGTTTTAATACATCTGCATTTTTCCCCCAATTCGCAGTGTGGTATTGAACGATCAAATGCTTTGCCCGTTCACGTTCCTCTTGTAAAAATCCCCCTTCACCGATGTTACAGGCTGTTCCGACAACGGCTGTTCCCCAGGCTTGGGCAATTCGAACTTGTTCGCTTACGCCAAGACCATATGCCATCCCGCCAAGCAAAACAGGTATATCAATTGTGAGAGGTTTTTTGGCCAAGGGACCAATAACCGTTTTCATTTCCACTTTTGCGTCCTCTTTTGCTGGAAAAACAGCGAGCTGAGCGGGTGAAAAAACAAGTCCGTCAAAGTTTAGAAATTTTCGCGGGCTACCAAACGGGCGGTCAATAATTTTCCCTTCTGCAGCCCTCAAGCTGTTCTCAACGACAATCCTTGGGCTTATCCGCATAAAGGCACTGACCATTTCCCAGACATTTTCCGCATAAGGATCACCCATGAGAATTTTTGTAAATGATGAAACAGCCTTTTTAATAAGAGGGCGAATAGTTAATAACACGATCACATATGTCAGCAAGGGACTTAATAATAATGCGCCTATTACCAAAAATTCATTCATCCTTCATCGATCCTTTTGAATAAGGTTGTAGATGCTTTCTTTTTTGCCATTTTCCGCGAATGGCTACGATCACCAGCAATATACAAGGAATAATAATTAAAATCGGCAGCTCAATGAACAATGGAAGCTTTTCCTTTAAAAGTTCTTTTTTCTCGATCTCATTTTCCGCACTTACAATTGCAATGACAAAAATCATAATCGCTGCAGGCAGTATAAAAGGCTGGTGCTTTTGTTTTTTAAACAGCTCCGCCATTCCTACAACTCCTGCATAAAAAAAAATATTTAATTTTATGAAAAGGCCGATAAATAAAGTTAAAATGACAATCGGATCCATTCTCTGAAAAAAGTCGCCGACATTGATTTTTTGGGCTGTATCAAGCAAAGGAAGATCGGCTAATTCCGTTCCGTACACCCCAAGCACTGCAATAGTTAATGCAAAAGTCCATGAGACGGCCAAACCGCTGAATAAAACCGATAACGTTCCAATTCGCACACCGTTCTGAGGTTTGTTTAAGTATGGAAGTATCATGAAAAAGACAACCATTTCGCTATAAGAAATGATAGACGGAAACACCGCTTTGATTAAAGGAAATAAGCCATCTTCTAAAATTGGCAAAAGATGTATCGGATCAACAATTCCGGAGGCAAACACTAAAAAATTTCCCATTATCCCTAGAGTGATCATGATAAAGAAAAGCAGCTGGGCAACTCTTGCGAACACTTCAATTCCTAAAAAGCATGAATAAGAAATAAGTAAAACTCCAATCAATAAAACAACTTCAAGAGGCGTTTCAGGCAAAAGATATTTAATGATGTTATCCCCAGTATCCCGCAATATAAAGCCGGCGATTAAGATAAAATAAAAATTATATATGATTGAAAGCACTGTACCAACAATTTTCCCTGTGTTTTCCAAAAATATTCCTGTCAAGGTTAGGTTTGGAAAACGATTATAAATTGGACCGTAAATCATTAAAATAAGGAGAATGTTAATTCCGGAAACAACTAACACGGCGATCCAATTATTTTGCTTTACTTCCAATCCTAGCCCTGTGACAATCAGACTTCCAAATTGAAACAAAAACATAAATGAAAACATCTGTAACCCATCGATTTTTGCTTTTTCCATATAAAATTCCTTCCATTTCCCTGCTCTCAATCCTCCAGCTTGTTAAGCGGAGGATTGTTGATCGTGCCTGTTCTTCGTATTTTGACATCAACAGTAGTTTTTATTGGAAGTTCAGTGAACGTTTCCTTCCAATGTTTTTTTATTTTTTTCCAATTTTTATAATCGTCCCGATACAACGCTTTTCCAAAACCGAAAGCATCGACTCGGTAATTTTGCTGAACATTCGAAAGAACTTTTTCAACTTCTTGTTTTATTTTTTCTTCCGTCTTTTTTTCTATCTTCCTTATCGTTTTTGTATTTGTTATTGTGAGATTCTTGCATTGTACATCCGCTACATTTCCTTGAGCCTCTATATGAACTTCACCAACGGGATTGCCTTTATGCATTTTTGTTTTTAGCTGACTTTTTGCAGAAAAAATGTCAATGCTTATCTTTCCGTCATTCTTGCATGAAATTTCTTCGATCGTCCGATGTACTTTGCCGATAATATAATGAAGTCCTCTGCTCTGTTGTTCATCCAGCCAGCCTATTAATCGGTCTTGGTGAAACAAAGCGATTCCTTTAAATTTTAATTTTGCTTCAGGGTCAATTTGTTCATAATTGGCTTTCGTTTCACCGACTTGCTGATTGCCTTCTACTGATATTCCTGTCAGTTTCACTTCGATCCCTTCGCTGCTTAAATCCGATAACAATTGATCAAGAGTTACAGATATTGTCAGCGCCCATTGCTTATCTGATAATTCAAGAGAATTAAAAAGCTGGTTCGCCGGGATATCTTCTAACGCTGTTAAAACTTTTAAAATATCCCCTGCCTTGGCATCCTTTGCAACAGTTATATAAAAATCTGTTCTCATTTCATGATCGCGTGACAAAAGATCAAGCACCTCCCCAATTCCCTCTTTTGCTAATTCCTCACCGATTACTAAAATCCGCAAATGAGAAGAGTAAATTCTCCTTGGAACAGCAGTGGTCATTCGCCGTATAGCTTCAATGATGGTGTGACCTTTCTCTTGATAAGTCATAACAGGAGTTTTATCCCCTTTACTCATCAGCATGGCAATTTGACTAGGGTTTACTATTTGCGAGGTCACCACATACTGGTCTCCTTCTTTATCGATCCCTAAACCCACTTGAATGGCAATCGTGTTTAATTCTCTTCGGTTCCAGCAGCCGGATAACAACAACAAAACAACAGCAAATAAAAGCATCTTTTTGAATTTCATTTTTGCTTAACTCCAGCATTTTTATTTCTTGTTAATATTTGCATTTTTCGTTTTTTTATTCTTAATGCAAGAAAAATTTGCACAAAAAAAAGACGCCAATGCGTCCATGTTCATGATCGATTTTTAATGAGCTGTCGTTATTCCAATTTGATTTCCGGAAGGATCAATTGTGTATATTTTTCCATCTTTTTCAGTTATACGTGCATTTATTTCTTTTAATCTCTTGATCACCTGATCTTTTTCTTCCTTATTCGGCAAAATGATTGTGAACCATTTAAGCCCGACACTATTCTCAGGAGGCTTTGGAGCCCCTATACCGTTCCAAGTATTTAACGCAATATGGTGATGGTATTTGCCGCTAGAAATAAATAATGCATGAGATCCATATTTTGATGTCATTTGAAAACCGAGGCCTTTACAATAAAATTGTTCTGCTTCATCTAAATAGGCAACATGCAAATGAACATGACCAATAATGGTTGCTTCAGGCATCCCTTGCCAGCCCTCTGGATCTCTTTCAGAAAATAAATCGTTTATATCTAACGGAATCGTGTCCATCACAACTTGATTTTGATTCCATTCCCAATTCGCCGACTTTCGATCAGCATAAATTTCAATGCCGTTTCCATCCGGGTCTGCCAAATAGACCGCTTCACTGACCAAATGATCGGAAGCACCCTGCAGCGGATAGTTCATTTGAATGAGATGATAAAGGGCATTAGCTAAATCTTTCCTTTCCGGCAATAAAATGGCAAAATGATATAACCCTGTCGTCCGGACTTGTTTTCTTATTACATTATCCGGTTGTTCGACAATCAATAGCGGCTTCTTTCCATCAGCAGAAAAAACGACTTTATTTTCCTTTTGCTCTAATATTTTAAACCCCAATAAATTGTGGTAAAACGCAATAGATCTCTTAAGATCCTCCACTTTGATCGATACTCCCCCGATATATTTATTGGGCGAACGATGAAATTCAAGCTCCATGTATTATCCAATCCCTTCTACAAGATTCTTTAGCTTTTGACAGGCAGTTTAATCTCAAATTTCGTTCCTTTGCCTTTTTTACTTGTCACGTTAATTTCTCCTTGATGCAGGAGCACTAACTGCTTCACAATTGAGAGTCCTAACCCGAATTCCCCGTATTTATTGTTTGTTCTTGACAGATCTGCTTTGTAAAATCTCTGCCAAATGTTTTCAATTTCTTTTTCGTCCATTCCGATCCCGGTATCTTCGATTTCAATGATTGTTTCCTTATATCCAGGTTTCCCACGCAAAAATATTTTTCCGTTTTGTGTAAACTGAATGCTATTTTTAACAATATTGATCAAAATTTGAATGAGGCGATCATAATCAGCATAAATGATTTCATTTTCATCCGCTTCAATGATCATAATGTTATTTTTCTCCTCAGCTTGTGAAAGAAGCTGTTCCTTCACAATTTCAAACACATCAATTAACTGTATAGGTTCTATATTTAGCTTTACTTGATTCGACCGAATTTTTTCATAATCTAAATTTTCATTAACTAGCCGAATCAGCCTTTTTGCCTCTTGGCTTACTAATTGAATGCCTCTTTCTTTTTCTTCTTCAGGAATCATATCGCTTTTTAATCCTTCAATGACACCGCTGATCGTTGTAAGCGGAGTTTTCAACTCATGAGAAACATCTGCAATAAACTGTCTCCTTCTTTTTTCAAGCCTGCTTATTTCCTCCTGAGAAGCTTTAAGCTTTTTTACCATTTCATTAAAGTCGCTTGCCAGCTCACCAATTTCATCGATTTTGGAGGCATTCACCTGGACGTCATAGTTTCCAGATGACACCATTGACGTTGCTTCACGAATCCTCTGAATTCTCCGAACATGCAGCTTCGATAAAAGACCGCTTAGCAAAAATGAAACCGTCAACGAAATTAAAATTGTATAAAATAAAAACTGATTAATGTCGCTGATGGTCTCTCTTGAACCGCTTATCGGCGAAACTAGGAGAACTCCTCCCATCAGCTCCCCGTTCACGATGAATGGCAAAGAAACGAAGGATACCGCCTGATCAAACCGTTTTAAATCTTGCTTGACCACGACAATTTTGCCATCCTCCAAACTCTCCCATTCTTTTTCTGACATTGTGAACCGCGGGAAAAAGCCAGCTTCCGGATAAAAAATTTCGCCTTGTTGATTAAACACACTGAACATAATATTTCGTGTCCTCAGCACCTGCCGGTATTGATCCAAAATCCGGTTTCCGCCCCAATTATCGCGGCTATAATCATGTAAAATGTTTTGGCCGTAGGCAATCAATTCTTCTACTTTATTTTGATAAACATAGTTTTCAACATATTTTGCAAAGGAAAAGCTCAAAATCAAGAATGCAATGACTAAAACTCCTATATGGCTAATAAGCAGCTGATACATATATTTAAGTTTCATCGTGCTTCACCGATTCGTCGAATTTATATCCCACCCCCCAAACCGTGTGAAGGAAGTTTTGCGCTTCAGGCCCGAGCTTCTTTCTCAGCCTTTTCATATGGACATCAACCGTTCTTTCATCCCCGTAAAATTGATACCCCCATATACTTTCCAGCAACTGCTCTCTCGTAAATACTTGGCGCGGATGTGTGAGAAAATGATAAAGGAGGTCAAACTCTTTTGGAGTTAGGTTATTAATCGATTGTCCTTTAAAATACGCTTCTCTTGCATCTTTATCCACTTTAAAGTGTTTGGTTGTCACAATGTTTTTTTGACGAGGTTCTTGCTTGTTATATCTTCTCGCCACTGCCTTTATTCTCGCCATTAGTGCAATCGGGCTAAACGGTTTCGTGACATAATCATCGGCTCCCATTTCAAGTCCGATCACTTGATCGGATTCACTGTCTTTAGCGGTCAGCATGATGATCGGAACGGAGTGTTCTTCTTCTCTTAATTTTCTGCAAAGCGTGACTCCATCCATTCCGGGAAGCATCCAATCGATGATGAGCAAGTCCCAATTGCCACTCTTAGCGGATTGGTAGCCTTCAAGTCCATCATGGACAAATTCCCCTTCAATCCCTTCCTTTATAAAAAACATATTTAGCATCGAACAGACGCTTTCATTATCTTCGATCACTAAAATTTTCATTTCTCTTCCTCCCGCTAAAACAACTCTTATTTTCAAGATAAACGAGTAAAGAAAGGGAAGCAACTACTTCAACTTCTCTTTTAAAAAATTAAACTTTCGAACATAGATTTTTCATAAATTGTTCATATGTTTCCAATATGCTTATCGTTGACAATCACGAAGGAGGTAAGATTAGATGAATTTTTTTAAAAGGTCGTTGTTAAGCGTATGGGCTAGAAAAGGAAAGAGCCTTTTACAACTGTTTATTTTCACCATCATTTGCTTACTTGTCCTTTCCGGTCTGGCGATCGAAAGTGCAGCAAAGAAAGCCAGTGATTTAGCGAAGGAAAAGCTGGGAGGAGAAGTGACCTTGCAGATGGATATGGAAAAAATGCGGAATCAGCAGCAATCGGAAGGTGAACGGACGAGGTTTCAGCTTGAACCCATTCCGGTAAAATCGGCAGAAGAATTATCTACATACTCAGAAGTAAAAGGTTATAACTTATATTCGTCGACAAACGGAATTGCTGAAGACTTTGATCCAATTGAAAATGAAGACACAAGTGATTCGGATGAGGAAACAGAAAACAGAGGTCCCTTTGGGGAAAATGGAAATCCAATGTTTCAGTCTGATGTCAGTCTGCAAGGCGTCGTTTTTACTGATGCTGTCGAAGAATTTATGAACGGAGATTCTACATTGGTAGAAGGTGAACATATAACCGATCAATCATTAGGAAAAAATGTTGTGGTCATCGAAAAAACATTGGCGGATGAAAACGACTTAACTGTCGGTGATACGATTACGGTAAAAGGTGCCAATGAAGAGGAAAAAACGATTGAATTAAAAATCATTGGCATTTATGAGACAACCACAAACGAACAAGATCAAGGAATGAATTTTTCTTTTATGAACCCTTACAACAAATTGTACGTTCCATATACTGTCGCGAACACACTGAAAGGTGAAGACTATGAAAATACCATTGACCGCGCTGTTTATTACATGAAAGATCCCGCGGAAATAGACTCGTTTATTCAAAAAGCGAAGAAAAATTCGAGCATAGACTTCGATACATTCAAGCTTGATGCAAATGATCAGCTATACAATCAAATGGTCGGACCAATCAACAATGTCGCGTCATTTTCAAAAAATGTCGTTTACTTAGTGACGATTTCAGGGGCTGTCATTCTTGGACTGATTGTCATGCTGTCAATCCGCGAACGGAAATACGAGATGGGTGTTCTTCTTTCTCTTGGGGAGAAAAGATGGAAGCTCATCGGTCAATTTGTCGCAGAAATATTGATTGTAGCCGTTCTCGCCATCGGAATTTCAAGCGCATGCGGAAATGTGGTGGCCGGCAAGATCAGCGATCAATTATTAGCGCAAGAGCTGGCCCAGCAAGAGCAGATGAATACACCTCCATCCTTTCGACCAGGAATGGGAGGCAGTGTAGGAATGAGAGGGCAAGCAGCTAACGTGGAAACAATTGATGACTTAGAAATCGCAATAACACCGAAAGATTTAGGCATGCTGTCGTCTATCGGAATGTTAATTGCCGTTTTATCATCATTTATTCCATCGCTGTCCGTTTTGCGGCTGCATCCGAAGGTGATTTTAACTAAACAAGACTAAGAAAAGAAGGGGATCAAATGAGTGCATTGTTGAAATTTCAAGATGTTAGCTATTGGTATAGCAGAGATCAAAAAAAAGTAGAAATCTTAAAAAAGATCAATATTGATTTTGAAAAAGGTACATTTTACACAATTACTGGTCCAAGCGGTGCGGGAAAATCCACATTTTTAGCTCTTGCCGGTGCTCTTGATTCTCCAAAAGAAGGGGCTATTTTATACGAGGGCAAGGATTTAAAAAAAATCGGCTATTCCAAATTTCGCAATCAATACGTCTCAATCGTCTTTCAATCATACAACCTGCTTCCTTATATGACAGCATTGCAAAACGTCGTTGCGGCAATGGAAATAACGAAATCCTCTAAAAAGCCATATAAACAATTTGCACTAAAAACATTAGAACAAATGGGGATTTCGCAGGACCAAGCAAAGCAAAAAGTACTGACACTAAGCGGAGGACAACAGCAAAGAGTTTCCATTGCCCGCGCTCTTTGCTGCGAGTCGCAGTTAATTGTCGCGGATGAACCAACAGGAAACTTGGATGAGCAAACATCTAAAGAAATCGTCCGCATTTTTCAAGATTTAGCACATCAAGAGGGAAAATGCGTCATCATGGTGACGCACGATTTAACAATTGCATCCATCGCCGATGTGAACATTCATTTATCAAATGGAACCTTCCAAATACAATAAAAAGCTTGGGGTTGTCCAAAAAGTCAAATCCCCATTGAAAACAAACAATCATAAACACCGATATATCAACGTTTCTAAAACATTAAAAGGGGCAGTCAATAAGCCGGAAAAACGACTTTGAACTGCCCCGTCTTTTTATTTAGTTTTTTTTACACATACTTATTTCGTCCGGCATTCAATAGCTTCATCCAAAGTTTGGAAAAGAGAAATCAATTGTAGTAAAGCCGTTTTAAAGTCCATCTCTTTTACTTCGTCACATAGAAACAAGAATAAGTTGCCCATGGTCTTTGGATCCTCTTCTTTCCGAAGTTGCCAAGCAATCAAGATATACCGAGTGAAGACAATGGTAGTATGGCTAATCATCATGTCATAGGAACGACCTTGAAACTCTTTGGCTAAATGTAAAAACGATTTACTGAATTTAAAAAAGGTTTCGATGTCCCAACGCATCCCATAGATTCGAACGATTTCTTCATTAGACAGCGTGGTATCTGTACTCAAAATGGCCAGCCATTCACTTTGGTTGTTTCGATTCCGCACAAACACGATTTTCACTGGTAAACCCGTATGAAGAGTTACGTGAATCGAGCCGAGTGTTTCTTTTTAGCCAATGTCTCGTTTCGCTTTTCGATACAGTTGTTCCAAGGTTAAACGTTCTCCGTTGAAGAGATACCGTTGTTTTAGCTGTTTGACCATGCCAATGACAAAAAGGCATGCTCTGTTTAAATTCAAGGTAGGTAAAAAAAGGTATACATATTCGCCCGTCATGGCAAGAGATGAGAGTCCAAAAGCGCTTACGGATGAAATTCAAAAAAATGGTTCGCTAACCTATGACTTACTTCTTTTTTCAGCGAATCAAAAAAGTTCCCACAAAGTCTTGACTGACTCATGTTATATAGAGGGGTTGAAAACAACATAATACTATAATAACATTAATGGAAATGTATCCCAATCGCTAAAAACCTACATAAAATTGGAAGTTTAAAGGGGGGATTTTATAGAACAGCTAAAAAGGTTGGAAAATCAAAAATATTTTTAACAATGCTGTTTTTTATCGGATATGTGATTTCTCTACCTGTTTAAACATTTTAAGAACCAAAAATTGAAAGGCAACGTTTGATATGAACCGCATGAAATGTATTTTAGTTTTGCTTTAATTTTTTCATCTGTAGGAACTGCAGGTATATCTACTCTAAAAGCTTCTCAATTTAAAGATGAGGAGATCATTTATAACCAAGATATTTCTAATTTTGAAGTTTGGAAGATGGTGTTTTGATAGATGGCAAATTTTATAGTCCAGAGGAATTTGAGGAGTATTTAAAATCACCTGAGATTGTTGTTTTAAGTGATGGTAATGGTGGTTCTTCTATTTAACCTTTCTTTGCATTGGCTCCTGCTATTTATTTTGTTCCTGGTGTTGGTCAAGTTGCATTACTAGCGACTGGTGCAATAGTAGTTGGTGGGGTTACTATTAAGGCTGGAAGTTGGCTCTATAAAACTATTTCTAACTATTTTAATGATCCTAAAAGAGTAATTGCTTCTAATTATGGAATACCACAATCATTGTTAGATTCAAACGGAAAAGTGAAATTAGGTTCTTTTAAAGATAAACACGGGAATACACCTCTAACTAAAATTCTGGTACTTTTAAAAATGGGAAGTGGTCAGTAGAAAAAGATACAGCAGGACGTGGTGGACGTGTATGGAAATTAAAGAAAGATGGAAAAAGAATAGCTTCTTTAGATAAAAATGGGAAAGTGTTATCCAAATAAAGAATAGGAGTAGATTTAGTTTATGAAGAAAATGACTTTTAACGGTTTTACACTTAATTATCATGAATCAATTAATGTTTATGTAAATGAAGAAACAAAGCAAGTTATTTTCATTTCTAAAAATAATGATGAAATACACGGGGTCCTAGAACTTGATGAAGAAAATAAAGTTAAAATACATCCTAGATGGAATGTAAACTTTTCAATTGAAAATACAGAGGTTACAATAGGTGTTAATTATGAGGAAGAATAATCAATATTATTAATCACTATCAACAAGCCGGAATGGGGCTGTCAAGAAAATCGTTTTTCACTGACTTTCTTGACAGCCCCTTCTTAAACATTGCATCCATCGCCGATGTGAACATTCATTTATCAAATGGAACCTTCCAAATACAATAAAAAGCTTGGGGTTGTCCAAAAAGTCAAATCCCCATTGAAAACAAACAGTCATAAACACCGATATATCGACGTTTCTAAAACATTAAAAGGGGCAGTCAATAAGTCGAAAAAACGACTTTGAACTGCCCGGCTTTTTATTTAGTTTTTTTTACACATACTTATTTCGTCCGGCATTCAAACCAGCAATGATCATCAAAACACAGACAGCAATAAACAATAAAATGGGCGCCACCCACGAATGAGTTTTGTCATACAAAACGCCAATTAAAATGGGCCCAAAAGCAGCAAGCAAATAACCAATTGATTGCGCCATTCCCGATAAAGCGGAAGCTTGCTCGGAGCTTCTTGTTCTTAAACCAAATAGCGCTAATACGAGCCCAATGCTTGCCCCTTGTCCAATACCGATTAAAATAATCCAAAAGACAATCAGTAAAAGAGGCCCGCCATACAATAATCCAACGAGACCTGCTAAATAAATAGCTCCTAAAACCGCTACAATTCGCCTTTGATCTGCATATTTGTCCGACAGTGCCGGAGCGACAAATGTTGCCGGCAAGCCAGCAATTTGCACAAGAAACAGCATCCAACCAGCTGTTGAAGCACTTAATCCGTCCGCCTGCAAAATTTCAGGAAGCCATGCAACCATACTATAAAATAAGAACGATTGAAGACCCATAAAAAATGTGACTTGCCATGCCAGCGGCGACTGGAGCAAAAAACCATTTGAAATATGTTCAATTGGCGGTTTCGCGGATCTCTGTTTTCCACTAATTAATGGAAACCATAAACATATCGCCACAATTGCTAAAATTGCCCAAAATAATAAGGCATTTTTCCATCCAAATTTTAATCCTTCCGACAACGGAATTGCTAAACCGGAGGCGATCCCTGCAAGCATACCCATAGCTGTTGAATAAACGCTTGTCATCAGTCCGATTTTATCCGGGAACCGTTCTTTTACAATACCCGGAAGAAGCACATTTCCAATGGCAATGCCTACTCCAATCAATACAGTTCCTAAAAGCAGACCGATCATCGCTCCGAATGTTCGAATAATCATTCCTGCAAGAAGCACGACTAACCCGGCAAAAATCGCCGTTTCATTTCCATATCGGCTTGCAAATTTCGGAGCTAATGGCGAAAGAACCGCAAAAACGATTAACGGGATAGTCGTTAGTAAACCCGCAACCCCGTTGGAGATTCCGAGATCTTCACGAATATAACCGATGAGCGGTCCGACCGAAGTAATAGCAGGACGCAAATTAAAAGCAGCAAAGATGATTCCAACTATCAAGAGCATTTTTTTAATAGAAATTTCTTTTTCTGCCTTTACCGTATAGCGTTCCATACTCACCCCTCCTTTACCCCCTTGAACATCTTAAAAGTCAATTATTAATATACTAATCCCCATCGATGGGAAAATCAACCACATACCATGTATCGATCATTTGAGAAAACAGCCAGCTTCTGGAATAATGTTAATAAACGATGTTTGAAAGGAGAGTCCGTTATGGAAATTGTTGTAGTTGGCGCCAATGGAAAAATCGGAAAAATTCTTGTTCAGTTATTAAAAGAAAGCAACGAGCACACAGTGAAAGCAATGATCCGCAACGAAAACCAAAAAGAATATTTTGACTCGATCGGAGTCAAGACGGTTTTAGCTGATTTGGAAGGCACAGTCGATCAGATTGCCGAGGCGATCAAAGGTGCGGAAGGGATCGTCTTTACCGCAGGTTCAGGCGGACATACAGGTGCAGATAAAACTCTTTTAGTAGATCTAGACGGTGCCGTAAAAACAATTGAAGCAGCAGAAAAGACAGGCGTTCAACGGTTTATAATGGTCAGCGCTCTGCAAGCCCATAATAGACAAAATTGGAACGAAAAGATTAAACATTATTATGTTGCCAAGCATTATGCCGACCGTTTCCTTGTCCAAAGCCGTTTAAACTATACAATTGTCCGGCCGGGGGCGCTATTGGATGAGAAAGGAACCGGAGAAATAAAAATTGCTGAAAATCTTGAAAGAGCCGCCATTCCAAGAGAAGATGTGGCTTCGGTTATTTTTGCATCAATAACGGAGAAAAACACTTTTCGCCGCTCATTTGACCTAGTCTCAGGAAACACCCCGATTCGCGAAGCATTAAAAAATTTTTAATTTACGAAGAAAGGTTGGCGAATAATGCAGGTTAGCATTTTAGACCAAGCACCGATTTTGAACAACTCAACAGCAAAAGAGGCGTTGGAGCAATCCATTCAACTGGCCGTATTGGCGGAAAAACTAGGCTATACCCGCTACTGGATTGCGGAGCATCACAATCTTTCCGGACTTGCCTGCTCCGCTCCAGAAATTATGCTCCCAGTTATAGGGGCAAAAACAAAATCGATTCGCATCGGGTCAGGCGCAACGCTTCTCCCCCACTATAAGCCGTATAAAGTTGCGGAAATGTTTAATATGCTGGCAACATTATTTCCTAACCGCATTGATCTTGGGATCGGGCGGGCCCCCGGAGGAGACGCTCAATCAAGCATTGCGTTATCCGGCAATTATCTCGAAAATGTAAAAAACATGCCGAAAACCGTTCAAGAGCTGCTTCATTTTTTATATAATGACTATCCAAAAAATGAATTATTTTCGAGCATCTCAGCCTCTCCTTTGCCAAATATTCCTCCTGAACCTTGGATCCTTGGCACAAGCATAAAGAGCGCCTTTTTAGCAGCTGAAAACGGCATTTCCTATGCATTTGGCCAATTTATGAGCAATGAAGACGGGCGGCAAATTATTCAAACATATAAAAATCAGTTCCAGAAAAAAAGAAAACAGCAGCCAAAGACAATTGTCACAGTCTCGGCAATATGCGCTGAAACTAACGAAAAAGCGGAGCAAATTGCCTTCAGCAGCTTTTTATGGAATCTTCAGCATCATAAAGGAAAAACACTTGATTTTCCATTAAAAGAAGAAGCAAAGCAGCAATTGCTGAATTCAGATGAATTTCAACAGTTTCAAAAGAATATGATCATTGGCGATCCAACATTTGTCGTTCACCGTTTATATGAATTAAAAAATTGGTATGAAGCAGATGAAATGATGATCATAACAATAACTGGAAGCTATGAAGAACGCACAAAATCGTATCAATTGATAGCAGAGGAAATAAATAGAAAGAAATCTTATCGTTAATATAATCAATATGACCATGGATAAAATCGGTTTAACCTATATGGGAACCGATTTTTTCTTTTTCCAATCCCCCATTTCATATTGTATCCTCCTCTTTTTTTAAAAATTCCCTAACTTACAACTGTTTCAAATATTATATATATATAATTTTATGCATTTAACAGTTGACGTTTTAATTATATTAAAATATTATTTAAAGAGCGGTAGGACGGTTATTTTTTTATTTTCGGACAATTCAAAACATCTTAAAAATTATATAAAAATAATGGAGGTTTATTTTTATGATAACAAAGGAGCAGATTGTCCAAAGCCTTCCGCAAAAAGGTTTTTTTGGACATCCAAAAGGATTATTTACGCTGTTTTTTACGGAGTTTTGGGAACGTTTTTCCTATTACGGAATGAGAGCAATACTTCTTTATTATATGTATTATGAAGTTTCTAAAGGCGGTTTGGGAATAGATGAAGCTACCGCTGCATCGATTATGGCGATCTACGGTTCTCTCGTGTATATGTCGGGAACGATTGGAGGATGGATTGCAGACCGCCTGTTAGGGACAAGCAAAACTGTTTTTTACGGCGGAATTTTAATCATGCTCGGCCATATCGTCTTATCCTTCCCTGGAAATATTGAAGCTTTATTCATTTCCATGACGCTGATTGTTCTCGGTACTGGACTTTTAAAGCCGAATGTATCAAGTGTTGTCGGCGATCTTTATGCAGATAACGATGCCCGCCGCGATTCAGGGTTTAGTATTTTTTACATGGGTATTAATTTAGGTGGATTTTTAGCTCCCATTATTGTTGGAACTTTAGGACAAGGATATAATTTCCATCTTGGCTTTGCTCTTGCTGCTATTGGTATGTTTTTTGGGCTTTTGACATTTGTCCTAACAAAAAAGAAAAACCTTGGTCTCGCCGGAACACAGGTGCCTAACCCATTACAACCGGAAGAACGAAAAAAAGTATTCACTATTTTCGGCATCGGCGCTTTAGTAATTATCGCCTTTTTAGCTGTCACCATCCCTGCAGGACTTTTGACTATAAATAGCTTTACTATGATTGTCAGCATCCTCGGAATTGTAATACCTGCATGTTATTTTATATTTATGTACCGGAGTCCTAAAACAACAGAAGTGGAGCGTTCGCGTGTAATTGCTTACATTCCGCTCTTTATTGCCGCAGTAGTTTTTTGGGCTATTCAAGAACAAGGGGCTATTATTTTAGCCACTTATGCAGATAAGCGCACCCAATTATCCTATGCAGGACTTGAACTGCAATCATCATGGTTTCAATCATTGAACCCTTTATTTATCATCTTTTTGGCGCCGGTTTTTGCATGGTTTTGGGTGAAGCTTGGAAAGCGTCAGCCATCAACACCGAGCAAGTTTGCATTCGGACTTATTTTTGGCGGTCTATCATTTCTAGTTATGATCATTCCTGCTTATGTAAACGGTACTGAGTCATTAGTTAGCCCTTTATGGCTCGTACTAAGCTTCTTCCTTGTTGTAATCGGAGAGCTGTGCTTGTCCCCAGTAGGACTTTCAGCAACTACAAAGCTTGCTCCAGCGGCTTTTTCAGCGCAAACAATGAGCCTATGGTTTTTAACTAGTGCAGCCGCTCAAGCCATTAATGCCCAGCTTGTAAAATACTACACAGTTGAAACAGAAATTGTTTATTTTGGCATTATCGGCATGATTTCAATTATTCTTGGCCTTATTTTATTCTTCATGGCACCTATGATTAAACGTTTGATGAAAGATGTTCTATAATAAAGTCTTGCTGCATGATAAAAACCTGCCTGTTCAAACATAAACAGGCAGGTTTTTTGCCATATATGAAGTTTGTTTTTGCCAAAATCACTCAGCAAAAAATTTTGAATTTCTCTCCGCTTACTTTGATACTTTATCCAAAAGCTTCAATGATTCTCTATTAAATGCTTCTAAGTCAGCAGGTGTGCGGCTTGTAACCAATTGGTTTTGGCACACGACAACTTCTTCGTCATGATAGTTGGCGCCTGCATACTCCATATCTACGCGAATTGATTTATAGCCAGTTGCATCCCGACCTTCCAATGCTTTTGCCGAAATTAGCAGCTGAGGTCCATGACAAATAGCAAATACCGGTTTTTTCGCATCCATCATAGCTTTTACAAAAGAAACAAAACGGTCATCCGCACGCAAAATGTCCGGCGAGAAACCTCCCGGCAAAAGAAGTGCATCAAAATCGTCCGGTTTTACATCATCAATCGAATAGTCAATTTTAACTTCCGCTTCACCTTTTTTTCCTTTAACTTTTTTGCCAGCTTCTTTTTCAATTGTGACCACTTCATGACCTGCTGATTGAAATGCTTCTGCAGGACTTGTGAACTCACTGTCTTCGAACAAGTCTGTAATAAGAGTAGCTACTTTTGCCATGTGATCAACTCCTTTATTTTAGATTATCATAAAAAATTTTGTGGAAACATTTATTTGCTTCATATATTATTATCAATTACCTATATTACTAATCAAACGTTTGTTTAACAATAAATATGATTGCCAAAATCAGCAGTCTCGCAATGCGGCTGCCTTCATCGGCGTTTAGAGGCGGAATTTTTCAGATAAATCGAATCAACCAAGACAAAATGGACCAAGCAAGCTATTAAGCCTGTTTCATTTGTCTTCAATATAGAAATGCTGTCAGCTTCAAGTCCTTGCATTTTGATGCTGAGTTCAGTATTCCAACCTCTTTCAGCTAATAAACCGAATGCGCCGGGCAGCGAAGCTTTGACATTACAGTTGAATTAGAAAATGAAAACGTTCGTTTATAAATTTATTTGAGAAGAGCGGGCTTTTAAATAAGAATTTCGGGGAGGGACGACAACTATCCTTTTCTTTCTGGAAGAAAACATTTGATCGTTTGCACAATTAGGGAGTTGCAAGCTCTTAAAACGAAGGGAAACAGTTGTCTAAACCGAAAAAACTAACGGTTCTCAGTCCTCATCTTTTTTAAACATACATTTTTAATATGCGGTCTACTGCTCCACCATATGATTCCCCAAACAAATTCAGATGGACAAGCAAATAATAAAGCTGGTACAAAGGCTTGATTTCCTCATATCTTTCGGAAAGAGGGTAATATTCTTCATATGAGCGGTAAAAATCTTGGGAAAAGCCGCCAAATAATTCGGTAAAGGCAATTTCAAAATGGCGATCTCCATACATTACGGACGGATCAATTAAAAATGGTTCCCCATTCGGTCCAACTATCCAATTCCCTCCCCATAAATCGCCGTGTAAAAGAGAAGCCTCCACGTTTGCTGGAATCCATTCATGCAAGCGATTAAGGAGAGTTTCCAATCTTTTTCCACGTTCACCACGTATATAATTTTTCTTGATTCCTATTTCCATTTGTCCGCTTAAACGGTAGTCCCGATAGTATTCAAGCCAAGATGACATAAGACGGTTTCTTTGAGGAAGCGTTCCAATATATGTATTTTTCGAATATCCGTGATATACAAAATGGCTTTTGTGTAAAGCTGCCAGCTTTTGGCCTAACAGCTTTTCTGTATTATCATCTTTTTTACCGTTCACCCATTCCATGATCAAAAATCCCTCGTTGGAATTCTCGGAGTAAGCAAACACCTTCGGTACGCGCACGGTGTTAGTATCCCTAATCAGTTGAAGCCCTTCCGCTTCCAGACGGAAAAAATCTTCGGGAGCTTCTAAATTGTACTTTAAAAAATACGTTTGGTTTTCTGTCTGTACAAAATAGCTTTCGTTAATATCACCTCCGCTTACTTTCCGAATGTTTTCGATTACTCCAAAATCTCCAGCAGTCCTTAATGCTTCCGCTATAATTTTTTTCATCCTGCCTCCTCTTTTTCTTTTTTTACTTATCTTTTCATAAATCATATATCTTTTGCAACGAAATCAACAAAGCAGCCTTTGTTAATTGAAAAGTTATTTTTCTTTAGATTTCATTGTTCCAACAATAAAATATTCAAGAGCTTTTACATCTTCTATTAATTTTCTCCGTAATTGTTGATATGTTTCAAAAGATTGGTAGTCTAAATGATGATTTTCTTCAAACATTGTGCACAAATCGTTAAAGTTTTTGTAGATTCGGTCAAAATTTTTTTCCATCAGCACCAAAACATTTTTCATTCTCCTTTTCCTACTCCTTTTCCAAAAACCCCTTAAAAGAGACGGCGCAAAAATTCTCCTTATTTTATTTCGGAAAAAATAATTATATTTTCGACTCTTTCATAAATAATAGTTACTTCTCATACATTTTTAGTTGGAATCACTCATATCGTGTAAGGCGTCATTCCGACATTCATGATAAAATGGTAAAAAGGAAATCAGATACATTGGAGTGAATATTGATGACAAAACAAGAAATTGAACAAAGAATCGCCGAATTAAAATCTGACTATATCCGCATTCAAGGGGACATCGAAAAGCTTGAATCAGTCGGAGGAAATATAGAAAAAGCGGAACAGCAGCTTACGGAAATTGAAAACGAGTTGGCCAATCTTAGAACGGCGCTGAACAAGCAGCGTTAACACCAAGATCAAATTCCGCTGTCCGTTTCCTTTCATAATCATTTTCATTGATCCATTGGATGGGAAAAAAGAAGGTTCTGTGTGGTTTTATCCCCTCCAGGTGGAAAGTAAAAAAAGTGTTCTTAGGAGTCTGCCGGAGAGGGGATTTTTTATGGTGAAAAATCAAACATGTAACTCATATTCAGAAGATCTGAAGCGTGAATCGTTCGTTTGAAATGAAAGGAGGCTCCCTTATCGGCAACTTCATGAACATTTTGGAATTAAGCGGCATACGCAAAATTTAAGAAATGTCAAAATGTAGAGGCTTTTTGATGCGTTTTTACGATCGGCGGGAAGTATGAAAACACATGCAATTTAAAAGTTTAGAAGAAGAAAGCACAAGTCGATTTGCTTAAAAAGCGCCGTCCAAATCTATACGGGAAGAAGTGGCCCTAAAAGCCGATCGGTTTCATATTATTGATAAAGCATTTATGTTTGTTGCGATCATTTTTTAGGATTTCGTAAATGCTTTCATTTTTTCTAAATCACAATGATGATGATAAATCAAAAAAAATTAGAACTGATTGCTGGATGAGATCAAATCGAACAGGTGGACACATCCCAATATGTAACGAAATCCATATGCTTTCATTTCCAGATCCTTTTTTATTTCTAATTTACACGGCTAAGAGTATGACAGACAACGTAACGACACAACGCTGTACGTCGCCTTGCGGATAAAGCGCTCCTCCAGTCCTGGCAATCATCGAATACGCTTAAAGCACTTCTTGACACCTCTTGTGTAAAGGTTTTACAGAATTTTGTCCACCTACGAAAAAATCCAAAATTTTGCGATATCCTTTTTCGTTTACTCCTAACACTACATAAATGACTTTTTTTCAACCGTCGTAGTCCAAATATAAAACAGCATAACGCTTGGATAGTGGACGGTTGCGCCATTTTTGATGTCTTCTCTTTCTGGTCATACAACTGATCGTCAGGAGAATAGGGACTTTCATCCACATGCTAATTTCCCATGTCTTGATGATCGCTTCCAAAAGCGAGCCCGTATAATGTTTATAAAAGGGAAATTCGCGTTTGAAATTCCGAGTTTCGATCTTAGCACCAAAAGGGCATCAGTCTAATCGATCTCCGGGTAAAGAAAACGCATGGAAGTCGTTTCGGCAGTTTGCATCGGAATAATTGAGTAAATTTTAAAAGAGAAGCCCGATCTTGAGTCTCGCCTTCATGAACCTAAGCAGTAATCGAAGTGTGATGTACACGATAAATACCATCCAACGAGCGATCAAGGAGATTCGGAAACGTCTAAAGCCGATGAACAGTTTAAGCAGTTAAGAATCCGCTGAAAAAGCAGTATATTTGACCTTTCAAACTTTTAGCGAGAAATAGGCAGAACGAAAAGTTGCGAAGATTTGCAGAAGCGCAGGAAGCCCTCCAGCGAAAATTCGAAGAACGTAACAATTAATCATATATGGCAGATTCATTGCGTTTACTGCTTATTGATGCCTCTTTTTTATGGTTTAAAAACGTTAATATTTTTAGAATTTGACCCCCTAGACAGTCTCCCGCAAAGGAAATCGGTTCCCTATCAATTCCAAATTCATTCAGAAATATTGTATCTGCCCCGCATTACATAAAATTTTTTAAAGTATCCCCATTTATACCATTCTCTACTTTTGTAAAAAAATATGACAAGGTTTTTTATTTGGTTTTTGTAATTTTTTGTAGATTTTCGTAGATTTAATTTAACATTAATTTAGAATTTGTTAAATATTTTAAAAATTATTTACATATAGAAAGGAGGGGGTTGATTAATGATCATTTTCCATGAAGTAAATAAACATTACGGAAAATTCCATGTTCTGCAAAATATCAATCTGCATATTAAACAAGGGGAAGTTGTCGTCATTATCGGTCCTTCAGGATCCGGGAAAAGTACACTCGTTCGTTGTATTAACAGGCTTGAAACAATTTCTAGTGGAGAATTAATAGTAGATAATGTAAAAGTTCATGACAAAAAAACAGATATAAATAAATTACGCCGCAACATCGGGATGGTATTTCAACATTTTCATCTTTATCCTCACAAAACCGTCCTACAAAACATTACGCTAGCTCCTATAAAAGTGTTAGGAATTGCAAAAGAAGAGGCTGAAAGAACTGCAATGTACTATTTAGAAAAAGTAGGAATACCTGATAAGGCAAATTCCTATCCATCCTCTCTATCCGGAGGACAACAACAGCGTGTTGCAATTGCCCGTGGTCTTGCAATGAAACCAAAAATCATGTTGTTTGATGAACCAACTTCTGCACTGGATCCAGAAACAATCGGAGAAGTGTTAGACGTCATGAAAAAGCTGGCGAAAGAAGGGATGACCATGGTGGTTGTAACACACGAAATGGGTTTTGCCCGAGAAGTTGCAGACCGAATTGTGTTTATTGATCAAGGGAAAATTTTGGAGGTTTCAACACCTGAAGAATTTTTCTCCAATCCAAAAGAAGAAAGAGCAAAAAATTTCCTAAACAGAATATTAAATCATTAAATATGAAGGGGGATGTTATATATGAGCTTTCGATCATTCTGTAAGAAAATACTTTCCATTTCTTTAATTTCTATTTTATGTATATCTATTTTGTCAGCCTGCGGCGGAAAAACTACTACTAATACTACTGCAGAACAAGAAAAAACAGAAAATTCTTCCGACAATCAAAATACGTTAGAAAAAATAAAAGAAAGGGACAAATTGATTGTCGGCGTAAAATATGATTTAAATCTTTTCGGACTTAAGGATCCTAAAACCGGAAAGGTGGAAGGGTTTGATATCGATATTGCTAAAGGTTTAGCTAAAAAAATATTAGGAGATGAAAATAAAATCGAACTGAAAGAAGTAACTTCTAAAACGCGAATTCCTCTTTTAAACAATGGCGATATCGACTGTATCATTGCCACAATGACTATATCGGAAGAGCGCAAAAAAGAAGTAGATTTTTCAGATGTTTATTTTATGGCCGGACAATCTTTACTTGTGAAGAAAGACAGCAAAATCAACGGTATTTCTGACGTCAAAAAAGGTGTAACCGTTTTAACTGCAAAAGGATCTACTTCCGCTCAAAATATTCGTGAAAAAGCACCAGAAGCAACTGTTTTAGAATTTGAAAATTATGCTGAAGCCTTTACTGCTTTAAAAGCTGGTCAAGGAGATGCTTTGACAACAGATAATGCTTTATTACTAGGAATGGCAAAGCAAGATCCTAATTTCCGAGTCGTTGATGAAACATTTACAGAAGAACCTTATGGAATTGCTGTCCGCAAAGGTGATACAGAATTTGTAAATACAATTAATGAATATTTAAAAGAAATTAAAGAAAACGGCGAATATGACAAAATTTATGAGAAATGGATCGGAGACGTACCAAAAAATGAAAAATAATTTGATAAACAGATGAGCGGTTTTTCACCCTCATCTGTTTCTTCCTGAAAGGAGTGATTATATTTGTTGAATTTTTCCATACTCATTGATCATTGGGATATGTATATAGAAGGCTTTTTTAATACAATAAAAGCTAGTGTATTCGCTATGATTGCAAGCTTAGTTGCAGGAACAATTATCGCTATTTTCCGTATAGCTCCCTTTCGACCACTCAATTGGCTTGGCACGATGTACGTGGAATTTATCCGAAACATCCCGTTGATGTTAATAGTATTTGTATTCTTTTTTGCTCCTTCCGCTTTGGGGTTACGCATTAATTCTTTTTTGGCAGGAACACTAGGTCTTACAACTTATACAGCCGCATTTATCGCCGAGTCGATACGTGCAGGTATTCAAGCAGTACCGAAAGGTCAAATGGAAGCTGCCCGTTCTTCCGGTTTAACATACGTACAAACGATGTGGTATATTATTTTGCCACAAGCAATTAAAATTGTTATCCCTCCATTAGGAAATCAATTTCTTAATCTTGTGAAAAACTCGTCTGTACTCGGTGTAATTGCTGGCTTAGATCTCATGTATTTCGGTGATTTAATATCTTCTGAAACATTCGTAACATTTGATGTATATATTTTTGTTGCTATGTTTTACTTGCTGTTAACTATTCCTTTAAGCTTAAGTGTCAGTTTTCTTGAACGCAGACTAGCAAAAAATAGATAAAGAGGATAGCCCTCTACCATGTAAATATATTGAATAAATTCAATTTGTATCCACTAACATGAGGTTAAGAATCTATAGGTGTTAAAGAATTGGGAGAAATTATAGAGGGAGGGGAAAACAAAATGGATTTTATTGGTGCTTATTCACCCAGTCATATCATATTTCTCTTGAAAGGATTTTCTGTCACCCTACTTGTTGCTTTTATATCCATTACCCTTAGTTTTATATTCGGCATCATGATCGGTGTATTGCGTTACACAAAAGTTCCGGTCATTAGTCACCTACTGGCCGTTTGGGTGGAAACGATTCGAAACTTACCGTTATTATTAATTATTTTCTTTACGTTTTTTGCTCTTCCAGAAATAGGGTTAAAATTAGATAAAATGGCCGCTGCCATTTTAGCATTAGTAGTTTTTGAATCTACTATGTTGTCAGAAATTGTTCGAAGTGGATTAAATTCCATTGAAAAAGGTCAAATAGAAGCTGCTCGTTCTTCTGGATTAAATTATTTGCAAACTTTATGGTATATTATACTGCCGCAAGCTTTACGCCGGATGGTTCCGCCAATTGTCAGTCAATTCATTTCACTACTAAAGGATACTTCTTTTGCTGTCGTGATCTCTTTACCAGAATTAATGAATCATGCACAAATCATTAATGGCAAAAATATCAACTATGTCATTCCGATCTTTATTTTAGTTGCTCTCATGTATTTTACTGTAAATTATTTATTATCATTAGTTTCAAGACGGTTGGAAAACAAATATATCTAAATAGACGTTTCGTAGGTTTCTGGCCATAATGGTATTATAATTGTCTATGAGGGAGAATGCGATGAATAACCGCCTTTGGACACTTGTTGTCCTTGTTTTCACTACTGCACTTCTGGGAGAAATGAAAATCAATCCTTTTGATAATTTTTTTCGATTTTCATTAGGAAGTGCAATTTTCTTCTTTGGATTACTATCTTTTCGATCTGCTCCTATCCTTGTAACTGGATTTAGTACTGGCATTTTTGTTTTGCTGTTTCGGATGATGATCGATCTTATATTAGGGCGAGTCTTTTGGATCGACAGTTTCTTTATCCATTTACCAGCTGCCTTTTACTATTTTAATTTTACTTTACTCGTTTATGTTACAAAAATTCAAAAATATTTAAAAACTCCCATTCGTGTAGGAATCATTGGAGCATGCATTGATTTTTCATCTAATATGGTGGAATTATCTTTTCGCATACTAATACAAGAACAATTTACCCTCACGTTAGAAACTATTTGGATGCTACTATTATTTGGGATTTTAAGAAGTTTTTGCGCAGTAGGGCTTTACAATATTTTAAATCTTTCTCAATTAAAAGCCATAAGCGAAGCGCGACAACATGAACTCGAACGTCTCGTTATGATCAATACAAGCCTTTATGAAGAAACATTTTTTTTGCGGAAATCAATGAGCCATCTAGAAGATATTACTAGAAAAAGCTATCAACTATATATGCGTTTAATGGAATTAGAAAATAAAGAGGCAAGTACAGCCCTTTATATTGCTGAACATGTTCATGAAGTGAAAAAAGATTCACAAAAGATTTTGGCAGGATTATCTAAACTAATGAGTCAAGAGCAACTAAACCTTCATATTTCCATTACAGATATTTGCGATTTAGTTATTAAAACAAATCAAAAATATGCAGAAGCTTTAGAAAAGTCAATTCAATTCCAAAAAAAATGTGATATTGACTCATGTACTAACCATGTATATGCTCTTCTATCTGTATTAAACAACCTTGTTTCAAACGCAGTCGAAGCAATACATCATTCAGGTTGGGTTGAACTGCGTGTAGTGGAAGATAATCACAGCATAAAATTTTTCGTAACCGACTCCGGTATTGGTATATCCGAGGAAGATCAAGACTGGATTTTTGAACCCGGATTTACAACAAAATTTGACAAAAACGGGAATCCATCAACAGGAATCGGTTTGACACACGCCCAAAAAATTGTACAAAATTTAAATGGTTCAATACAATTATCAAATGAAAAAGGACCACCTACTCAATTTATAGTAACGATACCAAAAGATCAGCTGTTTAAAACGCTTACATAGGTATTCCATAATAAAGAAAGGGGGGGAACATGATGTACCTTCGCTTCTTCCTAATTGAAGACGATCCTGTTGTTAGAAGAATGTTGGAAAAAATAATAACAGACAGCGGGCTTGGAAAAGTTATCGGGCAAGCAGATGATGGGATTAATGTTTCAATCGATCAACTCAAAAATGTGGATGTTATTCTAATTGATCTATTGATGCCTCGACTAGACGGCATTCAAACAATGAAAAAATTGAGAAGCGAAGGATTCACCGGTCCCTTTATTATGATTTCTCAAGTTGAAAATAAAGAAATGGTCGGTGAAGCATACTTGCAGGGTGTCGACACATACATTCAAAAACCTATTAACAAATACGAAGTTGTTTCCGTTTTAAAACGAGTTGCCAACCATCTTGCCTTATCTTCTTCACTTATATCTATTCGCAATTTATTAGAAGTAATGGATGATAAAGATAAAGATCAGCAAACATTTTTAAAAGCTTCTACATATTCTGCAAAGCATTCGATTGAGGAAAAAGCTTGCCATCTCCTTCTCACTTTAGGCATTGCTGGCGAGACGGGAACTTCTGACATATTAGCAGTGATAAAATGGCTAGAGGCTCGAGAACAGAATGGAAAAAATATACACGACCTTCCTCAATTAAAAGACTTATACAAACAAATTTTGCTGCAATCTGGCAATCATTTTGATGAAGAATCTCTACAAAAGGAATTGCGTGCCATGGAACAGCGTATTCGCCGAATAGTTTTACAAACATTCACCAATTTAGCTTCAATTGGATTAACTGATTATACAAACCCTAATTTCGAACATTACGCCCCCCGTTTATTTGATTTTGAAGAAATCCGCCAACGAATGGAGGAACTAAAAAATGGAGAAAAGACAACAAAATGCCGATTGAGCATAAAAAAATTTATAACTGCACTTTATTTGGAGACAAAAGAAGAAATGAATTTCCACTAGTTTCTTACATATATAGTAAAAATTATTTTTCATCAGCATCTCTTGTCCACCTCCACCGATGAATTGGAATCTATTCCCGGCAATCTGTTGACACATGTTATATCTTAATCCTTTCTTTTATAAGGGAAATGATCCGCCGAATATAAAGTTGCAAGAAAGCAATGATCATCATACTATGTCTACTGCACAATAAAAAACTTAACCACCGCACGAATGATATGATACCCTTTATAGTTGACCGAAAAAAGAAAGCTCATGGAAGGGATTTTTATGTGGAAAGCCTTCGATAACATATAATATAACAATCGGTTAAGTCCAAATTTTTTTGTAAATTTCCCTCTTTGATAGAAACATGGATCTGATGGCTTGACGTGGCAGGTAAATCCGGCAAGTCTTCCTGTCGGTCGTCTTCCCGAACAAATGATCATGTTGTCAAGGAACGTTGCGGCAGGGATCTTGCCCAGAATTCCACGTTCTCCTTGATACAGCGAATGAGTCATCGCCAGAGTTTTCGAATTCACCATTCGAGTTTCTTGCTCTTTCGTTTTCAACAACCGTCTTTAGCTCCTGTCACTTTTCTGCCCTGCTATGACTCTTTATTCAATGCCTAACAGATTGGGTTTACGCATTTCAACTGGCTCTTTTTTTTTGACGGCAAAAAATTGATCGATCTTATTAGATCGATCTAAAAATATGTTTTCCATACCAATCATTTTACTTTTCTAATTTTTCCTGAGCAGTTGGTTTTGGACTCAATTTCGAACAAGGTCCTGCCTGAAGCATGTAGCTTCCTCCATCATGACCGAGCATGTTTCTTACATCTTTTGCAACGTCAATTATGCGATCTAAATGAATTCCAGTCTCAATCCCCATCTCTTCTAGTGAATGAACTAAATCCTCTGTTGCAATGTTACCCGTTGCTCCTGGTGCATATGGGCATCCGCCGAGACCTGCGACAGAACTGTCAAAATGGATGACACCTTGCTGCAAAGCGGCAACCACATTCGCCAACGCCATTCCGCGCGTATTATGGAAGTGCATGGAGAAAGTCATGTGAGGAAATTCCTTTTTTAATACGCCAAGATATTGATAGACTTGTTTTGGATTGGCCATTCCAGTCGTGTCAGCAAGCGAAACTTCAGTTATCCCCATTTTCTTATATCGATCTACAATTGTTACTATTTTTTCTAAAGGCACTTTTCCTTCGTACGGACATCCAAATGCAACGGAAATTGATCCTCCTACTTCAACATTATGTTTTTGCGCCAAATCGACAATAGGTTCAAATCCTCTTTGCGCTTCTTCCACAAGGCAGTTTGCATTTGATAAACTATGCGAATCTGTTGCCGAGAGCATAAGCTTCAATTTCTTTATTCCAGCCGCAATTGCTCTTTGGGCCCCTTTTACATTTGGCACTAAAGCCCGAAATTTAATATGCGTTAAATCTTCTATCCCTTTCACAACTTCCTCGGCGTCTTTCAACTGCGGAATTGCTTTCGGATGAACGAACGATGTCACTTCTATCGATTGAACTCCTGTGTTCGCAAGCGCACGGATAATTTTTATTTTTTGCTCAGTCGGAATCCATTGATCCTCTGATTGAAACCCGTCGCGCGGCGCAACTTCGCAAATGATGACCCTTGCAGGAAACATGACATCACTCATTTAAATGACTCCTTTCTCTTTTAACTCGGCAAGCTCCTGTTTTGATAACCCTAATTTTCCGCCTAATATTTCTTCATTATGCTCTCCAAGCTCAGGAGCGCGGTAACGAATGGTTCCAGGAGTTTTTGAAAAATTAGGAACGACGCCCGGCACTTTTACTTTTCCAAGCCGAGGATGCTCAACTTCTACTATGTTTTTCCTAGCTTGATAATGTTCATTTTCAAAAATATCTTTAATACTTAAAATCGGACTGACAGGCACACCGTACAAATCCAATTTTTCCTGCAGCTCCTTCAGCGTAAACTGGCGTATCCAGTCAGAGACAATCTTTTGTACTTCATCGTCATGTTTTAAACGTTGTGAATTTGTATAATAACGTTCATCCTCAAGCATATCTGTTCGTTCCATTGCTTCTGCAAGCCGATTAAAAGTTGAATCAGTACTGCAAACAAGAACAACATATTTTCCATCCTTCGTTTCATATGTTCCTGCAGGACTTGAATGTCCGGCCAACCCGGGTGTTCTTTCTCTTACTATACCGTTTTGGTCATATTCAGCTACTAAAAATTCGAGCATTCGGAAAATCGATTCATATAATCCCATTTCGACTACTTGCCCTTCTGGATCATCAGTTTTATCACGGTAATATAATGCACTGACCGCAGCAAATGCAGTATATACACCAGTGATATAATCAAGCAATGAATAAGATGGGCTGACAGGCGGTCTGTCCGGATACCCTTGGATATAAGTATGGCCGCTGAAAGCGGTGCACGGAGTTCCGAACCCGGCTTTTTCGCGATACGGTCCTGTTTGACCGTAGCCGGAGATTCGAACCATAATCAATTTAGGATTTGCTTTTTTCAATTCTTCATACCCTAGCCCCCACTTTTCAAGAGTACCGGGGCGAAAGTTTTCAATTAAAATATCCGTATTTTTTATAAGTTTTTTTAAAATTTCTTTTCCTTCTTCTTTCCGTATATCTAAAGTAACTGATTTTTTGTTGCGGGCAAGCCCTGGCCATCTGAGCGGCTCATTCCCCTTCCAAGGGCCTACAGTCCGCAAAGTATCACCTTTATTGGGCAATTCAATTTTCGTCACTTCGGCGCCAAGGTCAGCTAACAGCGTTGCCCCAAAAGGAGCAGCGATCATAGTCGATATATCCAAAATATTTACTCCTGTTAACGGACCATATTTTCCTTTTTCCATCGTATCCCCCTCCAAAACATTAATTTTTCTCTGGCAGCATGCCTAATACATTGCTTCGCAAATTGCTTAAATGGACTTTCATCGCTTCCGATGCTTTTGCTTTATCTTTCTGTTTCACGGCTTCCAAAATCGCTTCATGTTCAAAAAAAGATTCAGAATAACGCGCTTGCGTCTGCAACGTTTGCTTTCGCACTTGCCGGTATAAATTCAAATTCGTATCCATAAATGAGATGAACACAAAATTATGTGTTGCTTGGGCGAGAGATAAATGAAAGTTGCTGTCTGCATCTATTTCCTCTTCCGGATTTTTTAACTTTTCTTCCATTAATTTCAATGCTTTTTCCATCTTTTCTATATCTTCTTTTGTTGCCCTTTCGCATGCTATTTCAGCAATTTTTGGCTCCAATGCTTCCCGGGCCTCCAAAAATTGAATCACTGTTGTTTTTTCGAGTACATCAATAGGGTTGATCTGATATTTCAAAATCAAGCTTTGATCGACTTTTTGAACGAACCGTCCGCCGCCTGGTTTTGAAATAATGATTCCTTCCGATTCTAAAACTCTGCATGCTTCCCGCAAAGAAGTCCTGCTGCACCCGAGAATTTTCGCCAATTCACGCTCCGGAGGCAGGCGGTCATTTGGTTTTAGTTTTCCTTCTTCTATCAGCTGCTTAATTTGATCAACAATTTTTTCGTAAACTCTCGTATTGGTGAGCTCATTAAATATATTGGATTTCATAAACATGTTCCTTTCATTTTTTTCGGACTGTTGGGCAGTCCAATTTTATTAAAATTATAATATTCTGTCATTAAATCGTCAAGCCGCTGCACCATCGAACATGTAAAACACCGTAAGATATGAAGAGAAAAGCGTTCAATGCAAGATGTAAGATGATTTTTCTTATCCAGGGCATTTCATTTCTCATGTGGAAACCTTTCATTACACTTCTAAAGCAAGTGTGTGTTAACATTCCATCTATTCCTAAATTTCTTGAAATATATTATAATTAATTAATAGCAATCAATCATTGATTCACTTTTCCGAAGGAGGAACGCAATGTATAAGCAATATTTGCCTTTTGCGATAAAGTTAGCTAAAGAGGCCGGTGAATTGATTCGGCCGTATGCAGGAAAAGCTGGGCAGCAAACATTAAAGTCAGCAAAAGATTTTGTGACTGAAATGGATTTGAAAGCTGAAAAGCTGATCATTGATCGCATTCAGGAGACATATCCTGATCACCGCATATTCAGTGAGGAAGCCGGCAGCATTGGGGGAAAGGATGAATTTGAATGGGTGATTGACCCTATTGACGGGACCATCAACTACAGTTTCGGCGTTCCGCTTTACGGAGTTTCCATCGCCCTAACCTATCAAAATGATCCAGTCGTCTCTGCTATATCATTGCCTGCTTTTGGGGAAACGTATTGGGCAGCAAAGGGAGAAGGAGCCTATTTAAATGGAAATGCTATAAACATTCGAAATGCCAGCCTGGCGGAAGCTTTTATTTCCATTGGCGATTTTGCAAAGGACGCCAATAAACAAACGAATAAAGAGCGCATTTCATTGCTTGAAAACATTGTAAACGACGTTTACCGAGTCAGAATGATCGGAACAGCTGCTGTCACTTTAGCCTACATTGCTTGCGGCAAACTTGATATCGCAGTCTACTATAAGCCTAATTTTTATGATATTGCTGCTGGACAGCTGCTTGTGTGCGAAGCGGGCGGAGCTATACAAACGATCGGAAATTATACTGTCATTGCTGATCAAAAAATAATAGACGAGATAGCACCTTTACTGCCTGTTCAGCACACAACGGCATAAAAGCAGTCCGCAAGTCTAGACTGCTTTTATGCTTTTCTGCTGCCATATAATACAACGACATTTCCGTTTTCATGATGCTGAGCCCGTTCGTGAAATAACGTTTTGCTAACAAAAACCGGAACGATGATTCAAAAGATAAATCATTTAGCGATTGATTGTCCAGCCTGCTGGCTTAAAAGACGAAAAGCTTTTAAAAATCTATTAATGAACTTGCCCCTTTGCAATGCTTTTCATTTGGAGGCCAGACAGAAAGGTCGAACGGAAAATCGGAGCCAGGCACTACTCGATCTTCTCCCACTATTCGCACTAAATAGTCAATGCTTGCTTGCTCCCACAAAACATTGTCATACCAAAAACGCTTTAAGTATTCTTTCGGAGAGGATGTTAATTTTTTTGAAACCGCTTCCCATTCTTCGTATCCTTTTTCAATTCTGCCGATTTGGTAAGGCAAAAATCCTCCGCCATGGGCAAATAATATTTTCACATTTGGAAATCGATCAATCAATCCGCTTAATAAAAGATCTGTAGCACAAATCGTTGTTTCCCACGGAACACCGATTAAATTTGGCATCATTCTTCTTTTCAAGCGAGGATCTTCGCTCAATAACGGATGAATGAAAACAATCGCTTTCAACCGATCGGCTTCTTCAAAAAATGGGATAAAAAATTCATCTGACAGCATATGATTAGCTGCCCCAGGACCGATAATGGCTCCTTTTAACCCTTTTCCCATCGCATCGTTCAAGATTTGTGCAGCTTTATCCGGGTTATTTAACGGAACCGTTGCCAGCGCAGACAATTTTTCCGGGAAAGATTGCACAAGCCGCGCTAATGAATCATTATACACGCCGGATAGTTCAGCAGTGATTTCTTCCGGAAACTCGTACATAAAAAGCTGCGGTATCGGCGAAATGACGGAATGATGAACTCCCGCTTTCAATTGTTCGTTTAAAAAAAGGGTTAAATCTAAAAAAGATTTTTTTAATTCAAATCCCCATTTTTGATTAACAATCAAAAACTCTTCCTTATCCTTTTCTTTTTTCACCCATTCAGCATGAATAGTTTCTTTATGTTCTTTTACCCATTCCATCACGCCTTCAGGGATGAAATGTGTATGAAAATCATACATCTCTCCACTCTCCCACCAAATTAAGAAAAATTCAAATACCCCATTCTTTCAGAAATTTCCTTGCTGGCTGCGATCACTTGTTTCGCCATCGCTTTAAGCTTGTAAGAATTGATTCGTTGTTTTGGACCGACTACAGAAAGTGCTGCAATAACCTTTCCGGTATAATCATAAATCGGGGCGGCAATGGAATTAACTCCCTCGGACAATTCTTCAATGCTAACGGCATACCCATTCTCCCTTACTTTTTTTAAATGATCTCTCAGCTTCTCAGGATCCGTAATCGTATTTTTAGCAAAACGCTTTAACCCTTTAGATATAATTTTTTCGACCGTTTCATTTTCCGAAAATGCAATTAAAACTTTTCCAGAGCTCGTGCAATAAGGCGGATTGCGTCTCCCGATATGGGTTAAAAATCTTACGGGGTGATTGCACTCTACTTTTTGCAAATAAACAACTTCTAAATTGTCCAATACAGAAATATGGGCAGTTTCACCGGTTGTTTCGACCAGTTTATTTAGTACAGGCTGCGATTCTCTGTAAATATCCATATTGCTGAATAGCACGCCGCTTAAAGATAAAATGGATAATCCCAATCTGTATTTCTTCGTTTCTGAATCTTTATAAACAAATCCTTCACTTGCCAACGTCTTCATTGTCCTGCTGACTGTGCTTTTATTTAATCCTAGAGAATTGGATAAATCGCTTATTTTTTTTTCTGGCTCTTCCATTGTAAAGCTTTTCAATATTTTCAGCGCATTTTTGATGGAAGAAAGCTGATTTTTCTCATCTTTTCCATTCAATGTACACCCTCCCCCTCTACATCAATTTTCTTTATACGAGAATATATCAAATATATGAACAACTGAAAAGCAAAAAATTAAATATTTCGATATTTTTAAAAATTTTTATATTTGTTGCATATATAGCAATTTAGAAGTTGAAAGTGCAACATAGGGAAACTACCATTAAAGTCACAGTTGAAATTTATGATGATATTCGGGAGGGTGAATCATGCCAATCAACTCAAACGGAACGATTAACTGCTTGCATTTTATTAACGGACAATTTGTTGAATCCGATAACAAAAGGACCTTTGACAATATTAATCCTGCAACTGAGGAAGTAATCGGAACAGTCGCTGAAGGAGGAAAAAAAGAAGTCGACTATGCCGTTTCCGCTGCCAAAAGGGCTTTGAACGGTCCTTGGAAAAACATAACATTAACGGAGCGTTCAAAAATTTTGCGGCGAATTGGCGATTTAATCCAAGAAAGACAGGATGAGCTTGCACGATTGGAATCATTGGATACAGGAAAACCGCTATCTCTTGCCAAAAAAATTGACATTCCCCGTGCTGCCTATAACTTCCACTTCTTCGCAGACTACATCATTTCGATTACGAATGAAGCTTATCAGCAAGATGATCAGGCCATTCATTATGCACACAGACGCCCAGTCGGAGTAGTGGGAATTATCAAGCCTTGGAATTTACCTCTTTTATTATTGACCTGGAAGCTGGCTCCATGTTTAGGAATGGGCAACACAGCTGTTATTAAACCTGCAGAGTGGACTCCTTTAACCGCTACTGCATTAATGGAAATTTGCAAAGAGGCCGGTGTTCCGGACGGAGTTGTCAACCTTGTTCATGGCTTCGGTCCAAACTCCGCTGGGGCAGCAATTGCCGAACATCCTGACATTGACGCCATTTCCTTTATCGGTGAACCCGGTACAGGAGCAGCCATTATGAAAGCAGCATCTAATTCCTTGAAAAAACTTTCATATGAATTGGGCGGCAAGAATCCAAACATTATTTTTGCCGATTCAGATTTAGATGAAGTCATTGAAACTACCATCAAATCAAGCTTTATTAACCAAGGCGAAGTTTGTCTTTGCGGTTCAAGAATTTATGTAGAGCGCCCAGCTTATGAAGAGTTTTTAGAAAAATTTGTAAAGAAAACAAAAGAATTAAAGATTGGCGATCCATTTGAAAATGGCACAGATGTCGGCGCACTCGTAAGCATGGAACATTACGAACGCGTCAACAGCTACATCGACATAGCCAAGCAAGATGGGGCAGAAATTTTAACAGGCGGAAAGCGTCCAGACGGATTAGATAAGGGTTATTATCTCGAACCTACAATCATAACTGGTTTGGATCGAAATTCCCGCTGCGTACGGGAAGAAATATTCGGCCCAGTTGTAACTGTCTCTCCGTTTGACATGGAGGAGGAAGTTATAGCCCAAGCCAATGATACACATTACGGATTAAGCGCAACTATTTGGACAAATAATTTACGGCGTGCACACAGGGTGGCACATCAAATTGAAGCAGGCATCATTTGGGTCAACACCTGGTTCCTGCGTGATTTACGAACGCCGTTTGGAGGAATGAAGCACAGCGGAATTGGCAGAACGGGCGGCATGCACAGCTTAGATTTTTATACAGAGCTTTCAAACATAACGATAAAGCTATAATTTCAGGTGCCGTTGAAACATAAGGAGTATGTTAAAATAGCCTGCTTACCAAATCATTCTGTCTGAATGAGAAAGGAAGGAAAAAATGTTAACAACGAAAATTGCCAACTTTGCCAATCAACTGCAGGAAGCTGAAGCTTTAAACAAGGCGACAGATCCTCTTACTTCCGTTGATCCGAATCTGACTGCCGAAGAAGCTTATCTTATACAACTGGAAAATATAAAAAGAAAGGTCGATCAAGGTCAAAAAATTGTCGGAAAAAAAATCGGCTTAACATCTTTAGCAATGCAAAAGCTGCTTGGAGTCGATGAACCGGACTATGGACATTTATTAGATTACATGGTCGTTGAAAACGGCGGAAGCATTTCCATGAAAAAAGTTTTGCAGCCGCGAGTAGAAGCTGAAATTGCCTTCATTTTAAAAAAGGAGCTTAAAGGTCCAAACGTAACCGCTTTAGACGTGATCTTAGCAACTGACTATATTGTTCCGGCATTAGAAATTGTCGACAGCCGCATTAAAGATTGGAAAATCAAGCTGGCTGACACCATTGCCGACAACGCTTCATCCGGATATTTCTTATTGGGAGGAAAACCGGAAAAAATAGAAAATGTTGATCTCGAATTAATTGGAATGAGCTTGACAAAAAACGGGGAACTAGTCAATACCGGTGTCGGCGCAGCAGCATTAGGCAATCCGGCAAACTGTGTCGCATGGCTCGCCAACAGGCTGGCTGATTTTGATATTTCATTACGTCCCGGAGAAATCATTTTATCAGGCGCTCTATCCAGAGCCGCTGATGCACAAGCTGGAGACGTCTTTACGGCGCGGTTCGCTCATCTCGGGCATGTAACTGTATCATTTACAGAATAATAGATTGAAAGGAGAATTTTATGAATAAAGTAAAGGTTGGAATTTTAGGGTCCGGCAACATCGGAACAGATTTAATGTACAAAATCCGTCGATCAGATGTGTTGGAGCTTACAACGGTCATCGGAATTGACCCCTCATCGGACGGATTAAAAAAAGCAAAAGATTTCGGATATTACACGATTGATACCGGCATTAAAGGTTTTTTAGAAAATCCCGATCTAGCGGATATTCTATTTGATGCCACCTCCGCAAAAGCTCATATACGCCATGCAAAATTGCTGAAGCAAGCAGGGAAAAAAGTTCTTGACTTAACACCTGCTGCCGTCGGTCCGTCTGTCATACCTCCTGTAAATATTGCTAAACATTTGGATGCCGACAACATTAATTTAATTACATGCGGAGGCCAAGCGACGATTCCGATCGTTCATGCCATCAACAAAGTTCAGCCTGTCAAATATGCAGAAATTGTGGCAACGATTTCAAGCAAAAGCGCCGGTCCCGGAACTAGAGCAAATATTGACGAGTTTACCGAAACGACAGCGCGCGGAATCGAGGAAATCGGCGGCGCTAAAAAAGGGAAGGCTATCATTATTTTAAACCCTGCTGAACCGCCGATTATGATGAGAGATACGATATATTGCCTTGTAGAAAATGATTTTGTCGATCAAAAAAAGATTACTCAATCCGTCAAAGATATGGTGGAAGTAGTCCAATCTTATGTACCGGGCTATCGCTTAAGACAAGAACCTCTCTTTGACGGAAATAAAATAACAGTTTTTATTGAAGTGGAAGGCGCTGGAGACTATTTGCCGACTTATTCAGGCAATTTGGATATCATGACAGCCGCAGCAGTGAAAGTGGCGGAGGAATGGGCGAAAAATATTACTTCTAAAGTGAATGTTTAAGGAAGGAGTGAATATCGTGGGAGAACGTAACATACTGATTACTGAAGTCGCTTTAAGAGACGGCAGCCACGCGATTCGACATCAATATACTGTGGATCAAGTCGTAGCCGTCGCAAAAGGGTTGGATGATGCCAATGTACCTTATATTGAAGTTTCGCACGGAGACGGTTTAGGTGGCTCATCTCTGCAATACGGACTTTCTTTAACAAATGAAATGGAATTGATCGAAGCCGCTGTATCTACTGTCACGAATGCCAAAATTGCTGTTTTGCTTTTGCCGGGAATCGGGACAATGAAAGAATTAAAACAAGCTGCACAGCTGGGGGTAAAAATGGCGAGAATCGCCACTCATGTAACAGAAGCGGATATTTCAGCACAGCATATTGCTTTCGCAAAAGAATTAGGATTGGAAACTGTCGGTTTTTTGATGATGGCCCATATGGTTCCAACAGAAAAACTGGTTGAGCAAGCAAAGCTTATGGAGAGCTATGGAGCTGATGTTGTATACGTTGTCGATTCAGCTGGCGCTTTTCTGCCGCATGAAGTAAAAGAAAGGATTCAAGCTTTAAAAAACAGCTTGTCAATTGAAATCGGATTCCATGGCCATAACAATCTTTCCCTAGCAATGGCCAATACATTAGCAGCCATTGAAGAAGGAGCGACGCGGATTGACGGAAGCATCCGCTGCTTAGGCGCCGGTGCAGGCAACACTCAAACGGAAGTATTAATCGCGGTGCTCAACCGTTTAGGAAACAACACCGGAATCGATTTATACAAAATTATGGACGTAGCCGAAAACATAGTAGCCCCCATTTTGGAAAAGCCGCAAGAAATTACAAAAGATGGACTAATACTCGGATATGCTGGAGTATATTCAAGCTTCCTGTTGCATGCACAAGCTGCCAGCAAAAAATTCGGAATTGATTCGCGCGACATATTAGTTGAGCTTGGCAAAAGAAAGGTTGTTGGCGGTCAAGAGGATATGATTATTGATGTAGCTGCTGAAATTTCAAAACAAAAACAAACGGCACATACTTAAGGAGGATGCAGCAAATGGCTGGCGCAGATATAAAAAAAATTGCTGACTACTTAGTAACAGCGGAAAAGGAAAAACGTGAAGTAAAAAAGGTAACGGCCTCATTAAAACCGGATTTGTCCGTCGAAGAAGCCTACGCCATTCAACAAGAGATTGTCAATATGAAAATAAATGAAGGTCACCGTATCATCGGTCCAAAAATGGGTTTGACAAGTTTTGCTAAGATGAAGCAAATGAAGGTCAATGAGCCTATTTACGGCTATGTATTCGATTATATGGTGATCAATAACGGCGGAGCATTGCCTTTTCATGACTTAATCCACCCAAAAGTGGAGGCGGAAATCGCTTTTGTATTAAAAGAAGATATTGAAGGACCTGGTGTCAATGGTGCACAGGTGCTTGCGAAAACAGAATACGTGATGCCGGCTCTTGAGATCATCGACAGCCGATATGAAAATTTTGATTTTACGCTTCCTGATGTAATCGCTGACAATGCGTCAACATCCCGGGTTGTATTCGGAACGTCTTTGAAAAAGCCGGAAGGATTAGAACTTGATTTAGTTGGATCGACTCTTTCCATAAACGGCGGAATAAAAGAGTTAGGAGCCGGAGCCGCTGTGCTTGGCCATCCTGCCCATTCCGTCGCTCTGCTTGCCAATATGTTATCACGAAAAGGACAAAAGCTGCGTGCAGGTGATGTCATTCTAACAGGAGGAATCACGAGCGCCGTCTTGATAAACAAAGGCGACTATGTCACAGGAAAATTTGACGGATTGGGCGAAGTAAGCTTCCATGTTGTTTAAATAGCGAAAGAAAAAAATTTCTTACCTGATAGGAGGGATGACATGCCTTTTGTTACTATTCAAATCATGGAGGGCAGGCCGCCAGAGAAAATAAAGGAGTTAATTCAAAATGTAACAAATACTGTATCGGAAACGCTCGATTCACCAAAAGAAAACATCCGCGTTTTAGTGACAGAGGTGCCAAAAACCCATTGGGGAATTGCGGGCAAACCCGCATCTGAAGTAAGAAAATAATTTTAAAGGAGGAGAAGTAGCGATGACGATTGAGCTGGCTATGTTAGCGCCTCATGTGCCAAGCATGTGCCATTTTGACCAAGTCCCCGACTTTCAAAAGAATATGGCCATTGAAATGCAAAAGATGTCAAAGACAATTTATGATTTAAAACCGGATGCCATCGTTCTTGTTTCCTGCCATTGGCCGTCGACTTTTTTCCATTATGTTGATTGCACTCCTGTCCATAAGGGCATTTTAACCGCTTTTGAATGTCCTGATTTAATTCGTGATGTTCCATATGAATATCCCGGAGATAAACAGCTTGGTGATGAACTAGTAAAAATCGGTCAAGATGCTGGACTGCAAGTTGTAGGAATAGACGACCCTTACTATGTTTGGGATTACGGAACGGTTGTGCCTCTTAGATACCTTGTGCCGAATGAAGACATACCTGTTGTGAATTTGTCCGTGACGATGGCTGCCACTTTAGATGAAACGTATAAATGGGGACAGCTGATTGCAAAAGTATTAAAAGAAAGCGAAAAGAAAATTGTATTTGTTTCAAGCGGCGCACTTTCCCACAATTTAGTCCGCGGCAGACACAATAAACCGACCGCTTCAGAACATGCACTAGATAAACAATTCATTAGTTATATATTAAACAAAGAATATGATGCAGCCTATCAAATGCTTCCTCAATACGCCCGTCTGGCAAAGGTAGAATCAGGAGGAAGACATCTCGCCATGCTATTAAGCATGCTTGAAGACGATGACCAACCGAAATATTGGGCAGACGGCCAATCTTCCGGCAGCTGGAACGCACTGATCACATTTGAGAAAGTAAGTCAGCCGGCAGCCCCAAAAGTTAAGAACTAACATTCAATCAATAATAAAGAAACATGCCGTCGTTTAAAAAACAACAACGTTTTGAAAAAAAATATTTTGAACCTCCTGTTTTGTAAGCGTTTACTGTTATTTTATAAGGCTATTAGAATTGGAATATTCCCTGAAATGGCATCTTTTTTTGCCTAGTTTCAGCAATTCTCTTAAAATCGCATCATATAAAAAATGTTGCGGGGCTGTCCAAAAAGTCAGGATTAACTGACTTTTTGGAGCCCCTTCATTTTAGGAACTTATCGGACAGGTCATTTTTTCTATCTTGTTTATATCCTTCAGAAGTCTATGAAGGACTTTTCTTATGCTCTCTTTCTGAATTCGTTCTTCAAAAGTTTTATGACAGACATTCAGCACATACAATTGCTTCTAGTTGACTTCATGCCTCTATGAAGGACAGGATTTTTTTGTCCTTCACAGTAGTATTGCTCCAAAATCCTTCATTTTAGGAACTCATCGGGCAGCCCATTTCAGAAAAGTTATAACTACATCAAATATCTGCTATCAGAGAAATAATAGCAAGCTGTCAGCAAAGCTGATAGCCTGTTTCGAGAATCCACAATTCATAAACATCGTTGCTTTTATGACAGCATAAATAACATTTCTGAAAAAGGAGTCTGCCGCTCTCAGATCTCTTCCCGAACTGAAAAAGTTAAACAGTATTGATAGTTGCCGAAAATAACATATTTAAAATAAAAGAACTACATTTCATTCTTTATCTCAGATAAAATACGGTACGAATGCACGCGAGCCGAATGGTCGTATATATATGAAACAACCATTATTTCGTCTACCTGAGTGTCATCCAAAAATTTTTGAAGCTTCTCTTTTATTGTTTGCTTAGATCCAACAAACGAAAAATAAAGCTGATGGCGTACCGCTTCTTTTTCAAATTCATTCCACTCTCCATCCATGCTTTCAACAGGAGGCTGCAACAATCTAGAAGTTCCTCGGATCACGCCCAAAAACATTTGATACAAGCTGGTTGCAAGATACTTCGCCTCTTCATCGGTATCTGCTGCCACGACATTCACACACGCCAACGCATACGGCTCCTTCAAATGTTCTGACGGCTGGAACTGGTCACGATATATTTTCAGTGCTTCATATAAGTGATTCGGTGCAAAATGGCTTGCAAACCCAAAAGGAAGTCCAAGCTTTGCTGCAAGCTGAGCGCTATACGTACTTGATCCAAGCAGCCAAACAGGAACATTTAATCCCTCACCAGGAACTGCGCGTACATATCCTTTCCGCTTCTCTTTCGGAGCAAAATAATTGATGAGTTCTTGGACGTCGTTTGGAAATTCTGATACTGACCCATGTAAATTTCTTCGCAATGCCATGGATGTCACCTGATCTGTTCCAGGAGCACGTCCTATCCCTAAATCAATTCGACCTGGATACAACGACTCTAATGTCCCGAATTGTTCAGCAATCACAAGAGGAGCATGGTTCGGAAGCATGACGCCTCCAGATCCTACACGAATCGTTTTCGTACCTCCTGCAATATAGCCTATTAATACAGAAGTAGCTGAGCTTGCGATGCCCTCCATATTATGGTGCTCTGCAAGCCAATAACGTTTATATCCAAATCGTTCAACATTTTGCGCAAGGTCTAAACTGTTTTTGAATGTGTCAGCCGGCGTTTTCCCTAATAAAACAGGAGCCAAATCCAAAACTGAGAATTCAATCTCTTCCAGTCTTTTTTTCGCTTTAGAATTCGTCATTTTTTCAACTCCTTTTAAACTCTCCTTATAAGGATTGTAAAAAACTGTTCAATGGTATTACAAGGAATTTGCCTGCCGCACAACTTCTCACAGTGAAGAATGATTTGTGATTTTTTATGGTTCATAGAAGTCTAACGTGAAAATCTGTCTTTTCCCATAAACGTTGAAAAACCACTTTTAAGTCTCGCGCTTTCAGTTTTCCAATGCTTTCTTCTGTTTTAAAGTTGAAATGTTGTTTGTTATACGCTTCCCTGACAAGCAAAACTCTCGTCTACTTTCCTTGTAAATTATCAGCCACTTAAAATTGCAAATGTCCTCTTTTTTTTTTCACAAAATAAAACCTCACACCTACTATAAAAAAGAAGTGTGAGGCTTATTCATATAGTTCACCGAAATGGTTATATCTAGAGTTTTTAAAGTTTGGCAGAATAAGTCTTTAAAACACTGTAAAAAACAACAGATTTTTTGAGTAATTGGTCATTTATTCATTAATTCATAATTATTCTAACAGCGTTACAGACAATTGACCTACCGACTCATCCATTCATCATTATCCTAAATAGGCAGTAAAATTCTTACAGATTTCAGACTCCTAATAAAAATGCATTGCTGGTTTGGTTTATTTTCTTTCATTCTCATTCCAAAGATTCAACGGCAATTCTAATAAAATTTTTGCCACTTGGTCGCGGGCGATATTATTAGATGGAGCCATTGGGATACCTGCCCGGGCATCGCGGTAAAGCCGTTCAAAAGGTCCTTCAATATAGCCATAACCGCCCGCTACATCCATCGCAATTCGTGCAGCAAAATCTGCTGTTTCGGATGCTTTCACTTTAAATTCTATGACTTCGGATGCCAATGAGCTTATAGGTTGCCCTTCTGCCAGCAATTCATCATAATGTCTTGCTAAATCTATCTGCCATGCTTTTAAACCTGCAATTCTTATTTTCACTTCTGCCAATTTTTCACGAATGACTTGATGGTCAGCCAAACTATTATTAAATCCTTTGTTAACTGCATTCTTAACATGTTTAACAGCCAGTTCTAGTGCACCTTGGGCAACACCGAGCCAAACAGATGCAATACCCAGTATATAAATAGGGTTTGCGCCTTCATCCATGATTTCTCTTCCTAACCCTTCGTATCCCACTAGATCGCGGCCGCTTACTTTTATATTGTTAAACGTAATTGGACCACTGTGGCTTCCTCTTACACCTAATGCATTCCATGGCTTTGCAACTATACCGTCATTATGGCCGTCAACGATAAAGAAGCTAATGTTACTAGGGTCGTCAGAATCAGGTGTTCTCGTTTGCAAAATATAAAAATCTGCTTGGCCTCCGCTTGTCGTAAAGGATTTTTCAGCATTAATGATATAATCGCTGCCATCGCGCTCAGCCTGGCTTAAGCTAAACCATACATGACCTCTTGTAGCTTTTTCACTAACAGCAAAGGTTCCGATCGCACCATCTCTGATAGGGAGCAGCCACCGTTTCTTTTGATCATCGTTTCCATATAAAACAATTACTTGTGCTGCTCCAACATGCATGGCATATACTAAAGCTGTTGACGCATCAACTTTCCCGATTTCTTCAGCCACGATGGAAAATCCTAAATATCCTAAATCTAATCCTCCCCATTTTTCAGAAAATGTTACTGAATTCCATCCTTCTTTCGCAAGGGCTAACAAACTTTCACGCGGGAACTCCCCACTCTTGTCAATTCGTTCAGCGCTTGGTTTAATGACTTCTTCAATAATTGGCTTAACTTTCTCCCTAATTTCCTCAATAAATGCTCTTGAATACTTTTTGTTAATTGTTTCATAGTTACTCATTTTTAAACGCTCCTTTTTATATATAAAATTTTTAAAACATCCTTAAAAGTAAACCTCTCTTATTGGAAGATCTGTACCGTTCACGACGTAGTCGCCAATAGCTCTAGCTTTGTAAACTGTTGGATTATGCGAAGCAAGAGTGCGAATATTACGCCAGTGACGGTCAAGATGTTTTGATTGTCTCGTTGCGGATGCCCCTCCAACCTCAAAAAGAAGCGTCGAGGCCTGTAAGGCAAGTTGATCTATAATAACCTTGGCCTGTGCAGCTCGCAGGGAAGCTTCATGGCTTAGAGAATAATCGATCACTCCATTAACTGCTGAATTCAGGGCAGCATCAATTGCATCTGCGGCAGCTAGAACAATAGTTTCTGCGGTAAACGCGCTGCTTGAGAGCTGTCCAATGACATGCTGCAGTTGCGGATCTTGTCGAGGTGTATCCGCAGCAGCAAAACTGAATGTCCGTGATCTTCCATGAACTAAAGCTTTAGCGTCTGTCACCACATTCCGCAAGATGCCCGCTATCACTCCATGCAAATAGAGCTGCAGAAAAGAGTTGAAAGGCGTTTTGGAGCCATCAATATATGTTATTTCATCTTGATTGACATACACATTGTGAAGACGTGTAGTACCGCTTCCTGTCCATTTTTGTCCGATGCCGTCCCAGTCATCTTCAATGATGACACCTTCACGATTTGTCGGAATTATTACCGATGCAGACCTTCCTTCATGAGTTGATGCCGTAACAACTACCCAGTCTGCATACAGTGTGCCGGTACTAAAGTATTTTTTGCCATTCAATAGGAAGCCTTCACCATCCGGTGATAAAGTTGTTTCAAAAACCAAATTTCCAGCATTATTGGATGAAATTTCAGCAGAAGCATTGCCGATGATTTCTCCATTGGCTACTCTTTGCAGCCACTTTTCACGGAGTTTTTCATCCGTAAGCAGCAAAAATTTCTCCACTTGGGAAAAGTGTGAACGAAGGCTGTGTGCGACATCTGGATCAGCTTCCGCTAAACGTATTAAAATTTGAAAAAGATCACGAATACTTGCACCGCTGCCGCCAAGTTCAACAGGTAATCGCAATGCTCCCAATCGAGATTTTCGGATTAAATCAAAGGCATAATATGGATGATCTTTACTCCCAGTACTTCTGCGTTTTTCAGCATCTTCTGCAATTGCAGCAATTAAGTATTCTAATTCTGGTGAATCAACTTTTACTGGGCTGGTAAAAGTTAGAGAATTTGATTCATCTTTATTTTTGAAGTTAATCCTTTGATTTAATGGTTTTTGGCTTGACATTCATCAAACACTCCTGTTTTGTTTTTTAAATTTACCAACCACATCTTTTTCGCTGTATTACCGCAAAAAATAATGTGAAAGTTCAAACGTTCAACTGTTTCATCAATCCGTTTGTTTTACACCGCAGCTTACACCACGATTGTTTTGATTGAGGAAATGGATGTCTATTTATCAAGCTCTGATGTTCATCATTAGAATACTTAAGTCCACCCTCTCGTAAGAAAAGATTGCTCCAACAGCTTTTCACAAATTGGCTTTAAAGGAAAAGACAGCATAACCATTCTCTGATTTCAAATTTGTCAAAGTGTGAAATCGATTCTTACGCTAGATTTTTAAAACACTAGCACCATTTCCTCTGGATTACTTTCTATATTTGCTAAATAAATCCTCATCTGGACTATGATCCGTTGGTAATGGAGGCGCATCTGACAATGCGGATATCAGTTCTCTTTCACTGGCAGTTAAAGGGATTTCTGCCCCAGCAATCGATAGGGCCAGTTGTTCCGGATTACGTGCTCCTATAATTGGAGCAGTTACAGCAGGATGATGTAATACCCATGAAACTGCTAAAGAAGCAGGATGATATCCAAATTGTTTCGCCAGCTCCGTAAATTGATGTGCAATAGTAAAATAATACTGATGACTATATCTTTTCTCATAATTCTTTTGTTCTACTAATCTTCCTTGCTCCGGCTTGTTTGTACTGTTATATTTTCCGGTTAATAAACCTCCGCCGAGCGGACTGTAAGTTATGGCACCTAATTGCTCTGATTGAGCTAACGGAAAAATTTCTACCTCCGCTTGCCGTTTTACGAGATTATACATCGGTTGAATTAACTCAAATCGTGCTAGCTGTTTTCTTTCAGATATTCCTAGAGCTTTTGCAATTTGCCAGGCAGCCCAGTTACTTACAGCGGGGAATAAAATCTTCCCTTGTTTTTGTAAATCATCTAAAGCTCTAACGACTTCTTCAATATCTGTATACTCGTCAAACAGATGAACAAAATAAAATTCAATCCGATCAGTGCCCAATCTTTTTAAACTTTGTTCAACTGATAAAAAAAGATTTCTTCTCGATAAACCGCCGCTATTTAAATCTTTGCCTGTAGGCAAGCCTGCTTTAGAGGTTAAAACAATCTCATCTCGATGACCGGCAATACACTTTCCAAGAATTTCTTCAGCACGTCCATCATTATAAACATTTGCTGTATCAAAAAAGTTTATCCCGGCTTCTCGACATTGCTTATACATCATAATGGAAGTTTCTTCATCTGCAATGCCGCCGAATGACATTGTTCCAAAGCATAAATTTGAAACATGAATGCCTGTCCTTCCAACTGTACGAAATTCCATTATTACCTCCAACATTATGAGCTGAAGGAGAAGCAAACTTTAAATTTGTTAAAAATTCCGATATTTTGCACCTGTATGATCATCTGGCAGCAGCTTTTTCCCTGTACCAAACAGCTTCTCCCTCAGTGTTCCTTTCTCGTATTCTTTTTTATAGATTCCACGTTTTTGCAGCTCCGGAACAACGAAATGAATGAACTCTTCAATGCTTCGAGGCGTTATAAGATGTGCAAGATTATACCCGTCGATTCCAGTTTGTTCGATCTGGAATTGAATGCTGTCAGCTATTTCAACGGGATTGCCGACTAATACATTACTCCTTCCGATCGTTTCAAACTTGTTTAACACTTCTCGAACAGTTAATTTTCTTGGCGCATCTTTCGTTAATGAAGCAGCTCGAGACTGACCATGTTCCGTATGCTTATATTCAAAAAAGGCGTCTTTATCTTCATATTTAGATAAATCATAGCCTGTTGAACCGCTATATTGAGCTTTTGCCGCTTCAGCACTCCACAATCGATTGTATTCCTCATATTTTAATTCAGCTTCTTCTGTCGTTTCTGCCACAATGACATTTAAAAACGTAAATGCTTTAATATTATCAGGATTCCGTCCGTATTTTTCAGCCCGTTCTTTAATATCTTGAATATAAAATCTTAATTTTTCGGGCGTCGACCCGCCAACAAACACACACTCTGCATGCTTGGCGGCGAAATCTCTGCCGCGCTCAGAAGAACCTGCCTGAAAAATAACAGGTGTCCGCTGTGCAGAAGGATATGTTAAATGCGGGCCTTTTACGCTGAAATACCGCCCTTTATGGTTTATTTCATGAACCTTTTCGGGATCAAATAAAATTTCATTTTCCGCATCGCCAACAAACGCATGCTCCTCCCAGCTGCCTTCCCAAAGCTTATAGGAAACCTCCATAAATTCATCGGCAATATCATAACGCTCGTCATGTTTAACAATTTCTTTATGGCCGTAGTTTTGCGCAGCATTTGGCAAATATGAAGTGACAACATTCCAGCCAATTCTGCCGTTTGTAAAGTGATCTAATGTGGAAAAACGACGTGCATTTGAAAACGGATGTTCATACGTTGTGCTGACCGTTACTACAAATGACAAATGCTCTGTAACAGCTGCCACCGCTGGTACAATAAAGGCCGGATCATTTAGCGGAACTTGAACGCCGTCTCGAATCGCAGCATCTTTACTATTTTGATAGACATCATACACTCCTGCTACATCTGCAAAGAAAATGGTGTCAAACTTCCCTTTTTCCAACAATTTTCCTAACTCAATCCAATAATGTAGATCATTATAATAAAGATGGCGTTTATTTTGAGGATGCTTCCATAATCCGTGAGAATTATGCATAGCTCCTGCCATATCAAAAAGATTTAATATTATCTGCTTTGCCATATTTCTCACTCCAGCATCTTTTCAAAAGTACAAATTCCGATTCTATCAGTCGATTGTCATCAAATTCAAATGCAGCCTTGCTCGCAAATAAACAATTCCTTCCTTATGTTATTCTTTGCCTTGTTTAATATTTTCAACTAAGCGATCTAATTCTTTTTGCAGTTCTGGTACTGGCACCTTTGTGACAATGCTTGCACCCTTCGTATCTTCTTCTACTGCTTTAGCTACTTCTTCTGTCTGATAAATTTCCGCAATGGTCTTATATGCCTCATTGTCTTTATTCTTTTCTAGAGTGGCAAAAACGTTAACATACGGCAGTGTATCTTTGCTGTTTGGATCATCATGAAAAATGGCATCTGCTAAAGTGTAGCCGGCTTGACCAGCTATTCCGCCATTAATAATAGATGCGGCTACATCAGGCAGCACTCTAGGAGTCTGTTGGGCAACGACTTCTACTATTTCAATATTTTTTGGATTTTTAACGATATCTTTTACTGTTGGATAAAGACCGACATCTTCCCTTAACTCAATTAATCCAGCTTGCTGCAGAACCTTTAGCCCTCTTCCTAAATTAGCCGGATCATTTGGAACCGCAATTTTTGAACCATTTGGGATCTCGGATACATCTTTATATTTTTCCGAATACAATCCTAAAGGAGCAACAACAGTTGAGCCAATCGGCACAATATTCACATTATTTTCCGCGATAAATTGGCTTAAAAATGCAAGATGCTGGAAGGCGTTCACATCTACCTCGCCATTGACAAGTGCAGTATTTGGCAGCACATAATCGGAAAATTCGACATATTCTACCTTAATATTTTTTTCTAACGCTTTTTTCTTAATGATGTCCCAATACTGTCCATCTGATCCGGTAATCCCCACCTTAACAGTAACGACTTTTTCTTTTTTATCCCCAGATGCTGAATTGCTGTTGCAGCCTGCCAGGAGGCCAATCACCAAAATTGTTACTAGTAAATGGAATAGTTTGATTTTCATAAAATAATAATCCCCCTAATATATGATTGATTTATCTGCGTAAAAAGAAACGTGAAAGCATGTTGCCAATAAATTGGGCAATTTGAACAAGAATAATTAATATGACAACCGTAACAATCATGACGGATGTATCAAACCGCTGATAACCATATGTCATCGCAAGATCCCCAAGGCCCCCTCCGCCGACCGTTCCAGCCATGGCGGAAAAATCAATAAGTCCTACGGTGATAAATGTAATTCCTAAAATTAAAGGCCCTAATGCTTCGGGGATTAGTACCCCAAATATTATTTGAATGGGTGATGCCCCCATCGCCTTTGCAGCCTCGATAATACCTGGATCAATTGAGACTAAATTATTTTCTACCACCCTGGCAATGGCAAAAGCTGCAGCAATGGTCATCGGAAAAATAGCCGCTGTCGTTCCAATTGTAGTTCCCACAACGAATCGCGTAAGCGGACTGATGGCAACTAAAAATATGATGAACGGTATAGGTCGAATAATATTGATTAATAAATTCAAAAATGAAAAGATGAATCTATTTTCTAAAATATTGCCTTTACGGGTGGCAAATAGCAGTAGTCCCATGATAATTCCTAAAATACTAGCAAAAATCAATGTGAAAATGACCATTGTAATCGTTTCACCTGTTGCTTGAAGTATTCTAGGCCAAAACGTCGTCCAATCAACTTTCACCGTTTGTGACCTCCCTTACTTCAACTATCTCTGTCAACTCTTTTAATACTTCTTCAATTTGAGAATCAGCTCCAATGAATTCCACGATTAAATTGCCAAACAATTGATTTTGAAGTTCATTGATGCTTCCGTAAATGATATTAAAGTGAATATTATGTTTAGCTGTTAATGTCGATAATATAGGTTGACTCGCAGTGTCTCCTGAAAATACAATTCGATAAAGCTTTCTTTCATGATCCTTCCTTAACTTTTCAAGCAAGCTCGAAGATAATTTTTCATTTACAACCGAACTGATAAAATTTTTCGTCGTTTTTTCTTGAGGATTTGAAAATATATTAAAAACCTCGCCCTCTTCAATGATTCTCCCATTTTCCATAACCGCTACGCGATTGCAAATTTTTCGAATCACGTTCATTTCATGTGTTATTAATAAAATCGTAATATTGAATTCTTCATTCACTTTTTTCAATAGATTTAATATTTCATTAGTGGTTTCTGGATCTAAAGCCGAGGTAGCCTCATCACATAACAGAATGTCTGGTGAAGTTGCAAGCGCTCGTGCAATCCCTACTCTTTGTTTTTGACCTCCTGACAACTGTTCAGGAAATTTGTCAGCTTTGTCTTCAAGACCAACAAATTGTAATAGCTCTGTAACTCGTTGGTGGATTTCCTCCTTCGATTTTTTCTCCAATTTTAAAGGGTAAGCAATATTGCCATATACCGTGCGAGAATTAAATAGATTAAATGTTTGAAAAATCATTCCAATTTTTCTTCTTAATTGCCGCAGATCTTTCGAAGATATGGAATTCAAATCATAATTATCGACTATAATATTTCCTTTTGTCGGACGTTCGAGTAAATTCACTAACCTAAGCAGTGTACTTTTTCCGGCTCCGCTAAAGCCGATGATTCCAAAAATGTCGCCTTTTTTAATGTGAAGCGAAACATCTTTTACAGCTTCTACTTTTTTCCCACCAGACTCGTATATTTTACTAACTCTCTCTAGCCTAATCATCAATTTCCTCCACCAACCGAAAATTTATCCAGATCTATATACACAATATCCCCTTTGTTCAAAACGTTTAATGAGGGAACTACTCGAGTGTTTGGGGATGGTGCTTCTCCCATCTTAACTCTTTATGTTTAATTTAATTTGTTTAACTTGGAAAAATGGCGATGAACCATAATACTTTGACACATTTGTGCAATGCAAAAAATTTTTTTCCTTGTCATATTGTGAAAAAGAAAGGCCTTAATTTCATTTTTCATGAAATTAAGGCCTCTGGTGTTCCAGTCAGCAAATATTATGCACTTTTCTGCTCAGCAGCAGAAAATGCTCCCACAGTCTCCAGCATCCTCCTATTTAAATTGCACTTCTTTCAAGCTATTTCGATATTCTTCAATCACGGATTTCGAAACTTGACTCACGACCATGTCATTTAAAGGAGGATTATATAAACCACACTGAACATCCCTAAAATATCTTTCTAATGGCAAATCTTTCGATAACGAATGACCGCCTGCGATTCTCATAGCCAGCTCTACTATTTTGATCGCATTATTACATACTGTATATTTTGTAATAGAGACTTCATTGCTTAACTTGTCTCGAACATGTAAATTTCGGTCCCATTTTTCAGCTAAACCGTATAACAGGTATCTTGATACAGCGATTAAAATTTCGATTTCTCCAATTTTATCCTGAACATGCGGCGCCTCTAGAATAACATCTCCTAGACTTGGTGAAAATTTCTCAGCCGCATACTTTAAAATAAAATCTCTGGCAGCAATCGCAATCCCTAAATAAATGGCTGGCAACTGCAGCGTGTAGGCACTGCTGTTGCCCTTAAAGCGGTTGTTCTTCCCCTTGTCAATGTAAGACAATAACGCCTCTTCCGGCACAAACACATCATGCAGTTCGATATCATGGCTGCCTGTTGCTCTCATTCCCAAAACATTCCATGTATCTATCAATTGTACCGAATCATTTTTTTTAATTAAAAATTCGGCCGTTTTATCTTCTTCTTCGACATATGCCAAAATCGTAAAATGCGACACAATTGGCGCCAATGTTGCAAATGCCTTTCTTCCTGAAATGATATATCCGTCTTTCGTTTTTCTCGCAATTGTTGATGGGGTTCCGCCTCTTACAATATTGCCTGATGTCCGCTCCGTGACAAAAACATTTAATAATGAACCTTCCTCAACAGCCTCTCTGCATATTTTCGCAAAAATTTCTTCTTTCCAAGGCCGGAAATCCCTAAGGCTAAAGAATGCCATTAAGTGCCATCCTATCGCCAGTGCCGTAGAACCACAGGCTTTCGCTAATCGTTCTTGTACCAGCAAAATTTCATATAATGAAAGTTCTTCACCGCCATATTCTTTAGGGATTGTTAGCTTATGATACCCCTCTTTTTTTAGGATTTCGATATGCTCAAACGGAAATTCTCCTGTTTCATCATATTTATCAGCTGTCTGTCGAATTTTCTCTGCAATGCGCTCCGCATATTCTACGAGCCTTGCATCTCGTTCATTTCGAATCGTCTGATTGCTTGCGTTAAAATCCATTGTGCATCCTCCAATAAAATCCTTAGAAGTAAACCTCTCTTATCGGAAGCTTCGTACCATTCACAACATAATCGCCAATAGCTCTTGCTTTGTAGGCTATCGGATTATGGGAAGCAAGTGTGCGAATATTGCGCCAGTGGCGGTCAAAATGCTTGGATTGTCTCGTAGCTGAAGCGCCGCCAACCTCAAAGAGAAGTGTAGCTGCTTGTAATGCAAGGTGATCGATAATAACTTTCGCCTGAGCAGCTCGCAGGGAAGCCTCATGACTTAAATCAAAGTCTATTTCTCCATTAACCGCCTCATTCACTGCTATGTCTAATGCATCTGCGGCAGCCAGCACAAGTGCTTCTGCGGCAAACGCGCTGCTTGAAAGCTGCCCAATAATTTGCTGAAGCAGCGGATCAGCCGCTGGCGTATCTGCCGATGCAAAAGTAAAGGTTCTGGATCTTCCATGAACTAAAGCTTTAGCGTCTGTCACCACATTCCGCAAAATACCCGCTATCACTCCTTGCAGATAGAGCTGTAAAAATGAATTGAAAGGCGTCTTCGTCTCATCAATAAATGTTACTTCTTCTCGATTGACATATACATTGTTTAAGCGTGTTGTACCGCTTCCTGTTAATTTTTGTCCGATACCATCCCAGTCATCTTCAATGATGACGCCATCACGATTTGTCGGAATAAACGCGGAAACAGGTTTTCCTTCAGGGGTTGATGCCATAACGATTACCCAGTCGGAATATATGGTACCGGTGCTAAAATATTTCGTACCGTTTAATCGGTACCCTTCGCCATCTTGAGTCAAAGTTGTTTCAAAAATCAAATGACCAACATTTTTTGATGAAATTTCCGTAAAGGCATTCCCAATAATATCTCCTTTTGCCACGATTCCCAACAATTGCTCACGTCGTTCTTTATCCGGATTTCGAAGTATTTCTTCTACTTGCCAATAATGGGCACGAAGGCTGTGCGCCACATCCGGATCGGCTTCAGCTAAACGGATTAGGACATAGAAAAGATCACGAATACTAGCTCCTCCACCGCCTAGTTCAACAGGCAGACGTAAAGCACCCAATCGAGATTGCCGAATTAAATCGAAGGCGTGATAAGGCAGTTCTTCACTGCCGGCATTTCTTCGTTCCTCAGCGTCTTTAGCAATTACATCAATCAATTGATCTAATTCAGGCGAATCAACTTTTACCGGACCGTTAAAAGTCAAAGAGCTTGCTTCATTTAATTGATTTTGAATTGACATCTTTTATGCACTCCTTTAATCGTATTTTAAATTTCACTATTCACATCTTTTTAGTAATATTTATTTGTAAAAAAAAGAGCCAAACAGCAATTACTAGCACCTCAGATCAATTTACAGGGCTTTTCGCTGCAAATGCACCTCGGTATTTTGCAGCAGGATGACGCTCATTGAGACGATCTGTCCCAAACAATTTGCGCCGCAATGTTCCTGGCTTTCCATATCCATTGCGCGCTAAACCGCGCTTTCGAAGCACAGGCATGACTTGATCAATAAATTCTTCATAGGAACCGGGAATCGTCGCATTGATGACATTGATGCCGTCAACACCTGCATCCCTCCAAAGCTCAAGCTGGTCTGCAATCATTTCAGGAGTGCCGACAATACGGTTTGTTTTGCTCCTGAGCCTAGCAAGATCTCTAACTGTAGGAGTCCTTCCCGGCGTGCTTTGCTTTAGCCATTCATATGTGCTTCTGATCCCTTCAGTTTTGATATCTTCCAATGGAGTATCTAAAGTAGCATTCCCTAAATCAATTCCCATCCCCCCAGCGGAATGAGCGATCATCATATCGAAATCAATCTTATTTTCAAGTTCATATTCTTTTTGCCGAGCTTCTTCCTCCGTCTTTCCGATCACAAAGTACAATCCCTGATAAAAGTGGATATCCTCACTCTTTCTGCCATTTTCAACCGCCAACCTTCGTGTTTCATCGATCAGCTTGCGGGCATTTTCAGGATCAGGTGCTCCAATGAAGATCGCTTCAGCATTGCGAGCCGAAAAATCTCTGCCAGTAGGGGACGAACCAGCTTGAAAAAGCAACGGTGTGCGCTGCGGTGATGGAGCCACTAAGTGCGGTCCTTCCACCTTGTAGCGCTTGCCGACATGATGAATTTTATGGACTTTCGCCGGATCCGCATGAATTCCGCTTTCACGGTCCTGCAAAAGCGCTCCTTCATCCCATGAACCTTCCCAAAGCTTATATAAAACATCAACATATTCATCCAGCCACTCATATCGTTCATCATGCGGAACTAAGCCGTCATAGCCAAAGTTGCGAAAGGCATTTGCTGAGTAGCTGGTAACCATGTTCCAGGCAATTCGTCCTTTGGTGATGTGATCTAATGTTGATACACGGCGTGCAAAGTTAAAGGGAGGTTCTTGAACCGGAGCCGCCGTAAAAGCTAAGCCCAAATGTTTTGTATTTACTGCAAGTGCTGAAAGCAGTACCATTGGGTCATTACTAGGTACTTGCAAGCCATTTTCAATATGGAAATCCCATCCTCCTCGAAAGTCATTGTACAGCCCGACGACGTCGGCGAAAAAGATGACGTCAAAACCTCCCTCATCCAGCCGTTTCGCTAAAGAAACCCAAAGATTTACGTCATTAAAGTTAAGCTGATGACCTTCTTGATCACGCCACATCCCGTGAAGAATGTGAGAAGGTGTATTCATAACAAAAGCAGAAAATGATAATGGCTTTGTCATATTCCCCATATCTCCATTTATCCTAAAAATTTGTTTAACCAAAAAAAGAATTCATTTCATAAACGACTTAAAGGACTTATGAATCCGCAGCAAAATTGGAAACAAGTCAAATAAAGATGATGCAAAAGTAATACTGACTAACGACTAACCTACAGTTTCTTTTTTTCAAGGCTGATCATACGAAGTTCAAAGCTTCTTTTGATACAAAAAAGTAAGGTTAATCCTGCAGTTGATAGCTTAAATTTCTATATTTAGCTCCAATATGGTCTTCCGGTAAACGGGACTGGCCTTTGCCAAACAATTTTTCCCGCAAAGTTCCTTCTTCATATTCTTTTTTCACGACTCCACGTTGTTGAAGCTCCGGAATGACAAGATCAACAAAATCTTTAAAAGTTCCCGGCGTTATTGCATAGGCGAGATTAAATCCATCGATATCCGTATCTTCAATCCATTCCTCAAACGTATCAGCTATTTGCTTTGGTGTTCCGACTACTACAGGACCCATTCCGCCTATTCCAGCAAAATTCGCCAGCTCGCGGACAGTCCATTTTTTATTTGGACTTGCTTTCGTTAATGATTCGAGCACTGATTTGATGGCGTTAGTATCAATGTATTCAATTTCTTGATCAGGATCATATTTTGAAAAATCAACACCTGACCAGCCGCCTAATAAAGAAAGGGCCCCTTCATAGCTGATATATTGCGATAATTCTTCATATTTCGCCCACGCTTCCTCCTCCGTCCGCCCAACAATCGGTGTGAACAAAGCGAATACTTTTATGCTTTGCGGATCCCTGCCAAATTCAGCAGCCTGGGCTCTTAAATTTTTAACATATGAAGCGATAGGCTCTTTTCCTGGCATCGAAACAAATGTGCACTCAGCATGTTTTGCTGCAAATTGACGCCCTCTCGCTGAAGCGCCTGCTTGATATAAAACAGGTGTTCTTTGCGGCGACGGCTCGCACAAATGAATGCCTGGCACATTAAAATATTTGCCGTGATGATTTATTTCATGAACTTTCGCTGGGTCTGTGAAAATTTTTCTATCTCTATCTTTTATAACAGCATCGTCTTCCCAGCTGCCTTCCCATAATTTATAGCAAACTTCCAAATATTCTTCCGCAATATTATATCGTTCTGAATGGAGGAACCGATCGCCAATATCGATGTTTTTCGTTCCGCTTTCCAAATAGGAAGTAACAATATTCCAGCCTACTCGGCCCTTTGTTAAATGGTCTAAAGTCGACATTCTGCGTGCAAATGTATATGGATGCTCAAATGTTGTAGAGCATGTGATCCCAAAGCCTAAATGCTCCGTTGCATGCGCCATTGCAGAAACAAGTAAAATAGGGTCATTGACTGGAACTTGGGTTGCTTCACGTACTGCTGTTGTTTTATCATTTCCATACACATCATAAATGCCGATTACATCTGCAATAAATAATCCATCGAACCGCCCTTTTTCCAGTAATTGCGCCAGCTCAACCCAATATTCAATATCTTTATATCGGTATGACTGATCTTCAGGATGCACCCATAATCCCGGAGATTGATGCGCCACACAATTCATATCAAAAGCGTTTAAATAAATTCGCTTTTTCTTCATATGATTTCCTCCCGACTAACCGTAAATTTGACATTGTAGTTTAGTTATCATTCCATGGACCGATAATGTCTGTGATTCTATATATCAAAACTGAAATGGAGTGGGATCATTTTTGAAAGGTACGTGTCTCTTTCTCAAATACTTGTTGTTACATCTTTTTCTTCGTTTTATTTAAAGGTTTATAACGAAAAAAAACAGAGACTATCTTTGCAAGTACGAAACTTGCGATGATATGTCTCTGGTCGTCCAGTCAACATGATACATTTGATCGTATGAAATTTTTGCTAAAGTAATATATTTCCCTATACAAAGGTAAGTTTTTTTTGGTTGGAATCAACGGCAGCTTAAGCAATTTATTGGCGACAGTTCTGGCACCATTATTTTCCATCTCCGTGAGCAGGATGAAACATCCTTTCTGTTCGGTGCAAACAATATATAAATCACTATTTTAATTGTTCAACTTTTAACCGGCTTAATAGATCATTCAATGATGTTTGTAATCTCGATTCTATTTCCGCATCAATAAAAGTAACCTGATCTTCGTGATAGCCAATTTGAGAATCTACGAAATACACTCCTTTTAAAATCTCCTGGCTGCCTAACACAGAAGCAATCGGCTTAATAGCATATTCCAATGTTAAAAGATGAGCTGCTGTTCCGCCGGTAACCACTGGGAGAACAACTTTATCAACGAATCCTTTTTCAGGAATGAAATCTAACAGGGCTTTTAACACCCCTGGATAGCTTGCTTTATATACAGGACTTACAATAATAACTGCCTGTGCTTGTTCAATCTGTGCTAAAACCTCTTGAATTTTTGGGCTGTTGAAGTTGGCAAATAAAAGATCTTCTGCCGGCAGGTCACGAACTGAAATGGTAGACGCATTCAGCCCTTCAGCCTTGATCCTTTTTTCTAAATAAGCTGAGATAGCTAAGCTTCTTGATGGTTTAGATGGACTTCCGGAAATAATCACGATATTTGACATAATGTCATCACCTTTCTTCAATTAAATTCGATCGTTTATACATTAAGAATACGGTGTAATCTCAGGCAATTTACCGTTAAGAGCCCATTCTCCGATATCACGGATTTTATATTCAATGGGATCATGCAACGTGTGAGTCCTTACATTTCGCCAAAAGCGGTCAAACCGATATTTTCCTAAAGTTGCCCTTGCCCCCATTACTTCAAACATACGGCTGGTAACCTCTAAAGCTGCTTTTGCTGTTGCAACCTTTGCAGTCGCAATGATAATTCCACACTCTCCACGTTCCTTTTCTGTTAATGCCCTTTCTTTATCCCATGCTTCTTGCAGAGCATTTGAAGCGTCTTGGGCCAATGCAGCTGCAGCTTTTAACTGCACATATAAATCTCCATACTGGCGAATCGTATATGGATCGCTCGTCGCCTGATCTACTTTAGAGGTCAGCCAAGGACGAGTGATATTTTTCGTATAGTTTTTCGCTTCTTCAAATGCTCCCTCCGCAATTCCAAGAAGAACATGAACTAAAATGGTTTGAGCAGTATGCGTCCTTATAGTAGGGAAAAAGCTTTCAGGTTCTTGTTCATAGAAATTTAATATCTCTTCTTCCTTCAGCAGTACATCTTGAAAAACAACAGTGCCGCTGTCCGTTTGCCGTTGGCCGAAGCTATCCCAATCATCATTAATGATTATTCCTGTCCGATTAGTAGGAATAACGGCAATAACAGGGCGATCTTGATTTGGACTTTTAGCTGATATAAGCAGCCGCTCTGAATCTTTAGCACCCGAGCAAAAGCTTTTTTTCCCAATTAGCTTTAACTGATCCCCTTCTCGCTTTACGAGCAAGCTTTCATCAAGAGGATTATAGGTATTTCCCCAAAACAAATTATTTTCAGCCGTTTCCTTATAATACTTCTCTTTCTGCTGAGGGGAACCGAATAGATGTACGGATGTCAAGCATAAGAAATGATAGCCGAATAAGTGAGCCAATGACCCGTCTACTTTTGCCAGCTCACGCGTAATTTGCAGCACAGCTTTCCAATCCTTCCCCAGTCCGCCTAAAGACTTCGGGATGATAAGTGAAAGTAATCCGCTTTTTCTAAGCAGGTCACGTTCTGCTTTTGCTGTTCCTCCTCGTTCATCCCTTTCAATTGCAGTTTTAGCAAACTCTTTTGCTAACTGCAAAGCTGTGTCAAGGTAATGACCTGTTCCTTCTGCAACACTCATTCATTAGTTACCCCTTTGTCTTCTTTATCTAAATAATGTTTGTGATTAATAGTTTACTGACATAATCGTTCTATTGTTCCATTATTTCATTCATAAATTGATGAAGCTTCTTTGAAAGACCTCCGTTTCCAAAACGGATATATTTGCGTTTTTTAAAATCTACATCTTCTCTTTTGACAAATTCCAGAAAAGCTAAAATATAAATTCGACGATGAATAATAGAAACGACTCCATTTGTATAAAACCAATTGTCAATCGTATTGAAAACACCTTTATTTATCCGATAATTCTTTTGGCACCAAAGGAAAAATTGTAAATCCGGCAAATTCAAATATTCATTTTCTCGCAAAGATTTTTGTTTTTCCGCTTTATAATCCAATATGTTCACATAACTATTTGCCACCGCTAATCCACCTTTCCATGTTTGTAAAAAAAGGAAAGAGACTCTCATTTCAAGAAATATGATCTTGAATTGAGAGCCTCTAGTTGTCCAGTCAGCATTCATCAAACTATTTTGTTTATAACTAAATTAATACATATTATTCCTATATGTCAAGTATTATTTAAAGAAAGAGACTCCTCATTTCTTGATGTTGAATGCCCAACATCATTCGTATTCATTTGTTAGTTGTTCCGAAAGCTTACTCATTTCGAGTCTTATGCTTCTTTATATTAGTTGGCTAGGATTCCCTCCAATTTTGCTTCTTTTTCTCTTACGAGCGGAATGACTTTTTCACCAAAGGCTTTTAAGTCTTCATCGTAATGTAAAAATCCTGTCAAAACAATATCGACTCCTATTTTTTTCAGCTCAATGATGCGATCCGCCACTTGTTCTGCCGTTCCAATCAAACCTGTTTTGAAACCGTCATTATATTGCACAAGATCTTCGAAGGTGGATTCCGCCCACATTCCTTCACCTTCAGGAGAGGCTTTCCCTGCGAATTTCACTTGACTTTCAAAGCCTTCCACAGCTTCTTTATCTGCATGTAAAACAATATCTTTTAAAACTTGTTTTGCTTCTTCTTCTGTATCACGAACAATCACGAAGCCATTAACACCGAATTGGATGTTTCTTCCGTTCGATTCAGCCAATGATTTCACATGATCAATTTGCTTTTTCAGATTTTCCAGCGAGTTTCCATTCATGAAATAAACATCTGAAACTCGTCCAGCCATTTCTCTTGCTGCTTTCGAGTTTCCGCCTTGGAAAATTTTCGGGATATTAATAGGTTTAGGCTTTAATGGCGCTTCATTTATACGATAAAAATCTCCTTTAAAAGTAGTGGTTTCCTTTGTCCACAAATCTCGTAGAACCTGTATAAATTCTTCAGACCGTCGATAACGTTCATCATGGTCTAACCACGGTTCCCCATAACCGATAAATTCATTTTTAAACCATCCGCTGACAATATTAATTGAAGCACGGCCATTACTGATATGATCAATCGTTGAAATAATTTTTGCTATGACACCTGGATGCCATAGGCCGGGCAGCACAGCTGTAATAATGTTTAATTTTTTGGTACTAGCGGCAAGTGCAGAAGCAAGCGCAGCGGCTTCTAATTGTTTTTCAGCTCCGTAGCTGGCGAAAAATCTTGTTTGCAGCAGGACGTAATCAAAACCATTTTCTTCAGCTATTTGTGCATAACGTTTGTTATCCTCAAATGACCAGCCTGTTTTCTGTGGCAGATTAGAGATCACAAGCCCTCCACTAACGTTTGGCGCCCAATAAGCAAATTGTAAACCCATTGATTTTCCCTCCTTAAATTTTAATAAAAAAGGCTCATATCAGATCCTAATATTAGGAACTGATATGAGCCTCTGGCGGTCCAGTGGGCAACCGGATAAAAGTAAAAGATTTAAGTATGATATTAATTCCATTATTCCTATTTGTCAAGTATGTTTTTAAAAATTTCGACTTTTCTTGCTAGTTTTATTAGATCAGTCCTTAGAATTAGACATGAGGGAAAGGCAGAATGGAAAATGGGTCATGGAGCGAAAGGGAATATGATTATAAATAATTCTTTGTTGGAAAGCGTGGAGGATCGGTCAAAAAAAAAGCCGAAGGAGCTTTCTCCGACAATTTTATTATGTAAAAATAACAAAAAACAGTATTGACGGATATTCAAGATTAAATGTCTAATCACAAGCCTTTTTCCATCATGATCAAGTCCTGAGGACAAAAACAGTTTCGACAAAGCATAAAACATAGAAAAGATGAAACCAATAATTGGTCTCATCCTTTTCTTTATAACGGCATTGGTGTATCTGTCGGGTTCGCATAGCCTTCTTTGTATTTTTCATCTATATATTGGCGAATTTCTTTTACCGTTTTTCCATCTTGCTTCATTTTGATTGCTTCTGCTGCAATTTCTAAGCAGACGTTGCAGCGTGTTCCATGGTCATCCCATACAACAGAACCATTTTGATTTACTTGCTTAACAAAACAATTTAGACTGCTCCGATGTCCGGCATGATCGCCGCAGCCACAATAACAAGGAATCCATTGCAGCAGCTCCATTGATTTTCCGGCTGCTTGATAGATGATTTGAATGTTTTCGCTATATTCATTTAAAAAGGTCGGCAGTTCATCCCTTGAAGCAGTTGTTTCCCACAAGTCGCCATTCGGCGCGTGCTCCATGGTTGATTGTTCTTTATTTGAACTGCAAGCAGAAATGATTATTGTAATAAATAGTAATACCAATAATTGTTTGGCTTTCACAACGTCACACTTCCTTTTATAAAGTGTAATGAAATCCTTCTTTTCTGTTCATCAACTAATCACAAATTGCATTCAGCTGCCGAACATAGAACCATCTGGCGGCCGATGTTACCCTTACAATATATATTCCTATTTCCCTTCCTTAAAGGTTTTCTCTCAATTAATAAAGTCTAAAGAACGGCATACATCTTCAAAGCTTCTGATATCATTCCATTATATTGTAAAGGGGATACTTCTAGCAGCTGCTAAATATCCTTTATTTTTAAATCCGAACTTGCGAAGGGTGGATAGACTTTAACCTCTACAAGAAAAATACCATAATCACTAAATAATAAAAAGAATCTTCCTTTACTTTATAAAAAAATTGTCAATGGTCAAGTTTGATCAAAAAAGGAACCTTCCTTAAGAAAGTTCCTTTTTTATAGCTTACAAAAATTCAAACTATTCTTTCTATATATAATAGAACATTTTACGCTTTAACAGTTGATTTGGCCTGAATCCTTCCGACAATACCTGTAATAATAATGACAATAATCGCTGGAATAAACCAGCCGAGTCCTTGTTTATAAAATGGCAATACTTGTTCATAGAACGAAACAATTGGTACCATCCATCCGAAATAATCAATTCCAAGTGAATCACATAATGATTTCAAACCATCAAAAATACTAATTAAAAATGTAACTCCAGTCGCTGAAGCATATACAATGCGTGCGTGATGGAAAAGCGGCGACAAGAACGTTAACAAAATCAAAACAATCGCTAGCGGATAGATGAACATTAAGACAGGGATAGAAAATGTAATAATATTCGCTAATCCAAAGTTTGCTATTATAAAAGTAAGTATGCTAAAGAAGACAACCCACGTTTTATAGCCGATTCTCGGAATCAATTTATGAAAATATTCAGCATTCGCCGTTATTAATCCGATGGCAGTCGTTAAACATGCAAGGATGATAATAATAGCCAGCATAATTAAACCGAATGTGCCAAAATAATGTGAAGCTGCATTGCTGAGAACGGGTCCGCCTGTTTTAAAAATTCCGAAAGCTTCTGTACTTGTTGCTCCTAAATAAGCAATTCCAATATAAATCAGTGCGAGAAGCGCAATGGCAACAGTTCCTGATTTTGTTGTTGCTTTCAGAATATCTTTTTTTGATGTTACACCTAATTTGCGTATGGCATTGATCACAATAATGCCAAATACAAGTGATGCAAGGGCGTCCATTGTACTATAGCCATCTATAAAACCTTGGGAAAACGCATGAATTTTATACACGCCTTGCGCTGAACCAATGTCCCCAATAGGATTCACAACTACCATAAATAAAAGTATGGCAAGAAGAATCACAATTCCAGGCGCTAGAAGTTTTCCAACATTATCGACAATCTTAGACGGGTATAAAGAAAACCAAAAAGTCACAGCAAAAAATAGCAGCGTATAAATAAACAATCCAACTTGATGAAATTCCTCAGCAACAAACGGCGCAATACCGACTTCATACGCAACAGTTCCAGTCCGCGGTGCTGCAAAAAAAGGACCAATTGTTAAATAGAGCAATGATGTAAGAAAGACGGCATAAGTCGGATGAACTCTACTAGAAAGCTCTTGTAAATCACTGCTTCCGGAAAAACTCATCGCTATAATCCCGAGAAACGGCAATCCAACTCCAGTAATGATAAATCCAGTAACAGCAAACCACAGATTTTCCCCGGCATTTTGTCCAAGCTGAGCCGGAAATATTAGATTCCCTGCCCCAAAAAATAGGGCAAACAACATAACTCCAATGACAGCAAGCGAAGAAAATGATAGCTTGTTATCCTTATCCATAATTATTTATCCCACCATGATGAAATTTTTTAAAATTAATTTATTAAAATAATTTGCATGATTCGTACAATAAATTATATTATACTATTTTTTTACGAAAATTTCAATGAATTCATATACTTATACTACGTACATTCACTTGGAAAAAACGCTTGAAGCAGGCGGAAATGAACGCCTGCTTCAAATAATCGTAAGTCATCATCGCTTATCCTTTAAAATCTTGCTTCAACCTTTAGCCGAACAAAACTATATTCTTATTTTTTGTCTCAAATAATAAAATTTGCAGGTCTTTTTAACCGGAACATTATTCTTATAAAAAGTTTAGCCTCCATAATAGAAACCGGTTTCTTTCAATGTTAGCGGTTCGCCTTCCCGATGCACTCCGGCATTGAACACTTCACCAACGTAAATATAGTGGTCACCTTTTTCTATTTTTTCCACCACTTTACACTCAAAAAAGCTCAACGCATCTTTAAAAATCGGACATCCTGTTTCTTCCGTATAAAATTCGTATCCAGCCAGCTTGTTTCCTTCCGGCTCAATGGATCGGAAAAAGGCAGTAACCATGTCCTTCTGACCCGTCTCCAAAATATTGACGCTAAACACTCCGCTTTTGGCAATTTGTTGTTGTGAACGTGTACCCGCTTTTGCGGCAACTGCAACTAAAGGCGGTTCAAAAGAGGTTTGCGTCAACCAATTTCCAGCAAATCCATTGGCTCCGTTTTCATCTTTCGTTCCGACAATGTACAAGCCATATGTAATTCCACGTAAAGCCGTTTTTTTCGCCTTTGCATCCATGTTGAGCATCACCTTCCTTTGAAAACAATTTTTTGGATTGTTTTGGTATTCCCTTTAGCTTCATTTTAGGCAAACGATTAAAATATGTCCAGTTTCAGCTTATAGTTTGCCTAGAATATCGGCCAATTGTTCCATACTGCTTCCAATTCTCTCATAATGACCTCAACTTAAAACGTCATATCATACAATAGAATGAAAATCAGCCTATTAACATATGAAACGCTGGTATGCGGCGGGCATACCAGCGCAGAAGGTGATCTGATGCTTTTAAGGCTTAACGGTACTCATTGTGTAGTCTATATTGTATGAAAATTAAAGCAGCTAATATTTAGATTCGTTCAAAATGTTCAATGTCACTCCATCACCAAAAATATCTCCATTGATCAACAATTCTCCCCATTGCCGAATCAGCCAATATACCGATAAAAATCGCAAACACGATGGAAAATATAGCAACATAGATAATAAATGAGTATAAAGGATCTATTCCTTTTGAATATTTCGTTAGCAGTACACTTATCAAATAATATGGAATTAAAACGATCGCAAGCAAAAGTGAAATGCTCAGCACAATGTTTCCATAAACATGGGATTTTAACAAAACTAGCAATAACGCGATAAGCGAAACAATGATCGCAGTGGTAAGATGTGCTCCATATATAGCTGTTACCTCTTTAAAAGATGCACTTGATCCAAACAATTTATTAACAATGAACATACACAATAACACGAGCGCAACAATAAGAAAAACAAATATAAAAACATTAAAAAAGACCGAAATATACGAAGGTCCATCATAAAACTCATTTATCAGTCCTTGAGTACCATGAATTGCCGATTTAAATAGATTGCGGACAAAAACGCTAACCGTTAGTGTGACAATGAACACAAATAAAATAATGCTGATAAAGCCATTCACCCATTCATTTTTTTCTTTGCCAAAAATGGATGACGGATGTTTCAAAAAATGAACGAAATAGCTTCCATACACTTTCGACTGCTTTTTAACCTTTTCTACATGTTCATTCATTTGCGTGGAAGCTGCTTGGCCATAAGACGGTTGGGGATTTCTGTTAATTGAAACCTGATCCCCGCCGCCTCCCGCTGTTTCTTGTAGATTTAGATCATTATTCAATTTTGCCCCGCATTTCCCACAAAAATTTCCTTTTTCTTGTTCATTTCCACATTGATGACAAATCATTTTCCTCTATTGTTCCTCCTCTATTGATTGGTATAACATGGGCAGCCGCCTACAATCGGCTTGCCCAAACATTGAATGAAGATCTTCTACGAATTTAATTGAATCACTGTTCCTTTGTATTCATCCAATTTTCGATCAGTGTTTTATGCTCCTTGCTTCCAACTGTTTCTTTCGCATATTGCGGATCAACGATCGGATTTTGAATAGTGGATAATTTATGCATTAGCACTCTTGTCACCGCTTCGTTGATGCGCTTTTCTTGAATTTTTCCGTCTTTCACTGCTTTCACTAAGCCATTATAAACCTCCACTTGATGCTCATATTCATGGCAAACAAGCAGCAAATCCGCTCCGGCATTAATCGCTTCGATTGCCATATCTTCATATGAATAATATTTATTTACTGCGCCCATTTCAAGATCATCCGTGACAACAATTCCTTTATACCCCAGCTTTTCCCGAAGCAGCTTTTGAATCATAACAGAAGATAAACTTGCTGGTTTGCTAGGATCATAACTTGGATATTTAATGTGAGTCATCATAATGAAGAATTGATTGTGATCTGTATTTTCAATGAGCTTTTTAAATGGATAAATATCGGAATTCTCCAAATCCAATTTGTCCGCTTTTACAGAAGAAGTGTCAATATGCGGATCAACGCTGCTTCTTCCGTTGCCGGGAAAATGCTTGAGCGTTGCTGTAATCTTCGCTTCATGCAATCCTTGAACCACTTTTGCACCATACGTATAGACCGCTTCCGGATTTGTACCAAAAGATCGGCTGTCAGTCTCTGACAAATCCAAAACGGGTGCAAAATTTAGATGAAATCCCATGGCAGCCAATTCCCTTCCGTTCAGAAGAGCAATATCGTACACCGCTTTTTCATTTGCAGCTTGCCCTAGCTTCTGTTGGGATGGGATGGGAGACACTTTTTCTCTCATCCGCAAAATGTCTCCCCCTTCTTGGTCCACTCCGATCATAAGCGGCACTCCAAACCGCTTTTTCAGCGCGAGCCTTTGCAAAGAATTATTTAATTGCGCAACTTGTTCCGGAGTCTCCATGTTGCGGTCAAACAAAATGACAGAACCGATATGTTTGTTTACGATTAAATCGGTTATTTCCTCGTCTTTTTCCGTGCTTTTAAAGCCCACCATCAAAAGCTGGCCGACCTTCTCGCCCAAAGACATATCATCCACTATTCTAGCTGCTTTTTCTTCGACCGTTTCTTCTTTCTTATCGTTTTTTTCTTCTTGCAAAGCTGCAACATTACCCGCTTCTTTTACTTCCGGTTCTTCATGCTGGTCTTGAATCTTTGTTTTTTGATTTTCCTGAAAGAGCGGCAATTTCGGGATTGATATAATGGCAAAAATACTCAAAATAAATATGGCGAAAATGAGAAGCAAAGATTTCCATTTCATTCCGTTCTAGTATTTAGCTTTTTAATTTCAGGCGTTGCTAATTTCCAGCCGTCTGATTCCTTCACTAAATACCATTTCCCTCCCCATTCTTGTACTAATGTGGAGCCGTCGTCCTGTTTGTCATAAGAAGTTAATTGAAAACTCACTGTCGCTTGATCATTTTCTATACTTTCCACACTTACATTCGTAACTTCATTTTTAAAATTGTTTTTTAGCCCTTTAGACCATTTTTCATAGCTAATTTTACTGCGACGGCTTGAGGAAAACATTGCATATGCAGTTTCGTAGTCACCGCTTGAGATACTAGTATAATGGCTCATAATCACATTTTCGATCTCCGATTGTTCATCATGATAGTCTTTTAATGAATCTCCAACATCTTCGAAATCTTCCATTGGAATTTCTTGTTCAAATAATAGATCAATCGTTTCCCCGGCTTCTTTAATTGTCTTTTTATTGCTTTTCACCGTACCATCAGCAGTTTTTATTTCGGCATGAAGCGTCATCGAACCGTCTGTTGCAACTGGTCCAAACTCTTCTACATCCGAAATTTTTAAACCTGTGCTCTTTCCATTGACGAATAAAGTGGCATCTTCAATATTTGAATATAAATATACATAATCTCCAGTTAAATCAAAATTTATGTACACTTTATTTTCTTCTGCATCACTTGGCGAAACTTCTTCCACTTGCTTTACGTCTGCGTATTCTCCTTTGTATACTGCTTGCACTTTATGATTGATTGGCAAAAACGGCCCGTAAGTCCGTTCTTCGTCTTTTTTTATAGGTTCATATTTTTTTCCATCTATGTAAATATGGCTATCATGATTTGCCGTTACGACAATATATAAATTTTTAGGTATGAGTGCATAATAGTCAAAAAATAACCATTTTTTTCCTAATTTATTGATCGAAATATCTGCATCTGTATGCTCAGGAAATGCCCCTTTTTCATAAATAACGGCTTCTTTATGCAAGCTATTTTTCAGTTCAGAAAATTCCGATGGGTTCATTTGATAATGGTCAATTAATTGTTTGGCCACTTTTTCATCTATTTTTATATCCGATTGCTTCGAGTTTAGTAAATGAGCCACTTTTTTTGCATCATGATTGTTGATCGCTAGAATAAAATTTTCCGCCAGTTTTGTCGGTTTATAGACCGATTTTACAATAAAAAATGAACTTGCAATTACTAAAATTAATAGAACTCCAATACTTGCAAAAATCTTAGATTTTTTCGTTGCCAGCACCGGTCTTCTTGATCCTGATCCCTCCCCTGCCTTCATTACATTTTGCGATTGTACGGCGTTTTGTGATTCTACGACTTTCGCGCCGCAATTCGTACAAAATGTTTGATTTTCTTCTAATCGGTGTCCGCATTGTTGACAATAGTTCAACGATATCACCTGCTTTCTTCATAAAATTCAAGGAGATTATATCATTTCATAAGGCTTTTGATAGATTTTCTGAATAATTAGACATTAAAACAAACAGCACTCTTCTTAGAGGTTTTTCAAACATTTTTTAAGCTTCTATCAATCGGAGTAGAGACTTTAAACAAAAGGTGTTATATTTGCCCCTTTTTTCATTAAGTATAGGAAAACCCCCGACTGAGATGAAATTCATACATTTTACTTATATAAGAAATTTTGTTATAATATTTATTAGCAACCAGTAGGTTTGAGTGCTAACAATATACGCCACTTTCATTTTTCATTCATCCATCTGTTATGAACTTCATAATCATAGACTAATGGAGGGATGACAAATGAAAACATTACTGTTAGCTGGTGGTTTAGGAACACGTTTACGCCCATTAACTGAAAATTTGCCGAAACCGATGGCACCCATTGCTAACCGGCCATGGCTCGAACACCTCATCACTTATCTTCGCGATCAAGGAATCAACCAATTCGTAATAGCCTCACATCACTGTTCAGATGTCATAAAAAATTACTTCGGAGACGGCAAACGTTTCGGTGTAGACATTGAGTACTCTGATGAAACACATCAAATGGGAACAGCAGGAGCTATCAAAAATGCTGAAAGATTTTTGAAGGAAAGATTTCTTGTTGTAAATGCCGACATTGTTCACTTGCCAAACTTGATTCCTCTTCTTGAATTTCATGAACAAAGCGGCGGGATCGCCACAATTGCACTGACGGAAGTAGATGACCCTTCTTCTTACGGTGTCGTTCAACTGGACGATTCCAGCCGGATTTTGCGTTTTGTTGAAAAGCCTCGTCGTGAAGAAGCACCATCAAATTTGATCAATGCTGGTTTGTACATTCTTGAACCAGAAGTAATGCGCTACATTCCAGCAGGACGCGAAGTTTCTATCGAACGTGAAACATTTCCCACCCTTATTCAAAAAAGCAAAAGTGTATACGGAAAAATAAGCAGCGGTTACTGGTTTGATATGGGAACACCAGAACGTTACCGGAAAATTCATTGGGACGTTCTTGAAAATCGGAACCCGTTGCCTACTCGCGGAAATCAAGTTCAACCGGGCGTTTGGTTAGGAAAAGACACCAAAATCGGATCTGGCGTCCGCTTTATCCCTCCTGTTTTAATCGGGGATAATGTCGAGGTAGGCGATCAGTCAGTAATTGGTCCGTTTGCAGTGATTGGTGATCATTGCCGCATTGGCTCCAAAGTGCATTTTTCAAACTCTATTCTTTGGGATCAATCAAGCATAAGCGATAATATTCGTGTCAACAACAGTATTATGGCTTACAAGACATTCTTAAATGAAGGTAAAGTGTACGACAACTTGATCTTGAACCAATATGAGAGGGTGATGCAAGCATGAGTCGAATTGCATATGTCAGCACATATCCTCCGCGCCGCTGCGGTATTGCTACCTTCACTGAACATGTATTTACAAACGTAAGCGCTGCTGGCAAACGCGGTAATCGTGATCCAATCATTGTACTTTATAATGAAAATGATGACAGAAATGTATATGAAAATAATCCGAGATTTTGGCCTTTGCCAATGCAAGATCGTTCAGCTTATGTGAAGATGGCCAAAAGGGTCAATCGAAGCGATATTTCTGTTGTAGTTTTGCAGCATGAATTCGGCATTTTCGGCGGTGAAGCGGGAGAGTACATAGTCGACTTTGTACGCGCATTAAATAAACCGCTCGTTACGACGTTTCACACGATTTTCTCTGATCCTAAGCCGCCATATCGGCAAGTCCAGCAGGAAATTGCCGATTTAAGCGACGCTATAGTCGTCATGAACCGCAAGGCTGTCTCTTATTTAGTCCGAGCGTATAATTTGCCCGAAAATAAAATTGTCTACATTCCACATGGATCGCCTAAACCTCGAGATAACGAGCGGGATCAGCTTCGCCGCCAGCTGGGATTTGAAGGCAGAAAAGTATTGCTTACATTTGGATTACTGAATCGCGGCAAAGGAATCGAGTCTCTAATTTCAGCCCTCCCAGAAGTTGTCCGTGAAGTACCGGAAACGTTATATATTATCGCGGGACAAACGCATCCTGAAGTGAAAAAGCGGGAAGGAGAATCATACCGTGAAGAGCTGCAAAACATGATTCGTCAGCTCGGATTAGAAGAGAATGTCCGAATGATTGACCGTTACTTTAATGAAGAGGAGCTCGTCTCCTACTTAACAGCGTGTGATCTATATGTAACTCCTTATCCGGGCTTGCAGCAAATCACAAGCGGAACGCTGGCTTATGCCGTTGGAATAGGCCGTCCGATTCTCTCCACGCCATACGAGCATGCGCAAGATTTATTAAAAGGCTGTGAAGAACTGCTTCTTCCGTATGGCGACATCAAAGCATGGGAACAGCGATTAAAAGAGCTATTAATGGATGACAATGCATTGCACCAATGGGAAAATCGAATTCGGCAGATTGGAAAGGCAACCCATTGGCCAACTGTCGGGATGCAATATTTGAAGCTGTTTGCCAAAATCGGCGAAATGGACTTGGATGAGAAGGGTGTGAAAGAGCCGAACGAAAGCGTGGTGAAACACGTTGCCCCAACCAAATATTAATTTTGATCATTTGGAACGTTTAACTGACGATACAGGGTTGATCGAGCATTGCCTCGGCCGGATTCCGCGCCGTAAAGAAGGATATTCAACAGACGACAATGCGCGCGCCCTTTGGCTATGTATTGAATGGATAGAGCTTCTTCAAGATGAACCGTCTGAATTGAAGAGACTCTACGGAATGCTTGATCGGTATTTAGCCTTTTTGCTTTGGGCTCAAAGGGATGATGGATGGTTTCATAATAACTTTTATTATGACCGAACACCTGAATCGGAAACTCGTTCTGAAGATTGTCTTGGTCGATCAGTTTGGGCAGTGACAATGGCCTATTTAAAACTTAATGACAATGCCCGCCGCTATGTGGCAGCAGAAATTTTGCGCAATGCCCTTTCTGCATGCCGCAAGCTTCGTTTTGCCCGCAGCCAAGCATGGGTGCTGGCCAGCTGCAGCAAACTGCTCATGGAAAAGAAAAACAGCATTTCCTCTCTTGGAATAGCAGAAGATGAACTTAAACAATTGGCAGAGACATGCGAACATAGTTTATTAACAGCATATAAAGAGCACCGAACGGAAGATTGGCATTGGTTCGAAAAACAAATGACATATGCTAATGGAATTTTGCCTTGGGGATTATTTTTATCCTATCGATACAACCGTCGCAATGAAACATTGCGAATTGCCAAGGAGAGTCTTGATTTTCTCATCGAAAAGATGGGCGGATTCAACAGTTCCCCCATTCGGCCAATCGGCAATCGGGGTTGGTGCAGCCGCCACAATCGCGCCGACTGGGATCAGCAGCCCATTGATGTTATGAAACTAGCTTTAGCTGCAAACGAAGCTTATCATATTTTGGATGATTCTGCTTACTTACAAGTTGTACTGCGCTGCCGAGACTGGTTTTATGGCGGGAATGACCATCACATTCCTTTAGTCGATCCTAGCGATGGCAGCTGCTGTGACGGTCTGAATTCCGATGGCCCTAATCAAAATCGGGGCGCGGAATCAACTCTTTCCTATTTAATGACTGAAGCTTTAGCACATCCGCTAAAATTGGAAGTATTCGAAAAGATTTAATAAAAAATCTTTTTTTCAGTTGTTCAAAAAAGTGCAGCCGCCTTTTCCTCTATTCTTCGGACGATATGGCGATTGCATTGGGGAGATCATCATCTCCCTAATTTTTTTGCTGTTTTCTTTTCCTCCAAGTTATTTCCTCGAGCTGGATCTGAAAACGTAAATGAATTTTTTGTTATTCCACAACCTTTTGCAATTTTTTTAAAATGTTCATCCAGCCATGATTCATCCGTTCACGAACAACAGAGCTTTTTTCATTTACTTTAGGCAGCACATCGTCAGGATGCTTCCATCCGCTGTGAATAAGAGTAAATTCAGTTTTATCCCCTAAATCCTTCAAAATAAATGAAACAACCCAGCCTTCTGTATCCCATGTGAAAGAGAGGCGGTAAGGCGGTTCAAGTTCTACCACTTTACATGGAGACGGCCCGAAAGGAGATTGCAGATGGAATTCATGTCCCAGCTTTGGCTGAAAATCATTTGGCATGAACCATGACGCAATCCCCTCTGACGTAGCCGCCGCCTCCCAAACTTTTTCAATTAAGGCTTCTAATACAATTGATTGATGAATGTCTTGTAATGGATTTTGATGATTTTTTTCCATAGTCTTGCTCCTTTTTACCATCATTTAGTTTCAAATTATATGAAACCACAAGGTATTATGTCAAATGCACTGACTCATGAAATAGAAATTCTTAGATATAAATGAAAAAAACCGTTCCGAACTAGAACGGTTCTTTATATTTGTAAACGCTGTCATTTTTTGTATCAGTTTCAAAGGATCATAAAAACAAATCTTTATTAATGGGCAAATTATTTTTCTCGCAATAAGTTAAGTAATGATCGATAAACCAAAATACATCTACCGTTTCAATGATACGGTCTTGATCATCGAGAAATTCAAGCGGTCCGTTTAAATGAAACACAGTTTCCATCCCTTCGTCGGAAACGAGTGTATGTGTCCTGCCCGGACTTTCGCGAATAAAATCTCCCGGTTTTGCGATCCAGTCGTATTCTTTGTAATACCAGCTTCCTTTAATCACATAACCAGTGACAGGACCGCGGTGGCGATGCCTGCCAAGCGTGCCGCCAGATCCAACCCGAAGAACATTGATGGAAGTATTGCTGCGAATATCAAAAGACAAATGGCGTATCCAGACGTTTTCTACAAACGGGACCCATGGCGAAGTTTCTAAAGAAGAATGGATATAACCTTCAGAAAGCGCAAATTGGTCTCGTCTCACATCTATTCTTTTTTCCACCTGTACATAATGATCCACAATATCCCCCCGCGCCTTTTTATTTTTCTTTTAAAACAAGGTGAAAAAATTCACTAAATGTATATGATTTCTTCATCCAAATATGACAAATTCTTTTTAGTCTAGAAGAAGGAAAGGTACTGCTAAAATTTACAATAATTAACATATTTGGTTATAATCTAATATGAATAAAAATTATTCATCTTTATCATTTCATTTAGTTCATTTTCTCCCCTGCTTTATGGGCATATGCAAAAATAAAGATCAAAACAGAGGTGAAAGCAAATGAGAATAAGCTTAAAAGCAAAAATGTTATGCGGATTTTCTTTAGCTGAACAGTCTGCAGCAGGAATTGAACAAACATCTGCCGCATACGAACAGACGAACAGCTCGATGGAAGAAATTCCATGAAGTTGGCAAATCTGTCAGAAGAGCTCAACGGGTTCGTTCAACAGTTTAAACTATCTAACTAATTTCTAATACCAATATTTCAAGCTGGTCGAATACGTTTCATGCGAATGGCATGCCAAAATACAAAAAAAGGACAGCCATTGATTAAAGAGGCTGTCCAAAAATCCGTAAACGCCCAAGCGATCGCGCTTTATTTTCCTTGTACGACGGCTTCAATTGAACTTCGGCGCCAGCAAATGATCCAATTCCCCGCACTGTTTAAAACAAGTTACGGGTTGGGATCAATTTTCCCAACGAGAATAGATTTTTACAAGCCTATTCATCTTGTCACTTCGGTCTAAAAAAGGTGAGAAATAACAACAGTTCTTAGCGTTAACTAGACGACTTGGATTTGGCCAGTTTCGTATTTTTCAATGACTTGTTTTGCCAAAAGACAGTAATAAAAAGTGTAAACACTAATAAAATGCATCCTAAAATGAAAGGATACAAAATTTGAATATCATATAATATTCCCGCCAACATCGGCCCCAATATATTTCCTATACTCATATAGGCGTTGTTTAACCCCATGGCAAAGCCTTGTTCATTTCCAGCCATCTTTGAAATAAGAGTGTTCAAAACAGGACGCAAGATGGATGTTGCAAGAAAAATCAAGAGGGTGATGACAAAAAACAGAGAATAGCTGTCGGCAAACAATGAAAGGAAAAATCCAATTGCAACTACGCCTAAAAAGAAATTTAAAACGGCTCCTTCCCCAAAGCGGCCGACAAGCTTATCGACCACAAACAACTGCACAATCACACTTATCAGTCCAGTTAATGTAACCATCCAAGCAATTTCTTGCGGTGTTGCCCCAAACTGATCATCCATATATAACCCGATGACAGATTCATAAGCCATTAAACCAAAGCTCATAACAAGAGTAATAATCAACAGCATAAAATACGGCTTATGAGCGGACGAAACCAATTTTTTTAACATCGGCTCATCATTGATTTGCGTTTTTTGTTCCGGGGTATGTTGTTGTTCAACACTTTCTTTTAAAACTGTTAATGAAAAAATAACAGCAGCTAAAGAGACGATCGTTGCAACAAGAAAAGGCATTTTCAACCCAAAATCAGCAAAGAAACCGCCAACCCCTGGTCCTATTACAATCCCAAGCGACATGGCTGCTGATATGAAACTGTTGCCTTTAGCCCGCTGCTCAATTGTCGTAATATCGGCAATATAAGCAAAAATAGCGGGTACCAGAAGCGCGGAGCCTATCCCTCCGACTACACGCGAAGCGTACAGCCACCAAATGGAATCAAATGCGTAAAAGATAAACATAGAAACAGTTAAACCGATTAATCCTAAAACAATCATTTTTTTCCGGCCATACTGATCTGTCCATTTCCCTGCAATTGGAGAAAACACAAGCTGGGCTCCTGCAAATATTGCGACCATTAAACCAGCTGCCGTACCGCCTTGACCAATGGACTCCAAATAAGCAGGCAATATGGGGATAATAATGCCGAAGCTTCCAATAGTTATAAACATGTTAATCATTAAAATAATCATTTTTCTCCACTGAGACATTGACATAGTGAGTACCTACGCTTTCTTCCGGTCTATTTCAAGCACATAGAAAACCTGCTATTCTGTTTTCTGGACAGCAGGTTTATTCTACAGGCATACTGCGGTGATTTGTATTTAGCATTTTCAAACACATACTAATCCTATCCAGAAAATATATTCGCTTCCTTAAAAATGCAGCTTAAAGATAGAATTAGTTAGTCATATCCAAACCATCATCCTTCCGCTTTTTTACAGATTTATAATATCTTATAACATCAAACAAATCAAACAAAAATTTAAATTCAATGCAGGCAACATAATGCTGAAAAGGGAAAAAACAGAAATCCCGACCGAGAGCCTGAGGAAAAAATCCGAGCGTTGAAAAAGAAACTCGGCATAGACGGTACGAATGAAAGCAAAATGATGTGCCATCAACATAAAAACTAACGTATATTATAATCAATACAGGCATTTAAACTTAGCAGACGCACTATCCGGCATGCTTTAAGATCCGCTGTCTTTCATTCTACTTGAAGTAAAATGTATTCGCTTAGAATTTGAAGATCCAGCGAAAACTCAAAAGGGCAAAATACATGTGGTTTTGCATGATACCAACTTTTTCCCCGTTTTGTTCGGGGGCTGTCTATGATAATTCATTTGATGAAATAAAATCCTCTGAAATTGATTCATTTGAAACGAATTTTTAGCACATAAAAAAACCCCCTCAAAGTTGTGAGAGAGTTTAACCCCTTAAACAAACGTTTGATTAAAACCCTGCATGACTTAAAGTCCCAGCAAACTTACCTCCATAAACAGCGCTCTCATCAAATTTTGTATTTGGTCAATATTATCGTTTCATGGGCATGTTTGGACAATTTTATTATCGACATTTAAAATGAATATCCTACATGTTTTCATCTTCATCAAACGTTTAGATGCCCCACGATGAACACCTCCTAATTTAGAGCCTGCCTTAATCTAAAAATGCCTTCCGCAATTTCTTCTTTTGTTAAATTTCCATATCCTAAAATAATTTTGTTTTGATGGATTCCTTTTTGAATAGCATGAACTTCTACAGGATAAATTTTCACTTTATGCTTCTTCATTATTTCATTTACTACTTGATTAAAAACACGATGTTTTGAAATTCTGCGACTAAATGCAAACCGGTGGAATCGCCAAAAATTTTAACTGTGTCGCCAAATTGTTCAGTCAAACATTTTTTTACATAGTCACGCCGCGCTTTATATATTTTTTTCATTTTCCTGATGCGGCGCTCTAAATGCCTTTCATCAATGAAACGCTTTGTAACTGAAAGGGCTGAGGTGAAGGAAGTGGCAAGGTCTTCATATGGATTTGAGTTTATACAAAAACCGTAGCGTAAATCGCTAATCGCTGGTTGGATGATAAGGCTTACCGGTTGCTGAAACGGACATCCTGTATCAAAAGGCTAATAAGCATGAAACTTGTATCAATAATAAACAGCTCTTGCACCAATACAAGCTGTTATGAAATCTTTATATTAAATTTTCAAAAAATTATAACAAAATGACAATTTATTTCTTACTTCGACATTATCGCTATGCTAAATTTTAAACAGTTATATTTTATTCCAATAATGACCATTTTTAATTGGAAGGAGATGGGATTATGGAGAAGCAAAAAAAACAGTGGGAGCCAACAGCTATCAAGGAACTGAAAAAGCCAGCAGGCACCTCGATTGTGAAAGCGGCTGGATGTATGAGCTGCTGGGCCTCAAAAAGTATCTCGATGACTAGAGTCTGCTGGCTCCCACATCCGGCAATGCGCCTGCTATAACCATTATATTCAAAAGGATTGCAATGGAGCAGTTTTTTAACTGCTCCCTAAAGTAAAGGAGTAGCGGCAGTGAAGCGCACCCATCCAATGTCATATATATACAGATTTGAGAAACAAAGTTAGAAAACGTGTCGAAAAAAAATTTTTTGACACCCCTTAAAATGGCTACAACCATTGATATATCAACATTTATAGAGGGAGGATTTTATGTCAAAATTGTTAGAAACGGCAACTAACACTTCACCAGAATTTGCGATCCACTTCCAACCTCATGGGGCCATTTTGCTTGACAGAAAAAGCATGTTCTATTTTAGACTTAGCGGCAGGGGAACAGAATTAGCTTTAATGCTTGCCAAAAATAACAGTGTTCAAAAAACGGCAAGAATTTGGGAGATTCTTTCAAAAGAAAAGGTAAGTGAGGAAGAATTAAATAACGAGCTAGATTCACATCCATTTACATCAGCGTGGAAAAAAGGCCTGCTAAATCACCCTTTGATGATCACCGGATCTACAGAGTACTATTTGCCAATCAGCTGCACCCTTCAATTAACAAATATGTGCAATTTGAAGTGTCCTTTCTGTTATGCAAGCTCAGGAAAGCCGTATCCAGATGAACTATCATCTTCCCAATGGATAAAAGTGTTGCAAAAACTCGCATCTCACGGTGTAGCTGACATCACCATTACAGGCGGAGAAGCAAAGCTAACAAAAAATTTCTTGAAAATCATTGCCACAGCCAGTTCTTTATTTACGAACGTCAACCTTTTTAGCAATGGCCTAAATTGGCGCGACGATGAGATTGAACTGATCAGCCACTTGGGAAATGTCAGTGTCCAAATAAGTATAGATGGAAACAGCAGCACCCATGACAAGTTAAGAGGGAGAGAAGGAGGATTTTCCGAAAGCTTGAAAAATGCCGAACGTTTTGCTCAATCATCGGTTCCCGTCCTCATTGCTATGACTGTTAACCAACTCAACTACAAAGAAGTTTATGAAGTAATCGAAAAATCGGTGGAAGTTGGCGCAGTTGTATTTCGTGCGGGTCAAACTATTCCCGTAGGCAGAGCATCTGAATATCAAGACATGACAAGCGAAATGAAGGAGAAAGTAAAGCAGCAGTTGGCAGACGCAAAAAAAAGATGGAGTGATCAAATCATTATTATGGATTGGGAAGACCACCATCAAAATGATAGTCTTACAGATTTCTGCACGCCGGGATTTTTGTCATGGTATATTCGTGCGGATGGACAAGTTACACCTTGTCAAATTGAAGATACATCCCTTGGAAACGTCTTAAAAAACAGCATGCAGGAGATCGGTTCACCGGAAAGGCTAATGCAAGCGAAGCGACTTGCTAAACAATGTAGATGTATAGGAAAGATAGAATTACCTGAAGCCGATTTGCCTTTTACCATTCAAAAAGAAGCTGAGGTTAAACCATGATGACGACCATCATCCATTTATTATGGATCATCCTTCCTATTGCAGGAACCTTTCTGTTTTACAAATTCAAACCAAAAACGTACGAATCGCTATTATTACATAAAAAAGAAGCTCGGGAATTGGCAGTGCAATTCATTAAACGGTATTCCGGCATTGATGTATCAGATTGGGATTTTTATGCGATGTATTGGTACGACCGAAATACCGTCAATATGCTGCATCACCTAGGATTGTTAAACAAAGTTCGCCATATTTTATATCATTGGGGTTTAGTCGAATCATGGAGAATTAGATTCGTTCGAGAAAACCGATCAGTCATCATTGGCATCAATTCAAATGGAGAAATTACGTTTTACACCGCGAACCTGTCAAAGAAAGAAATGGCGAAACATAAAGGCGCTTTTTCCTCTCCGGAACAATTAAAAAAAGAGCTTGCCGTCTCAGATAATGGATTATGGGCTGCATCTCAATTCACAGGTGCAGGCAGAAAAGAAGAAGACTTGGAAAATATTGAAACGTACTGGTATATTGCCGAATCTCAACCAGTAAGAATGAAAATAACGGTTGAAATCCATAACGGGCAAATATTCTATATCGGTTCAGAACAAGAGATATTGACAGAAGACATCGAAACAGCGGTTAAGAAAGAGCAAATGGAATCTACCTTAAATATGACGGGAGTATTAGCGTCATGCCTGGCCGTTATTGCAGCGATCATCATCCTTATCAACCTTCGCCAAAATGCCGGCATCACTGCAAGCATCTTGCTGGGGGCGGTTCTATTCTTTTGTAACATCATAACAATAAAAGAAGACATTCAACTGAGCATCGTCAATACTTATGATTCCCGCCTCAGCATAAAAACGGTTTATGCTCTTGGAATCTTATCGGCAATTTTAGCAGGATTGGCCACAGGTTTCGTCGTATATATATGTTCATTGGCAGGGCACTCTTTGAGTAATGTTCTCCAAATAGCTTTTTTTGATAATGCTGTATGGCAGTTTTTCGTCGGCTTAAGTGTCGGCATCGGCTGCTTAGGTTTTTTTTCAGCAATTTTTTCATGGCTGGAAGAGAAAAATTGGCTGCGAATTTCTCCCGAGTTGTCCAATCGTACCATTTACTTGTCAGGCTTTACATTTAAACAAGGATTAAGCATCGGCCTGCAAAGCTCCATTGCAGAGGAAACAGTCTACCGTTTGTTGATCATTCCGACGATATGGTGGTTGAGCGGCAATTGGGCTTTGGCGATCATCATTTCCTCCATTCTATGGGCCATTATGCACCAAGGAACAGGATTTCATCCCAGATGGATCAGATGGATCCAATTAGTAATCTTTGGCATTATACTGGGATTCTTTTTCATCCAGTTCGGTTTTCTGTCCTCCTTAACCATTCATTTTATTTACAATTTTATTCTTGTCATGAAGCCGCTTTGGGATTACACTTTCCAGAAAAAATTGAAGGCCAGTGAAACCTTCAAACAACCCTCAGTATAACAATGGAGGAGAGGCATGAAGATCATCCAAGTAACCAATTTGAAGAAAAAATATCGTAACGGTGATGGTGTAGAAGATATAACTTTTTCCGTTCATTCAGGAGAAATCGTAGCCTTATTAGGGCCAAACGGGGCAGGTAAAACAACAACCATTAGGTGTCTCGCTGGATTATACACCCCTGATGATGGGACGATCAAAATTGCGGGGCATTCCCCTGGTACGGTTGAAGCGCAGCAATCCGCTTCGCTAATTCCGGATCACCCATATTTGTACCCTACCTTAACCGTAGCGGAACATTTGCAATTTCGCGCCAGAGCCTTCAAAGTTGAAAAAAAAGACCTTCAAAAAAAAGTTTATGAAGCTTTAAAAGCGGTAAATATTGAATCGTTGGCGGATCGATTAAGCGGGCAATTGTCAAGGGGACAAAAGCAAAGGGTTATTTTGGCTGGCGCCATTATACAAAACGCTTCTATATATATATTGGATGAACCAACAATCGGTTTGGATATTTCTTCCAAACAATGGCTTGCCAACTGGCTTGTCCGTAAATCAAAACATCATTGCGCCATTCTCATATCCACCCACAGCCTCGAATTTGTATTGGAAACGGCTAACAGAGTGTTATTAATTCGAGAAGGCCGTATTGTAAAAGAAATGGCCGTACCAAAAAACAACGAAGAATATCCAGCCTGGAAGCAAGAAGTCATACGCAGTTTAGGGGATTGGTCAAATGATTAATATTTGGTCATTTTTGTTCCTTCAAGCGAAAAGAGAAATCGATAGCCAAAAACACGGGATAAAATTCTTTCTGTTCATTTTTGTTTTATTTATATGGTTTTTTCTATTTCAACTTGAATGGGGGGCTAATTCCAGAAGTTGGGACATTGCCTATACAGGATGGATTTGCTCAGGAATTTTTATTGTCATGACCATTTTTGGGCTGCTTTCCAACCGCATACCTGGGCTCACGCAAGACGTCATATGGCTTTATACCGCCCCTTATTCTTTCACTAAAATCGTTTATTCCATATTATTATGGCGATTGTCTTGGAAAGGGTTGCTCTGTCTTCTCTCAGGAATCACAGCTGATGCCGTTTATTTTTTGGCAGGAAATCCATTTGGCCGGTTAACAGCACAATCAATCCGATTACTTTGTCTCATTGTTTTATTAGAATCATGGATAATGGCTATGTCCTGTGCCAGAACTGTAAAAGGAACAAAAATTGCTTTCTCCTTTGTTGCCTTCATTCTCACCGTTATATATGGTATTGCTCTCTATGGTTCTTTTTTTCAAGCCAATGAATTGATTTGGCAGAAGTATATTAGCTACCATATCGGCTTTATCGGCTATTTATTTACAAACAGCTTTTTGCTGCAAGGGTTTCTTGCCTTTCTAATCATGATCGCCCTTTCGTTCATGATTATTCGAATAACAACGAAAAAATCGGAATGCAAAGAAAAATTGGTAAAAGAAGCTGATTTTTGGGCGGAGTTTCAAGATCATCAAACCGATTTTTTTAAAAACAGCCTGAAAGAGATGCACACATGGTGGGGGCTGAAAGGATTAAACGGTATTTTTTCTTTCCTTTGGCTCGAAATATTGCTTGCCAAGAAATACATTTTTTTTCATGCTACTCATTTGTTTGTTCTTCTCATCTTAGTTCCCGTTTTCATTGCAAAAAACATTTATTGGTTTTATATTTTGGTCGTTTTTACAATCGGAGCTTTTTTCAGCAGTTCCTACTATTCAGGATTAATTAGACATGCAAAGTCTGGAGATCTTTTTTTGCTGCCGGGAAAACTATGGAAAAAAGCATTGCTGCTGGAAGGATCGAATACCGCTTGGATCTTTCTATTTTATCTTTATTGCGTGGGTATGTGGCATTTCCATTTCAACACTGCTTTTACAGATTTCCTTTCATTTAGTTTGTACGGGTTTGGAGGATACATGCTCATGCTTTCCATCCGCTGGGCGGCATTTGTTAGAACATATAAAAAAGACCCCTCTCTCAGCCTGATTTCATACTATAAAAATTTTGCTTTCATTTGTATGGGGAGCACCCTTTGTTACATCGTTTTGTTTTTTCTTTTCAAAAACCTTCTTTTCTATTGGCTGCCTCTTTTCATGATCGTGTTAAGCACGATTTTATTCTTATCTTTCTATCAATATGAACGTTGAATCAGAAGGGATTTAATACTTTTTCTTAAGGAGATGAATTTTCATGAGTTCAAATGAAATAATCTCTCAAGCCTTAACGAAACTAAAAAGCAGCGATGAAGCAACGGTATTTCAAGGAGTGAAAGAGCTAAAAAAAACGGGAAAAGCCGCTGTCCCAATACTCATAAAAGCCTTAAAAGATGAGAAATCCCTCCGAATGATTTCATCCGTTGTGCTGGGGGAATTTGGTGCAGATGCAAAGGAAGCAGTTCCCGAACTCGCTTCGCTTTTAAAAGATGACGACGAAGATATAAGAATGTCAGCTGCTTTATCCTTAATGAGAATCGGACATCACAGTCTGAACGCCCTCGTTGAAGTTGCACGAAATACAGAAGGAAAACCGCGTTTTTGGGCATCATGGGCAATCTCCTTGATCGATCCGTCTAAAATTGAACCTCTTATGTTGAAGTGTCTAAAAGAAGAACTGGATAAGCCGTCCGGAATGGTCAGTCCTTTTGCCGCGGAGGAAGCAATTGGTAAAATTATCGCTATGCAACTAAAGGATCAATGAGGAGGAACAGCACATGGATTTAATACAAACAATGACAAAAGACTTGCCGTGGCTGAACGTTCCAAAAAATGGCCATGATTTCCCATCATCCAATCGGCTTTTGTTTTATTTTTGGTCAATTAGCTGCCCGTATTGCAGTGAATTAACGGATCAGTTATTAGAAGAAACAGTTAATCTTGAAACCTTTCATGTCATTGCCGTTCATGTACCTTATACAGCTGAAGAGAAAGCGTTGGAGCTTGTGAAAACACGAGTAGAGGAAAAAAAGATTACAATTCCTGTAGTTTTAGATCAAAACTATGCAATCGCACAATCTTTTGGTATTCAAGGAATCCCTGCTTTTTGCCTAGTCAATCAACAAATGAAGAAAGAATTATTAACAATGGGAGAGGAAGGTTTTCACAAAATGATGAAAAAAATTAAACAGCTAAAGTAAAGTCTTACCGCTTTTTCTTGACTTTTTCACTGTAAAAAGAATCGGTTTACCTTTTTAAATATTTCTCTATTAAAATTTATGTTCAACATTCCGTTAACATTTTTCTTGGAGCAATAAATTGAGAGAAAAATTTTTTTGGTTCCTTTTGAAGTTCATTTATTTGCCTTTTGGAATAGTGTCTTTATTCTAAAATCTCTTTTATTGTACATGATCCGATAAAACAGCAGCTAATCTATTAAGACCATCAAAAGGAACCTTTCCATATTCTGTTTCATTTTGCGCCCCTAAGTTTAAATGAAATTTTTTGAGGCTGTTGGAAATGCTATTCCCCAACTCGATGTACTTTTTAATGATAATGCATTCCAATTGCTGGTGAACACAAATTGGAGCGCCGCTCATTCCTGATGTAACATAGGCACTATGAGTTATTGTGTTATGATCAATTTTTCTTATGGAGCCGGTACTCTGTACATATCCAGGAGAAAACAGCTTGTTTAAATTGTTCTTTTAATGCATCGTTTCCGCTTTCTCTTGGATCAAAACGCTTAATAGAAAAAGAGTTCAAGACTAGATTCCGTCCTTCCTGTAAATTTGCAAGCTTTTTCTCCGCTATTAGCTGAATTAAAATATTTCCTACAGCCGTTGCTTCAGAGGGACCGGCAAAAACCGTTTTTCCGCTTACAGCAGCGGTCATTTCGTTTATGAAATCATTTTGCGAGCCGCCTCCGACAATATATAATGAATCGATTGTTCTGCCCGATATACTTTCAATTTCATCCATTGACAAGGAATATAGTATAGCCATATTTGTAAATACACATCTCGCAATTTCTCCTGTTGATTGCGGCACAGGCTGAAGCGTTTCCCTGCAATATTTCTGAATTTCTTCTACCATATTGTCCGGATTAAAAAATCGCTGATCGTTAAAATTGATAAATTGTTTGCACGGAGGCGCCTTTCTTGCCTCATCAACCATTTGGGCAAAATTGTAATCTTTCGTTAAATGTCTTCTCACTTCTTGAATAATCCACATGCCCATAATATTTTTTAAAAAACGGTATGTCCCAAACACTCCCCACTCATTTGTATAATTGTAAAATAATGATTTTTCCGTAATGATTGGCGCATCCGATTCAATCCCAATCAAAGACCAAGTTCCGCTGCTTAAATACGCCCAATTTTTTTCAGCAGCAGGTACTCCTGCAACTGCGGAAGCTGTATCATGAGAACCAACTATAATCACTTTTGTTTCGGGCAGATCGTAATCAGGAAAATATTCGTTTCTGACATATCCGAGCATGTCCCCGGGGTAAGAAAACGGCGGAAACTGCTCACGCTCAATTGACAGCAGCTGAAGCAAATCTTGATCAAAATCTTTTTCTTTCACGTTTAAAAGCTGAGTACAAGATGCGCTTGTCACTTCCGTCACTGCACATCCAGTCAGTTTGTATCCTAAGTAATCAGGAACTGTCATAATCATTTTCGTTTTTTCAAGATTTTCTTTTTTTTCTTCATATAACTGGTATAAGGTGTTGAAGGATAAAAACTGAATGCCTGTTTTTTCATATATATCTTTTTTGGAAATATGCTTCGTAATTTTCTCAATCGTCCGTTCTGTTCTTTTATCTCTGTATGCTATGACCTCTTGCACCCTTTTTCCTTCTTGATCGACCAGCACATAATCTGTAGCCCAAGTATCGATTCCAAGTGTACACCTTTTCACTCCCAATGTTTTGGCATATGCCAATCCCTTTACAATTTCCGTCAGCAAATGATCAATATCCCAATAATACGTTCCATTTCGTTCCGTAAAACCATTGGCAAATCGGTGTATTTCTTCAATTGTCAATTTCCCATTTTTTATATCCCCTATGACAAGCCGTCCGCTTGATGCACCGATGTCAACTGCGATATGTGTCATTTTATCCCTCCTAAAATTCACACAATCTATGAAGCTGCTAAATGTTTAGCTTAAAAATTAGGATAGCATTCCATAACTAGACATTTTCTTGCTGCTCATGCAGCAGGTCAAAATCTGAGTAAACATTTGCAAACAACTTTTCTTCCATTCTTCAAAAAATTCATTGGCAGTAACCATTAAAAAAATTTTCCCTTTCCACAAATCTCTTTACGTTTCCTGCCAATAAAAATATTGATATTTTAGCCTTCACTTTTTTATTTCAAGGCAAAGAACTTACCGGACCTGCAAAAATAGCAATACTTTCCAAAATAACGAAACCCCTCTCCAATTGCAAAAATGTGAGAGGGGTAATCTCTTTAACGAAAATTAGAAGTCATAGTCTTTGGCATTATCCTTTGTGAAATCTGTAGGCGGTCCCATAATGACCGTTTTACCATCCTCCCAAACTTCCACTTCTCCTACACCATCTATATTTTGGCCGTTTTCAGGCTTTTTGCCATCAACAAGATCTTTAGCTAAAGCAACTGTCAAATATCCTAATTTGTCAGGCTCCCAAAGGATTGCTACATCTAATGAGCCATCCTCTAAAAATGGAGCTGAATCCTTCGGAAGTGCTGTTCCGACAACAGCGATTTTGTCTTGAAGACCTTTCTCTTGAATAGCTTGAGCTGCGCCAAGAGGAGCAGGAGTTGAAAATGCCATAATCCCTTTAAGGTTCGGATATGATTTAATTAAATCAAGCGTTTTTTGGTATGCCACTTGCTGCTTTTCATCAGTCGCAATTTTATCTGTTACTAGCTTTATTCCTGGATAATTTTCTTCAAGCTCCTTCTTCGCTGCATCGATCCATGAATTTAAGTTTGCTGCCGCAAGACCACCTGTGAGAATGGCAATTTCCCCTTCTTCAGTCCCCATTTGTTCAACTAATGATTTTGCGATATGACGGCCATAAGCTTCGTCATCAATTTGGTGGACAGAAAGTTCAACTAAAGATTGATCTGCTGGTGTATCCCAGTCCATCACGATAATTCCTTTATCCTTCGCTTTTTGTAATACAGGCGATAATGCAGCTGCATCATTCGGTGCAACAGCAATTACATCCACATCTTGACTAATTAAATCTTCAATCACCTTAACCTGCTGGGCAGCATCTGCCTCTGTTGGACCTGTATAAATCACTTCGACTCCAAGATCTTTTCCCGCTTGAATTGCTCCTTTTTCAGATGCATTGAAATAAGGAATGCCAATTAGTTTAGGAACAACGGCAATTTTGATTTTTCCATCGCCCCCGCCAGCCTCATCTTTTCCATCTTTAGATGAATTTGAATTCCCCCCTGCACCCTGCTGAGAAACACATCCTGCAAGAAGACCAAATACAAGCAATAAAGCGACAAATAAACCTGCAATTTTTTTCATACTGTTCCTCCTTGTAAATTTATAGTTTATAAATCTTTTAACCAATTAAAGAAAAGTCATTATGCTGTTTCTGCAAGCTTTTTTTGCTTGTTTTCATCAGCCTTTACTTTAATAAAGTTAATAATTAACACCGCGATTAAAATAACCCCCATAATCACTGTCACAATCGGTCTCGGCACTCCCATTAGATTTAAGCCGCTGGATATCATTTGAAAAATCATAACTGCATATAACGTGCCGATCACTTTCCCATAGCCTCCTTGGATTTCAGTACCGCCAAGAACGGCTGCTGCAACGCTTTGCAATAAATAGGATGATCCAAGATCAACTTTTACTGTGTTATATCTTGATGTCATGATGATAGAAGCAATTGCTGCTAACAAAGCACTATATAAATACACCTTCATTAAAACCTTGCTGTTATTAACCCCTGAAAACAAGGATGCAACCGGATTGCTTCCAACCATATAAACTGATCTTCCCCATACTGTTTTATTCAGCAGTACGGAAGTCAAAATAGCGACAAAGAGAAAGATTATAATCGAAAGCGGAATGAGCCCCAGATAATAACCATTTCCAATCAGCGTGTACTCAGGGCTGAATCCGGATATTGAATTTCCTTTTGTAATGCTGAGAATAAGCCCTTCAAACAATACCATTGTCCCAAGTGTTACAAGAATCGGTGATACTCCGATCTTGGCTATAATAAATCCATTCATAAAACCGCAAAGAAGTCCAACTGCAATGCCTCCTAAAATCGCAATGATCATCGGATATCCATTGCTTGATAATATCGCAATTGCTACCCCTGCCAGCGCTGCCGTATACGTGATCGACAAATCGATTCCGCCTGTTACGATCACCACCATCATGGCTAAAGCAAACAAACCGAACTCAGGCAGCTGAAACATCATATTTGTTAAGTTATTGCTTGATAAAAACCCCGGAACACTTATGCTCATCAAAACAAATAGACCGATGGCAATGAGTCCGAGTATATTTTCTTTTGAAAGCGTAACCTGTTTCATCCTCTCCCCCCTTAAGCTTCCACTTCAATTTTTGAAAGCTGCTTTTGCGAGCGTTTATATTGAATATGGTCATACGATACAGCGATTAATATAATTGCCCCTGTAAAAACCTTTTGCCAGAAAGTATCAATTTTCGCTAATATTAATCCATTTTGTATAATTCCTAGCAGAAGAACACCTAATATCGTTCCAAATATTGTTCCGCGTCCTCCCATTATATTGGCTCCTCCCAGCACCACTGCAGCAATAACCATTAATTCCAAGCCAAGCATTCCGTTCGGATCTACCGCTTTTGTATAAGAAGTTTGAGCAATCGCAGCAATCCCTGCTAAAAAGCCCATATAAGAAAAAACAAATATTTGAACTTTGCTGTAGTTAATTCCGACTCGGACAGCCGATTCTTTGTTTCCGCCAATAGCCATTACTTCGCGGCCGATTAATGTGTATTTAAGAATGTACCATGTCAAAGCTGCTGTAATGATAAAAAGCCAAATAATAATGGATATTCCAAAAACAGAGAAATTCGAAAATTTCAAGAAAACAGTTGGGAAGTTGCTGCTGTTCAAGTATTGGCCGTTTGTAATATACAGAACAAGTCCGTTAATAATACTCATCATCCCTAAAGTAACGACAATCGCCGGAATTTGAATTTTTGCAACTAAAATTCCATTGATGGAGCCTAACAGCACTCCGAAAAGCGGAGCAATGACAAAAATTAACACAATGGTCAGTGGGCTATCAGGCAAAAACATCATCGTCTTGCCCAAAACGACACATACCGCGCTTGTCACTGCTGCAACAGATACATCAATCCCCCCTGTAATGATGACAAGCGTCATTCCAATAGCCAAAATGCCTAATACTGCATTTCCTTTCACAACATCCAACAAATTATCTGCTGTTAAAAATACCGGGCTAATGAAGGCCAATATGATGCATAGAAGTAAAATAATGACAGCAACGCTCATTTCTTTTGATTTTAAAAACGCTTTCATAATTGTGCCTCCTCGCGGATCTTACCCTTTTGCCCAAGCAATGCAAGGTTCATGATGCTTTCCTGTGTCGCTTCATGAATCCCGAGTTCGCCTGCAATTCGTCCATGGCGCATAACGATAATGCGATCGCTAACAGCAAGCACCTCAGGAAGTTCAGAAGAAATCACAATGATTCCCATTCCATTTGCCGCTAATCCTCTTAAAAGCTTATGGATTTCTGACTTGGCACCGATGTCAATTCCGTTAGTCGGCTCATCGATAATCAAAATTTTAGGATTTGTTGACAGCCACTTTCCTATGACTACCTTTTGTTGATTTCCGCCTGACAAATCGCCGGCAGCCCTGTATGGCAGCGGCGGTCTGACATCTAATGATTGTATATAATGCTCAGCTAATTCTATTTCTTTTCTTCGATTAATCAGCAAAAATTTATTTTTTAATTTTTTCAACACAGGAAGCGAAATATTGTTAATGATTGATTGTCTTAAAATAAGCCCTTGCGTCTTCCGGCTTTCAGGAATATAAGCAATTCCTTTTTTTACTGCCTCTTCTGAAGACTTAATCACAGTCTTTTGACCGTTAATGATGATGTCCCCTTTGTAAGGACGATTAATGCCGAAAATAGCTTGCGCCAGCTCGGTTCGACCAGAGCCTACAAGCCCTGTAATTCCAAGAACCTCCCCTTCCCTCAGTTCAAATGAAATATCTTTGAAATTTCCTTCTTTCGCAAGGTTTCTTACTTCAAGCAATGTTTTGCCTGAGGCTGCCTTTTCTTTATTTTTTTCATATAAAATTTTCCGGCCAACCATTAACGTAATTAGTTTTTCTTCTGTTAATTCATTTGCATGATACGTACCGACATATTTGCCATCTCTTAGAACGGTGAATCGATCAGAAACTGTAAACAGTTCTTTTAATTTATGGCTTACAAAAATAATTGAAATCCCTCTTTTTTTCAAAGAAAATATAACTTCGTACAGCTTCTCTACTTCACCGGCGGAAAGTGATGATGTCGGCTCATCCATGACGATTAATTTCGCATCAAACGCAAGCGCCCTCGCTATTTCGACCATCTGCTGCTGGGCTATGCTCAGTTTTTCTACCGGTGTTGAAACGTCAATCTCAAAATCAAGCTCTTTTAAAGCCTTTTTGGCCGTTTTTTCCATAAGAGCCCAATCAACTTTTTTCCAAGAATGCTTATCGCTGTCTCTTCCTATATAAATGTTTTCTGCTACCGATAAATTCGGAAATAAGCTTAAGTCCTGGTAAATAATTGATATGCCGCGCATAGTGGCATCAATTGGTCTTCGTATTTTTGCTTCCTTTCCTTCAAAGAAAAACTGGGCTCCTGGATCAGGCTGATAAACTCCAGCTAGTATTTTAATGAGTGTGGATTTACCGGCGCCGTTTTCTCCAATAAGGGCATGAACTTCCCCTTTCTTTACTTCAAGCTTCACGTCATCTAATGCTTTTACACCAGGAAATGTTTTGCTGATATTTAACATTTGAAGCAAGTATTCACTCATGCTATCACCTTATTTCTAACCAGTTGTTATTCCATTTTCTTTGCAATATTGCTTTACTTCCTCAAGTGTCGGAATGCCGTCTTGCGCACCCTTTCTAGTTACTTTGATGCCGGAAACAATAACAGCAAATTTGGCAGCTTCCTCTAATGTTTTTCCATCAGCAATTGCGCATGCAAGAGCCCCGGCAAAGGAATCTCCAGCTCCAACCGTATCAATAGCTTTTACCTTTAACGGAGGTATGAATAAAGTCTTGCCTTCATCATAAAGCAAAAGACCGCTTCCGCCCATTTTAATAATGCTCTTTTTCATTCCAAAATGAAGGTGGAAATGTTCTGCTGCTTTGATTGCGCTTTCTTCTGAATCAGCTTTAATGCCTGTCAATGTATAGGTTTCCTGTAAATTCGGCGTTATAATGTCGGCATACTGGAGAGCCTCGAGTACTATGCCTTCTGCAGGAGCCGGATCTAATATAACAAACATCCCTTTTCGTTTTGCTGCTTTCATCGCCTGGATAACGGCTTCAACAGGTATTTCCATTTGAATGAGAAGCACCTTGCTGTCCTCAATCGTATTGATCCTTTCCAATATATCTTCAGCGGTTAATGAATCATTTGCGCCTTTTATAACGAGCATTGTGTTTTCAGCTGATGAATCAACTGTAATTAAGGCGCTGCCTGTAGGAACGTTCGGCACTATTTTGATTAATGTCGTGTCGACACAGTTTTGCACTAGTCTTTTTGTTAGTTCGGCGCCAAAAGCATCTTCTCCGATCGCACCAATCAAATAAACTTTTTTTCCAAGCTTTGCACAAGCTGTTGCTTGGTTGGCGCCTTTTCCTCCACTAAACAAAACCATGCTGTTCCCGAAAACTGTCTCACCATGGCTCGGATATTTGTCTGTCATCGCAACAATGTCCATATTAATGCTGCCAACTACTGTAATTGAAGACATATTAATCCCCCGTTTTTACCTTGGCTGTTCCTTCAATAAATTGACGAAGATGAATAACAGCATCATGAAGAGACCCTTTGGATTTAAACAAGCTGGATGTGCCGCAAACGAGCATTTTTGCTCCATTTTCCAAAACCTTTGGGATCGTTTCATAACCTATATTGCCGTCAACTTGAATTAAAATATTGTAGCTTTCTTTTTCAATCAATTGATGAAGTTTCTTGATTTTGTTATACATCGTCGGTATGAATTTTTGACCGGCAAAACCGGGGTTCACTGTCATCAATGTGACATAATCAATCACATCCATCACATATTCAATCGATTCAATTGGAGTGGAGGGGTTTAAGGCCACTCCCGCTTTTATGCCTTTAGATTTGATCGTTTGCAAAACGCGCTGCAAATGAATAGTTGATTCAATATGAACCGAAATCATATCTGCACCGGCATCAGCGAATAAATTTATATGCTCCTCCGGCCTCATAATCATGAGATGAATATCTAACGGCTTATCCGTTGCCGCACGGATGACGTTGACCATATCCGGCCCCATCGTAAAATTCGGAACAAACGAACCGTCCATAATGTCAATGTGAAAAAAATCGACCCCGGCCTGATCAAGTTCTTGCACATCCCTTTTTAAATTTCCCATGTCTGCACACATTAGCGACGGCCCTATCATCGTCACTGAAAATTCCCCCGTTTTCACAGATAAATTCAAGTGTTATCTTTTTATAAACATATTAATGAAATCGCTTACTTATGGATAGGGGTTAAAATTCGGATTGGTGTGACAATATTCAGTAAATTTTAAAAAAATAAAAAACGTACTGAAAACAAATTCAGCACAGCTGCCGATACAAAGTTCGGTATGTGCCAACCGTCTTCAGTACGTTCTTTTAAAAAGGTTTCAAGTATTTTTGTATTTCAACGATCAGTTTTCAACGCCTTCAGTGCGTCCTCTTAAAAGCTCCCCCGTTTTTCCCTGTATTGCGACGGTAATAAACCGGTCCATTGTTTGAATAATCTGCTGAAATATTTTGCATCTTGATATCCGACATGAACAGCTATATCATAAATTTTCATTTCCGTAGCAGCCAATAATTGTTTCGCCTTTTGAATTCTCGCATTCGTTACATAATCCAGAACTGTTTCTCCTGTCTGATTTTTAAAGTATTCGCAAAAGTAGGTTGGGTTTAAATGAACATGTTCCGCAATACGTTTAATGGTAATATTTTCGCCAAGATTAGAATGAATCCATTCTTTTGCTTTAACAATTGGGTCAATTGTATTTTTCCGATAATATTCTCTCATTTTTCTAATTTTCATGATCCAGTTAATCATTTCCTGTCTCAAAACAGAAAAGGAAGCCGGTTCATCCGTAATCGAAAATGCCTCGCTAAGCAGTGTAGGAAGCTCGCTAATCCCATCATCCTGTATCCATTGGTTTATGACCCGGATGCACAAATAACGAACTGATTCTTGAAGCAAAAAAGGTGAGGTCATTTTTTTAAGCTCGTCAAAAAATGAGTTGATTGCTGTTAAAGCATTTTGCTCTTCATATTTCATTGCTTCAACCGTTTGTTCAGCCCATTTGTACACTGCCGGCGGAACATCCGTAATCTTATTATAGGTAAGGTGCTTTAAAGATTCCGTTTTAAAAAGCTTATTCCCTCCTTGAATCATCCTATATTTCATTGCCTCTCGCAGCTCGTTCTTCACATCCACTAACATTGATAAATCCACAAATGACTGTCCTAAAACAATCGATGCCGTAAAAGGCGTTGTCCTCTGAATGGTTGTTTTTAGCGACAAACAGCTTTGTTCAATTTTCGCTTCTTCCCCGTTATAAATAAGCACCCAATACGAATATTGGTTGTTTTTCCAAATCCAATTGCGTTCCTTTATAAACGATTTTCGAATCGATTCTTTGATGGTGACATCCCATTTCTTCCATTCATCCTTATTTTCGAAGCCGTTTCTAGAAAACGCATTATCTATACCGATATAAAGCAAATTATACTTTCCATCTGGAAAATCACGTGTCCAGTCCAAATACGACACATCCATATTTTCAACTGCCGTTGTATCGCTTAATAATTGGATTTGCTTTTCATACGTCAATTTTGTTTGAATTTCTTCAGCCTCTTCGATTAGTCTTTTGTTTTTCTTGTCAGTTACTATAAGCTCCTCTGCTTTTTGTAAGTGGGATTCAAAATTCTCTCGATCTATCGGTTTTAAAATGTAATCAATTGCCCCTTCCCGCAGCGCTGTCTGGACATATTTAAAATCATCATACCCGCTGATAATAATGGAATAAAAGTTATACCCTTTTTCTTTCAGTAGACTAATTAATTCCAATCCGTTTATAACCGGCATTTGCACATCGGTAAATATAAGATCGAAGGCGCCAATTTTTTCATGAATTTCTCTAAAAGCTTCATCTCCGTCTGAGAATACCCCGCAAATGTGCCAGTTTGGCCTAAACTTTTTAATTAGTCTTTCCAGCCCCTGTCTAATCCGCGGCTCGTCATCGACAATTACAACCTTTATCTGATCCGTGATCATTAATCACCTCCTCCTTTCAAAAGAAGCTGGTTTGCTTGATAGGCGTTTATTTTTGGTATTCGAATTTTAATCATAGTACCTTTATTTACATGACTAGTAATCGATAATCTGTAATGATCCCCAAAAATCATTGTAATTCTGGCATTTACATTGATAATTCCTATGCCGGAATCCCTTCCTAACATTGGATCAGCCATCAATCTTTCATTTAACTCTTCCAGCTTTTCCTTGGCAATTCCAGGACCGCTGTCCAAAACAGTTAAAATGAGGTCCGGATGCTCTTCACAAACTGAAATATTCACTTTTAGCTCTCTCTGTTTTTCAAGTCCGTATTTGATTGAGTTTTCAATGATTGGCTGCAGCACAAATTTAGGAATATAGTATTCTAGTAATTTCTCTTCTTTTTCAATTTCAAAGTGCAGTCGTTCTTCAAACCGGAACTTCTGTATGCGTAAATAATCTTCAATATGCTGCAGTTCATTCCGTATCGTGACTAATTTATCTTTGTTATTTAAAGAATACCGAAGCATTCTTCCAAGCAAAGTCAGCATTGTTACAACATCTTCTGTTTTTTCTTCTTCGACCGACATGCTGATTGTTTCTAATGTGTTATACATAAAATGAGGATTAATTTGAGATTGCAATGCATATAATTCAGCTGTTTTTTGTTTAAGCTCTACATTATATTTCTGCTTAATCAGCTCTCGAATTTCCATCAGCATTGAATTAAAGCTTTTAGCCAGCTGCCCGACTTCATCATTTGAATGAACAGGTATATTAATGCTTAAATCTCCTTTTTCAACTTCCTTCATCATTTTGCTTAAATTATTTAAAGGACGGGTTACATTCATTGCAAAGAATATGGAAATGGCGGTCGTTATTAAGGCAAACGCTATGAAAATGAGGATTGTCACGTTTCTTACTAAATCCGTTGTTTCTGTTAAATTTTTTATTGGCATGCTATGAGCCATCACCCACGGCAATACACTCGACTCATTTAAGCTAACCAGCAGGCGCTCGCCGTTCTTTTTTATAGTAAAGCTGCCGTTTAAAATTGGATATTTGTCAATTCTCCTATCGACTGTGCCAATTTTGGAGCGATCTGAATGATATATAATCATTCCGTCCTTCGTCATCATCCATACTTCCGCATCTTTTTCATGCAGCAAATCCTTAGCGAACTGCTCTATGAATGTTACATCTACCACAATATATATTGTTCCCAGCTTTTTTCTATTATCGAAGTCGGTGATTTCTTTTATTAGCATAAAATAGGAAGGAGATCCTTCAAAAGTTAAGTTAATTTGACTTGATAACACTACTTCCATACTTCCAACTTTGCTTAAAGAATTTAAATATGGCAACGAACCGTCATGAAAGCCAAAATTCTCATAAGGTAAAGTAGTGCTTGAAAAAACACGGTTCTTCGATATAAGGAACACTCCTAAAATATTGTCTGTGTGGTTTCGCAAGTATGTTCTTGTTAAATAGCTTTCAACAATATACTTATCTCGGAGTCTTTTAGATTGAGTAGTTTCTTCCGATTCCCGTAATATTGTCATCACATCGCTCGAATTATACACTAGGTTTGGAAGCGCTTCCAATTTCCTGATTTCATTTTCGATATTATTATTCACTTGCTTTAATAATCGCGGAGTGTATTTTCCGACTTCTTTCTCGATAGAGGATGTATACTGCGAATACGCTAAAAGACCAAGCAAAGCCATTGGAATAACAGTCAGCAGAACATAGGAAATAATTAGTTTATGTGTTAAAGACAAAGATTTTCGGCTTGAATCGTTTCTTCTCTTAAAAATCATATTGATCCACATTCTCTTTTGTAAAATCGATTGGCTGTCCCATAATCACCATGTCGCCGTCAAAACTAATATTCCCTATATTCTCCACAAACTGTCCATCATACGGCAAATCCTCCAACACTAAGTTTTTGGCTAACGCAATGGTTAAATAACCGAGCTTTTGCGGACTCCATAATGTGATGGTTTGCAGCACATCCTCTTTCAAATATGGTCTTGTCATGTTCGGAGTCGATGTTCCAACAACTTTAATGTCTCCAGATTTTCCGTAATCCTTTAACGCCTGCGCAATAGCAGGCGGGTTCACTGTCGATATACCAATGATCCCTTTTAGATCATCGTATTTTTTTAATAGGTTAACTGTTAAATTGTAAGCTTTGTGAATATCTTCATTCGCATACTCCACATCGAGCAGCTCTAATTCTGGATAATATTCTTCTTGCTGCACCTTTAACCACCTAATCCAATTGTTTAAATTCGCAGCAGTCGGCGAGCCGGTCAAAATAACGTATTTCCCCCTTTCTCCCATTTCTAATGCTAAAAGATCCATAATATGTCTTCCCATTTGCTCGGCATCGACCATATTGACAAAGAAGTCACGATATTTTGCGTCTGTGTCTGCATCCCAAGTGATGACTTTTATCCCTTTTTCACGGGCCTGCTGCAGAACCGTACCCAATTTTTTCGGGTCATTTGCTGAAACAGCAATCACATCTACTTTCTGCTCTATCAGCTCATGAATAACGGCAATTTGTTCCTCTGCGGTTGCCGCAGAAGGCCCTTTATAGATGACTGTAACATTCAAATCCTTCGCTGCTTCTAAGGCTCCTTCCTTTGCTGCTAAAAAATAAGGAATATTAGCGATTTTAGGAACAAGTCCAATGACAATCTCATGTTCATGATTCCTGTTGCTTTCATGATTCATTTGTTCAGTTGGTTTATCTACATAAATAACCTCATATTCTTTTGATAAAGAGCAGGATGCCAAAAGGAACAGGAAAAAAGCAAGGGCGAAAAACTTAAACGTTTTGTTCAATTTTCTCCATACCTTTCCGAAAAGGAAATTTTTTTAAGATCGATTTGATGCTTATCGGAAACTTCCTGCTTCAAAGAAGATGCAAAATACTGTTCCATTGAATAATGGATGCCTTTCCTTTACCGTGATATTCAATAATAGAAACCCCTGTATTGTCCATTTTTATTTTGCGGTAATGCGAAAAAGGTAATCCAAACCATTGCGTTGCAGCAATACGGTTTACTGTGTTATGAGCTACAACAAGCGCATTTTTATCTGGATATGTTTTCGATACCTCTTCAAAAAAAGATTGGATCCGATTATAAACTTGACTTGCAGATTCTCCCGTTTCCCCGGCAAAACACTCTGCTGGATTCGTTAACCAATCTGTCCATGAATCCTTATGTTCTCTCTCAATCATTTGTACCGTTTTTCCTTCCCATTTCCCGAAGTCAATTTCTACAAGACGCTGATCTTCAATAACTGGCAAACCAAACTCTTTGCTTATAATTGCAGCTGTTGCCGATGCTCTTACTAGAGTTGAAGAAAAGACCGCGTGAAACTTTACGTGCTTCAGCGCTTTAGCTGCTACTTCCGCCTGCTTAATCCCTTGCTCTGACAGTGAAACATCCGTCCTTCCGCAATATTTGTTGCCATCCCGATTCCATTCCGTTTCTCCATGGCGTAAAAGGAAAAATCTTGTCACAGCACAACTCCTCTCTTTTTAAGTGCTTGAATAAAGCGTTCATATCCTTCTTCATATTGTTCACTTATATGTTCTTCAAACATCACCTCTTTTTCTCTTTTCAGCATGTTCTCCCCGGCTTCTTGAATACTTCCAAAATATGAAGCTGCCGCAACAATCGCAGCCCCAATAGCACCGTCGCTATGCTTCATTTTAATAATAGGCTTCTTTAAGACATTGCTCCGTATAGTCAGCCATACATCACTGCTGCTTCCTCCGCCTGCTGTAAAGACAGCCCTCACTTTCTCGCTTGACAGCTTTTCAATCATCTCGTAAGCCATTCTTTCAAGATAGGCAACACCTTCTAAACGGGAAATAAAGAGCTGTTCTTTTGTCAAACCTGGTTCGTCAAAGCCTTGTATGTCAGGAAATGCAAAAGGAAAACGCTCTCCCTTTTGCCGGAGCGGATACGAAATCCACCGGCTTGGGAAATATTCATATGCTTTACTATTTAAATAAGCTAATTCATCTTTTGAATAATCAATTGAAATCCAATCTCCCCCTGTGTTGCTCGCACCGCCCGGCATCCAATATCCATCTGGATGGCGATGGTTATAAAGTATTCCCTTCTCATCTATTATTGGCTCGTATGTAATCCCTTTTATTACTAAAGTTGTGCCAATTGTCGTGTTCCAGTTTCCAGGCGATAATGAACCGGATGCGAACTGCGACGCACAACCGTCAGTCAGTCCGAGTGTAACGCTTACATTTTCCGGTAACCCTGTTTCCTCCATACATTCCTTTGACACATTCCCAGCAAAAGTCCCTGAAGGCAATACGATTGGAAGTGATTTAACAGGTATTTTTAAAGTTTTTTCAATATATTCCGGCCATTTTTCATTATTTAAATCATAGCCGCTTTTAAATGCACTCGTATAATCGGTTATTCCCCATTTTCCCGTTAATTTCCCGATAATATAGTCAGTAGGATGCGCCCATAAACATACATCCTTTGCTATTTGCGGAAAATGTTTATGGAACCAAACAATTTTCGGCAAACCATACGAGCTGGAAAATGCCGTATAATGCCCTGCTGCAAAGGCAGCCTCTCTGCAAAGCGCTGCCTCAGATGCTGACCTGCTGTCGCTGTACATTAAGGCATTGTATAGCGGTTCATATTGTTTATCAAGGGGAATTACAGTACCTGATGTGGAAGTGACAGACAAGGAAACAACTTGATTAAGAATTTTTTGCTCCTTCAAACTATTTGCTACTTGTCGAATAGATTCAGCGGTATGCTGCCACCACATAAACGGCGATTGCTCCATTCTTAACTCGTTTCCTTTCGCCAAGTTAAAAGTTACAGTACTGGCTGCATAAATAGTTCCGTTATAACCGATTGCAATTGTGCGAATGCCCTGTGTTCCAATATCAATTCCTATAAAAATTGGCTGTGATTTGTTCATTTCATCAACCTCTGCCACACATTTTTTTCTCTTTCTATTATCTACTGATGCTTCGGATGCTAAAGCTATTAAGTGAAATTGCCGAATCGAGCACTTCCTATATTTACTTTATTTTCTCCATTAGGAGTGAAGCTTTCCTTAATCCACGAAGTCTTTATAATTTTTCAGCTCTTTTAATTCACTGATCGGCTAATTTGAGCAGCAAGAGAATTCATACTCTTGCCATATTTACGACTACTGTCTCTTAGTTAATACTTCCTCCTCATATTTTTGAATTTCTTTTAACCATTCTTCTCTTACAGGAACATTCATTTTCTCACAATAATAATCCCAAATTGCACCGAAAGGATAAGTTTTAAATTCCTCCATAACCGCCAATCTTTCCGTAAAGTTTCCCTTTTCTTGCAATTGCTTTAAATATTCATGCGGCATAAGCATTGCATATAATAAAGCTTTAATCATATTACGCGTTCCAATGACCCATGCAGCAAGACGATTGATGCTGGCATCAAAGAAATCAAGTCCGATTAAAACCTTATGCAGCGCATCATTGCGCACGATTTCAAGCGCTATTTCACGCAATTCATCATCCAAAATCACGACATGGTCGCTGTCCCACCGAACCGGTCTCGATACGTGTAAAGCAAGCCTGTCGCTATAAAGCAAAATCGATGAAATTTTATTTGAGACTGTTTCAGTAGGATGAAAATGACCTGTATCTAATAAATATATTTTATTATTTTGTAAGGCGTACCCTAGATAAAATTCATGCGAGCCGACAACAAAAGACTCAGATCCTATTCCAAACAATTTGCTTTCGACTGCATCCAAATTATATTTCTCATTGATCTCTACACTAAAAATTTTATCCAATGATTCTTTTAATCGCTTCCTTGGAGTCAATCGGTCGCTTGGAATGTCCTTATAGCCGTCCGGAATCCATATATTTGTTAAGCATGGTGTTCCAAGCTCCTTGCCAAAGTACTCACCGATTTTTCGGCTCCTAATACAGTGGTTGATCCAAAATTCTCTAATTCCCGGATCAGGATGAGACAACGTCAGTCCATCTGCTGCTTTTTCATGCGAAAATAAGGTAGGATTAAAATCCAGCCCTACACCAATTTTTTTCGCCCAATTAACCCAGTTTTCAAAATGTTTCGGTTCTAACTGATCTCTTTCCACTTTTTCACCATTTGTTTCTGCATAAATGGCGTGTAGGTTGACACGATGTTTTCCTGGAATTAATGACAGCGCTTTCTCTAAATCCTGCCTTAATTCTTCAGCATTTCTTGCCTTCCCCGGATAATTTCCTGTTACATCAATCCCCCCTGAAAGCTCGCTTGCATCTGCTTCAAATCCTTTTACGTCATCACCTTGCCAGCAATGGATAGAGATTGACGCTTGCTGCAAGTTTTCTAATACTTCTTCAATATTTATTCCCCATTTTTCATAGACTTGCCTTGCTAGCTCAAAAGATTCTTTTATAACCATAAATTATCCATCTCCTTTAGTAAACTAGTACTTTTTTCTAATACATTATGAATGTACCTTATGCTGTTTTTATGAACTGTTATGAAAATTTAGAAATTTTAAAGTAAACGGTTTCAATTTTCTTCACTAACTGTCGAACATTCCTTCACCTTTGGACAAATTAAATTCTTTAGCTTGATAAATGCCAGCGTCGGCGCCAAGGAAAGGGGGAAGAGTTCATGACATCTTTTATTTTCGCTTTTTGCATAAATATAAAAATATTCCAAACATACTAGTTGGTTTTTACTGTAATTTCAATTATATAACACTTTTGTTTGTTATTGAATATATTTTTTTATTTTTGTTCTTTATGTTATTTCCTACCTCTGTCCTAATCAAAGAGGTGAACGCAACTTTAGCATCAATGTTTGAATTTTTGACAGATGCTCAGCTTATTTCGAACTTCTTTACAAAGTCTTATTTCCCGCTTTAATTGATAGAATTTTCATTATATAATGAAAATAACATTTTTTCAGGAGGGTACATAATGGAAGGATTCCGTTTTTCACACCGCCTGCGGGTGCGCTACTCAGAAATTGACGGACAAAAAATTGTCTTTAACGCCCATTACTTGACATATATTGACGTTGCGGTTATTGACTATTTTGAGGAAGTGTTTGGGCGGGATCTCGAGGAGCTTGCCCAAGAAAATATATTTGATATTGCAATGGTCAAATCAACGCTGGAATATAAAAAGCCAGCCCGTTTTAAAGATATGCTTGAGATCTGGTGCCGAACATCACGAATTGGCGGCTCTAGCCTGACAATGGAGTTTATCATCACAAAAGCGGGAGAAAAAGACCCGCTGGTTCAGGCTGAAGTGATCTATGTCAATTATGATACCGCCGCTGGAAAATCGAGAGCGATTCCTGATTTCGTCCGTCAGCGAATTAAAGAATACGAACCGGGAGTCAGCCTATAAACGAAATACAATCGTTTAGACCTATAGCTGACTCCTTGCGCCCTTCAGACAAGGGGTCAGTTTTTATAAAACTTTATCTGGACTTTTTGGAGCATTTAATAAAGTCACCCCGCCAATGATCAATACTAGACCAACTAATGTAATAATATTAAATGGGTCCCGCCATACTAGAACACCAATTAACGCTGTAAAAGCTGTCCCCAGCCCCGACCAAATCGCGTAGGCCAAGCTTAACGGAACTGTCTTAAGACATAACGACAAACAATAAAAAGATAATCCATAACCAACTATAACACCAATGGAAGGGAAAAAACTTGTAAATCCATCTGACAATTTAAGCATTGTCGTACCAAATACTTCGCTGATAATAGAAATTCCTAATGCGATATAACCTTTCATACAATTGCCTCCTCTCTCATCGTTAATGAGAACTGCTGAGTTTCAAAACAACCACTCCACAAATGATTAGAACTAAGCCTAAACATTTTTTAAGATCAATACTTTCTTTATAAAAGATAACACCGACTAATGCAGTTAAAGCCGTACCGAAGCCTGACCATATCGCATAAGCCGTACCAAGCGGTATTGCTTTTAGAGATAAAGATAAGAGATAAAAAGCTGCGCCATACCCCATTACGACTCCGATGGAAGGAAACAACTTTTTAAATCCATTTGATACTTTCAGCATTGAACTTGCAAATACTTCACTTATGATGGCTACTGCCAAAATTACATATTCCTTCATGTGAATCCTCCTAAAACTTAACGGTCCTTCGCACTTTTGTCCTTTTTGATATAACAATTTGATAGTCTTCGAAAAATACGTTTTGACTGACCTGATAAAATCCAATCCATCGCTTACTCACAGTCATACACGCAGACTCTCGTCTTTTCACCAGCAACTAGTACAAAATACTAAAAAATCATGTCCGCAACATTACGTGGAGAAGAGTTAGAAAAAAAGGAATTCCAGAAAGGTCCAAGGAGATTTTTACAATGGATCTAACGTCTAATCAATAAATGGATCCCCTTGAAAATGGCCACCCACACTATAAATGGTAAGTTCATCGTTTGATGAACTTGAACTTCGTAATCATACATTTCTAAAAGATTTTTTAAATATCAAAGAAATTTTTTTCGCTGTCAGAATGACCTCTTTTCCATTACTAATCGTTATCGTTTTAAATGCAAGAGTAGAGTTTATATGAAAGCTGTTCTGGCTATAAACCATTCGAAGCTCTTTAAAAATAGATTTTTTCTTATGAAGTGACAAATTTTTAATTCGTACAATTTCTTTTCCGTCTGGTTGAAGCACAACAAAGGCGTTTTGTATGAAATGTTCTTTTGTAGATATTGCCTTATATTCTTCTTTTCCAGAAAAAAACGAATACTTTCCAATTGGAAAACTCCATTTAGGATGAAGCAACACTTCTTCATCAGTCTGTATTTCACGGATACGAGTTTTCGTTAAATCCATAAATGTATCTTTAAAAAATAAACGAATAAGTCATTTTTTCTCTCCATCTTTGTCAAATCCTTTATACTGCTTCCCATTAATTGAAAAAGAATTTCCTTCTACGCATATTTTATCACAGGTTTTCATCATTCTTTCTTCCTCTTATCTATCCACCTTCTCCCCCCTCACCCTTCGACTCCCATACAGCTACAAGGTTTCGAGAGAATAGTAGATATCATCTATTTTCCACAAAAGAAGAAGCCGAACATTCGCCTGGTGATCAAGTTCGACTTCTTGGACACTTTTTTAAACATGAAAATAAAGATCCACACTGCCGTGCATATCGAGCTATCGCTTCCCGTTAGCGGTACTCGGAAGCATTCGCTGGCTTTCCAGCATCCTGCACTTCTCCGATATATCGCCAGGCATCTGGCTGTGAGCCATCAAGATCATAAAAACTATACACTTGCGCGAGCTGACCGCTTGACACAGATTGACCGTTCCAGCGAGCAACCTTCGGATCACCGGCTAAAGCGGCCGACAAAATGCGGCGTTTTCGAGATGATGAATTGGGGTTCCTTCACAAGGGCATCACGCCAGTTTTCTTCTGTCACACCATAGTGATCAAGCATAATGTCAGAACGCATCCAGCCCGGAGTCATGCTACGGCGGTGCATTGATATGGTAAATGCTTATGGGCTAAAGACTTTGCCATACGAACGACAGACATCTTGGCTAGATCGTAGAACAGTGATAAACGGTTGTTTTTCTCGTTGTATTCTGCCGTGCCATCCGTTATCTCAGCGACCAGCCCGTTCTTATTTCGGATTAACAGGGGGAATGCAAAGTGGCGCGTCAAATACTCTATCTGCAGAGGCATCAAAAGAACGTTTCATCGTTAAGGTTATTGTAGATGTACTAACCATTCTCATCACCCTTTACAAAATAATGAATTTGTTGCAAATACTTTATTTTTTTCTCCTTTTTGCTTTATTCAGCTCATGTTCAAGAACGTCAAACTGTCTGTTCCAAAAATGTTCATAAAATCGAAGCCATCTTTAGCAGTAGAAAACGATTTGGAGGTAAGACGACAAATATGCGTTCGTCCTTGCATAGTCCTTTCAAACAGGGTTGACCGTTCTAATGTTTTGATATGCTTAGCAAAGCTGCTAAAGACATATCAAAAAGGTTCCGCCAATTCCCATACTGTTCGGTCATGAGAGGCAAGTAGACGAATTATTTCTCTTCGCGTCAGATCAGCTTAGGCTTGAAAGATGTTGTCTAGTAAGTATAGAACTTGAATTTATTCAACTATTAGTTTAACTATTTCTGTACAGTAATTACTTTTAAGTTCAGATGCATGATAGTAATTCTTTTTTATATCCTTGCCGTTAAAACCGGATATTTTTCTGTACAATCATGGGGCTGTCCAGAAAGTCAGATCCCCATTGAAAACAAAAAATCATAAACACCGATATATCAACGTTTCTAAAACATTAATGGGGGCGTCCATAAGCCGTAAAAACGACTTATTAGACACCCCCATCACCTATTTTGTTAAATTTCTCCTTTTTAGCAGGTGAAACGCTTATAAGAAGTGAATTCATTATATGAGAAAAAATGGTGGATAGCATATAAGGAGAGATATAATGAAATTTTTTACAAAAGAATGGTATGACAAAATGCAGAAGGCGCACCTGCTTACAATTCCCGAGTCTGATGAAGAATGGATGGATTTTATCAAAAGCTTTGAAGAAGACGGCGAGGATGTTTACGACTATTTGCGGCAAGATCTTGAATCTATTAAAGACGAATTATTGCAAACATTGCCGGAAACATTTCATCCCTATATTCTGGACGGCACCATTAATCAGCCGACACTGCCAAAGGAAGTGCGGGACGAACTCATCATTTGGTTGAAGGCTAAAATTGAGGAATGCGAAAAAGTGTTAGATGAAGCGAATAATCATTTTGAACATATTCGCGAAAATCTGCCGGAAGAGCTGATCAGCATTTTGGAAGATGGATTACATGACGCAGAATTACAATATATCCATCGCGATTACGATGCACTCAGATTAACGTTAAATGGGGAAGGCAGTTTCAGCAAGGGGGATGCCATCGTTATTGAGATTACTGGAATCAAGGAGGAACAATCCGAAATACCTTTAACACCAGGTATGTTTTGGCTTTATGAAGAAGGGGATCTTAATAACAAAAGCTTCATCTTAAGTGTTTTATTTGACAATCCGATGACGGAATGGAAGGTAGCTGCAAAACAATTTTCCATTACCCATTTTTATAAAACACAAATTTTTCACCACGATCAGGAATTTGAGAAGGAAAATCATAGCCGCCATAAAGCAAAAAAAGAGAGACATAGTCTTCCTTACAAACTGCCGGATCAGTATGCGTCTTTCGTGACTGCTTTACACGAAGGAGAAGCGGAGAAAATGTATTTTTTAACGGAAAAGGAAGCTATAGAAATCGACCGCTTTTTATCTCTTGAGGAATTGAAATTAGAAGGCAGCGTCATCCCGATTGCAGTTTGTACCAATGGAAATATTGTCCTTCACCTTGAAACTCGGAAAATATTTTATCTTGGTGCAAATACAGAGGAGCTAGCTGAAAACTTTGAAAAATTTTTAGAAGGACTTTATTCAAAACAGTTCGTGGATGAAATGCCCCTATTATCAGAGCCGTTACCGACGGAAGAATTGGAAAGCGCACTGTTCAGTGAAGACTTAGAGCTGATCATACGTGCATGGAACACCATTGTTCAAGAACCAGAAAAACATATACCATTAATAGAAAAAACTCTCCCATATTCTTTACAGCATGAAAATGAAGAGATACAACTAATCGGTGAAGTGTATATGGACCATATTCTTTCCTTCAACATTTTGTCTGAGCAATTCATCAATAAACTGAGAAAAAGCACTTAGGAACGAATGCTAAAAAGGCAAGGCTCTTTCTAAATGATCCTGCTCCATACCCCATCGAATGAATTTGTACAACAAACTTATGGTTCCGGGGCTCATGACCTTTTCACCGCTTCTACTAATCGAGTAGGAGGGGGTGACTAACCCCCGACCTCTCACACCACCGTACGTACCGTTACTTCTGCCTTCACGGCTCGGGGCTTTCACCCTAGAGATTATTACACTCTGCCGGGCGTACAAAAATAGCAGCACAGACTTGGCCGTAGTCTGTGCTGCTAATCTTAATATGTTTTATTTAAAACGGATTTGGGGTGTGCTAAAAGTACGTTTTATTTGTTGATCAGTTACTATTTATTTTAAGTAGCAAGTGTCAAGTAATCTACTAATAGACAGCGTCCCGGATTATTTCAAACTGCGGTTCAAGAAAGCTTTCGTTCGTTCAAACTTCGGGTTTGTAAAAATCTCAGTCGGAAGTCCGGATTCGATGATTTCCCCGTTGTCCATGAAAATGACTCGGTTTGCAACCTCCTTGGCGAACCCCATCTCATGTGTCACCACAATCATCGTCATGTGCTCTTCAGCCAGCTGCTTCATTACTTGCAGTACTTCGCCGGTTAACTCCGGGTCCAAGGCGGAAGTAGGTTCATCAAACAGCAGGATTTCAGGGTTCATCATAAGCGCACGAGCAATGGCGACTCTTTGTTTTTGACCGCCCGAAAGTTTTGCAGGATAAGCTGATGCCCGATCGGAGAGCCCGATTTTCTTCAGAAGTTCTGTGCTGCGTCGTTCAATTTCCGCATTTAACTCCTTCTTTACTAGCCTAGGAGCAAGTTCCAAATTTTCTTTAACCGTGAGGTGAGGAAAGAGATTGAAATGTTGGAAAACCATTCCCATCTTAGAGGTGATCCGCTTAATCTCCTGCGGTTTTGAGTAAATCCCGTCCTTCACCAAATAATCCCCGGATATACAAATGCTGCCTCCGTCAATTTCCTCAAGATGGACTAGGCTACGGAGCATTGTACTTTTACCAGAGCCAGATGGTCCGATCACAGCAATTACGTCGTTCTTGTTAACATCAAATGTTATCTGTTTTAATACATCCAACTTGCCATATGATTTTTTGAGGTTGGATACTTCAATGAGAACCACACTCACTACTCCTTTTTAATCAAATTTGAACCGTCGTTCGAGCCACTTAAAGAGAACAGTTAATAAGAGCGTCATGATCAGATAAATAATGCCTGCGATGAAGAAAGGCACGATTGTAAAATCACGGTTCACAGCAGTCTGTGCATAGTGTAATAATTCTGGTACGGCAACAGCATAGAGCAGTGCGGTATCCTTAACTAGTGTAACCGATTCGTTAGCGACGGCAGGAAGTGCGATGCGGAACATTTGTGGAAGTATGATTCGCGTCATCGTCTGCCATTTATTCAAGCCTAGGACTTGTGATGCCTCATACTGACCTTTATCAATAGCCAGCAAACCGCCGCGGAAAATCTCGGCAAAATATGCAGCATAGTTCAATATAAAACCCAAACAAGCTGCGACAAAGCGGTCTAATACCAAATAATCTCCGATCACAGGGATCATCGGCAGTCCAAAACATATAAAAAGCAGCTGAAGCAGCAATGGGGTGCCCCGCATCACATATATATAAATCTGTGTAAGCCACGATAAAGGCTTAAACCTGCTTCTTACAGCAAGTGTTAGTATGAAGCCGAGCGGAATTGACAACACAATGACGATCAAAAACAAGAGAACCGTCATCTGTGCGCCTAGCAGCATCGGCTTAATGATTGAGTTGAAATAATCTACGGACATGAAAGAATTCCTCCAACAGCAAAACAGGGTTTCTCAAGGAAATCCAAGTTTGGTCTATTTTACTTTAATACCTTATTTTCGCCAAACCACTTTTGCGAGATTTCGGCGGCAGTGCCGTCCTCATTCAGCTCATCGAGAGCTTTTTGCAGTTTATTCAGCAGTTCCTCATTACCCTTTTTAACACCAATTCCATATTCTTCTTGTGCAAGGGATTCATCGAGCAGTTTATAAGTATCTTTTTCTTTCGACATGTAATATTTAATGACAACTTCATCAATCACTACTGCATCAACACGTTTTAGCTTTAGATCCTTCAATGCCAGAACATTGTCGGCATACTCCGTAACCGTCTTGATTTTCGATTTAATCGGATTTTTATCCAACGCATCGGCTGCAGAAGATAGAGATTGAAGACCAACCACTTTGCCTTCTAGATCATCAAGTTTAGAAATGTTTGAATCAGCAAGTGTGACCACAACTTGTGCATTTTTCATATAAGGCTTTGTAAAAAGAACCTTCTTTTTGCGCTCCTCCGTAATGGTATACCCGTTCCAAATGAGATCGATCCGTCCGCTGCTTAATTCAGATTCTTTTGTTTTCCAATCGATCGGCTGAAATTTTACCTTTGTTCCCATTTTTTCGGCAGCTGCCTTGGCGTAGTCAATGTCAAACCCTACAATTTCATTATTCTCATCCCGGAACCCCATAGGTGCAAATTTATCATCTATTCCAATTACTAGCGTTTTGTCTTTTTCCTCCGATTTGGAGCATCCTATCAGGAGCGAGAATAACGCTGCCATAGTTAGAATAAACATTGCTAATCGTTTCATACTGTAGATAACCACCTTTAATTTATTTTCATTTTGTTTTTAACCTATTGCATGTCCAAAAAATTTAAATGTCCCCCACTACTAATCACAATTAAACCATCCGTAAATGCATCTGCAATAGTTCGGACAACATTTGCATCAAATAAGCTCAAAAAAGCATAACGATAATTGCTATAAAAACGCATCTATGAAGATATCTGCGAGTGTACTTTAATTCGATAATATATTAGAGTAATAAATTAACATAAAATAAAAATAACACAACATAAAAATGAATGTCAATGGATATTTTTAGTTCATTAGCATACTAAAGTATTTGAGAATCATAGTTTTCTATACATATAATTGTATGTTCAATGTTTGATTTGCTTTTTAAATCTCCACCATAAAATCAGGGCTCGAATGACTTGATCGATTACAATGGATAGCCATACTCCTGCTATTCCTAAATTTAATTGGATGCCCAATACATATACACCTACAATACGAATGACCCACATGCCGACCGCTGTACTGTACATGGGGCTTTTTGTATCTCCTGCTCCTTGCAAAGCTCCAGTCAACACCAATCCCATAGCTAATGCTGGTTGGGCAAAAGCATCAATTCTTAATGCCGTAGTAACCATCTCAATAGCCTGTTTATCTGTTGTAAACCAGGTAGCAAGCCAAGGAGAAAGAAAAAACAACAGAACACCTATAATAGACATAAATAACATGGCGATATAAGTCGTCAGCATTCCATATGTATAAGCCTCTTTTTCAAGCTTTGCCCCAATATGCTGCCCTACAAGTGTTGATGCTGCCGCAGCTAAGCCATATCCTAGCATATAGGAAAATGTTTCGATATTCCCGGCAATTGTATGAGCTGCATACGTTTCCGTTCCAATTCGAACAATTAATCCAAAGTAAAACACTTGCCCTAAACGCATAATTAAGCGTTCAATTGCTGCAGGAGCAGACAGCCTCAAAATAGGCAATGTGAATTTCTTTATATCCAAAGAAGATTTCTGAAATAAAGAAAATGATATAGACGATTTTTGAATGTAATAATAAAGAGCGATGGCTCCCAGCACTCTTACAATGACTGTCGCCCAGGCTGCTCCTGCTAAGCCCAACCCGTGAAATCCCAATAAACCAAAAATGAAAAAGTAGTCCAAAACGATATGGATGATATTAATCCACCAGCTTACTTTCATCGGTGTTTTTGTATCGCCAGCAGCTCGTAAAATACTTCCAAAGATAAACATTAAAGAAATAAAAACAGACGGGACAGCTACAATCCGAAAATAAACAGAGGCGTCTACTAAAACGCTTGGTTCTGCTCCCATAATACGAAGTAAAGGTTCTGTGAAAAATAAGGTGATAAAACCAAAAAATAAACCTATAAAAAAAGAAAGAATGGTTGACTGCTTAGCAACGGCTTTTGCTTGGCCAATATTACCAGCACCGACATGACGTGCGATCAAAGAAGAAGCCCCTACTCCAACTGCCATGAAAATGGCAATATATACGGCTAGAACAGCATTTGCCACGCCTACTGCTGTGACTTCGTTTAATCCTAATTTTGATACAAAAAGTGTGTCTACAAATCCTACCACTGTCTGCAAAATATTTTCGATCATGGCAGGAACAGCTAATGCTAGGATGATCTTTATTTTTTGTTTTGTTGATCGCTCCTGACTGATACCCTCTGGAATCATCAAAAAATTTAATCCCCTTATCGAATGAAATTCTCTAATGCTTTTTTTAAATCGTTTAATACTTGTTCCTCATTTCCTTGATGAACAGCATTTACTAGACAATTCTCCATATGATCAACAAAAATTACTTTTGCTGCATTATCTAACGCTTTCCTTACAGCCGCAATTTGCAGAAGAATTTCAGGACAGTCTCTTCCTTCTATCGCCATTTCTTTAATGGAACGAACATGTCCCTCAATTCGTGCTAATCGATTAGTGACCTGCTTGCGATATTTATGTTCATGATTTTGATGATGGTGGTTTTGACACATATTTCATTCCTCCTTATTATAATAATATCCCCCTAGGGGGGATATGTCACTTTAAATTTTTTCACCTTTTCAAAATATAAATATGCTGTTCAATCATAGTTAACATAATAGTCACAAAAACACCTTTAGGCTACAAGTGGTTTCTTATTGATGTAAACTTCGTTGATATTTACGTGCAACCAAGCACATCTTATATCTGCATAGAAAAAGCTGGATTTTAATATAGGGCGATATTGTGAGAGCAACTTTGTAAAGTATACAAGTCCTATTATCACTCTTCACAAAACATACTAAGATTAGTATGTTTTTTTGTCATAGAAAAACTCCCCTAGTGAAGGGGAGCATATATTTTAAGAGAGCCTTTACTTTTTCTTAAAAAATTATTATATCCATTCTTTTTGTTAGGATTATTGTTTTGCGCCAAATGATGACTTATTATGAGCGGGCCATGTTGCCCGTTTTTTATTTGTTGCAATGATGTAAACGGCGGCAACTGCGATCAAGACTGCAATCAAGGAACCGAGATTAAATATTCCCTTTTCGGAGTACCATGCAATCGAGTATCCAATCGAACCAGCCATTAAAGCATAATACGTAAATGGGAGCAATGTTTTTCTAATAACTTCTCCTTCTTTTCCTACCAACCCGACTACTGCCGAAGCAGCGACGACATTGTGTACACAAATCATATTCCCAGCCGCACCACCTACCGCCTGAAGGGCAACAATCCAAGTGGGATCAACACCAATTTGGGAACCTACATTATATTGAAATAAAGAAAACATCATATTACTGACCGTGTTGCTGCCAGCTATAAAAGCGCCCAGTCCACCAATAAATGTGGAGAAAAAGGGCCAATAATTGCCCGCCAGCGCTGCTACTCCGTTCGCCAATTCAATTGGCATTTGATCATAACCTGCAGCACCGCCGCCTGAATTTAAAAACACTTGAACCATTGGAACGGTAAAAATTAGCGCGGTTGAAGCTGAGATCATCGTTTTCCCTGAATGCATCCAAGCACGTTTGTATGCGCTTCCATTCATACCGTGAATAAAAAAGGTAATCAGTGACGCAACAATAAAAATTGTTCCTGGTGAATAAAGCGGTTGAAAGCTAGCCGTAATATTTGTTCCAAACATATTCCGAATCTCAATCGTCCACGCTTGCAGCCATCCGCCGATCGGAAGCGATTTCAACCTGGTCGCCACTAAAAACAGGCCAACTAAAATATACGGAGTCCAAGCGCGAATCATGCTCATCTTGCCGTTCTTGTGTGCGATATCTTTAATCTCAATTTTTCCTATCCAATCCGGATCCCATTTAGACTTTTCTTCAAAATCCCATACTTCTTCTTGAGATGGCATTAAAAAACCTTTTTTCGCAGCGGCAATAACGATTGCTAATCCGACCAAGCCGCCAACCATGGAAGGAAATTCAGGGCCAAGGACATTGGCAACGATGAGATATGGTATCGTCATTGTAAAAGCCGCAAACAAGGCAAATTTCCAAACTTTAATTCCTTCAGAAAACGACTTGTTTTTTCCAAAAAATTTGGTCATTAGGGCTACAACAAATAATGGAACAAGAGTGCCCGTTATCATATGAAGAATAGCAACTTTCGCTCCAATCAAAGTGACCAACGACAACAAGTTATCAGTAATCGTTGCATCAGCGGATAATCCTGATTGTACGCCGACAAGAATCGGTGTGCCGACAGCACCGAATGAAACGGGTGTGCTTTGTATGACCATGCCCGCCACAACGGCTGCCATCGCTGGGAATCCCAATCCTACTAATAATGGAACAGCAACTGCAGCTGGTGTACCAAAGCCTGCGGATCCTTCAATAAACGAACCAAATAACCATGCGACAATAATTACTTGAATGCGCCGGTCTGGAGAAATATCGGTGAACCCTTGCCGGATTGTTTTAATTCCCCCACTTTCTTGCAAAGTATTTAAAAGCAAAATGGCGCCAAAAATGATGTACAATAGTGTAGCAGCTACAACCAAACCATTTATGGAGGCAGCTATTACATTGGCTGCTGATACTTTCCAAACAAAGAGCGCAAGTATGACGGCCACAACATATGAAATCGGCATCGCTTTGCTAGCTGACCATCGAAACCCAACCAAGAAAATTCCGACGATTAAAATTGGAAGAAGCGATAAAAAAGCCAACAATCCAGTACTCACAAGAGATTTTCCCCTCTCTTATTCAAAATGTAATTCACCCACATGAATGGAAAATTATTGTACACTCATTATATCTTTTATTTTTTTAATTATCAATATTTTCTGAATTTTTTATCATTAACTAATTCCTTTGTTATGTAATAATCAAACCCTTGCCCTATTTGAAAAGTTGGAGCGAAATCCAATTCAAATAAGGCGAAGGTATTACTCAAGCATAGTCAACAAAACCAAGCCGAGCAGAAATTTGCTTTCCTATTTCAATCATCCGCGGCTGAAGTTGTTTGAGCCTCTCATCTGTCATTCGAATGGTTGGTCCTGATACGCTCACGGCAGCAATGACCTTCCCCAAATGATCAAAAATTGGGGCGGCAATACAACGAATCCCATATTCGTTTTCTTCTAAATCTAGTGCATATCCTTGTTGTTTTACTCGAATGAGCTCTTTCAAAAATGCATCCTTATTCGTAATCGTATTTTTCGTATGCATCGGCAACCCTTTTCTGTCAAGGATGTCTAAAACGACACTTGACGGCAAATTGGCGAGAATGGCCTTCCCTACAGAGGTGCAATGCATTGGGGCACGCTTTCCGACTTTTGAATGCATGCGCAGCGTTTCATTTCCTTCCAATTTTTCAATATAAACGACTTCTCCTTGGTCATAAACAACCAGATGGATGACTTCGTTCGTCTCATTTTCTAATTTTTGCAGGAAAGGTTTTGCTTCTTTGCGAAGATCAATCGATTCTAATAGCTTCGAACTGATTTCCAAAAATTTATACCCCAGTTTATATCGTCCTGTTTCGGAATCTTGTTCAATATAGCCGTACCGGGCAAGTGTAGATAAGATTCGATACACGGAGCTTTTGTTGATATCTATCTGATTGGCAATCTCTGTGACGCCTAAACCTTCTTTTTTTAAGCTGACAAGTTGAATAATGTCCAACGCCCTGCTTACAGACTTGACCATATTGTCCCTTTCCACAGCCGTTCACCTTCTAAAATCTTGGCGGAATTTGCTAGAGTGCAAATTCCGCCATATAAATTTTCTTGATTCCCTTATATTATGACAGGAAGAACAAAAACTGCCAAGTTCTTTCTGTTCCATTATTCACTTTATCATTTGAATACTAAGATTGTTTCCTTCATAACGTGTTAACACGTTTTTTTGCAGCAACAACGGTATTTTTTAATGTGCCGATTCCTTTCATTTCACATTCAATTACATCTCCTGCTTAAACAAAATCGGCTCCAACCGGACTTCCTGTTAAAAGGACATCACCGGGTTTAAGTGTCATGACAGATGATAAATAGGAAATCATTTTCCGAATGGAAATAATCATCAATTCCGTTGAACTATCTTGTTTTTTAACACCGTTCAACTTTGCTTCAACATGAATGTGAAATGTATCAAATTCTGTTTCAATGACAGGGCCAAGGGGGGGAAATGTGTCAAACGATTTACCGATTGTCCAATGGCCATCTTCATGGAAAACTGCGGCGCCGTTACGTCGTTGCCCACCGTGTACCCAAATACATAATTCAATGCTTCTGATTCCGGCACCATTTTCGTTTGTTTACCGATTACAATTGCCAGCTTAGATTCAAACTTTACCCTGTCTATTCCCTCTGGAATAACAATCTGTTCTTCAGGACAAATAACGGATTTTTATGAACTTCCAGCGCCTTTTCCCGAAGGTTTTTCATACATTCAACTCCTTCATAATAAAACTTTTCATTCATAACCAAAGCCGCGCAACTAAAGATTTTGATCGGTTTTTGTGCATGGAAGATGTAGCTTTTAAATAGAAGGCACCCTTTGGTAGGATGCCTTCATGATGAGAAGTTATTGTTTTACAGCATATTTTGCTTTTGCTTCAAGACGGCGGCGATGCAAAATCGGTTCTGTGTAGCCGTTAGGTTGATCATAACCTTTAAATACGAGGTCACACGCAGCTTGAAATGCGACGGAACGGTCATAATCTTTTGACATCGGGCGGTAGCCAGGTTCATTTTCATTTTGCTTGTCGACTATTTTCGCCATCCGCTTAAGTGTTTCAAGAACTTGTTCTTTCGTAACAATGCCGTGATGCAGCCAGTTTGCGATATGCTGGCTTGAAATCCGCAACGTTGCCCGGTCTTCCATCAAAGCAATATTATTAATATCCGGAACTTTTGAACAGCCGATTCCTAACTCCACCCAACGAACAACATATCCTAAAATTCCTTGTGCATTATTATCTAACTCTTCTTGTATTTCTTCAGGGGTCCAATTCGGGTTTTCTGCAACCGGAATTTGTAAAATTTCATCACGGAGATCTTCAATCGTTTCAGCCAATTTGTTTTGGACATCTGTTACATTTACTTGGTGATAATGGAGAGCATGCAATGTAGCCGCTGTTGGTGATGGCACCCACGCAGTATTGCCGCCTGCTTTTAGATGGCCAATCTTTTGCTTGAGCATTTCCGCCATCATGTCCGGCATTGCCCACATGCCTTTTCCAATTTGCGCACGGCCTTGGAAGCCGCTTTGTAAACCGATATAGACGTTTGAGCGTTCATAGGCTTGCAGCCATTGAGATGTTTTCATATCATTTTTCCGAATCATCGGACCTGCTTCCATTGATGTATGGATTTCATCGCCAGTTCGGTCCAAAAACCCTGTGTTAATAAATACAACACGATCTTTTACTTCCCGAATACAAGCTTTCAAATTCAAAGTTGTGCGCCGTTCCTCATCCATCACACCAATTTTCAGCGTATTCCGTTTTAATCCCAGCAAATCTTCGACGCAGTTAAATAGCAAGTTGGCAAACGCCACTTCCTCAGACCCGTGCATTTTAGGTTTTACAATGTAGATCGAACCTTTCCTGGAGTTTTCAAATTTGCCATTTCCTAAAAGGGAATGTTTAGCAATCAAACTTGTTACAACCGTATCCAATATTCCTTCTGGGATCTCTTCTCCCTCTCCAATGAGCACTGCACTATTTGTCATCAAATGCCCAACGTTACGAATGAGCATAAGTGAACGACCTGGGAGAGTGAACTTTTCTCCTGTTTTGGATGTGTATGTTCTGTCAGCATTAAGCGTACGTGTAATCGTTTTATCTTTTTTTGTAAAAGTAGCTGTCAAATCTCCTTTTATGAGGCCAAGCCAATTGCGATAAACAAGCACTTTGTCTTCCGCATCCACTGCCGCCACAGAATCTTCGCAATCCATAATCGTTGTAACAGCCGCTTCCAATAGAATATCTTTAATTCCCGCATCGTCATGTTTTCCAATTGGATGGCTTCGATCGATCTGGATTTCAATATGAAGACCGTTGTTCTTCAATAAAATGGCAGATGGTTTATCCGACTCTCCTCTGTAGCCTACGAACTTTTCTCTTTCTTTAAGAGCGGTTGTCTTGCCATTCATTAAAGTGACAAGCAAATTCCCGTCTTCAACTGCGTATTGAACAGCGTCTCGGTGGAAATGTTCTTGCAACGGCACTACTTCATCAAGGAAGTTTTTCGAAAAAGCAATGACTTTTTCCCCGCGAATCGGATTATACTCTCCTTTTCGTTCAGCCCCATCTTCTTCGCTGATGACATCCGTTCCATAAAGAGCATCATAAAGGCTTCCCCATCGGGCATTGGCGGCGTTAAGAGCGTACCGTGCGTTATTAATCGGCACTACTAACTGCGGCCCGGCTTGTAGAGCAATTTCGTCATCGACATTTTCTGTTGTAATCTTAAAGTCTCCCACTTCTTGTTCTAAATAGCCGATTTCCTGCAAAAATGATTTATAGGCTTCAAAGTTGAATTTGTTGCGATGTTTTTTGTGCCATTCGTTGATTTTTTGCTGGATTTCATCACGACGCTTAAGCAAATTTTTATTAATAGGTGTCAGTTCATAAACAAGGTTCTCAAACTGAAGCCAGAATTCATCTTTTTCCACACCGCTTCCCGGCAATGCTTCATTGTTGATAAAATCATACAAATTTTCAGCTACTTGCAAATTGCCGACTTTTACATAGTTTGTTTTCATGGGCACAACTCCTCCTTTAAATGTTATAATTTTTGTTTGTTATTACGAAACACTGTTTCGTAATTGTTTAAAAAAGGATAACATGATGATGGAATCATTTCAATAATTTTCTTAAAATTCTTTTTTATGATGCTGTAACAGATTTCCCCTCTTTTTTCACTTCCAAACAACGTCCCGGAGTTGGGAAGAGCTTCCCGGCATTTAATAAATTTTTCGGATTAAATACTTCCCGAATATCCGTTTGCGCCGCTATTTCTTCGTCGCTAAAAATGAAGCGCATCTCTTCTCTTTTCTCGATCCCTACTCCATGTTCACCTGTAATCGATCCGCCGGCATCTGCACATGCTTGCAAACAGGCGCTGCCAGCTTTTAAAGCCTTTTCTGTTTCGCCCGGTTTTCTGGCATCAAAAAGTACAAGCGGGTGCAGATTGCCATCGCCAGCATGAAAGATATTTGCGATGCGCAGACCATACTCTCGACTGATTTCGTGAATTCTGTTTAACACTTCGGGTAATTTGCTGCGGGGAATCACACCATCCTGAACTAAATAATCAGGAGAGATCGCCCCCATTGCGCCAAATCCAGTTTTGCGGTTTGCCCACCATCTAGCTCTTTCCTCTTCACTTTGTGCCACTTTTACTTCTCGAACATGATTTCTCTTGCAAACTTCTAAAATTTGATGGATTTGCTCGTCTATACCTGCGGATATTCCATCCACTTCAATGAGCAAAAGCGCTTCAATGTCTTTTGGATGGCCGACAGGAAACGCTGCCGCTTCAACCGCTTCTATTGCTATTTGATCCATCATTTCAAGGGCTGCTGGTACAATTCCGGCAGAAATAATGTCCGATACGGCTTGACTGCCATCCGCAACGTTGTCAAAATAAGCGAGCACCGTTTGCTTTGCTTCCGGGTTTTTTAAAATACGAACCGTTATTTTCGTCACAATTCCTAAAGTTCCTTCTGATCCTGTTAAAAGTCCTAATAAATCATAGCCCGGTGCATCAGGTATTCCATCCTTGCCTATTTCAATGACTTCGCCATTTGGCAATACCACTTCAAGCCCTAAAATGTGATTTGTCGTCACACCATATTTTAGACAGTGTGCACCGCCCGCATTTTCACCGACATTTCCGCCGATGGTGCAGCAATATTGGCTTGATGGATCAGGCGCATAATAATATCCTTTGTCCGAAATGGAGTTCGTCAGTTTTAAGTTGACAAATCCAGGTTCCACTACTGCACGCCTGTTTTCAAAATCAACGCTTATAAGGCGTTTCATTTTTACAAGACTAATGATTACTTCCCCATTCAACGGGATCGCCCCGCCGCTGAGACCAGTTCCGGCGCCGCGGGCAAGGAACGGCAAATCATGTTCGTGGCAATATTTCACAATTTTTGCGACTTCTTCTGTATTATTCGGGAAAACGACTGCCCTCGGCAAATGACGATAAATGGTAAAGCCATCGCAATCATAAGCTAATAAATCTTCTTTTTTATACAAGATGGAACGGTTTCCTTCAACAATGTTTGCAAGGTTTTTTATATGTTTGTCATTTGTTCTTATCCCTTTTAGAGACATTCCTCCCCCTCCTTTAGCCGATCTTCTTTTTGGTACGCCCAATCCAGCAGCTGTACGGTATGAACAATTTTTTGATTTCTTCCGTTTTTTTGAACACCCATCGCCATCTGCAGCATACAGCCGGGGTTTCCCATTACAATCATTTCTGCTTCTTTAGGAACATTCTTCATTTTGCTATCAAGCACTTCTTTAGCCATCTCCGGATTTGTTATATTGTAAATGCCAGCACTGCCGCAGCATCGGTCAGCATTCGCCATTTCAACCATTTCGACCCCAGGTATATCAAGAAGAAGGCTGCGAGGTTCGTCACGAATGCCCTGCCCATGAGCTAAATGGCATGCATCATGATAGACAACACGAGCCTTGATTTCGGCGATGGGCCTTTTATAACCAGTGTCATAAAGGTATTTTGAAATGTCTTCCACCTTTTTTGAAAATGTTTCAGCTTTTTGGCGCCAAACGGGGTCTTCACGGAACAGCTCCGGATATTCTTTTAACATACATCCGCAACCGGCAGAATTTACAATTACTTTTTCAGCATGTTGGAATGCTTCAATATTTTGTTTCGCTAATTTTCTCCCCATTTCCCGGTCGCCTGCATGAACATGAAGAGCCCCGCAGCAAGTTTGATTTTGCGGAATCATAACGTCATTTCCATTTCGAGTTAACACGTTAATTGTTGCTTCATTAATTTCGCTGAACATGACATCCATTACGCAGCCAGTTAAAAACGCAACCGTACTCTTCGTTTCTCCTTTTGCTTTAATGACTTTTTCATGTTTGTACTTTTTCCGCACAGGCTTTTTCACTTCCGGCATGATCGCTTCCATTTCGGCTAAATGCTGCGGTATGATATTGATCAGCCCTGTTTTACGGACAAACGTTTGCATGCCGCTTTTTTGATACAATTTCAACACATTTCCTAACGTGTACAAGCGATTGTGGTGCGGAAACAAACTATGCAAAAACAGATGGCTGACCGCCTTTTTCCAGCCTTTTAACGGCATGGCTTGGCGAATTTGACCGCGCGCTTCTTCTATCAATCCCCCTACATCGACGTCCGCAGGACAAGCGGTAGTACAAGCGCGGCAATCAAGACAAGCAAAGACAGGATCCATAAAATGTTCGTTCACTTCAAGCTTTCCTTCTGCAACTGATTTAATCAAATGGACGCGTCCGCGGGGAGAATGCTGTTCCTGACCCGTGATCTCATAAGTGGGGCACGATTCTAAACACATACCGCAATGGACACAATCCGCCCATTTGTTTTCATCAGGCGGATCACTCCAAAGGTAATTGCTGAAGCTGTTGGTTTGACAGGCTGGTTCTTTGATAAGATCACTTTCATTTAATCCCATATTTAAATCCCTCCCACAAATCGCTTCGGATTGAGAATGTTGTTCGGATCAATCTTTGTTTTGATTCCTTTGAAAAGAAAGAAATATGGCGGATTTTCCCCCCAAACCTCTATTTTCTGGCGTAAAATAAACGGCAAATGTTTAATGACTGCATACCCATTGAGCTGCTTTACAAAATTCCTTAAATGCTGAATTGCTGAAATGACGTTTTCGCTGCCGCCTCTTAAAACGATTTGACACAATCCGTGGCCTAATCCACCGTGGGCTTCGATAAGCAAATTGTGCGTATCCTGTAATAAATGGCTTTCCCTAATAACTTTTAGGACATCTAAATTGACAACTCCGATTTTCAATACTGCTTCAGTTTCCCCTGTCTGATTAGACACCCTGCCATTCGGGCTGATTGTATAAAAAGATTGCCAAAACTTGCGCGCTTTCTCTTGAGCAAGAATGGTCATTTTCGTTTTAGGAGGCTGAATGCTTTTTAGAAAAGATTCTTGGTAATGAACCGAACTTTCATTATCTTCAAAACTAATGGCCAATGTATAAAATTTTTCACCCGTTAGCTTTTCAGCCAAAGACGGACTTATCAGTTCCAGTGAGACAGGTTCCATCTGCGAATCTAAAAACGCCGCGGCAAATGATCGCATTTCAGCAAAATCTCCTTCTGTAAATGATAAAAGAACATTGCTTTCATATTTTGGCAAAGGACGGAGTTTTAAAGTGATTTCCGTCAAAACCCCCAAAGTGCCCATGGAACCGACAAAAAGTTTGTTCATATCATATCCGGCGACATTTTTCACGACCTTTCCGCCTGTTCGGATGACCTTGCCATTTGGATAAACAACTCGAAGCCCGATGACTGCATCTCTGGCGGATCCATATGCCAAACGTTTGGGACCGCTTTCATTCGCGGCGATAATACCTCCGATGGTCGCATAATCCGGCCAAGCAGGATCTAGAGATATTTTTTGGTTATGTTCTTCTAAGTACTGCTGCAATTCTTGAAATGGTGTACCTGCTTTCACTGTTAATGTCATATCTCCCACTGTATGCTCGACGATTCCTTTTAGATTTGCTAAGGAAAGCAAAATATCAGCCGAATCAATTAGACCGCCAAACCCCCGCTTTGTTCCTCCGCCCACAATGGAAACGGTTTTCCCATTTTTGTTTGCATATTGCAAGATGTGTGAAATTTCGTTTTCAGTTTTTGGATAGACTGCGACTTTTCCGCCATTTCCAAGTGGATGACCTTCATTTTCCTTTACTTCCATTTGACTTTCGGGGAAAACATCTTTTAATTCTGTGTACAACTCTCCTTGGAGCAAATCAAGCACCTCCTATGTTTTGTAATAAGAAACACCGTTTCTATAAATGCGCAAAAGAGCAAGCGTTTTAAATCATTTTCTTTCAATCGACTGCAACACTTCTCTTATTACACATATTTGATATGTTATATGTTTACAATTATTAAAACACTCTTATGAAGATTTTTCAACGAATTTTTCGAATTTACAAAAAAATAAGAAAAATGAAATTCTATTAAACTTGCCGTACGTCAAGATGATCTGATGTATAGCCGACCTATCTTTTTTCTCCCTGCAATATCCTATCAACGTAAAAAAGAGACTGAATTGAAAAAGAATTTTTTTATGGTCCTTTCCAAACAGCCTCTTTTGAACAAAAATTATTTTGTATCTGGAAGAAATATGGTACAAGCGGCAGCGGAAAATCTTATTATTCAGAATAGACCGAAATGATAGCCCTCGGAAAAGAAATCCAGTTCTTGGGTAGAATAGCGCTTAAAACAACACTTAAACACGCATGCCTGGAAGTTCAAACGTTAGCTGTTTCAAAAGTACAATATATGTCAACGAACAACAGCAGCAAATTAATTGGATATTTAACAGCTGTTTATGGTTTCCACCCGTTTATACTAATGAAGAAAGGAACTAGAATACTACACAAGAAAATCCTAATCCCTACACCACTATAAAACAAACCGTTAAATATTTGCATATTTTGCTTTTTCAATACTTGAAGCACTATACTAGAAACTAAGACAAAGACTACACCGCTGCTAAGGCCTGAAAAAAACCTGAACAGGTACCAAAATATATTATTTACTGACCATTCCCATGAGCAGAGTCGTAAAAATGTTCAAAGCTAAAAATATCTTTAAATAAATTGATTCATATCTTCTCAAATTAAAAAAGCTAACAAATAAAGTTCCAGCCAAATATCCAGCCATCGATTTAGTTATATTCATGTAGGGGAGGATAGGGTATAAGCAAATCTTCTGATCCCCATTACAATAATCAATGCAATAATACCGCCGCATAAAGTAAGCCGCGGTTTCATAGTCATCCTTTTATTAATGGGAAGTTACTTATAATTTCTTCTATTTGATTGATGATTGTTTCGATCAGTTCGGCGGCATGCAAATTTTTGCTTAGTCGAGGATTTTGCCCGCACCAAAGCGACATCCACTCTTTATTTTTCTGCTTTGCGGCTTCTGACCGGATATCTTGGGTGAGCATATTTTGAATCGGATAAGCTGGCAAAGCATCTTCATGCTCTTTCATTTTGATGATAAATTCATTTTTTAATCCCCTTGCTGGCTTGCCGCTGAATGCTGAAGTGATTACTGCCTGTTCTTCGGTACCGTTTAATATTGCTTCTTTATGGAGTTCATTTGCTCCGCTTTCTATACAGGTAAGAAAGGCTGTTCCCATTTGAACCGCTTGCGCTCCCAATACAAGAGAAGCTAAAACTCCTCTGCCATCCATGATACCGCCAGCTGCAATAATAGGAATTGAAACATGATCCGCTACTTGCGGAATAAGGGCCATTGTTCCGATCATTGAATCATCAAAGGATCCTGCAAAACTGCCCCTATGCCCCCCAGCGTCACTGCCTTGAACGACAATCATATCCATCCCAGCCTCTTCATTCAATATGGCTTCTTTTACTGTTGTGGCTGTTCCAATTGTGACAATACCATTATTCTTTAATTGATGAATAATTTCTCTCTGAGGAATGCCAAATGTGAAGCTGCAAACGGGTACTTCATATTTTAAAACGATTTGAATTTGTTCATCAAAAACAGAGGTGTTGATTTGCGGAACATCATTCTTTTTTTCGATCCCTAACATTTGGCGGATAGGTTCCAGCAGTTGATTCGCTCTTTCAATTTCTTCTTGAATGACTGCCGGATGTTCAGGAACAAACAGATTGACACCAAATGGTTTTGAAGTCAATTCCTTTATTTTTTGAATATCCGACTCCAATTTTTCCGGCGTCATATAACCCGCCCCAATCATCCCTAGACCACCTGCATTGGATACAGCAGCAACAAGCTCGGGGGTCGTGATCCCTCCCGCCATTCCCGCTTGTATAATCGGAATTTTAATTGATAGTTTGTCTGTTATTTTTGTATGATTCCACATGCCATGTTCCTCCTTGCCTTATATACGTCAAATCTATAGGTTAACAATACAATAATCATAGCTGTTGGCATTCAATTAATAATGCCATTCATACGATTTGGTCAGCAGCAGAAAAAACGATCACCCAAAACTTAGTGAAACATCAGTTGTCCGGCTCTTTTATTTCTCTTGTTCCCATCCTTCCATCCTAAAATTCACATTATTGGACTGAAATCATGTTGTTCATTCAAGCTGCTTCTACATTCATCTGAAATTGACTTGTATAAAGATGAAAATTTATTTTTTTAATATTTCGCAAATTGTCTTCTATAAATAGTTTATGACCCCATTTTGATGGTGTAAAATAGAAAAAAATGATAATTGTTGTTATGAATCAATTTGAGTGATGGGGGAGAAATAATGTTTGAGCTACAAGATTTAAGAATCATTGCAGCAATAGCAAAAAATAAGGGGATTACGAAGGCTGCAAAAGAGCTTGGATATGTACAGCCCAATGTTACGGCTAGACTAAATAAATTAGAAAGCTGTTTAGGTTTTCCATTATTTATAAGAACCAAAAAAGAGGTTATTCTCACACCGAACGGCAAAGTCTTTCTTAACTATGCTAATTTGATTTTAAATTTGTGTCGCGAAGCTGAAAAAGCAATGAATAAACTGGCAATCCCCGATGGAGAATTAAACATAGGCTCCATGGAAACAACCTCCTATGTACGTCTTCCCCACATATTAAAACAATATTCAGCTAATTATCCTAACGTAAAAATTAAATTGCAAACCGGTACCACAAAAGAATTAATAGATAAGGTCTTACATCATGATATAGAGGGTGCATTTGTTGCTGGACCTGTTAATCATCCGGATCTTATCGAAAACGTTATTTTTAAAGAAAGACTGGTACTTATCACCAATACTCCTGACAATCCTCTTAAAAACAAGGAATGCACTTTAGTTGTATTTAAAGAAGGGTGTTACTATCGAGAAGTGTTTACCAGAATCATGAACGACTATCATATAACGATTCAAAATGTCATAGAGGTAGACGCCGCACAAGCTATTTTAAATTGTGTTCGTGCAGGAGTTGGAATTTCTTTGATTCCCGAGTCTATGTCAAAATTAACAAAAAGTCTATACACATATCCCATTGATAAGGACTACGTAAACGTAGATACTGTGTTTATCACTCGTAAGTCACTTGCCAAAACATTAGCTTTTAACAAATTTGTTGAACTTTTAACTCTATAAAAATGAAGCAACAAGCTTTTTCAAGAAAATCATGAATAATTGAATTCATAAAATAGCTTTCTTTTCTTTTGATAAGTGACTCCTTTTCTCTTTCGATTTCAAATTTTTCGATATTTTTTCTTTTTGTCAGATCCAATAACTTTTTTCGTGCTAATTGTTATTTGAAAAACTGTCGAGGACCGTGTTTCACAATCAATGGGGTTTCTGTTTTTCTTCACAGCTGTAAAAAGGCCACATCATGTGGGAGAGGGAACATCTCTTAAATATCTATAGCTTATCAGCCTATTCAAGTAAGCAAAAAATTTTAGATGGATGAAATTCACAAACCTTGCAAAACCTTTTAGAGATTGTATTAACATCTTTTAATTCGAATTTTTAATTAATTGGATCAGCTGTTCATATTTTACGTGTGTGATCAACACAACTTTAATTTTGCCTCTCCTTTTGCACCAATTTTTACCTAAATCAATATTTGTGAAATGCAGTTTCAATTTTCTAATCTTGAAAGGGAACTGCCACGAATTTCCTGTCTTCCAAATATAATCACCACTCTGAACAAAATTTATGGTAATATATTGAATATTGCAGCATGTTTATTTTACATTTTAGCTACTGCACTATTTATCGCAATAAGAGGCAGGATACTGCCACTCTAATAGAGTAAACGAAAGTCAAGAAGCAATAAATAGACAATAAAAGGTTTGTTTCACTTTTCTCATAGTCACAGCAAAATCGTGATGCTCATCCAATAGCGAAACATTTTAAAAACATGGCTTGTACTCTATATAACACCTTGTCCATGAATCTTTGGCATTTTTCTCGATGGATGGTAAGCGGTTGAAGTCTAGACTTGCCGCTATTTTTGTATTATCAAAAATTGAGGTGCTTGTCTCGTTTTTTTGTGCACATTTTCACAAATAAATTCAGTTTGACTTGTTACATTAATTTTTGAAGCAAGGTTTCACTCATATTTTTTACACTTTTTCAACAGTGCCTTGCTTGTAATACTTGAACTTTGTTATTTTTTCTGTTCTTAAACAAACCGTGCCTTCATTACATCTGTCAATTTCCCAGCCGGTTGTAATAGGAATTGGCTGATTTCTCGGAGTATTTATTCGCGATTTTGCCTTACATGTTTGTAACCAGTAGGGCAGGAAAACTTGAATTAAATAGTTTATCTATAGTTTTATTTGATCATAATAACGGAAGTAAGGAAAATGATTTGAACATTTTTCCTTTGTATCATTCAACAAATTGAACGTCTAAATTTGTCGTTTTATACAAAAAGAAATTGAAATATAGTATGATAAAATTTATTCAAATCTAAATGTAAGCGTCACAATTTGATTATCAAGAGGAGTTGCGGGGAATAATAACTTAAATTTTTCGATCATGAAATCTGACATATGATGACCTTCGCAACAGAACATTGAAAGGGATTTCATTTATAAACTTAAGGAGGAACGATCATGGAAAATCAGCTGCAAAGAGGTTTAAAAGAAAGACATATTACACTGATTGCATTAGGTTCTGCAATCGGAGTCGGGCTGTTTTTAGGATCTTCAAGCTCAATCAAGCTGGCAGGTCCCGGTATAATGTTATCCTACCTTTTCTGCGGAATCATTTTATTTTTCATTTTAAGAGCGTTAGGAGAAATGGCTGTCCACCATCCCGTTGCCGGTTCATTCAGCCAATACGCCAATGATTATCTTGGTAATCTGGCAGGATATATTACAGGGTGGAATTATTGGTTTGTATGGGTCATTACTTGTATGACCGAGCTGACAGCCGTTGGAATCTATATGGAATTTTGGTTTCCGGAGGTTCCGCGATGGATTTGGATTCTGGCAGCATTAATCATCATGATGAGCTTTAACTTTCTTCAAGTCAGTGCTTACGGTGAGTTGGAATTCTGGTTTGCCCTAATCAAAATTATTGCGATTATCTTTATGATTATTATTGGCTTAGCCATGATTTTGTTCGGATTCGGCAATAACGGAGTTCCTACAGGAATCAGCAATTTGTGGGAGCACGGCGGCTTTCTTCCTAACGGTCTTGAAGGTGTCTTAATGTCATTTCAAATGGTTATGTTTGCCTTTCTAGGAATCGAAATGATCGGCGTAACAGCCGGTGAAGCAAAAGATCCGGAAAAAACGCTGCCTAGAGCCATTAATTCTACTTTACTTCGTATATTAATTTTTTATGTGGGTGCGTTGTTTGTCATTTTGTCCATTTATCCGTGGAATGAAATCGGGACAAGTGGAAGCCCCTTCGTTTTAACCTTTGACAAAATCGGTATCCCGGCCGCAGCAGGCATTATCAACTTTGTCGTTTTAACCGCTGCCCTTTCCTCCTGTAATACAGGAATTTTCAGTTCGGGACGTATGTTATACAACCTTTCCCATAATGGACAAGCTCCGAAGGCATTTGGCACATTAAACAAAAAAGGCGTTCCTTTTAGAGGGGTTATGGTTACATCAGCCGTTTTATTATTCGGAGTTCTGCTTAACTATTTAGTACCAGCTCAAGTATTTACTTGGATTGCATCTATCTCAACATTTGGCGCTTTATTGACTTGGTTTATTATTTTATTAGCACAATGGCGATTCCGAAAATCGATTACACCTGAACAACAAAAAAATATCAAATTTAAAACCCCGCTATACCCGTTATCCACTTTCATTGCAGGGGCGTTTCTCATATTTGTCGCAATTCTGCTTGGCTACTATCCAGACACAAGAATCGCCTTAATAGTCGGTCCGCTTTGGGTTGCCATTTTAGTCATTGCATATTACGCTGCCAACTTGAATAAAAGACAAAACGAAGCTGAAGTGAAAGAGACTTGATCGTTTTGGACAGCGGTTCGCTATCGGATATAGTATTTTCAAATGCTTATAAGTTGTTCGCTATCGCCAACCCCTTATCAATAGTTAAACATATTAAGATTAGTAGGGGCTGTCTAAAAAGACCATTTTAAGGTAAAGTACACCAAAATTAAAGCTCTAAGAATGCTGTAGCAACAACATTCTTGGAGCCTACTTTTTTAGATTTTGGGACGTAAATACCACTTTTCGGTCCGCTCTTTTTCGAAAATGATACACTATTTATAACAAAATAAAATGATTAAAGATAGAATCGAATTTTTTCAACAGAGAGGCTGTCCAGAAAGATTCACAATTTGGCTGCAACTTTTTCTTTCCAAGAACTCGCTGTCGTTTGAAGGACTTGATTGAGCTCCTCAATGTTTCTTCTACCTTCTGTTCTCATCCATTCTCTTCCTTTTTTTTCTCCTTCATTTGCAAATACTTTTACACCACTTTTCCAAGTTGCCCGTCCGCATAACACACCGTTAAATGTAGAGCCAGCTTCTTTAGCAAATTTTAACGTTTCCTGAAACAACTTCGCAGAAACGCCTGCGCTTAAGAAGATAAAGGGTAATGGGGTTACTTCGCTTTGTTCTTTGAAGAAACGCAGTGCTTCTTCACGTGAATACACAGTTTCTCCTTCGGAAAATCCTTCTACGAAATTCATATTTACCGGAACTTCTACTTTAAGGACATCCACATGATATTGTGATTTTGAAAATTCCTTCATTGCTTCAATGACTTTGTAAGGTTTCACCTTGGCATACTCTATTCCTTTTTCATCTTGGATAGCAGCATCATAAGTTACGATTTCAAGAAAAAAAGGAATATCTTCCGCCATGCATTCAGAACCAATCCGTTCAATGTAGACATGTTTGTACTCATTAATTTCCGCATCTTCATCTACGTCATAATAAAGCAAAAATTTTACGGCATCGGCTCCCTGTTCCTTTAAGCGTTTGACGGACCACTTATCAAGTAAATCTGGCAGGCGACCAGGTTGAGAGGCATCATATCCAGTTTTTTCATAGGCAAGAATTAAACCTGCATGTTCATTCCTTTTTCGGGATGCTGGCAACCCGTATTCAGGATCGAGTAATATCGATGTAGAGAAAGGGGTTAACTCCGCAGAAACGATTTCTTTAAACTTAATTATATCTTCATCGCCAGCTGATGTGTTTCCATGTGAAGCAATCATTTTTTTCAAAGAACCCCGTTGATCTATGGCTAATGCGCCAATAATATGATTTCCATTGGATAAACGTTCGAGTGCCTCAATTTTAGAGCGACTTAATGTAAGCATGAGTACCTCCTGTTTAATTCTCATTCATGTTATAGAGAAGTTTTATATGTTTTGAATCCTTTTCTATCATTTTTTGGAAAGGCTGTTCTTTATCTTCTAATTTGAATTCTCCGGTGATTAATGGCTGTACATTTATTTCTTTTTCAGCCATATATCTTATCCCACTTTCCCACTCATAACCAGGAAACGGGCTGCTGTAAGACATCCATGAACCTGTTATTTCTAATTCACCGCGGAGAATTTTCTCAAACACTTTTGGCGGAAAGAGGATGTCTTTGGTACATGTGCCAATATAGACGACTTTCCCTCTTTTTTTAACAAATTCAACAGCTTGAACTTGAGTCAACGCACTACCTGCTGTTTCATAAACGATTTCAGGCAGGTCATGAGTAGAAAAATAATCTTTTAAAGTTTGTTCCTTCGGATTAATCACTACATCTGCCCCGATTTGCTTTGCTATGCTGATCTTATGCGGATTTAAATCCACTACAATAATCTCTCCTGCACCTTTGGCACGGAGCGTAAGCAATGTAAGCAATCCGATTGTACCGGCCCCTAAAATTAAAACTTTGGCTCCTGAATGAAGATTGACTCGATCTACTCCATGGATAGCAACTGTCAATGGCTCAACCAGCGCAGCCTCTTTTAATGAAAGATGGTTTGGGATTTTTATACAATTCCTAGCCGGCACCTCAACATATTCTGCCATTGCACCGCTCTGTCTTGAGCCAATAAAACTGTAATGGGTACACATCGCAGGCTCCCCTTTTTGACAAAATTCACATTTTCCGCAAGGTACAAGAGGAGCAACCGCTACGCGGTCTCCACGACTTACAGATGTTACGTTTTCACCCACTTCCTCCACAATACCGGAAAATTCATGCCCCAATATTTGTGGAAATGAATGAACTGCGCCATTAAAATATCTCGGAAGATCTGATCCGCAAATACCGCAATAAGCCACTTTAATAACGACGTTTCCTAATCCAGCACGTGGTTTCTCCATTTCTTCCAGACTAAAAGTTTTGACATCTACTACACTTAGCGCTTTCAATTTGACCACTCCTAAAAGTATCTTGGGTGCTTATTTAATTATTATTCTCATCTGAATAGATGGTTTTCTTCTTATATTTCATAAATGTGTACCCGAAACAGAACGCATAAATGAGAAAGATGATAAAGAATCCTATTCCCATTTCCAGACTAAACCCTTTGGCTAGCAAATAGGTAATGGGACTTCCTGATTGGTCTAGAGATGAAACACGTTCTCCGACATCCACCAAATTTACACTTTGCCCTAAAGCGGTTTGCAACGATATCATTTGGTTTGCAATCCAAATCGTAATAAACATAATAATGGAGCCGGAAATAAGTGTTCTAAAGAGGTTTCCTTTGTGAATTGCTACCGCCATCGCCACAAAGAAACCGATCGTTGCGAGATCACCGAAAGGTAACACTTGGTTTCCGGGAACAATAGCAGCAATTAAAACCGTCAACGGAACAAATAGCAAACTAGCTGATATGACTTGGGAATCTCCCAGCAGCAAAGCAGGATCCAAGCCGATTTTGTAGTTGCCGCCGCTAAATTTTTTGTCAAGCATTTGTTTGGCAGCATCTGAGATAGGTAATAAGCCTTGCATAATTAATTTTACAACCATTGGCATAAGCACCATGACACTGGCCATTTGTACAGCTAATTGCAGCGCTTGGCCGACAGGATACTTTGCTAATAATCCAATAACAAATCCAAGTATGGCACCAATGATGGTTGGTTCACCAAAAACACCTAATTTTTGTTCTATTTTTTCACCGTCAATTTTAATTTTGTTTATTCCCGGTATCTTCTCGATTAAATCATCAATTGGCGATGCAATAACTCCCATATATGCTGACGTTCCGTGCGGTATTGCAATTCCTTCCAAGCCGAAATAATTATCTGTGACTTGACCAAACATATCCCCCAATTTATAGGCAATAATAGCATGGACAATAATACCAATAATGCCGAAAGTGAAATTGTCGGTTGCCACATATACAATCGCCCCTGTAAAAGCCATATGCCAAATATTCCAAATATCTACGTTAACAACTTTTGTCATCCGTAAAAGAAGCATCACGATGTTAACAGCTATGGCAATCGGGATCGCAATTAATCCCATAGCAGAAGCCCATGCCATAGGCGATGTGCCCGGCCATCCTAAATCAACAACTGACAGCCCCAAATTGAAATTGTCTGCCATTGCTTGAGCTGCAGGTCCCAAGTTTTTATTAAGCAAATCAACGACTAGCCCAATTCCGACAAATCCGATTCCAATTGTTAAACCAGAGCGTAATGATTTACCGACACCTTGCTTTAACAGCAAACCAATTATAAAAATAATGATCGGCAGCATGACGCTAGCACCTAAATCAACAATATATTGGATAACAGCCATGTCAAATCCCCCATTTGGCAAGCATTTATTTAAGAATATCTAAAATTTGCTGTTCTGTTTTTTGAACGTTTACTCCTGAAATAAACGCCACTCCATGAACAACTGGGACGCCGAAATCTTTCGTTACTCTTGCAGTAGTAACGATTAAATCGGCTCCATCTTTTTTAGATTCAAGCTCATTCATTCTGCATTGTATAATTTCTGCATCTATATTTTCCTTTTTTAATAATTCTCTAATTTTTTCGGCAGCCACAGTAGAAGTTGCTACAGCTCCACCGCAAGCAACAATTATTTTCTTTTTCATATAAATTACCTCCATCCATTTATTTATAAAAATTTTTTAATGATCGTTTCCATCTCATCGGAATTTTTGCTATTAAACAACCCTTTGATAAATTCTTCTTTTTTGATCGAATCGATAAGCTGCCGCAAGGTTTCCAAATGTTTTTTTCCGTCTTTAATAGCCATCAAAATGACGATGTGGATGTCAATGATATTCTCATCGCTTCCCCCCATTTCAGCAAATGTTACCGGATTTTTTAAAGTTGCAAAAACTAATCGATCTTCATTAACTAGAGTTCCATCTGTATGAGGTATGGCTACTCCAGGGTTCACTGGTAAACCAGTGGGATATTCTTTTTCTCTCTTTAAGAGTGCTTCAATAAAACCATCCTTTACAATTTTATCCTCCATAAGAGCCTGTCCTATCGTTTCAAATAGTTCTTTTTGGTTGCTAACATCTAAATCTTTTATAATATACTTGGAATCAATCATCGTTTTCCTCACCCCCGGATGCTCCTTTTGCAATCACTACCTCAACATTATGCTTTAATATTTCCGATTTAATTTCTTCATCAATATCTTTATCAGTGATAATAATATCTACATCGGAAAATGTAGCAGTCTGGTTAAAAGCGGTTGTTCCGAATTTACTATGGTCTGCAAGAATAATTTTATTTTGGCAGTGTGACATCATTTCTTTGGAAATTTCAGTTTCTCCAATATGGTGATTCGTAATACCGCTAAAGCTGTCAATACCTCCGCAGCCAAAAAAACCAATATCAACATATATGTTTTTTATATTGTTTGAGGCAAATGGTCCATAAAGGGAATCTTCATTTTTTCTTACCATCCCCCCCAAAATCACTAAATTAACTGAATCACTCCGCAACAATAAATTAACGATTGGAATTGTATTCGTGACAACGGTGATATTTTTTAATTTTAATAATTCCTCCGCCAAGAGGTACGTTGTTGTACCATAATCGAGATAGATAATATCGCCGTCTTCAACATGTTTAGCTGCCTCTTTTGCAATGGCTCTCTTGGCTTCTAAATTTTTTGTTTTCCTTCTTTCATAATCTGATTCTTGATTAGGCAAATCCAAAACAGCTCCGCCATGAATTTTTTTGATTAATCCTTCTTTTTCCAATTCGTATAGATCTTTTCGAATTGTTTCCCTAGTTACTTTCAACATTTTGCTTAAGCTCAAAATCTTTACTGCTTTCTTTTCTTTAAGAATTTCAATTATTTTTTCTTTTCTTTCTGCTGCATTTAGCAATTTATCACCTGCTTTCCTGTAACCGTTTTCTATATCATAAGCCAATTTAGTCATAATCGCAATACTTTTCTTTGCATTTTTTTGCTTTTTTGATTAAAAAACCAATATTTTATTTGCATTTAGCCTTAATATATTGCTATTTTTCTTTGCAATTGCTAATATACTGATATAAGGAGAGTGTATTCCATGATCCATTTAATTTGTCCCAATCCGGCTATAGACCGAACACTATTAGTCAAAAACTTTTCTCCTTCCACCCCAAACAGACCATTTGAGGTGAAGGAATTCCCTGGTGGAAAGAGCTTCAATGTGGCATATGCTATAAAACAGGAAAATCCAATGGCCGAGGTTTGCATTCATACGATAATCGGCGGACATAATGGTAAATATCTATCTGATTTAGCCAAAAAATGCAAAGTAAATCTTGTCATTACAGAAGTTATGCAAAATACAAGAGTCTGTAATATTGTTGTAGATACGGAGAAAAAAGTAATCTATCCCATTTATGAAAAAGGTTTAAGCTTAACAAATGACATTTTGAAGACATTTAGCCAAAATATTGCAGCAAACGTTAAGGATAATGACATTATTGTATTTTCCGGTTCATTGATGAAAGGTATGCCTGACAATTATATTGCAGAGATTTCAAAAAAGTTAAAAAAGAGAAATGTCAAAATTTTTGTTGATACAAGCGGAAAACCTTTAGTAGAAGCATATAAAGAAAAACCATATATGATAAAAATCAATGACGAAGAAATTATGGATCTATTTCCGAAAAAAAAACTCAACACTATCCAAGACTACCATCAATTATTATCAGGTCAAACTAACATACCGTTTTTTATTATTACTTTAGGAAAAAAAGGTGTTATTGCCAAAATGGAAAATGAATTTTTTTATTTAAAAACAAAAGAAATAGAAGCGAAAAATCCAGTTGCATCTGGTGACTTTTTTTTAGGTGTCTTGACTAATTGCATTGATCAAAATATTCCGTATGAGGAATCACTGAAATTAGCAATTTCTTATTCAGCAGCCAATTGTTTAAACTGGTATCCAGAAGTAAGAAAAGAGGATGTTAAAGCAATTTATTCAACAGTGAAGGTGGAAAAATTGCCAAAAAACCCTTTGTCTTAATAAAGAGATAAATTTATTACTGCAAAGTTCTCTATCACGTAGCGAACAGATGAAAGATGTAAGATGGCTGGCAATCCAGACAAACAGAATCATGTTGAATATAAAACAGCAATTTTTCAGGAGACTGTCCAAAAAGTTAGGATTAACTGACTTTTTGAGCCCCGAGTGTAAATTAGCACATTATTTCAGAATCCCTTTTTCCAATTATTTCGGACGGATTCGGAAATAATGCGAATTATTCCAGATTTTGCAGATTATATCCGAACGTTTGCATATTATTTTGGATGATCAACTAGAATGAGGATAGAGTGGGATGGAACACAGCAGAGGCCGATCGGCCCCTGCTGTGTTAGTACCCCATTTCTTCGGCTGCCATACGCACGATATCTTCGTCAATCATATCTTTTTTCCATTGAGCGCCGTATAACAGGCAAGTAGTGGCGAGGTTGTTGATTGATCTGCGGCGATGGCCTGAACCCACCATAGGGCTCGTATGTATATGTCAACAAATGGCGAAACAGATTTAGAGATTAAGAGTCTTGAAGATTTACCAAAATTCAAACAACTAATGGAGCATTTGAAGATGAAAATAAATAAAAGTCAATTAGCAAGAGATCTGGGTGTAGATCGGAGAACCATAGATAAGTATTTAAAAGGGTTCGTTCCTAAACGGACACGAAAGAAGACTTCGAAAATTGATGAGTATTATGAAACGATCGCAGCCCTCCTTTCGGAGGATTCCAAGCAGTAATTTTATTATCGCCGTGTACTATGGCAGTACTTAAAAGATAATCATGGATTGGATTGCACAGCATCCACTTTCCGGGCATATATGCGGAAAAGCCAGAGTTTAAAGCTCTTTGAGGAGGACAAACGATTTCCTTCTCCAAAAGGTACTGCACGATTTGAAACACCGATAGGAAAACAAGCACAATTAGATTGGAAAGAGAGTATTCCTTTTGAAACAAAGGATGGTCAATTGGTTGAAATCAATGTAGTCGTATTAATTCTTTCCCATTTGTTTATTGCAAAATAAAAATACAGAGTTCTGCAACAAAAAAATGCAGAACTTGATTGCATAAAAAAAGGTTTGCCAGTTCCCAATATCCCCTCTACATGTTTAGGTTGTGTACAGACTTAAACAGGTGGAGGGAAAGAAAGGATGCTAGCAATGCCTGCAGTTAATTATATCAAACATTTAAGAGAAAACGAAGACTTGTCCATAAATGAAATTGCAAGAAAAACAGGACATAATTGGAGAACCGTGAAAAAATATGCGGATGGTGATTTATCTGAACAAGAAGTTGTGAAGAAAAAACGTGGAATAATGTATGAAAAAGGGTATGGAGAAATAGTGGATTGTTGGTTAGAGGAGGACATGAAACTAAATCGAAAAGATCGGAGAACAAATCTAGCGATTTTTGAGCAATTGAAAGAGGAATATGAGTTCGAAGGTTCGTATCGAACTGTCTAGAGTACCCTCCGGGTGAGGCACAGGGTGATTTTGGGAACATGACCACTGTGAAAGACGGGGCTTATAAAGACGTGAAAACGTTGATTTTAAGCTTTTCATACAGCAATGCAGCGTTTGCTTATCCTCTTCCTTTGAAAATACAGAGTGTTTTTTAGAAGGACTAAAACAACTGTTTCACCAAGCAGGAGGAATTCCAACGTATTTGAGAATGGATAATCTAGCTGCCGCCATTGTGACGGTAGGAAAAGGAGACCAATGGGAGTATACGGATGCCTTTCTACGGTTCCAAGCGCATTATGGGTTTAAAGTTCAACCGTGTAATCCGGCCAGTGAACATGAAAAAGGAAACGTAGAAAGAAAAGTCAGTTATGTACGGAATCACTTTTTTGTCACGGCTCCTATCATGGAGGACTTCAAACAACTAGCTGAGTGGCTGAAAAAGAAGATGATCGAAGATCGGAAACGCCTGCATTATGAAAAAGGTGTCAGCATCGAAGAATTATGGCAAGACGATCAAAAGAAGCTAAAAGTGTTGCCATTAAAAGATCTTCCAATCTTTTCAATCGATACAGTCAAAGTAAATAAATACGGTGAGATTAAGGTCGATGGGGAAAAGTTTGTGATTCATAAAGTCCGGATCAAGCAGTCCTTAGTGATGAAGAAAGAATGGGACCGATTTATCTGTTTTACCAACGATGGGGAAATAATTTTCCAAGAATTCCGTCCGTATATGACGCCCATATTATCGCCTTCACAGGAGAAAGTTATCGTTTAAGAAACGCCCTTTCTTCTGTGAAGAAATCAGATTCCAAATAATAGAAAATGAGCTTGCAAGCCTCTGTAAATTTTACTGCAATTATCTGTATTTTTTGCTTGCAAAAACAACTCAGCAAGCTGATTGACACTTTCATATGTTTGTTCTAGTACCCTTTTCATCCATTTCCGTTCAGAAAGAAACCCTCCTAAGGCTTCACGGCTTCTCATCGCTTCTTCTCTTTTCTCTTTATCAGGCGGTATATACCATACTCCATTGCCTGAAGGAGCCGTCGCCCCGCTTGTGCCGCAATAACCTTTATCCACCAAGATAACCGTTGCCCCGTTTTTTTTGGCTGATAATGCAGCCCAAGCGCCGGCAGGCCCTCCACCTATAACAAGAACATCTGCTTTAAAACTTACATCATATATTTGATTGATTAATTTTTCAGAATGATTGAATGCCATTTTATCCATCCCCTTTTCATCATTTAAAATCGTTTTTACTTTTTTAAACTGAAATTCCCATAAAAAATGAAAAGAGACTTCCATAAAATGAAGGAAGTCTCCAGTCGTCTGGTCAACTCATACTAAATCCCGTAATTTTCACTAATTGATCCACTTTGGAGCTGCTGTTTTCTGTAAAGCCAAACCTTTCCTTGCTGATGAGCTGCCCGCTTTCATACTGTCTTATTTCAAATTAAACATATTTATTTACTTTGGTTTTAACCAAAAAGAGCCGCTGTCCTCTATGTGACAGATGAAAATCTTTCTGCATCATCCTATAAGAGACATGATGGTTATCACCAATTAAAATCAAGCATTTTCACAATCCTCTTGTTGTCACCTCAAATTGTTTAATGAACCTGTTATTTCGCAACAGCCGATTTGATATCTCCTCCGAATGGGCTAAGGAATGTCTTCTGATGAGAAGTATCCTTTTTATCAATTGGAAGTTTCGGGAATAATAATTCCGCTGTTCTATAGGCTTCTTCTAAATGCGGATAGCCTGAAAGAATAAAGGTCTCAATGCCTAAATCAGCGTATTCTTTCATACGGGCAGCAACCGTATCAGGATCTCCTACTAGCGCCGTGCCTGCACCGGTCCGTACCAATCCAACACCGGCCCAAAGATTTGGACTCACTTCTAATCTTGTACGATCACCTTCATGCAAACTCGTCATTAAGCGCTGGCCTTCAGAATCCATCCGCTTAAATACTTTCAACGCCTGCGCAATAGTTTCCTCATCCACATGTTCAATGAGCTTATTGGCAGCTTCCCATGCTTCCTCTTCTGTTGGACGGACAATGACGTGCAGCCGGATGCCGAATTTTACTGTTCTTCCTTGGGCAGCAGCGTACGCCCGCATTTTATTGATTTTTTTCTCCACTTGTGCCGGTGGTTCTCCCCATGTTAAATAGACATCGATATGCTTTGCCGCCACCTTCATCGCAGCAGGTGAAGATCCTCCAAAATATAGCGGCGGATATGGTTTTTGAACTGTCGGGTATGGCAATTGCCCACCTCGAATTTGTAAATAGTCTCCTTCTAAATCAACTTCTTCTTCTGTAAATAATTGACGCCAAATGGTTAAAAATTCATCTGTTAACTCATATCGTTCATCGTGATCTAAAAACACACCTTCTCCTGCAAGCTCGACCGGATCTCCGCCAGCCACCACATTAATTAATAACCGACCGTCAGAAAATCGATCCAATGTCGCCGACATGCGTGCTGCAAAGCTCGGTGACATTAATCCTGGCCGCACCGCTACAAGATACTTTAAATTTTTTGTTACGGGTGCAAGCGTTGAAGCGACAATAAAGCCTTCTTCACATGTTTTTCCTGTTGGAATTAACACGCCGCTATAGCCTAAATCATCGACAGCCTGTGCAATTTGTCTGCAATAGTTATAGGTTGCAGGACGTGAACCTTCTTGATGATTTAATTGACGAAAGTCGCCATTTGTGGGAATAAACCAAAAGATTTCCATTTATAATTCCTCCTTGAATATGGACGATTAAATATGTCTTGAGGTGCTTAAAATAAAAAAGGAGACTCCCTTAAAAATGAAAGGAAGTCTCCAGTGGTCTGGTGGACTAATGATTGTCATCACTTCATCAGCTTGCTATTGGACTTTATCATGTATCCATGCAAGATATGCTCAGATTTCCAATCAGTGATTATTTTGCTTCTTTTGCTGGTATGCTCTAAGGTTAAAGAATCGCCCAATTGATAAACAAATAAATCCAGATAGCTTTGTAAATTCGCTGTTCGACATGAATGAGATATTCTATTTCAAAGGGAGCGGAACGTCTGAATGTATTTCCGAAAATTATGCAACCGAAACATAGTATTCCTAGTTGATTACTAGATATTATATAGCTTGGATTTTTGTTTTGTCAATAACCAATACGTGTTTTTTTTAATGTTGCACAAGCAAAACGCAACAAGCCGAATAATCAATACGTGTTTTTTAAGGGAGAAAATGCACTTCTCCAAAAATACTTGGCGAATCGTATTAAAGTTTGTTTTGCCGGAAGCAATGTATGAGACTCAAAGAGTTAAACACTTATGACTCTTTCTCAATTGTTCAACTTGATCCTTTCATCGCTTCAGGAGATTCTCCTGTGTTTCTATTGCTCTTCCTTGAGCTAATGGGAAATAGAGCTACTGCCGTATCACCGATTTTTTAGATTCAAGTGTTAATGATGTTTTATCGAATGAAACTGAAATTCCTTTATGATTCACCGTTTCATTACCACGAGGAAAGCGTATTTTTCAAATAAAAATATCGTTCCGTGATAGAAGGAAGGACTAAAATTGAAGATGCAGTTTTTTCAATTTCGATCCAATTCGAACCTGTTACACTAATGTCATTATTTATTTGCACCTACCAAAACGGATAGTTCGCTTGTAATGTTATGAGAAATTTATAGAGAAAAGTACAACCGAAACCAAACAACAAAATTCCGGCAATAATCGAAACAGTCATTATTGCTTTTTTATTCATTGCTTTTCGTGTAACCGAAATGATAGTAAGAAGTATAATGTCATGTACCAATATTCCTGATAAGATTCCTAATGCAGTAATAAAAAAATCAGCTGTATTCGCTTGAGAAAATGAATCTGTCAACACTACACCAAAAATTGATATCCAAAAAATTAAATTACTTGGCGAGATTGCAACAAATATACCATTTCGATATGTTTTTCCAATCGATTTATAAGTTGGTTCGCCAATCATTGTCATATCGTGATTTGCATTTTTTATCGAATCATAAGCTAAATAAAATAAAAAAACAGCGCCTAGCAGCCATAATGGAATTTGTATTAAAGGGGCCGATAATAGGGGAGCCAATCCTAAATAAATGGCAATAATTAAAAGAAAATCAACTGTCATCCCGCCTAACCCCACCGCCCAACCATGTAAAAAACCATGTTTAATCCCTTGTTTAGTCATTTCAATTGTGATGGTTCCTATCGGTAAAGCAATCGTTAACCCCATTAAAAAGTATTTCAAATATATTTCCATTTATATAGCCTCCTAACTTATTTTGAAAATAATTTTTTTGTTTATAAGGAACAGTTTTTAAAAAATAAATATGTCAGGCAGGACAAATGGAAAAGTTAACCTTTTTATTGTAATGATACTGACTCGGTAACGTCAATAATTTTGTATAATGCAAGATAAATAAAGTACCTCTGATGGAAATTTAGAATAGAGGGCTGTTTTCTTCACACAATGCGGCTAAATTTTAAGTCTCCTGTATGGCCTTTTTGCAATAATGGTTCATTGCAACATTTACCAAACATTTGCTGAAAGACTTCCTTTGCTTCGGTACTCCTCTCTACTTTTGCTCTGCCCATTTTTCATGAAAGTCTTATATCATCAAATATACAACTTTTCCCCACGATTTCTAAACTGCTCAAATGCCCATCGGTTTCAACTATTTCCGAATTTCTTTCGATCGCATTGGTCGTATAATGCACATTCCGACCCCTGCTTGAAAAGTCCATAATATTCAAGTCGTTCCACGATTGCACCTTTCTCGGGAACTTACTTGACCAGTTGGTTCAAAGAAAAATGAAAGAAATAGCAGTTCCTAAAACTCAGGAAGAAAGATGTGATTTTTTTACATTCGACTCAAAATCGAAGTAAAAAAACGTCAAGACACATCAAGGGTGATCTGCAGATGATCCTTGCAGGGGGGCGAGTTTGGAATTGTGGCAATAGTTCACAGCATCCTGAAAATAGTGGATCCGCATCTTCAACTCAGACAAGAATCGAAAAATTACAAAAGCCAGCGGAGAAAAACAACTCATTTTTCTCTACTGGCTTCATTTTAGAATTTATCGGACCGTTCCTGTACTTCTCATTTGCATAATAAGGCCTATTGAAGAATTGTGTTTTTGCTTTTATTACTAGTTGAAAAGGTAATAAAAATCCAAATTATATTTGACATAATATATAAAACGGAAAGACATAATAAAGCATATAAAATCATACTAGTTGTAGAAGTAAATATAAATAAAATAGTAGTAAATATAACAGCCATCCCTATTAGAAGACCTAAGCCACAGAGTGCAGCCATTACATACTTAAATGCATCAACCCCTAAACTGTAAATAATTAAAGGGATTGCATATAAGAATGAGAATGATAGACATCCACATACCGATGTCTCCAAATTGATTGACATTAGGTCCTGAATTAGATATTGGAGAAAGTGAAGCCAATACAATGATTGAACAAAGAATGGTTGCTGAAATTGCGCTTACAATAATAATTTTAAGTTTTTTATTCTTATTATCCAAAATGAACATTCCTTTCTTAGTTTTATGTAGTCATTTTCCCTTAGCTAATTGATAAAATGCTAAAAATTAAAAAACAAAATGTTTAATGCCCCTTGTTCTAGTTGAACAATAGAGCTCAACTATAAATTGTCGTCAGCACCTATGTCTTTGTAAAAATCCATTGTATCCTCGAAGAAGAAGCATATCGTTTCGTAATTTTTATAGGCAGTATAACATTCGATGTTTTATTGATAACGTTTATTCAAAACTTTCCTAAATTTTTATCATTTTTATTTGCATTTCAGGCTTTGCTATGATTATCTCATTAAAATAAAACACAGTCGTTTAGAGCTATTTCCATTTTACTCCATGACATATGTTTTTTAAATAAAAGTTTAGATACTAATAAAATTCATGTTAATGTTGTTATTTATGTTCTTAATGAAAATTAAGTTTGTTTATAAACATCAAACAAATATTGAACCGTAAATAAAAAAGAATCCATTTGGAAAAAAGCTTGATCAAATGGATTCTTCCATCAAACATAAAATTGTTTTTTTTAAAAGAATAATCATTCTTCTGACCGTTAATACGCTTTTTTATTAGTTTTCATCAAAAAAATCACCAAAATCCATGCCAGCTAAATCAAAATTCTCTTCGTCCAAACCTATGGCCTCTGCCGCATCTTCTAACATTTCATCTACACCGAGGTTATCCATCAGTTCATTTAATACCATACCACCTAAAACACCCATCGCCAATCCTCCAACCATGCTTCCAATGCCGCTTGCCATACTGCCTTTATGATGAGGCTGATAGGTAGGATAGGTAAAAGGTTGTTTATACAATTCCGGTTGCTGGACTGCTTCTGCAATATATTTTTCGAGTGAGGACACCAGCTTGTCTTCGTTCTCTACTATTTCTTTAGTCAAAACAAATTCTCGTTTCGCTTCGATTTTTCCATAGCCAGATCGGCATTCCACTTCCATCCAAACTTTGACTCCTTCTTCTACATAAGCAAAACGAATTTCTAATTCATGAACTTTGTCTGCAAATAACTGTGTCGGAAAAAACTCAAATTCTTGGCCATAAGAATCAAGCTTTCCTGAAGTAGATTTTTCTCGGAAGCCTAAACGGGAAAGAGCATGAAAAATGGATTGGATCTCTTTCGATGCTCCAATGGTGATATAATCAATATCTGTCCGATCTACGCCTCCCTCAATATCAAGATGGGTATCAAAATAATAAGATACAGGGCCTCTAGATAAAGGCAAGGCTTGCGGAATTCGATAATTAAATGGGATGCGTTTTTCTTCTTTTTTTGAAATTACAAATGATCCGTTTAAAGGAATCCTCTCAACCTCCCGTGAAACAGACTGGCCATTCTTTGCTCTAACAGTCATCATGAATTGAACTGCCAACTGGTTGATCTGTTGATCTACTTCGCCTCCCTTAATGACAACTTCTCCTTGCACTACTTCACCAATCTGATAAGGACGATTTTCGAATTGTAAATCTACTGTCGCTGCTCCCTTACCGAATTTCGCTAAAAATTTCTTGAGCATTTTTGAATTTCCCTCCATTTATTCATAATTATTCTTTTCAAGAAACGATATCCCATTCCACTTATTTAAATTTTAATGATACTGATACGCTCGAGATAAGCGACCATTAGAAGGAGTGAACTCAATTTAGAGAGCTTCGTTTAAATGAGTTTGGCGGATGACAGATTTTTATTTTCGCCGCAACTATAAGCACGTTTTGGGGATTACAGTATTCCCCTGTGGGTTGAAATATCGAAGCCTTTTGGCAGACTTTTTTTGTATTCTGCTAGCGGGGGGATCTTGTCGCCAAGTCTTATTATGATTAATCTTCTACTAGAACTGGCGAGCCTTTATCAATTTTAGTAATCTCAATCGTTTTAATATGGTTCCCGGCCATTTCCACTACGTGAAAGGTGTACGGTCCAAATTCAATACTTTCCCCTTGTTTAATATCATAACGCTCAGTTAACATCCATCCGCCAAGTGTATCTACATCCGTTTCTTCAATTTTCAACCCTAACCAATCATTTATCTCGCTAATTAAGATGCGGCCATCAACTAAGGCTCGATCATGATTTATTTGTTGGATGATGGGTTTTTTATCTTCATCAAATTCATCTTGAATCTCACCGACAATTTCTTCAAGAATATCTTCAACGGTGACCAAACCGGATGTACCGCCATATTCATCATATAAAATTGCCATGTGTATTCGTTCTTTTTGCATTTTCAGCAACAGATCATGGATTGGAATGGATTCAATGACTTGAATAATTGGACGGACAAAATCATCTATGGATTTTTCGGTATTTAAGCTATCGTGAGAGGAGATTTCTGTAAATACTTCTTTGATGTTGATAAGGCCAATAACATGATCTTTATCTCCGTCAATTACCGGATATCTTGTAAATTTTTCTTTTTTGATGATTTCCAAGTTTTCTTTAATGGTTTTATTTTTATCAAGTGCAACAATTTCCGTTCGGGGAACCATGATTTCTTTTGCGATCCGGTCATCAAACGTGAAGATGTTATTCACATATTTGTATTCCGTTTGGTTAATCTCGCCGCTTTTGTAGCTTTCAGATAAAATAAGCCGCAGCTCTTCCTCTGAGTGTGCAAGCTCATGTTCGGAAGCTGGTTTTAAGCCAAATAAACGGATAATGCCCCTTGCAGAACCGTTTAATGCCCAAATAAATGGATACATGATTTTATAAAACAAAACTAAGGGTCTTGCTGTTAATAATGTAATAGCTTCTGCCTTTTGAATGGCTACCGTTTTCGGAGCCAATTCTCCAATAACGACATGTAAAAATGTAATCGCAGCGAAAGAAATTCCAAATGACAGTATATTAGACACATATGGGGAAAAATTCATTTTTTCAAAAACGGGGTGAAGAAGATGCTCAACAGTCGGTTCTCCTAGCCAGCCTAAACCTAATGCTGTTATGGTGATTCCAAGCTGGCACGCTGATAAATATTCGTCCAAATTGGAGATGATTTTTTTAGCTACAACAGCATTTTTATTTCCTTCCGAGATAAGCTGATCAATTCTTGAAGATCGGACTTTTACAATGGCGAATTCAGAAGCGACGAAAAATGCTGTGAAACCAATTAACACAGCAACCATAAATAAATTAAATATTTCCAAACTACGGCCGTTCCCCTATAAAAAGGAACGACTTACACCTCCCAATAACGAAATGTCAACAGTAATTATGCTTTTTTCACTATTCCCTTGTATAGATCTCTCTTTATCATCCTAAAAACATGATTAATGATTGTAATAATGCCATCGTCTGTGGAGACAATTGATTCGAAATCTTTTTCTTACACTCATCATCCAATTTGCTTAAAAGATCATGAATTTCTTTAATTTCATCCTCCAATAATTTCATATGTTCAGCAATTGTTTTGGCTTGTTTAAGAATAAGTTCTTCCTCGGCTGCTGTTTTTTTTCTATGCAACTCTAACCTCTCTTTTATCATGTCTAATGAATAATTCAGTTTTTTGTAATGGTCAATTAATTTTAAATCCTCAAGAGCAGATGAATCATAATATCGATAATTCGATTTGGACCGTTCTGCTTTAAGCAAGCCTAGTTTTGTATAATAATCGATTGTTCTTTTAGAAACATTTGCTATACTTGCTAGTTCACCAATTTTATAGACGACCCCATCCATCTATACCCCCTTTTAACCCTTTTAATAAGATCATATTATAATCAAACTGTACAGTCAAACGTTATACTTTGATCTTCACAAAATTGTAAATTTTTACACAATTATTCTTCTGATCAGACTTACATTACACAAAATTCTTGAAGGTACCTTTCATAGCCTCCTCAAAGAAGAGTACATTTATCTGAATCAATTCCGTACGCGAAAAAAGCGACACAAGCCATTGTCGAGTATATTGAATGCTTTGACACATTCCGCCCTTCGCTATGTATCGCCATGTGAATTTGAGGCTGCTTATTACGCCAAAGATAGAAAAATATTTGCCTAAGTTCAGCTATTTCTCTCAGTTTAACGTGTCCATTCCGTCGACATAATTCTATCAAAATACATAATTGTAAATATTTGTATTATAATTATATTATCCTAAGGTTGCTCAAAGTGCTTAATTTTATACTTATCTTCGGGATATATATTTTTAAAATTTACTAGATTGACAATTACTATGAATAATATAAAGGAGTGGAATCAAAAAAATGATAATTAGTAGAGAACTAAAATCTAATTCACTTGAAATTTGGAAAATTGAAATACCGGACATAGAAAGTACAAATTTTTTGATTATTGAAGATAAAAAGAGGCCAAGTACATTGAAGGACTATTCTTGGCTTAGTGAAACAGATAAGCAATTTTTTGAGCCGAGAGAAAACTATATAAAGGTTCAATTTATTTCAAATAAAAATATAGAGGAATTAAACTTAGAACATAGTGAAATAGCAGCGTTAACCGAAAATTTATTAGGTCATGTAGCACAAGCATATTGTAGTTGGAACTTAGATTTTTTATTTAATATAAATCCAGATGATTATATTCGAGAGGTATTAGAAACATATGGGATTGATAGAGCTGATATTTCAAAATTTAAATATCTTTCCCAGGACTAAAAATCAATTTTAATGGGTTATTTCAATATTCTTTGGCTTCATCACTTCATTACCTCTGTAAATTGGAGAACCCTATACTTGGATATATTGGGGTTTATTGAAAAAAATGATGACGAAAATAAAATTACAGATGAACAATTACAGACTTTGATAAAATCAGAAGAAATAATGAGTCCTATCTTTTACGGAAACGAAGAGAATCAATAGACTTTATTGTATCGAAAAAGAAAATATGGTTAACGATCATGTCATGGAAAGATAAGGTTCTTGGGCTAATCGTTCAGCATCTTTGGGATCTGAAAATACACCAACTTAAACTTATTAAAAGGGCTTTTCATCATGTTTCAGTTGTGATTTCGGCTTTGGCTGTTCTATCTTCTTCAATTTATTATAACTCATCAGCAAAGATGATATGATTACTTACAATTACATTTTGTCTGTGACTAACTATTTAAGTCAGAAGACATAAAAAGTTCCCTTCTAGCTAGATAAAATTTGGTTGGCGAGCCAAAATACTAGGAGGGGCTTTTTTATACCTCGCTTAAAGCTTTCCGAAAACCATACACCGCTGTGCGTATGGTTTTCATTTAATTAATGATCAAAACTGTTATTGAGAGGCACATTATGAATATCCGCCTACAGAATCGATTCGGATAGATGAACGTATGAAAAAAAAGAGGATAAATGCTCTTGAAATTCGAACATATATCCTCGGATTCATATACACTTACAACGCCTAAGCAAGTGCCAAAAGTCAGATGTTATTCTTTTAAATGGTACGGAAGCGTAGCAATGACGATGTCTTTTTTCAGGATCAAAAAGAATCTTAAAAAGATCGCTGTTTGGTTATGAAGTAAAGTATGCCACCATTTTTTCACAATAAATTGCGGCATTAAAATAGTTATGGTTGCTCCTTTTGTTTCTTTTTCTACTTTATTAATGTAATCCAATAATGGAGAAAGGATTGTCCGATAAGGTGAATAAATAATTTTCAGCTCGATATCTGGATACAACTTATACCATTTGTCGCGTATTTTCTGTTCTTCTTCTTCGGCAAAAACAATTGTAATGGCTGTAATATCGTCTGAAATACTTTTTGCATATTGTACAGATTGATCAACGACTTTACTAATGCCTGAAATCGGGATGATCACCTTCGGAGACACAATTTCTTTTGTTTCAGTCCGATCACTTTTATCCAATTTTAATTGCTGTGCTAATGTTTCATAATGAGCATGAATTTTGTTAAACAAGACAACGATTAATGGAATGGCTACAATCACTAACCATGCACCGTGTGTAAATTTCGCTATAACGGTAATGATCGTTACTAATCCTGTAGCAATTGTTCCAGTGATAATGATCAACAATGTGGCCATATTGCTTTTCGATTTTTCTTTCCATATTTTTTTAATCATACCGTATTGACCGATCGTAAAGGAAAGAAATACTCCGACTGCATACAGCGGGATCAGAGAATGTGTTTTACCATGGAATACGATAATTAAAATGATCGCTAAAATACTTAAGAGAATAATTCCATTGGAAAACACCAAACGATCTCCGCGCGCTGCTAAACTTCTCGGCAAATAACGGTCAGTAGCTATAATCGAAACAAGCTGCGGAAATCCGGCAAAACTTGTATTCGCAGCTAATACTAAAATTAACATGGTGATCATCTGAAAAATATAAAATAATATGCTATTGCCAAAGACGTGACTTCCAATTTGAGAAATGACAGTCTTATGTTCGGCTGGAGTCACTCCGAAGCCTGTACTTAAAATTGTAATACCTAGAAACATGATGCCTAACAGTAAGGACATCCATCCCATTGTAATTGCAGCATTTTTGGAACTGTTAGGTCTAAACGATGGCACACCGTTGCTAATGGCTTCCACTCCTGTCATTGCTGAACAACCGGATGAAAAAGCCCTTAATAAAATAAACACGCCGTATCCACTAGCGAAGAAATGTTCAGGTGTAGCGTGATTTGCATAATTAAAACCATGCCATCCTTCATTATATAATTTCCATCCTCCTGCAATAATGAGAACTAGTACTGAAATAATAAATAAATAGGTTGGATAGGCAAATACAGTGGCTGATTCGGTAATTCCCCGCAAATTTAAAATCATGAGCAATAATACAAGAGCGACGGCTATTTCCACTTTCCAAGTAAGCAAGGCTGGAAAAGCAGAAGTAAGAGCCGCAACGGCTGAGCTAATACTAACCGCAACCGTAAGAACATAATCAATCATTAATGCTGCGCCTGCTACTAGGCTTGTGGTGGTATTGATGTGGTCTCTTGCCACTACATAAGCTCCGCCTCCTGATGGGAAGGCATAAATGATTTGTCTATAGGATAAAGTCACAATGACTAAAAGCCCTACAATCGCCAAAGCTATGGGTAAGGAATAAAAAAACACGCTGGTTCCTAATATCATCAATACTAATAATATTTCTTCTGTTGCATACGCAACGGAAGACAATGCATCCGAAGAAAATACCGCCAATGCTTTCCATTTTGGTAATTTTTCATGTTTCAATCGTTTCGTTTCCATTGGCGAACCGATGAATAACCGTTTCAAATAAGCCATTTTCAAGATTCCTTCTTTCTTAAAAGTATTAGGCTTTTTCCTCTCTTATAGCTTGATGAACTGTATGGACTTTTATGTGCATCTTCATAAACATAAAAAACCACTGAGGATGCACTCAGTGGCCAAAAAGACATCATTCAACTTACATCCCTCCCAAAACGCTTACGAGGTTAGCTGTCGGATTAGGACTATGAGAGTAGCCCCTCCTTTTTCAAGGATTCACCCCAAGTAACAAAACGTTACAAAATGGTTCCCCCGCTCCTTAAAAGGATTCAGCGATTTAATCATATTCAATTTTACAGAAATTATCTTACTCAGTTTATGAAAAGTTGTAAAGAGACAAATAATCGTTGCCATGTAAATGGGTAAGGCGTTAAAACTTTTATATCGCCCTGATTTTTAAACAATTATTATATATTTTTAAACAGTTTTATTATTCGTGTACAAAATTATCTAGTTTTGTAAAAAATTTTGATTAAATTTACTGAATAAAACATCAATGCTTCTTTCAAAGTTCCGTAGGTTATGAGTATAGGCTGTATCAATGGTGGTTTATTTGGCACTCACCCCTCTTATAAAATAAAAAAAGAAACCTTGAAAGAGTGTCGAACACTCATTCAAGGTGTTTATAATTACTTATATTGTACGGTTCCTAAAAATCTAAACTGATTTTTTTCATTGACATTTCCATTATATTGAAAGTTATAAAGTAAAATAACTGAGTTCGCTTCTTGATTTAAACGCTCACCGCAAAGCTCTATAAATTTTGGAATTATCTCCTCATCATAAGAAAAACCTTCAAGTAGAACACGTAAATCATTCGATGGTTCATCATAGAATTCTACTTCTCTAAAATCTTCATTATAGTAATCAATGTTAAAGTCTTTTTCAAATTCGGAAGGTAGTAAATCTCCATCTTCTGTATAACTATTCAAAATATAGTTTTGAAGATCCTTATATGACTTAGAGTTGCCAATAAATAATGATACAAATCCTTCCTTTTCCATATACTTCATACTCCTCCTTAGCTTTTTTACGGTCTAAGACCTTCCGGTAAAGATTCCACTCCACCTTCTAGTCTATAATTAGCCCAACTTTGGAGTCGTCTCTTAAATGTTGCATAATCTGGTGAAGAATCAATAATCTCTAACAATTCATTATGGGCTTTCGTAGAACCCTTCCCGCCATGAACTCCTTTTGGATTAACAAACTTCACATCTTCTATAGCAGTTCTTAATTCCTTAATTTGTTCTGCTGTTACACCCCACCGTTTAAAAGTAGGAGCTCGAGATACTAAATGCCACTCATGAAATCCACCTGGATGTCTAAGTCTACTTTCAATGGCTTTTCTTAACCTAGGGTCAGACCATACTTTATCAAACTCATCAGGAGCTAGTGAATTAAACCATCTATTAAATTCACCATTCTTTACAGATGGAACTGAATTAAGATTAACAGTACCCTTAGGAAATTATAAAAATGTGGTGTTATGTCAAGAAAACGGACACGTTAAACAGAGAGAAATAGCTGAATTTAGGCAGCTACTTTTCTCTGGTTAGCGTAATATGCAGCTTCAAATTCACATGGCGATACATAGCCAAGGGCTGAATGACTTCTTTTGCGGTTGTAGAAGCATTCGATGTACTCAAAAACGGCTTGTTTCGCTTCTTTTCGCGTGCGGAATCGATTCAGATAAATACACTCTTTCTTGATGAGGCTATGAAACGACTCCATACAAGCATTGTCGTAACAGTTCCCACGTCTCGACATGCTCACTTGAAAATGATGTTCCTGTAAAAGTTGCTGATAGTCATTCGAAGCATATTGGCTCCCACGATCCGAATGATGAATCACTCGTCCCGTTGGTTTTTCGCTGTTTAGAGCCCGTTGTAACGCTTTGATGACTAACTCTTTCGTCATTCGTGTATCGATATACCATCCTACAATCTTACGAGTATATAAACCATGATACTCGCTAAATACAACCAGCCTTCGTCGGTAGGAATGTACGTAATATCTGCCATCCATATTTCATTCGGAGCCGTTGCTTGGAAGTTCTGTTTCAATAGATTAGCATATACGTTGTAAGGATGGTTACTGTTCGTAGTGGCTTTGAATTTACGGACGGTAATGGATCTCAAGCCTTCTTCGCTCATGATGCGAGCGACCGTCTTTTGAGACACACGAATCCCTTGTTTGCGTAGTTCTTGCGTAATTTTCGGACTGCCGTAAATCTTACGGGACTTTAGATACTCATTTCGAATTTGTTGAGTGAGTTGTTCTTTTCGTTCTTTCTGTTTGCTTTTCGCACGCTTGAGCCAGTCGTAATACCCACTTCTTGAAACACCGAAAACTTGGCACATCTTCACAACAAGAAATTCATTACGGTGTTGAAAAATGAAGGCGTAAATTACTTCTGGTTTCTGGTGAAGATGCCTAACGCCTTTTTTAGGATCGCTAATTCCTCCTCCAACTCTTGATTGCGACGGCGTAACTCGATGATTTCTTGATTTTGTGGCTTGATGTTGCCTGAACCTACAAAACTTGTTCCATTGCTTTCTTTGTATTCTTTGACCCAATGATGAAGAGTGTTGTAAGCCAAACCTAACTCTTTTGCCACTTGGGCGATGGACTTGTCCCCCTCCAAGCATAACTCAACCGCTTGAATCTTGTATTCTTGATCAAATGTTCTCTTTTTCATGATTGGACACCTCGAACCTATTGTAATTAAGTTTATTATAATCTCCCTGTTCTCCGTGTCCAATTTTTAGACTAACATCAATACAATGGGACATTGAAGTGATGGTCGTGAACAGTGTTAACAGGAGAGAGAGTTTTACACATTTTAACATTAACATTTGATTAGATAAAAAAACCCCAGACGAGCCTTGAGTACTCGTTTTGGGGTAGTATTGTTAGTCTTCATCATCAAATAACAATTCATCCATTCTTTCTCTCTTCAGCAATTTGTCGTGACAACTCGAAACTATTCATAAAATGCTCAAGAGGTAACTCCTTCATTCATCGTCATTATGCTCATAGAGTTTAAAATTTACTTTATCTTTTAAAAACTCCAAAACTAATGCTCTCATTGTCTTCTTTGTTCAAATAATCTACAACCATTAAAGTCTCTTGCTTAATGCCAATCCAAGTATAATTTCTTTTTAATAACTATCTTCAAATAGGCAATGAAATACTGTTACCTTTTCCTCTCTAAGTTCTAACGAAATATTAGGTACTTCTATTTCTAATAAGCTTTTTTCAAGAACTTCTATCCCCTCATTCTCTAAAAATTTCAAAATATCTTTGCCGATTTGTTCTGTTTCTTCATCGAATGGCTGGTATTGTTCTTGCATTTCAATCTCTCCATCAACATATTCATACCTAACATATTTTATTGCTGCAAATGGAGCAATTGCCGAAATATAAACCAATAATCCGTTTAAATAAGTGTGTTCTCTGATATATGCTCTAAATTCATCCGTACCAATTTTTATCTTAGGATGGATCGAAGGCATAATATATAATGTGAAACATTTTGAATAATTAAAATCTGTTAAATTCTCAACGTTTATTCCTTTTATTTCATGAGTGATTTTATTAGCCCAAACATTAGTATCGACATAATTCAATAAAACATATCCAAAATCACCATGGTGATATAATTGTTCAATTGTATTTAATACATTTTGTTTCATGATATACCTCCGTTATTTTACTGGGTAACCATGGATGTTTCTTTTTTTATCCATATGAACTTTTACTCTAGTTTCTCCATTCACCCCAATTGGTTTGTGAAAGTCATAAATTTTAACACTACCATCTGGCTTAACTACAGTTCCCTTTACCCATGCTTCTTGAGTCAATTTAACTCCATCTTCTCCTTCTGCCCATTGAGTTTTCTTACCAGGCATACTATCAGGATGACCTAAAACATGCTTTCCTTACTTACCAGCATCTACTTTTGGTGCTCCCGGAACGCCTGCGTCCACAGTCCCTTGGCTTGGTAGCTTAACAGTTTTACCCGTACCCTTAGGAAATTATAAAAATGTACTTTATAAACGGGTGGCAGTTTCACTAACCACCACCCATTATATCAACTGACTTTCCGTTCAGGCATGATATAAGCGGTCTTGTGTTTCATCATACCATAGATAATATTGACAAGTCCTCTCATAATGCAAATAAGCGCTTGTTGTTTGGTTTTACCTTCTGCTAGCTTTTTCTGATAATACTCGTAAAACACAGGATTTCGAGGAGTTTTACTGCCTTTACAAATATGTATTTTTTGAACAGCCAAGTTATAAAAGATAGTGTATAATTTCCTGTTTCCTTTCCGCCCGAACCCATTCTGACAGGGGCTATACCTGCGTATCTTGCGAGTTTGTCAGAATGAAAGAAACGATGAATATCCCCGATTTCTGCAATGAAAGCGGATGCGGTCACCGTATTAATGCCTGGCATCGTTTCAAGCTGCATCCCTAATGGCTTGATAAGTGCTTTTAACTCTTTATCCACTTTTTTGATTTCTTGCTTCTTAAAGCAAAATGATGTTATGACTAGAAATATACTTTTCTCTAAAGACAAGCATATTTACCTAATTTGTTTACTTATTCCTTCCCAAAGTGATTTGTCCATTTCCATGTATATTCCAGCTTCTTCGATTTTGCCAAAAATATCTTTATCAATAGTGATATCCTCTTGTTCAATTACACCGCATATTGTTTCTAGAGCTAATCCCCACTCTTCATGTTCTATAAACTCTAAAATGTCTTTTTCATCTTTCAATGGAAGATTAGTAATATTTCTTACTATTTCTTTTAAAAGAATATTTAAATTCATAAAATCGCCCTCCTAAAATTAGTTATTTAATAGGGAATGCAGTTATTATATCTTTTCCATCTGTAATTACCTTTATTTTAATTCCATCCCTAATTCCTATAACCTCATATCTTTGGACACTCTTAACAACTCTCCCCTCTTCCATTTTAGTGTAGGGTCGGTAGCTATATCTGATACATTGTGCATTACTCTTTCCGCACTCCAGTTTTTAGGGTTTCCAGTTCCAGGCATAAATGCCCACCACCTGTTTTATCTCCGTAAAGTATATGCTTTGTTCGTTTTTTACTAGCTATATTTACAAAATTAGCTTTTCCCTTACCCTTCCCAACCATCCCCAATTTTGCCAACCATGTTCATCGTAGTTTCTTTTACTTCTTCCTTAGCTTTGCTCATCCACATGCGGGGCGCCGGCCGACTCCTGCCAAGGCCGGCTGCCATTGGACAGACAGAACGCTGGCGAGAAGGTCTTCTCATTGCTTCTTGAACGAGTGTATCGTTTAGATAATCAGCCTTAAAATAAAAGGGGCTGTCTAATAAGTCGATTTTCCGGCTTATAGACGCCCCTTTAATGTTTTAGAAACGTTGATATATCAATGCTTATGATGTTTCGTTTTCAATGGATTTTGACTTTCTGGACAACCCCTATCAAAAATCATAGTTTAAACTTTCTTAAATACTTTCTATTTCAATGTCTGACTTTATTTTTAAAGCTTTATTTAATGCTTTTTGTAAAATAGTTATTAAATCTTCCCCATCACTTGTAACAAAATAGTTAGATAAGTCTGTAATTTCATCACTTATATTATCTCCCCATGGAGGTGTTTTTGAAAGGTCTTCGATATCCCAAACGACTTGTGATGGACTGTAATTTTTCAAACTTTCTTGTATTTCATCTATTTCTTTAATAACATCTTTAATATATTTATACTCAAGTTTACCATTATATAGTTTGTTTAATAAAAGAGGATACTTTGTTCCCCAACCATTTGGCTCTAAATGATAGCTTACTGTTGAAAAAAACGAATGTAAAAAATCACCATGACCAATTGAATACCAGTAATATTTTACTTTCAAACCTACAGCCAATTCTGTCACCTCACTCATTAGTTTTAAATCTAATATTTACTTTACCATTTGTTTTTTTCATTATTCTATCATACAAATCATCTAGTATTTCTTCCGATACGTTTTGTCCCCGTATATCGATAATAACAGTTTGTTTAGTACCTCTCGGCAAATCACTTAATCGTTTTTCAACTTAGGTAGAAAGTACAATATAATAAAAATAATGTGTCCGTTTAGTATCGTCACAGTCAGTTAAAAGTTTATACCCTCTTTCTCGCCGCGAGAATGCGTTCGCACGTGTTTCAAAGCATACTCGCGAAGGGTATTAGTGTTGTTAATAGTTTCACCATGCATCACAGCCAAACTCATAGTAGGCGGAACCATTATGAAGTCTGAATTAAAATGTTGGTAAAAACGATATATAAATTTTCTCGTAATTGCACTTTATTATTTGATACATCTGTTAGTTTTAAAATAAAAACCTTGAAAGGCATAAAGCCAATCAAGGTTTGATTCTTATTCACTATGAACTTCAAAACAAAAATATCCAAAAGCTAAATCTTCGTCTTTTAATTGCATTTTTCTTTTAGCAATATCAAATAACCTCGGTAAAAGCGTATCTAAATAATTACGATATTTTTCTAATGATAGCTTAAAACTCTCTACATCATTGTGTTGACATAGTGGATATAGTATTTTCCCCATCTCAAATTGCTCAGTAGACACACTTGGATAATGTGCATCCAGGCAATCTAAAATATGTTCTTTCAGTTCTTTCTCATCGAACTGTTCCCTACATTCCAAATAAAACATATATTCATCGAATTCAATCTGCATATTTGCCTTTTCATTAATATAAAATGGATTAATTCTTAAATATTCTGTCGTTGAATTGGATTCAATTATTTTTTCTAAAATAATTTTTAAATCTGTAATTGTTGGATAAAGCCTATATTTTCCGCTGTGATATGTTGTATATTCATAGACTATCTCGTTAATTTTGCCTTCTTTTTTTATTATCATGAAATCACCTCCTAATTTAGAAAACGTAGGGTCAAATACTGTAAATTAGCACACTATTTTAGAACCACTTTTTTCAAATTATTTTGGACTAAAATCGGAAATACCTCGCAAAATGTTTGCGAATTCTCTCCGATTTTGCACGCTTTTTCCGATTGTTTGCGCACTATTTCAGACGAGAATCGTAAAACCAAAAGGAGCCGTTCG